>NZ_JBICUT010000017.1:0-181908 GCF_043198445.1 Spirillospora sp. NPDC048823 | reverse complement strand
GCCTGCCAGCCCTGGAAACCAGCGCCGCACAGCGCTGACCAGCGGCGACTCGCCGGCGATCACAGCCGTGTGTCTACGAACTGCGGAACGCGGGTACATCGCTCGAACGACTTCCGCTCATCGCGCTCGAACGCTTCGGGGCAGATGAGGGCGTTGTGCGTACGCGGGGAGTCTTTCAGGGTCTATTCCTTGACCGCTTGCAGGGTGTAGCTGGCGGCCAGCCGTTCGGGGTGGCGGCTCAGGCGCCATTCGCCGGTCTCGTCCATGGTCATGTGTCCGGGCAGGGCATGCCAGGGAACGCTGTCGTGCTCGGTCAGGCCGGTCACCCGCATTCCGGCTGCGAGCAGCGCGGTGATGGTCTCGCCGAGTCCATGGTTCCATTCGTGGGTGAGAGTGTGGGTGAACATGGTCTCGGTCTGCACGTAGGTCCCGGGCTCCTCGGAGATCACCGGCTCGGCAGTTTCGAAATAGGGGTAACGCAGGCCGGGCGGGCTGGCGGTCTCGTCCAGTGCGAACAGCATGGGGGTGGCCGCTCGCGGATGAACAATCGGCCACCCGGTCGCAGCAGGTCGGCGACGACGCGGGCCCATCGCGCCACGTCCGGCAGCCAGATCAGGCACCGATCCCGGTGTAGACCAGATCGAAGCCCTCGCGGCCGAAGACTTCGACGGCGTCATAGAGCTGTGCATGACGGAAGTCGATGGTGCTGCCCGTGCCGGCGGCCAGTCGCCGCGCCTGATGCAGCGCGGCCGCGGAGAAGTCCAGGCCGCTCATGGTGGCACCCAGGCGCGCCAGGGACACGGTGTCGGTGCCGATGTGGCATTGCAGGTGCACGGCACGCAGCCCGGTCAGATCGCCGAGACGGGTGCGGTCGAACCGGACGACGCCACTGAGGTGCCCGGGGTCGTTGATGAACCGATCGAATTCGTAGTCGGGGGAATCGGCATGTGCCTGGGCCCGTTCGTCCCAGTTGGCTTTGTTGATCGCCACGTAGTCGTCCACACCAGTACTGTGCCAGCGCGCCAGGTCCTGACCCAACGGATATCCGTCTGCCCGCACACAGCCACCCGCAGCAGGCACCGGTGCGGCCGCACCTCGTTGCCGGCCGTATCGCGCGCACCCTTCTCAGGTCCGAGTACGCGGTATGCGGCAGGAGAGTGCATTACAGCAGCAGTTGTGTGCGGCAGGCCGAGGCGACGGCTGCCTGGTGGCTTCGTTTCTCATGGCGTGCGGGTCGTCACGGATTATTAGCCGGGGGTCATGGGAGTGGTTCGTAGAACGAGTCGACGGCGGGTTGGCCGGTGTAGTTGGGGCCGGCTTGATCGTCGGCTCCGAGATAGCGGTACGGGAACCGGGTCTGTGTGCATCCGCGGCGGGAGATGCGGCGGCGGGCGGAGTCGTAGGCGAACCCTTGGGTGCGCAGGTGGGCGGTGAGGCGTCGTCCGGTGGGGGTGCCGTCCGCACGGCGGACCGAGCGGGCGTCGAAGTTGGCGATGAAGAGCCCGTCGCTGGTGAGCCAGGATGCGATGCGGCTCAGGACGCCGAGTTTGTCGCCCACGTAGTGCAGCCCATGGACGCAAGTGATCAGGTCGAAGCGGCCGTCAGGGATCCACTGGGATACCGAGCCGCTGATCAAGCGCAAGAATGGGGGAAAGCTGCTTGAGACGAAGTCGTCCACGAGGTCCAGCCCGGTGATCTGGGCCTGTGCGGTCAGGCCGCGATCGGCGAGAAGGCCGGCCGCTTCGGCTGGTGCCCGTCCGGTCCCGCAGCACACGTCCAGCCACCGTACGGGCGTTACCGTGCTGGCGCGGGTGCTCAACTCGGCCATGACGTCGATACCGAGTTCCCGACCGTAGCCGTTGGAGCCGCTGAGGGACCGTTCGCGATTCATCGTGCAGTTCGCCACGACCGACGAGTTCGCCAGCGCCTCATCATCGAGCAACCGCGTCACTCCGGCATTGTGGCCCATCAGCGCATGAAGCGCGGCATGGCCTCGGCCATCGCTCGGTCTGCGGCGAATGGCGTTTCGTGGCATGATCGCGGCATGTCCGCCGAGAGCACCCCGGATGCCGAGGACGTCGAAGAACTGGTGGCGCGAGTGGCCGACGCGGCCCGAGCCGCCTTCACCGAGGCCAGGGAGAAACACCCGGACGACTCGTTCTACTGCTTCGCGCTGTTCACCGACGCGTTCGCCGCCTACGTCCTGCCGACCTGCATGTCCGAGGGAGGACTGGCGCAGGTGGCGCGCCATTACGCCGAGGAGTCCGGCCGCCCGCTGGACGAGGAGGCGGCGTCCCTGCGGTGGGCTCCGGTGGACTCGCCGCACCACATGCTCGGCGAGGAGCACTTCGACGGGGTGCTGGAACTGCTGCAGAGCCGGGGCGACCCCTGGCAGCTGGTTGACAAGGACGAACGCGACGACGAGGAGTTCGACGACGAGGTGAACCTGCGGTTCGAGGCGTGCTTCCGTGCCCTGGCCCTGCTGGACGACGAGGGCTTGTTCGGATCCGGAACCGTCCGCGAACAGGTGGTCGTCAATGTCCTGCAGGGCGACCAGAGCGACCGGTCCATCCTGGGCAACGCGCGACGGCTCAACCCGCCCGCCGCAGCCGAGCGGCTGGCACGCGACCTGGACATCCCCGTACCGGTCGGCGACTTCGCCACGCTCGGGTCCACCGGCGCCTACCAGGTCAGCGGGCTGGCGTACGCGGCGGAGGCGGGACGCCTGGTCGCGTGCGGCTCCGGCGGGGAACTGTACGCCTGGGACCTGGACGGTGACCACGAGCTCCTCGCGACCCGGCACGACTCCTCGTACTGGGAGGTCGTGATCTCATCGGACGGCCGGACCGTGCTGTTGAACGACCACAAGCGGGTGCGGCGCATCGGCCTGCCCGAGGGCACCGGTCACGACACGGCTGTGGAGAACGCCTGGACGATCGCGCTGTCGCCGTCCGGTGCCACCGTGGCCGCCGGCATCGACGGCTCCGTCAGGGCGTTCGACCTGGCCGCCGGAGGTGAGCTGTGGCGGTTGGAGGGTGCCGCGTCCTGCCTGCGGTTCTCCGGTGACGGGGCGTTGCTGGCGGTGGCCGCCGATCGCGCGTTGGGAGGCGTCGTGCTGGTGGACGCGGCGGACGGGACGCCCCGCCAGGAACTGATCGCCACCGAATCGGGGACCGAGCACCGCCTGGCCTGGTCCGCCGACAGCCAGATCCTGGCCACGGGAGAATGCCGGTCCCGGCGGATCCGCCTGTGGCGTCGCGCCCCGGACGGCTTCACTGCTGGACCCGTCCTCGGGCCACCACCGCACCACGGTCCCGCGGACGGATACGACGACGAACTACGCGATCTGGCCTTCTCGCCGGACGGCGGCCTGCTTGCCTGCGCGCACTCCAACGGCGACGTCCACCTGTGGAACGCCGGCACCGGCCGGCATGTCCGTCATCTGCGCGGCCTGCAGGAATCGATGGCCGTCGTCGCGTTCCTCGACGACCACAGGCTGGCCGCCGCCGGGCGTGACGTCGAATCCGGCCCGCCCGTCTATGTGTGGCCGCTGAACCGCTGACACCGGCCCGCAGCACCATGCGGAGACAGACGATTCCGGCGACCGCCCGGAACGGCTCCGCGGCCGATCCGGACATGATCACCATTCGGCCTCCACGCGCAGGAGGGCTGTGGCGCTGTCCTGGTAGGCGTTCTGGACCCGCTGTCGTTTCCGTCCAAGACGGCCCCGTGCCTGCGATCTAGTGTGAACCCTGCAGCTCGCCCGACCATGAGGAGAAAGCGTTATGCGTGACCTTGTCTACACCGGTTTCATGTCGCTCGACGGCGTGGTGGACTCCCCCGGCGGAGGACCTGATGAGGAGCACCGCAGCGGCGGCTGGGTGTTCAAGGATCTCGAGTTCGTCCCGGAAGCCTGGTCGCTGAAGGGCGAGGAGCTCGCCGACACGACGGCGCTGATGTTCGGCCGCCGCAGCTACGAGGCGTTCGCGCCGGTCTGGCCCGCATCGGAGGACCACGCCGACTACAAGGAACTGCCCAAGTACGTGGTGTCGACCACGCTGCGCGACGACGCCCTTGTCGAGGGGTGGGGGCCGACGACGATCCTGCGCTCGACCGAGGACGTCGCCGCGCTGAAGGAGAGCGAGGGCGGCGCGATCTTCATCCACGGGAGCGCGGAACTGGCGCGGCGGCTGTCGGACGAGGGCCTGATCGACCAGTACAACCTGCTCGTCTTCCCCGTCCTGCTCGGTGCCGGGAAGAGCATGTTCGGGCGGGCCGACCGCGACAAGCAGATGCTGACGCTCCGGGAGTCGGAGAGCTACCCGAACGGGATCCTGAAGCTGGTCTACGACCTCAAGCGCTGATCCAGGTCGAGGCCGATCGCGCCGCCGGCGCCCTCGCGCAGCTGCCCGACGGTCCGTCCGACGTAGGAGCGCAGCGCCCGGGCCAGGTGCGGCTCGTCGAAGTAGTCGAGCTTGGCGACGACGAGGGCGGCCGGATCGCCGGCCGCCAGCGACCCCGCCGCCGTGCGGGCCCGCTCGATCTGCCGGATGGCGCCCCGTGTCAGCCCTGTCGCGGCGCGGAAGCGGCGTTCGACCGTGCGCGGCGAGACGTCCGGGCGGTGACCCCGCAGCACCTGGGCGACGAGCGGGTCACCGACCACGATCCCGGCCCGGACGAGACGCTCGACCAGGGCCTCGGCGTCGTCGGGGCCGGGCGTCTCCCAGCGTGCGCCGTCCAGCCGGAACGTCCGGCGCGTGGTGTCGGGGAGTTCGACGCCCGCGTCGACCAGCGCGGGGGTGGGCACGGCCCGCAACGAGGTGCCCACCGCGAATTCGATACCCGTGAAGTTCGCGCCCTCCGGCACCGGCGCCATGCCGGTCCGGGTCTCGGGGCCGGTGATGGTCGCGTGCGCCCGGCCCTCCTGCTCACAGAACACCAGACCCCAGCGCACCCCTGCCACGGACGTCATCTCCGTGACCTGCTCGCTCGTGCAGGTCCAGACGGCGTCGACCCACGGCGAGTCGGACCGGCGCGTCCCGAAGCGCAGTTCCACGGACGCAGGATACGCCGCGTCGAACAGCCACGGCAGGTTCTTGACGGACCGGTCAACTATCGGCCATCTTGGGTGGGTGCCACGGACGAGCGACGCGCGGGAGCGGTTGGTGAGGGCCGCCGCACGGTTGTTCCTGACCCGCAGCTACCAGTCCGTGGGGGTGGAGGAGCTGTGCGCGGCCGCTGACGTGCGAAAAGGCAGCTTCTACCACTTCTTTCCCGCCAAGTCCGACCTGGCCAAGGCCGTCATCGACCACCATGCCGCCGCCCTGTGGGCCCGGCTTGAGCGGGCCCCCGGTGACGTGCCCGCCCGGGCGACGGCGTCCCCCGCGACGGCGGCGTCCGCCCACGGCGAGGTGGCTGCGCGGCTGCACGCGATGGCCGACGCGGTGGGGGAGATCCAGGCGGGGTTCGAGGACCGGTTCGGGCGTGTCGTCGGCTGCCCGTTCGGGAACCTGGCCGCCGAGCTGGCGACGACCGACGACGGGCTGCGTGAGCATCTCGCCGGGGTGTTCGCCGAGTGGGAGCGGCGGCTCGCGGTGGTGTGCCGCGCGGCGGCCGACCGGGGAGCGCTGCGCGGCGGCGTCGACCCCGGCCTTCTGGCCAAGATCCTCCTGGCCCAGTTCCAGGGCATGATCCTTCTGGCCAAGACGGGCCGGTCGGAAGCGTCGGAGATTCCCCGGGCGCTGCACCAGGTGATCGCCGCCAACCTCCGGGAGGACCTGTGACCGCAGAGGTCGATTTCCATTTCGACCCGATGTGCCCGTTCGCCTACGCGACCTCGGTCTGGCTGCGCGACGTCCGCGCCCAGCTCGGAATCACGGTGGGCTGGCGGTTCTTCAGCCTGGAAGAGGTCAACCGGGCGGAGGGCAAGAAGCACCCCTGGGAGCGGCCGTGGTCCTACGGCTGGTCGCTGATGCGGATCGGCGCGCTGCTGCGACGCCGCGACATGGCGGCGCTCGACGCGTGGTATTCCCTGATCGGCGCGGAGCTGCACGTACGGGGCGGCAAGCCGCACATGCCCGACGTCGCGCGGCGGCTGCTGGACGAATCGGGCTTCGGCGCCTCGACATTGGACGAGGCCCTGGCCGACGAGGGAACCCACGAGGACGTCCTGGCCGATCATCAACGGGTCGTGGACGCCGGCGGCTACGGCGTGCCCACCCTGGTGTTCCCCGACGGCCAGTGCCTGTTCGGCCCGGTACTGATCGACCCGCCCGCCGGCGACCGCGCCGTGCGGCTCTGGGAGATCGTCACCGGGATGCTGGAGTTCCCCGACCTGTACGAGATCCAGCGGCCCAAGGGCGTCGCGGAGCGGCAGCGGATCCACCGGTCGCTCCAGCCCTACCTCGCGGGCCGTGACTGGATCAGCATCGACCGCGGCAAGACGATCGAGTTCCCCGACGATTCCCGGACGGGCGGTGCGGCATGACCCAGGAACCCGGCAAGCAGCAGGTGACCGACGTGCTCGTCGGCGAGTGGGAGGTCTTGGACCGGCTGCTCACCGGCCTTTCCCCGCAGGACTGGATCCGGCCGACCTGCCTGCCGGGCTGGCGGGTGACCGACGTCGTGGCCCACCTGATCGGGACCGAGTCGATGCTCGCCGGTGAGCAGGCGCCCGCCACCGACGCCGATGTCAAGGCGCTGCCCCACGTACGCAACGACATCGCGGCCGTCAACGAGCAGTGGGTCGAGGCCATGCGCGGCGAGGAGCCCGCCGCGATGCTGGCGCGGTTCCGAGGCATCACGTCCCGCCGGGCCGAGATGCTGGCCGCGATGTCCGAGGCGGACTTCGCCGCGCCGAGCTGGACCCCCGCCGGCCAGGCGACCTACGGCCGGTTCATGCAGATCAGGATCTACGACTGCTGGATGCACGAACAGGACATCCGCGACGCCGTCGGCACGCCCGGCAACGAGGACGGCCCGGCTGCCGAAGCCGCCCTCGACGAAGCGGCCCGCTCGATGGGCTACGTCATCGGCAAACGCGCCGCGGCCCCCGACGGCAGCACCGTTCTCATCGACCTCACCGGACCCGTCCGGCGGAGCATGACCGTCAAGGTCGACGGGCGTGCGCGGCTGGCCGCCGCCGGCGCCGAACCGCCGACCACGGCACTTCACCTGCCCTCGACGTTGTTCCTGCGGCTGTGCGGCGGTCGTCTCACCACGCACGCCGCCGTCGAGATGGACGGCGACCGGCAGCTGGGCCGCCGCATCGTGGACAACCTGGCCTTCACCATCTGAACGCCGCGGCTCCACGGCCGGACGCGGCCTACCGGCAGGAGCGGATGTTCGCTCGCGGCGTCCTGAGCGGCCGTCAGAAGTCAGGCTTTACGAGGACGTGGGTCTCTTCCAGGGACCAGGCGCCGTGGCCTCCGGTGATCTGGAGAAGTGTGCGGGAGCGGAGTTGGATCTCGGTGTCGCCGTCCGGGAGTGCGAGCGTCCGGGAAGGGGTCAGGGCGGCGTCGAGGTGCAGGAGGCCGAAGGCGTCTCCGCTGCGGAACAGCACAGGTCCCGGCGGGCCCAGGTAGCGCACCACTGCGGTTCGGTCGCCCGCGATGGAGTGCTCGAACGGGCGGACGTGGCCGGTGGGCGGGACGGTGATGGCGTCCTGCTCCGCGGCTTGGGCGAGGGCGTCCACGTCGGCCTGTTCCAGGGGCGTCACGTCGATCCGCCAGTCCGCCCCCGCGGTTCTCACCTGGATCACCGCCCGCGCCGGGACGGCGAATGTGCTCCGGCCCGGCGGGGACTCGTTCCCCGGTAGCGGGCTGAGCACGGCGGTGGACGCGAGCGGGTCGCAGCCGTGGAGCGCGGCCAGGTCCGGCCCGTGCAAGTGGATCTGATGGGGCTGCCCACCTGGGCAGGTCACGACGGCGATTCCAGCCGGTCCCCGGTAGTCGAGCACTTCGGGGCCGCTGCCCGTGGCCGAAGCGGTGAACCGGCGTGCGCGTTCCGGTCCGCTGACCGTGACGGTCCACCGGCCCTGGGACTCGACGTACAGGAACCTCTTCGTGAGCGCCTTGTCCGATACCAGCCGGTCGTCCAGGACGATCATTGCGGGTGGGGCTCCAGGGCCGCACACCGCGACCGGGGTTCCCTGGCCGAACTCGGTACGTCGAAGCCAGGCCTGCAGCGTCCCGGAGCCCTGATTCCCGAACTCGGCCAGCACCGGCCGGGGAAGCCGTCCCTTGATCTTGACGCGGGTACCGCCGACGCCACGGTGTGTGCGGACCGTGCCGTAATGAGCGTGATCGACCGGCTCCAACGCCGGCGGCGGGAGTGTCTCGCCCTCCGCCAGCCAGTGGTCGAGTTCGGTGGCCACCCTGCGGGGCTCCTTCACCCGAAGGCACAGCCGGCGGACCCGATGCCCCCGCTGAGGCATGCCCGTCCGCGGATCCAGATCCTTCAGCGTCAACATGACCCAGAACCAGTTGCCCCACCTCAGCCGACGCGCGGGGAGGGAAATGTCGTCCCGCATCCGAAGGACGAGGTTGAGCTCCTCGTGGAACGGTGTCAGCTGGGCCACGTCCTCCTCGACCTGGTACGGCCGCGGCTCGTCGCCGTAGCGGACCGCCGTGATCGCGGTGCGCGGGATCCGCAGCACCTTCCACAGCAGCAGCGCGTCCCAGATGACGATCTCATCGTCGGTCACCCACATCCGGGGCCGTGCCAGAACCAGCCTGAGCGTCTGGATCGCGACGCCCCCCAGGACGAGCGCGAAGAGCAGCGACCACGAGCCCGCGGCCAGCTCGGCCTGGGTGGTCTCCTTGTTGAACTCGACCCAGATCAGACCGAACAGCGGCAGTGACGCCGCCAGTGTGAGCAGGCCGACCGCCCCGGCCAGGGTCCGCCTCTTGGACCTGGCCATCTTCACCCTGATCGTGGAGGAACCGGGCCGCGCGGACCAGCCCCACCGGTCTGGGTCGGCCAGGTCGCGCAGCGCGAAGCGGCCGCGTTCCCCCGCCTGCCGTCTCCGCGACGCGGGAGAAGCTCGCGTCCAGTAAACGCCCCACAGCACCATGGCGTTCAACCCCACCCCGAGGCCTCCGGTCATGGCGGTGAGGATCCCGATGCTGACCGGCTGCCCCCACTCCGGCGATCCGCCCTGCACGTGGACGAAGTTCCCCGAACCGACGTCGAGGGCGGGAATCGCCTCCCCGGCGTGAAAAGAACGACCGCCGTCGCCCCTCAGCTCAACTCGCCCGACGGCGAACTGAAAGAGGCTGTCGGTCGTGAACGTGCCGTACCAGGAACATCCGCCTCGTCCGCACACCCTTGAGTGCGCGGTGAACGTGCCTGCAACCCCCTCGCCTCTCGCGGCGCGGCCGGTGGCCGCGACCTCCTCCGCCAGGACGCCGAAGAGGAAGGTCCAGACCATCAGCAGCCCGATGCCGATCAGGACCTGGGTGACGGCGAAACGCCCGACGGCCTTGAGGCCGTATCTCTTCGCGGCCCGGTCGACCTCGCGTTCTCCGCTCATCCCCGCACCGTCCAGACCGCCGCCCAGGCCCGAGCCGGACGGCACATTTCCGGACTTAAGGATCACACAGCCGTGGCAGGAAGACCGAACCGCGCCGACACCTTGCCTGATGCCCAAACCGGTTGGACTGGGACATATCGGGTACGGCATGCCTGAACCTGAAATATTGGACTATCACCTGGTCAGAGGGGGATTCTCATGGCTGGGAAACTGCGAGCGCCCCGCAGCCGCGGCATGCTCAGCGGGCTGCTGCTGGTGCTCCTCGCACTCTGGGGCGGGCTCATTCCGTTCATCGGCCCCTACTTCGACTTCGGCTTCGGTTCGAGTGATGCGTGGGTCTACAGCGCCGACCGCCTGGTGCTGTCCATCCTTCCGGCGATCGCCGTCGGCATCGGCGGACTGATCCTGATGTTCGCGGCGAACCGGCCCATCGCCCAGTTCGGCGGCTGGCTGGCCGTCCTCGGCGGCCTCTGGTTCGTCGTCGGCACCACGATCGCCGCGCTCTGGAACATGGGCGTGGGATCGCCGCTCGGCGGCGAGGGACGGCAGGTCGCCGAACGGCTGTCGTTCTTCGAGGGCCTCGGCAGCGTCATGGTCCTGCTGGCAGGGCTGGCGCTGGGACGATTCCTGGTGGTCGGCGTCCGCGAGGTACGGCGGGCGGAGAGGGAGCGCCGCCCCGTCGATGACCGTGTCGGTGCGGATGACCGTGTCGGCGCCGGTGATCGTGTCCGCGCGGATGATCGTGTCGGCGCGGATGACCGCGTCGGGGCCGATGACCGCCCGGAGGCGACCGCCGTCCCGTCGCAGCGGACCAGGCGGGGCCCCTTCCACCTCGGACGGCAGAAGGTGGGCGCCTCGTCAGGGAAGGAGCGGCACACCACGCCTCCGCGAAGAGACTGACAACATCCGCGACCGGCGTTCGGCCCGCAGCCCTCGATCGAAGAGGGCGGCGGGTCGCACTTGTCCGCAGCAGGTAGGCCGCAGACGCGCTGTCCACGGGCCGCGTCGACGCCACGGCCCTTCCCTCATGCTCGTTCGCGTTCGGCGCGGCGCCATCGCTGCGGGGTGATGCCGTAGCGGTTGCGGAAGCGGCGGACGAGATAGGTGGCATCGCGCAGGCCGGTCCGGGCGGCCACGGCGTCGAGCGGCAGGTCGGTCTCGCGCAGCATCCGCCGGACTTCGATCATGCGCCGTTCGGTGATCCATTCGAGCAGTGGGCGGCCGGTGCGCCGGCGGAGCACGGTCGTGAGGTGTCCGGGCGTGTAGCCCAGCGTGCGGGCGACATCCGCGGCGGAGACCGGTTCGCGGAATGTCGCCTCGATCTCGGCGAAGACCTGCTCGACGAGTGGGTCCGGCGTACCCGGAGCGCGGGGCGCCAGTCGCGCGGCCGCGACCAGGAGACGGGTGAGCGCGGCGGCGATGGCCTCGCGGGCCCCGAGACGGCCCGGGTCGGCGAGTTCCTCGGCAAGGTCGGTCAGCCACGCCGACCAGTTCGCCTGGTCGGGGCCGTCGACCCGGCCGCGCCCCGCACCGGGGGCGAACAGGGCGAGAAGGGGATGGTGCGTCCAGGCCAGTGGGGAGACCGAGGCCAAGGCGGGGACGGCGTCCGGTGTGAACGCGACCGACCACGCGCGGCCGCGGGCGAGTTCGGTGACGGTCGTGACGCCGATGACCTGCCCGGGTGACACGGCGTGGACCTCGCCGGCGCGCAGCGGCCTTTCGGTGCCGTCGATGGTGACCGAGCCCGCACCTTCTTCGATGTACACCAGGACGAGGAAGTCGTGGGCGTGCCGGTGGCCGGCCGGGAGGCCGGCGTGGGCGGCTCGGGCGTCGAAACGGGTCACCGAGACGGCGGGCACGCCGGGGCGCTGCTGGTGGCGGTAGACGGGCGTCCCGTCGAGCCGCACCGTGCGCAGCCGCGACCGGGCGCCCACCGAGGCACCGCCCGAAGAATGTCCCATGGTTTCCAACTTATGTCCTGCTCCGTAACCGCGGAATGTCCAAGACTGAGAGATGACGGCACCCGGTCTGCCGCGGCCACCGCGCGCAGACCGGCCATCGAACTGCGCAAGGGGCACCCATGGCGACTTCAACCCACGTACGCATCTTCGACCAGCGAACCCCGCAGGAGCGGGACCGCCCGTTCCTGCCGGGTGCGGGCAAGACCTGGCTCCTCCCGTTCTACGACGCCTTCACCCGGGTGGCCGGCGTCCGCGCACTGCACGAGCGGGCTGTCGAGCTCGCCGTGATCGAGCCCGGGCACGCGGTGGCCGACATCGGCTGCGGCACGGGCAACCTCTCGTTCACCGTGCTCGCCGCCCAGCCGGGCGCGCGGGTGACCGGCCTCGACCCCGACGGGGCCGCCCTGCGCAGGGCGGCGCGCAAGGCGCGCCGCCGCGGCGTCGCTCTCACCCTCGTCCAGGGATACGCCGACCGGATCCCCGCCCAGGACGCCACGCTCGACCACGTGATCTCGTCGCTGGCCCTGCACCACATCGACGACGACGGCCGGAGCGCGTTCGCGCGCGACGCGCTGCGTGCCCTCCGGCCGGGCGGGCGGGTCACCGTCGTCGACTTCGGCGGCCCCTCGTCCGACGCCGGGGACGCCGACCACACCGCGCGCGGCCACGGCCCGGCCCACGCCCTGCGGCACTTGCCCCGCCCCCTGCGTTCCCGGGTGGCGCACAGCCCGGTTGCGGCCCGCGACCATGGCGACGGCATCGTCGCGCTGCTCACCGAGACCGGGTTCGGCGACGCCCGGGAGGTCGCGCACGCCGACCACAGGTTCGGCCGGATCACCTTCGTGCAGGCGACCCGCCCTTGAACTGAACCGCGCCCTGTTCGTCGGTCGCGCGCCGCGGCGGGCACGCTGCTCACCGTCTGACCCCGAAGCGGCGCGAACGCCGGGCGGCGCGGAACCGGCGGACGATCAGAAAGTGATGGCGACCTTGCCCCGGGCGTGCCGTTGCTCGATGTAGCGCAGCGTTTCGGGGATCTCGGCGAACGGGTAGGTCCGGTCGATGACGGGTGCGATCTGTTCCTTTGACCAGGACCCGCTGCCCGGCGGCGATCCTCCCCGCGTCGCGCAGCCCGTGCAGCGCGGTGTGCGCCGACCGCCGTCGTAGGCTGAGGTTCGCCCGTGATGGACAGGAGGCCGAGGTGACCGAGACGACGCCGACCGAGACGGCGGTGGCCGAGGTGATGGCCGAGCTGGCCACGCTCGAGGACCCGAAGGCGCGCGCCGTGAACGAGAAGCACGGTGACGATCACGGTGTGAACCTCAGCAGGCTGCGCGCCGTCGCGAAACGGCTGAAAACGCAACAGGAACTCGCGCGCCGGCTCTGGGAGACAGGTGACACGGCGGCGAGACTGCTGGCGACCCTGATCTGCCGCCCGAAGGCGTTCGAGCGTGACGAGCTGGACGTCATGCTGCGCGAGGCGCGCACACCCAAGGTGCACGACTGGCTCGTGAACTACGTGGTGAAGAAGAACCCGCACTCCGAGGAACTGCGCCTGGCCTGGGCCGCCGATCCCGATCCGGTGGTCGCGAGTGCCGGCTGGGCGCTGACCACCGAACGCGTGACGAAGAAGCCCGAGAGTCTCGACCTCACGGGACTGCTCGACGTCATCGAGACGGAGATGAAGGACGCCCCGGATCGCCTGCAGTGGGCGATGAACCACTGCCTGGCCCAGATCGGGATCGACCACGCCGAGCACCGCGCCCGTGCGATCGACATCGGTGAGCGCCTGGAGGTGCTCAAGGACTACCCGACCTCCCCGGGCTGCACGTCACCGTTCGCGCCCGTCTGGATCACCGAGATCGTCCGCCGCCAGGACGGCAAGTAGGAGGGTTCGCGCGCACGGAACCGGTTCCGCCAAATCGTCTTCCTGTGGCGGGTGTCGGGCTTCAGCGGGTCTGCGGGGTGCCGTAGGCGGCCAGGAAGACGCGGACGGCCTCGTCGGCGTAGCCTTCGAGCTCTTCCGGGGCGAACTCGGTGGCGTCGCCGTGGAACATCGCCTTGTTCAGCGGGATGGACAGGATCAGCCAGTTGAAGTGCTGGGCGGCCAGCATCGGGTCGTCCATGCGCAGGAGCCCCCGCCGGGCGAGCGCGCGGAACTGCTCGGCGAAGCCGGCGTGCCCGCGCTCGGGCCCGTTGGCGTACCACGTCCGGGCCAGTTCGGGGAAACGCTCGGCTTCGGCGATGATGATGCGCCGCAGCCGCACCAGGTGCGGTTGGGTCACCTCGACGATGTGCCTGCGCGCGAACCGCCGGAGGTCCTCCTCCAGGTTCTCGCTGTCGCCCAGCGCCGTGACCATCTCATGGGTCAGCATCTCGGTGTCGCTGATGTCACCGGTGATGATCGCGGTGAACAGCCGCTTCTTGTCGGCGAAGTGCTTGTAGATGGTCTGCTTGGACACTGCGGCGAGCGCGGCCACTTCGTCCATGCTGGCGCCGCCGTACCCCTTGCGCAGGAACACCGTGCGGGCCGCTTCGATGATCGCCCGGCGCTTCCTGGCGGATCGGCCCTGCTCAGCGGGCCCGCCGTCCCCGGAAACCTTCTGGACCGCCCCCTGGGCCGGCTCTTCGATGACTGCCTCCTCTGACGAACGTGGACCCAACAGTACTGGACGGCCCAGTACTCAACTCAGTACTGTACCGTCTAGTTCTAGAGCGAGGAGAACCGATGACGGCCGAACATCGAACGACGTCCAAGGACGGAACGGAGATCGCCTTCGAGCGGACCGGTGCCGGGACGCCGCTCGTCCTGGTCTCCGCGGCGCTGCAGGGCCGGGCGACCTACCGGCCGCTCGCCGAAGCGCTCTCTGGGCACTTCACCGTGTTGAACTACGACCGGCGGGGCCGCGGAGGCAGCGGCGACACCGCACCGTACGCGGTCGAGCGCGAGATCGAGGACCTCGGAGCGGTCATCGCCGAGGCGGGCGGGACGGCCTCGGCGTACGGCCATTCCTCCGGTGCGGCCCTCGTCCAGCACGCGGCGGCGTACGGCCTTCCGATCGACAAGATCGTGCTGCACGAGCCGCCCTTCGGATCCGGAACCGAGGAGGAGCGGCAGGCCGAACGGCAGGAGGCGGAGCGGATCTCTGCGCTGCTGGCCCGCGGTCGCCACGGCGATGCG
Source organism: Spirillospora sp. NPDC048823 (assembly GCF_043198445.1). Lineage (NCBI taxonomy): Bacteria > Bacillati > Actinomycetota > Actinomycetes > Streptosporangiales > Thermomonosporaceae > Spirillospora > Spirillospora sp. NPDC048823. The sequence continues at coordinate 167,237 of NZ_JBICUT010000017.1, read as the reverse complement.
GTCCGGACGTTCCTGGAGCCGATGGGGCTGCCACCGCAGGTGCTCGACGACCTCAGCCGCGACGCCGCCATGCGGGCTCACGCACCCACGCTCCGCTACGACCCCTTCGAGGTCATGAGCGAGTACAGCCGGGGCGGACGGACACCGGCCGAGCAGGCCGCGGGCGTCACCACGGCCGCACTCGTCCTGGCCGGCGGGGCGAGCCCCGAATGGATGATCGAAGCCGCCCGGCGGATCGCGGACGCGCTGCCGAAGGGACGCCTTCACATTCTGCAGGACCAGGAACACGTCGTGCAGCCCGAGATCCTCGCACCGGTCCTGACCGACTTCCTCACCGGGTGATCATGGCAGCGCCGTTCGAATGGCGTGCGGCCTACGCTGAGGCCATGCCCGACGACGAGAGCCGGCCCGCCCGGGTCGAGGACGTACACGAGCTCGCTCTGGCCATGCCGCATGTCACCGTCTATCCGGGAACCGACGACAATCCGGTCTACCAGGTGGGCGGGAAGTCGTTCGTCTTCTTCCGCAATCCGCGACCCGACGCGGTCGATCCCGAGACCGGGGAACGCTACCGGGATGTCATCGTCTTCTGGGTCGCGTCCGAAGAGGACAAGCAGGCATTGGTGCAGGACGAGGCGTCACCGTTCTTCACCACCGCGCATTTCAACGGCCACCTGTCCGTGCTGCTGCGGGCGGGACGCATCGGCGAGCTCACCCGGAACGAGCTGGCGGAAATAGTTCAGGACGCGTGGTTGTCGCGCGCGTCAGCCCGCCGGGCCGCCGCCTGGCTCGACGCCCATCCCCCGACGTGATCACCGTCCCGCCACGAACCCGGAGCCGGCGGACGGGCCGACGTCGAGAAGTACCCTTGGCCCGTGTTCTCGTCTCAAGGCCCGTCTCTGCGCGAGCTGGCGATCCAGTCGCTGTCCTCGGTCGAGCGCGGCTACGACCTGCTCGCACCCAAATTCGATCACACGCCCTTCCGCACCCCCGACCGCGTCCTTGACGCGACCGCCGACGCGCTGCGTCCACTCGGGCCGTTCGGCGAGGGGCTGGACGTGTGCTGCGGCACCGGCGCGGGCATGCGGGTCCTCCGGCCGCTGTGCCGAGGACGGGTCACGGGCGTCGACTTCAGCGGCGGCATGCTCGCACAGGCGCGCGAAGCACATCCGGACGCCGAATGGGTACGGGCCGACGTCCGGGCGCTGCCCTTCACCGAGGCCTTCGACCTCGCCGTCAGCTTCGGGGCGCTCGGGCACCTGCTGCCCGCCGAACGGCCCGCGCTCTTCGCCGGGGTGCACCGCGCGCTGCGTCCCGGCGGGCTCTTCGCCTTCCCGATCGGGGCGCCGCCGCCCCCCACGTCCGCCTGGTACTGGGCGCTGCTCGGATTCGACCTGGCCATGCGGGTCAGGAACGCGGTGTGGCGTCCCCCGTTCGTCATGTACTACCGCACCTGCCCGCTCAACGCGGTCCGCGACGACCTGGCGGCAGCCGGATTCACCGTGACGACGGTCCCCTTGAAGGCCCTGGGGCGACGCGAGGACGGCAGTCCGCGCGGCCGTCTCATCCTCGCGCGCAAAGCCGGCACCCCCGACTGACGCGGACGCCGTCGGACGGCACCCGATCGCGGTCTCAGCCGGGGGCGGCCCGGGTGGGGCCGGTTCGATCCAGCCATTCGGCCAGCAGGGCGCGCGCCACCTGTCGAAAGCGGGCACACCGTTCACGGCGCTGCGGAACGGCTTCTACGCCGACACCACCGCCCGGCCGTGAACGCTCCCCCGAAGGCCCCGGGCGGCACCGCCTGCCGCGGGCCTGGAGATCCACCGGCGCGTCGGGCCATGGCACCGCCCGGTCGTCTCGCGCTTGCCTGGGCAGACGAGGCGACCGGGCTCGCCCGGCAGATGAGAGCCCGTTACAGGCCGGATGCCGCGGTGCGGATCGTGGGCAATTTGGCGTACAGGGCCTCGCCGGGGCATTCGGTGGCGAAGCCGTCGCGGTGTCCGGAGATGGCGTTGAAGGCGACCTGGCTGCCGTAGGGGTACTTGCCGGCGCCGTCCGGTGCCTGGGAGGTCAGGGTGACCTTGCCGGCCGGGTTCTGGCCGACGATGCCGAGCTTCCATGCCGAGACCTTGGCGACGGTGTCCAGGACCGCTTGGGCGGGGGCCACGCTGATGTGGGTGCCGAGCACGGCCACGCCGGTGGTGTCGGTGTTGAACCCGTAAGTGTGGGCGCCGTGCACGGGCCGCTCCACCCCGCCGGCCCGTCCCTCGAACAGGGTGCCGCACTTGTCGACCAGGAAGTTGTACCCGATGTCGTTCCAGCCGAGGCTCGTGACGTGGTAGGTGAAGATCGACCGGATCACCTGCGGTGACTGGTCGCAGGTGTAGGCGTTGCCGGTGTCGGTGTGGTGGACGAACACGGCCTTGACGGACTGGTCGTAGTCGGGCGCCTCCTTCACCAGCGACTCGTCCGCACCCCAGTGGGCACGGGAGGTGATCGCCGGACGCGGAGCCGGGTCCGCGGTGGTCTCGGTCGGGCTGGGCGACGGGGGCGCGGGCGCGCTCGGAGACGTCGTCGGGCTCGGGGACTGCGACGCCGTCGGTGTGGCCGAGGCGGTGGGTTCCGCGGCGGTCGGTGTCGGGCTGGGTGTCCGGCTCGGCGTGGGGGTCTCCGGAGCGGGCGACGCGGATGCGATGGGCTCGGAGGCGGTCGGCGTGGGAGTGGGCGTCTCGCTCGGAGCGGAGGGGCTGGACGTCGGGCTCGGCGAGGCGGTGGGCGTCTCGGAGCCGGTGGGCGACGGGTCGTCGGGCGTCGCGGTGGGCGTCGCGGTGCCCGTCGGGCCGTGCGGGCCCTTGGTGTGGGTCTTCTTCGGGCCGGCGTGCGTAGGACGGCCGCGCCCCTTGCCTCCCGGGTCGACCAGGTCGACCCGCAACCCGTCGGGGAGCTCGCTGCCGGCGCGGCCCAAAACCCGCACTTCGACGCCGTCGGACGGCCCGACCCATAGCGGCGTGGTGCCGCCGCGCGATCCGGAACTCTCCGGCGAACGGGAGTCGGGGGCGTCACCGCCGTCCGTTTCCAGCTTCTGCCACGGCGACCAGGCACCGGTGCCGGCGGAGCGGGTCCTGATCGCCACCGCGCCCTTCAGGTCGGCGCGTACCGCTTCCCAGGTGATGCCGAGCATGCTGAACGACTCGGTCCCGGTGCCGGGAATCCCCGCGGCCGGACGTCCTTTCGCCCAGGGGGCCTTTCCCTGCCCGTGCAGTGCGATGGTGCGCACTTCGCCCTTGACGGGCGCCATGTTCGAGGCGGGTGAGGACGATGTTTCCGCGGGACGCGCCATTCCGTAGGTCACGGCCCCCGCCACGGCCACCGCCCCCGCGGTGGACAGCACGGCCACGCGGCCCCGGGTACTTCCGAACACGACAAAACCTCCAACGATGCCCGACTAAAATTTTCCCCCCGGAAAACGATGGCGAGGACATTAACAGATTCGTCCGCCGGAAACGCGGGCTCCGGCCATCGGCGCGGACCACCGCCGCTACAGCTCCCCCCTTAGGGGATCGCACATAATCCGAGGTCAGAGTCATGTCGTGCTCGGGAGTGTGACACGTCGCCGGCGTCTGACGCTGTCTAAAGAAGGAGGCTTGCACCCGCGAGTCGAATGGTATTGGCTTTCGCGGTCAATCGGCCGCGAGAAGTGGGCCAAAGAAATCTGCTCAACTTCGCTGAAATCGGCTCTGCCGAGCAGCCACACCATCTTTGGATACATTCCGTTGCCATTAATACCTGGAGCGTGTTCGTGGCGATTCTCGTCGTCGGCCTCGAAAGGGCCAGGGGTCAGGGTTTCGCGCGCCGGGTGCCATAAAGGTGCACCAGGCCGCGGGTCACGGCGGCCGGCCACCAGGGGGTGGGCCGAACGGGGCCTCGCGCGGCGATGCTGCTTCGGAGTCCTGTGGATCCGTCCGGGCTCCGCGCGGGGTGCGGAATCATTGGCGGATGCTGACGGGGAGGCCGGGACGGTGGCCGGGGTGCCCGCCGCGCGCACCTCGTTCGTCGGACGTGGCGCGGAGCTGGCGGAGATCGAGTCCGCCGCCGGCCGGGCGCGGCTGGTGACGCTCCTCGGCCCCGGCGGGGCCGGCAAGTCGCGACTGGCGGCGGCCGCGACCGGCGCGCCCGCGGAGCGGGCCTCCTCCGCCTTGACGGGTCGCCCTCCGCGCCGCGGTCGGCCCGGAAGGCCCGGTCCGGCTCGCCGGGCAACGTCTTCTGCGTCGTGGACCTGAGCAAGGCCCCGTCCGGGACGAGCTGACCCGCCGGACAGGGCCGTCCCGTGTCGTCTGCGGTCGTGATCTGCGGGTCCGCCCGGCGGGGCGTGGCCGAGGTCTGCGGTGAGCCGCTCTGGGCCGCGCGGTCAGTCCGTTTCGGGCGGGTTGTTGAGGGTGCGGTAGCGGTCCAGGACGCGTTCCAGCTCGCGCCGGTCGCGTTTGGTGGGACGGCCCGCTCCGCGTTCGCGGCGGCCGACCGGGATCAGCGCCTCGCGCGGCGGCGGGGGCGGGCTCTTGTCGATGAGGCATTCGGCGGCGGCGGGCGCCCCGACCCGCTTGCGGATGATCTTCTGGACGACGACGATCCGCTCCCGTCCGTCGTGGCGGAGCCGGATCTCGTCACCGGGCTTCACCGCGGTGGACGGTTTGGCCCGCTCGTCGTTCACGCGGACGTGGCCCGCGCGGCAGGCGGTGGTCGCCATTGAGCGGGTCTTCAGCAGGCGCACGGACCAGAGCCACAGATCGACCCGCACCGTCCCCTCGTCGCCCATGTGTTCCATGATGTCACTCCGGCGCGGGTGCCCGGTTGGCGGTGATCCAGGCGTCGGCGCGTTCCCACTGCGTGTACAGCCAGTCGGTGCGGGCGTCGCGGTCGGCGGGGACGTCCTCGGCGGGGATCCGCCACCAGTGGGCGTGGACGACGCCGGTGAGCGGGACGCGCCGCCAGATGTCGCCCGCGGTGGTCATGTGGTCGAGGCCGATGTGCGCGACGAACACGACGTCGGCGGACGGGGCGAAGTCGAGGGCGGCCAGTACCCCGCCGGGCCGCGGCGGCATCAGGTTCCGCATCCGGGTCGCGCGTTCCGCCTCGTCGGCGCGGCGGAGCCGGGCCAGCCGCCGGATCGCGCGCCGCCGCCGTTCCGGGGTGAAGTTGCCGCCCTCGGGGAAGATGACGAGGGCGTCGCGGGGGCCGAGGCCGGAGGCGAGGCGGCCGATGTCGTCGATGGCGCGGCCGCCGGGCGTGACGAACACGTTCGGCATGCGGTTCGCCGCGATGTCGATGCAGGGGTCGAGTTGGAGCTGCGCCTTCATGACCACGCGGGGCCGCCGCCGGTAGTCGGCGAGCAGATGGTGGACGAGGAGGAGCGCGTCGCCTGGGCCCGCGTGCCGGCTGAGGACGATCAGCGGGCGGTCCTCGCCCGCCGTCCCGGTCTCGGTTTCGCCCTCGATCTCCACGCGGAGGCCCAGGCGCCGCTCCGCGACCGCGTACAGGCCGGCGACGTAGCGGCGGATGATGTCGTAGTGCCGGTCGTCGCGGGCCCGGCGCCGGCACCACAGCCATCCGCATTCCACGACGGCGACCGACTCCCGCGTCCCCCACGCCAGCGTGAACCACAGCAGCCGGGCGACGCGTCTGCGGTCGCGTCCCAGGACGATCGCCAGCGGGTAGGCGACCGGGAACACCACGACGACCAGCACGGTGAGGACGAACAGCAGCGGAGTGAGGAGGAGGCGGCGGACGAAGGGGGGAGGAAGCATCTCACGCTCGTTCTTCGAGGTACTCCAAGGATGCCTGGTAGGCGCGCTCGATGTGAGCGCGGATTCCCGACAGGTTCCGGTACCGCATCTGGGCGAGGTCGACCCCGGCCTTCTGCGGTCTGCCGCCCGCGGGGAGGACGTGCACGTCCAGACCGTCCGGCAGGCTCGACATCTCCTCGAAGAAGCGGTGCCGCCGCGCGATCTCGAACGCGACCATGCCGACCTCCCACGGCCGGCGCGGCGGCGCCAGGTCGCGCTCGATGCGCCCGACGTGCAGGACGTAGATGGTGGTGGCGCCGAGCATGACGGCGCGGCCGACCGGGATGCTGTGCACGAGACCGCCGTCGAAGTAGTGCCGGTCCCCGATCCGGACGGGCGGGAGCAGCCCCGGCGCGGCGGACGAGGCCAGCACCGCCGGGATGAGCGGCCCGCCGGTGAACCAGTGCGCCATCGCCGTCTCGATCCCGGCGGCGACGCACTGGAACGGGACGGCCAGTTCCTCGAACGTCTCGACGGGCAGCAGTTCGCCGAGCATCCGGCGCAGCGGCTCGTTCGAGTGCAGGTGGGTACCGGAGCGGGCGAGCGTCCACAGCCGCGCCCAGACGCGGGCGCCGAACACGTCGCGGACGGAGTCGTCCGCCCACAGGCCGGTGAGCCGCTCGACCGCCGTGCCCGGGTCGGCGGCGACGAACGCGCCGTTCAGCGCACCGATCGACGTCCCCACGACGACGTCGGGGTGGACGCCGTGCTCCTGCAGCGCCCGCAACATGCCGACCTCGTGCGCGCCGAGCACGCCACCGCCTCCGAGCACGAACGCGACCCGCGGCTCACGATCCACCCGCCCTCCTTCGAACGCTGAGGGCAGCCTCTCCAGCGAAACCGGCGGTAAACGGCGTGAACCCGGCGTTTCCACGTGATCTGCGTGATCCGGCGAAGGAAGCGGGCCGGCCGCCTTGGGTGGTGGGCGGCCGGCCCGTCATCCGGATGGGCGTGGCTCAGTGGCGGTGGTGGCCGCGGCGGGTCCGCAGACCGTGGCCGTAGGGGAACAGCGGGTCGTAGTTCCGGTCGCCGACGTTGACGGGTTCCTGGTCCTCGCTGCGGGGCCAGCTCACCGGGAGGCGGCCCTTGAACGGACGCTTGCCGAACAGGACGTCGGAGACGCCCGCGCCCTCACTGCCGGGCAGCCAGGACATGACGAACGCGTCCATGTCCGGAAGCCGGTCGGTGACGATCTGCGGCCGGCCCGCGACGTCGAGGACGACGCAGGTCTCGATCGCGCCGCACACCTTGTCGATGTTGGCCTTGTCGGCGTCGGACAGGTTCAGCGTGTGCCCGTTGCCGACATCGCCGACGCCCTCGGCGTAGGGCGTCTCGCCGATCACGACGATGCCGACGTCACTGCCCGACATCGGCGCGGACGCGTCCTCGCTGTAGGTGACGTGCCCGGAGTTCTGCTTGATGCCCTCCAGGATCGTCGTGCCGGGGATGATGTCGCCGGACTGCCCCTGCCACGTGACCGTCCAGCCGCCGGCCTGGTTGCCGATGTCGTCGGCGTTGGTGCCCGCGACGTAGATCTCCTCGTTGCGCCTCAGCGGCAGCGCGCGGCCGGAGTTCTTCAGCAGGACCTGCGACTCGGCGACGGCCTGCCGGGCGACCGCGCGGTGCGCCGGGGAGCCGATCGTGCCGGCGTGCCTGCGGTCGGTGTACGGCTTCTCGAACAGGCCGAGTTCGAACTTGGCTGTCAGGATGCGGCTGACGGCGTCGTCGACGCGCGACTCCCGCACGCGTCCCGCGCGGACCTCGGCGAGCAGCGTCTCGACGAACTGCGGGGCGCTGTAGGGCTCCATGAACATGTCGACGCCGGCGTTGACGGACGTCCGGACCTGGGTGGCGTAGTCGCCGGGGATCTGCTGGATGGCCGCCCAGTCGCTGATGAGGAAGCCGTCGAAGCCGATCTTCTTCTTGAGGACGTCGGTCAGCAGCTCCTTGTGCGCGTGCATCTTGACGGGGTTGCCGACGCCGTCCTCCTTCCAGTCCACGCTGGAGAACGACGGCATGATGCTGCCGACGTCGTACTTCTGCACGGCCACGGCGTACGGCGACAGGTCGATCTTCGCGAACGCCCGGCGGTCGGTGACCGTGACGCCCTGGTCGATGGTGTAGGTCCCGGTGGTGGACGAGCCGAACACCGTGTCGCCGTCACCGGCGTAGTGCTTGGCCGTCGCCAGGACGTGCCTGGGGCTCTTCAGGTCCCGCTTGTGGCGGCCTTGGAAACCCTCGATGCCGGTCTCCATCTCGATGACGAGCCTCGGGTCCTCGCCGTAGGCCTCGTAGGCACGGCCCCAGCGCATGTCACGGACGACGCAGATGCACGGCCCGAATATCCATTGCGGCCCGGTCGCCCTGGTCTCCGTGGCCGTGATCTGCTGCTGCCGGCGGACCAGGTCGGGGTTGCGGGTCGCGCCCATCGCGATGTTGTGCGGGAACACGGTCGCGCCGACGAGGTTGTTGTGGCCGTGCACGGAGTCGATCCCGTACAGCAGCGGGATCTTCAACCGGGTGGCGAGCGCCTTCGACTGGTAGGCGTCCACCATGTCCGCCCAGCCCTCGGGGGTGTTGTCGGCCGGCACGGAACCGCCGCCCGACAGCACGGAGCCGAGCGCCAGTTCCGTGATCTGGTCGCGGTCCCCGTCGATGGCGCCGCGTTCGGCCTGCGTCATCTGGCCGACCTTCTCCTCCAGGGTCATGCGGCCGAGCAGGTCGCCGACCCGCTTGGAGACGGGGAGCCGCTGGTTCAGGTAGGGGGCGTCGTCCGGGGGTGCCTGGGGAGCGGCGGCCAGCGCGGGTTGCGCCGCGATGGCCGACGGGAGGGCGGCGATGGTCGCGAGCGCGACCAGTGACCGCCCGATCCGGGAGCTGATGACGCGTCTGTGGGGGTGTCGCAAGTCGTCCCTCCTGGGTCTCTTCGAGGACGCCGCGCGGACCGGCGGACCGCGCGCCGGGGCCCGGGGTCATGGCTCGCCCGGACGGCCATGACCCCTGCACCGGTGACGTCGTCACCCAGGAACCTCTACTGCTCCCGCTTATCTGTCAAGAAACCTAAATATTGATGCCCGCGGCCCGTGGAAACCGTGAAAAGGGGGGTTGACGGTGATCGACTCCACACGTTCCGTCAGTTCCGCGGACGGCGCTGGTCAGACGGGGTGGAAGATCATCCAGCCTTTTCCGGCCGCCCGCCGGGGCGCCCCGCACGCGGGCGGGCGGCGGCCCCGTCCGGCACCATCCGGCACCGTGGCCACACTCGGCCGCGTTCCCGGCCGCGCCCGGCATCGGGCGGCCGGGCGCCCGGCCGGTCGGCGGGTGGGCGACTCGGCCGGGCGCGTCGTGATCCGGTGCGTCTCCGGTGCGGCGAGAGGCTACTTCGGCAGGTCGCCGCGGCCTCCGCGGCCGGTCTCCCGCCCGGTCCCGGTCTCCTCGTCGCGCGTGACCTCGACGCGCTCCTTGCGGAGTTCGCCGCGGACCGTCTGCTCGTCCTGCACCTGCTCGGTGCGGACCCGGATGCGCTCGACCGGGACGGTCTCCTTGGCGATGACCGGGCGCTCCTCGTAGAGGATGATCTCCAGGTCGTCCTCGGAGAGCGACACCTCCGGGCTCGGCTCGCCGCCCGTGATCGGCTCGCGGTCGATCCTGAGCTCCTCGTGCGAGACGGGGATCGTGCGCTCGACCATCTCGGTCTCGACCCACTTGTGCACACGGACGTGGCCCGCCTCGTGCCGTTCGGTGCCGATGCGCATCCGCTCCTCCGACCGCGTGATCTCGGTCATCGGGGCCTCCGCGCCCTCGCGCGCCGACTGCGGCGGCATGGCCTGCCGCTCCTGCTTGCCCTTCTCGGGACGTACGGCCATCCCGGCGGCGCCCGCGGCGCCCGCGGCGCCCGCGGCGCCGGCCGCGCCGGCCTTCCCTGCGGCGCCCTGCGTGCCCGCCTTGCCCTCGTCCTTGCGCTCGGCCTTGGCCTCGGTGCCGGTCAAGCGGCGGTCGCCCGTCGTCCCCTGCTCTGCGGTGCCCGTCTCGCCCGTGCGGCGGCCGCCCGGGGGACGGACGCCGTAGTGCCGGTACAGGTCCACGATCTGGGCATGCGACAGGTGCTCGTCCGCGTCCACGTTCGGAGCGCCCTTGATGGTCTCCTTGTCGTACGGGACCTGCAGCATGTCCTGGTTCTTGCGTCCCCCGGACAGGGGGACGAAGCTCTCCCTCATCCCGAACCATCCGGTGTGCACCGTCACCCACTCCGGCGCCCCGGAGTCGTCGTTGAGGTACACCTGCTTGATCGTGCCGACCTTCGTCCCGTTGGTGTCGGTCACGCTCATGCCCATCAGTTCCCGCACCTGCGTCTGCGCCTGCACGTTGAACACCTCCGCTTCCGTGAAACGCTGCCGGACGGCGAGGAGTTGGGGGAGGCGGGGGAGCCCGCCACTCGGTAGCGGTGAATCTCGGTCGGACGTCGGCGACACCGGCGTCCTTGTTCTGTTGATCCCGAGTTGCCGGATTACCTGCTGAGTTTCCGAATAGGGTGTCGATAAACCCGTTTACACGATTGTGGTGAACGATTTACCGAAGACTTACCCCCGCCTCCGCGAGACATCTCCGGCATTTTCCAGCGGCACATATCCGTCGCACCCCATTTGCGGACGACGCAAGGCCCATGATGGTGATCATTTTAGAAAGCGGCGGTTTCCTTTTCCGCGGAGCGCGCAACACTGCGAAAGGACGTTCCCACACATCGGAGAACTGCTATGCACGGATTCTCACGCGCGTCCCGGCCGGCGGCGGTGGCGGCGGTGGCGGTCGCCTCAGCCCTCGCGTGCACGGCCGGGGCCGGGACCGGGACCGCCGTGGCGGCCGGGCGCTCTCCCGCCTGGTGCAAGCCCGGCGGCACCCTGTCCGCCCGCGCGATGCCGCAGCGGGTCAAGATCGCCGACTGCGACCTGCGCGGCCGGGCCGTGCGCGGCGCGAACGGGCTCACCGCGACCGTCCCGGCCGACGGGACCTCGCTGGTCGCGCACGCGCTGCGCACCACCGGCGGCGCCGAACTGCGCATCGAGGTCGACGGACGCGCGGGCGAGATCACCATCACCACGCGGGGCGGGCGGGTGCCCGAGGGCAGGCCGCGAGGATCCCGTGCGCCGCTGGATCCCTGCGAGGACGGCGTGCACCGCCTCGAACCCAGCAGGTGGCCGAAGGGCTCCACGGTCCAGTGGCGCTACCACCCGGGGACGAACGGGCTGCCCATGACCGGCATCACCCGGGGCATCTCCAACATGGTCGACGCCCGCACCGAATGCGGCGGCGGCCGGTTCACGCCGCGGCCGGACATCGGCCAGGGCTACGCGGGACGATCGGGCAGCGCCCCGAACATCACCGGGAAGGCCGCCTGCGGGACCCGGAACCGGGTCAACACGTTCGGCTGGCTTCCCATGACCGGCACGGAGACCAACGTCCTCGCGGCGACCTGCATCTGGTTCCGGGACAGGACGACGGTCGAGACCGACATGGCCCTGCAGGAGGAAGGAAAGAAGTGGTGGTCGGGCGGGACGTGCTCACCCGGAAGCTACTCGGTCGAGGCGGTCGCGACGCATGAGGCGGGGCATGTCCTCGGCCTCGCCCACGTCGAAGGGGCCGACCACTCCGGCCTCACGATGGCGCCGTCCATCGGGTCGTGCGACAACGGCCCCGCCACCCTCGGCAAGGGCGACTACGACGGTCTGATCGCCCTCTACGGCGGACGCTGAGCGGCGGCGGTCGGCGCGCGCCGTCCAGCGTCCGGCCATCACGATCAGGGTCAGCGGATGCGCTTCTTGTGGTGAAGCGTGCCGATGACGACGAGCCGGCGCCGGTCCGACCCCTTCGGGGTGCAGGTGATCAGCGTGATGTACTCGCCGTCGGGCGCGCTGCGCCGCTTGAAGGGCACCGGCTCCAGGACGCTCCGGTCCCTCGGCTTGATGACGTGCATGCTCCGCGCCTTGTAGACATAGGCCGTCCTGCCGACCCACAGGACGATCCGGTCGCCGCGCCGCATCCTGTCGAGCTGGTTGAACGGGGCGAGATGGGTCGTCCGGTGGCCGAGCAGCACCGTGTTGCCCTCGTGTCCCGGCAGGGCCGTCCTCGGATAATGCCCGACGGCACGCCGCAGCACCGAGCCGCCGACGCCTTCCCTGACCTTCACCTTCAAGCCCATCCGCTTGATCCGGATGCGCGCGATCACCGCACCCTTCTTCGGCCGGGCGGGAGCGGCGGCCCGAGCGGACGCGGCCGCCGTCTCCGCCTGCGCGTGCGTCTCCGCCTGCGCCTGCGGGACGCCGAGGACCGGCAGGCCGCAGCACGCGGCCAGGGCCGCGGCGGCGAGGGACTTGCGATCGAGCATGGTTCACCTCCATCGGTCTGAATTCCGCCGGCGGGAAGTCCGGCCGGCGGGAAATCCCCGCTGACGGCAAAGGGGGCGGCACGTCTGCCGCCCCCTTTGCCTCACCTCATCGGCCGCGGATCGTCACCCGCGCCGATTCGATGTCTTCAGGAGTTCAGGACCGGGGAGCCGACCTTGACCGGCAGGCCCCCGTCCGTCGGCAGCTTCGGGCCGATGTGCCCCGGCTTGACGTCCACGCCCGGCACCGTCACCGGCGCGGACCGCTTGAGCGAGTCCACGAATCCCTGCACGGCGGGCAGGCCGTCCGCGCTCCGGTAGTCGGGGGCCGACCGCGCCATGCGGGAGCCGTTGGCCCGCATCGTCGACGGCAGCTTCTTCTTCCCGGCGGCGGGCCTCTTCTTGGACGGCTTGTAGACCTTCTCCTTCTTCGGTGTCCGCATGGTGGGCGGCAGCTCGTCGGGCCCGTCCCCGACCGATGCGCCGCCCTTGCACTGCGCCTGCGCCAGGCCCAGGACGGCGACGGCGTTGCCGCACACGTTCACCGGGATGCTTATCGGCGCGTACACCTGGTTTCCGCCCAGGATGCTGAAGTTCCCGGAGGTCTTCATCTTCGGGTCCCTGGTGGCACTGCGCTCGACGGACGCGCCGCCCTTGCACTGCGCCTGCGCGGCCCCGAGCACCGAGGCGGCGTTGCCGCACACGTTCACGGGGACGCTGATCGGCGCGTACACCTGGTTTCCGCCCAGGATGCTGAAGTTCCCGGAGGTCTGCATGCCCCCGCCGCCGCCGTTGCCGCCCCAGCCGCCGTCGTCACCCCAGCCGTAGCTCCGGTAGCCCTGGCCCGAGTCGTAGTGGGAGCCCTTCCCACCGGACGAGACGCTGGCACCGCCCTTGCACTGGGCCTTGCTGAGCCCGATGATCGCGATGGCGTTGCCGCAGACGTCCACCGGAATGCTGATCGGCGCCTTGATCTGGTTGCCACCGCCGATCGAGAAGTTGCCGGAGGTCTGCATGCCGTCGCCGCCGCCGTGCCGGGCGCCCTCGACCGCGGCCCCGCCCTTCGACTGGGCCTGCGACGCCCCCAGCGCGGCGGCGGCGTTGCCGCTCGCCTCGATCGGGATGGAGATCGGGGTCTCCAGCTGGTTGCCGCCCAGCACGCTGAAGTTGCCGGACGTCGTGTCGGCGCTCGCGACCGCGCCGGAGCCGAAGGCGGCTCCGACGGCGACGGCGCCCGCGGCCACCAGGGCGGCGCGGCCGGTGTTCCTTGCCCACATGCGCATTTGTGTTGCTCCTGTCCTGTTTCGCGATTCGGTGAATCGGTGGTGATCGCTGCGCGGCACCGTCCGGGTGAGCGCAGCTCGCAGCGGCCGGGCGAGGCCGTTGCCGATGGAGAAGGTCAGATGGGAAGCGATCACTTCGGTGATCGGGGACGGGCGGCGCGCCTCAAATCGCGCGGGCCGTCCGGGGACCGGCCGATCCGGCCGGCCGGGGGTTGCTAGTCCGGGACGACCGACGGGCCGCCGGGCGCGGACAGGTCGGTCAGCGCCGTGCGGTGGAAGGTGCCGGACTCCACGGCGGACGGCGCCGCCGGGTACCGGCCGCCGCGAAGGTCGGCGACCGGTGAGAACGGATGGCCGCCGTTGCCGCCGCTCCGCGGGTTGTCCTGCCCCGAGGGCAGCACGGGACCGGGAAGGTGCCCGTTCCCCTGGCATCCCCGGCAGTGGCCCGGCTTCCGGTCCCCCGCGAAGGCGTCGGGCGTGGGCGGCGAATGACCGCTGCGGGCGGCCGTGCCGGAGCCGGGCGCCGCCGCCTCGTCGTCTGCCTGTGCCTCGTTGCCCGCCTGCGCCTCGTCCTCCGCCGCCGGCTGCTCCCCGGCGTCGGGCAGCAGCCCCTTGTCCAGGACCGGCCGCGGCCCCGCGATGTCGTGGACGAGACCGTCCACGAGGGGTGCGTCCTGCCGGACGCGGGGCAGCCGCACGCGCGGGACGCCGGCCGCGTCGGCCAGCTCCCTCACCTGCCGGACGGTCCGGTCCTTGCGCTCGAACACGTCATGCCGCCGCGCCTGAAGGAACCGCACGGGGTGATCCCCGATCTCCTGCACACGGTCCGGCACGTCACGGAGGTCACCCTCCCAGGAGCCGGCATGCCGCAGCGGACGGTCGCCGATCTCGCGCACACGTCCGGGCACATCGCGAAGATCGTGCTCCCAGGGGCCGGTCCGGATCGTGCTGTCCGGATGCGTCGGCCGCTGTGCCGCGGACGCGGATGCGGATTCGCTCAGTGCGGACAGGGCGAGCCAGCCCGCGAACGCGAATCCGGCGATGGCCATCAGGCGCACGAGAACCGGGACGAGGGCACGCCGCGGCCGACCCTGGGGGCTTATCGCCCCGCGCTGGATCGGTGCGGGCTGCACTGCCGGTTCTCTCCTCGCGTCGGCGTCCGGATCTGGTCCGGCCGGGCTCGAACGTAGCACCGTGAAACACGTGATCAAGAAGCCATTGTTCTGTCGTCCGGCGTGTCTTCGGATCATTTACCGGCGCATGAATTCCCGTTTTACCGCGGGCGGGATTCCGGCCGCACGATGACTCCTTTGTCGGGCTTTGAAGTTCTGCCCGGTTCCGGACCGCCGGGCGCGGGCGCGGGCGGTCGGCATTCATGCGGAGTTCGGGAGAAGCATGGCGAACGGTATCCCGTACGCTACATTCGGTGAGCGGACGGTCACAGCGGCCGCCCGCCCGAGGAGCGTGCCGATGCCCGACCACTCGCCCGTGCTCGCGCACCTGTGGCCGGCGCGCCATCGCCGCAGCCGCCGCAGCCGCCGGCTCGTCACCCGCACCGACGTCCGCCTCATCGTCGTCCCCAGCGTTCCCGCTGCTCAGGGCACTCGTTCGAGGCGGGTCCTGGCCGGTGCCTGGACGCTGTACTCCCGCTGGGAGTGGACGTCCGCCCAAGCCCGCGCCGAACGCGCACGCCGCAGGGCGCACCCGCCCTGGCGTTGACGTCCCGTCAGGGCGCCGAGCCGAGGAGACCGGCGGGCACCGTCGGTGCGCCCGCCGGCCGGAGGAGGATCCTTCACCGCGTGCGCATGTCCGGCTCCGGGACGGTCTCCAGGCGGCCGGAGGGCGGCCGCACGCGGGGCGTCCGCCGGATGATGTGGTGCGCGATCCGCCGCGCCGCGAAGTCCGCGCCGTGCACGAACCGCATGACCGGGCCGAACGTGGGCGCCGCGGCGAGGCCCGCGAAGTACAGGCCCGGCGCCGACGCCTCGAAGTCCCGGCTGAGCACCGGCGCCCCCA
Organism: Spirillospora sp. NPDC048823; assembly: GCF_043198445.1. Classification (NCBI taxonomy): domain Bacteria; kingdom Bacillati; phylum Actinomycetota; class Actinomycetes; order Streptosporangiales; family Thermomonosporaceae; genus Spirillospora; species Spirillospora sp. NPDC048823. The sequence goes on along the minus strand of NZ_JBICUT010000017.1, from coordinate 151,719 downwards.
GCCGGGTGGTGACGCGGGCGCGCAGGTCGGGCGAGAGCATCGTGAGCCGCTCCACGTCCGGGACGAACCCGGTCGCGGCGATGACGTGCTCCACCTCCGTCACCAGGCGGCGGCCGGTGCGGTCGGTGGTGGTGAGGGCGACGCCGTCGTCCCGCTCGGCGACCTTGCCGAGGTGCCGGCCCGTCGAGACGCGGACGCGCTCGTCCAGCCGGTCGCGCAGCCACCACGCGCCGGCGGGCGGGAGCGTCTCGCGGACGATCCGCAGCCGCGTCTTCTCCGGCAGGTGGCGGACGAGCCCGGGGCATTCGGCCCACAGCCACGTCCGGTAGCCGGTGCCGAGCCCGGACCGGGGGCCGCCGCGCGCCCTCGTCCACAGGGACCGCCGCTCCTCGGGCACCGTGTTCCAGTCGAGTTCGCGGGTGCGGGCGAGGACGTGCGGCGACGCGCCCGCGTCGGCCAGCAGCACCGCGGTCTCCAGCGCGGACTGCCCTGCACCGACCACGGCGACCTCCTTGCCGGCGAACAGGCCGAGGTCGCGGTGGGCGCTGCTGTGCGAGACGAGCCAGGACGGCAGGCCCGCCAGTTCGTCCGGGATGTGCGCGAACGGCCCGACGCCGACGGCGACGACGACCGTGCGCGCCGCGATCGTCTCGCCCGTGGACAGCGTGACGAGGTACCCGCCGGGGCCGGCCCGGTCGACGCTCACGACCTGCGCTTCCTCGGTGCCCGGGATCGCGACGGAGGCGAACCAGCGCCCGTAGGTCACGAACGTCTCCAGCGGGATCGGCTGCCCCACCCGCCAGTCCGGGTGGCGTTCGGTGAAGGACATGCCCCTGATCGGCGCCCCCAGGCCGGAGGCGAACGGCTCGGACTTCAGGAACATGCCCTCCGGCATGTTCTCCGCCCAGAACCGCATCGGTTCTCCGATGATCCTGACGTTGAGCCCGAGGTTCTGCAGATGGGCGGCCGTCGACAGGCCGTAGGGCCCGGCGCCGGCGATGACGACGTCACTGGCCGAGTCGCTCATTGTTCGTTCCCCCCTGTGAGTGTCGTGTTACCTGGTGCGGAGCCGCTCGACCGCGCGGAGCACGCTCTGCCGTCCCATCGCGAGGAACGGCGGCAGATCGTCGCCGGCGTACCAGGCGAACTCGTCGGCCTCGCGGAGCGGGCGGAGCGTCTCGCGGAGCGGGCGGAGCGTCTCGCGGAGCGGGCGCGGTGCCGCGCGCAGCGGGCGGAGGGTTCCCGCGCGCATTCGCCGGCCTGCGGACCCCTGGAGGTAGTGGTTCTCCACCAGCAGGTTGCGGCCGAACGCGGGACGCGCGTCCGGGACGCGGCGGCCCGACTGGTGCAGGTGCAGGACGTGGGCGAGGTCGAGGCCGTCCCGGTCGGCGAACAGCCGGAACTGCGCGCCGATCCGCGGGTTGAAGTCCAGCAGGTGGTAGACGCCGTCGTCGGCGTCGTGCCGGAAGTCGAGATCGACGAGCCCGCGGCAGCCCAGCAGCCGGACGATCCGGACGGCGAGCCGGTGGAGTTCGGGGTTGGCGACCCACTCCCCCGCGACCGTGTGCCCGGCCTGTGGCGGATGCGCGAGGTGCTTGCGGCCGGTCGCGCCGAACAGGCAGTGGAAGCTCTCGTCGAAGTAGCCCTGGAAGAACCAGTCGCCGTCGGAGGTCGCGATGCGCCGCTGCAGGATGAGGGGGCCCGCGTCGCCGTCCGGGTCGCGGTCGCGGGTGGCGGCGAACAGCCGGTGCAACTCGCCGAGGGTGTACACCACCGCGGTGCTCCGCATGCCGGGGCCGAGCCGCCACGGCCGCGCCCACTTGGCGATCAGGGGAAGGCCGAACTCACCGGCGGCCTCGTCCACATCGTGGGCGGACGCGGGCGTCCGGCTCGGCGGGCACGTGATGCCGTACCGGGCGCACGCTTCCAGCAGCAGCGCCTTGTCGGCGACGCGCCGGGGGACGTCCGGGTCCTGGTGGGGGAAGACGAAGTGGGGCGTCAGCGCGTCCGCGTGCTCGGCGACGAAGATCGCTCCGGCGTCGTCCAGCGGGACGAGCAGCGCCGGCCCGCCGACCCGCTCCCCGATCACCCGCAGGTGGCTCAGCAGCGCGGCCGGCCGCTCGGCGGGCGGCGCCCACGGATGCCCGCGGAAAAGGTAGCGGGAGCGGGACGCGGGATTGCCGCGCCCCTCCAGGATGGCGTGCACCGGGACCCCGGCGCGTCCGAGGCTTCTGATCGCGCCGAGCGTCCCGTGATGGAAGACGTTGCGGTCGGTGCGCAGCAGCAGGACGGGAAGACCGGAATCCAGGTGAGTCCTCGACGGGACCTTCGTATCAACGAACATGCGTTCAGCGGACCCATTCCAGCGGATTGTAAATTTTGGCGTCATCCCGCCCGGTATATTTGTTCGGCGGCGTACGCCCAGGGCATACGATACGCATGCGAGCTGCCGATATCCATTCCGCCGGGCGGTCGTCACGGCACCGGCGGAAAACGCCGATTCCGCTCTGCCCGCTCCTTCCTGTTCTGGCCGTGTCCGTCATGCTGCCACTCGCGCTCACCATGTCGACATTGGCGACATAGACGCAGCCCCAGGCGGTGCGGAATCACGGAAATATGTTCCCTTGGGGGCATTTCTAGGTTCTGGTGCGGAGGGCGTCGCCCGGGTCGGGCGGTTCCAGCGGTGGAATATATCCAGGGAATGCACGACTGGATCATGTCGCACGATGTCGTTTACCAGTCGATCACGGACTACTGCCCGCACGGCGTCTGGGCGTGCGGCCGCAACCCGCGCTCCTCCGGCGTCTACCGCGACCTGTTCGGCGGCGTGGCGGCCCCGCCCCCGGCAACGCGGACACCGGAGGCGCCGACGACCTCGCCACCGCCCCCACCACCGGCGGCGACGGCCCGCACGTCGGCCAGGGCCTCCACGGGCGTGGCGCCCAGCCCGGCGGCGGCGCGGGTGACGGCCGCCAGCAGCGCCACCGTCCGGGAGATGTCGTAGGCGGCGGACGCGGCGGCCGCCTCCCGTCCCTCCCGCTCGGCGGTCCCGGGAACGAGGAGCCGCCCCGCGACCTCCTCGGCCAGCGCGGCGGGATCGTCCACCGGCACGAGGGCGCCGACCCCGGGACCGACGACCTCGGCGATGCCGGGAACGTCCGTCCCGACGAGGGGACGTCCCGTGGCGAGCGCCTCCAGCGCGGTCAGCGGCAGCCCCTCCCACCGGGACGGCAGCACGATGACGTCCGACGCCGACAGCCAGTCGCGGGGATCCCGCACGGCCGGGACGAACAGGACGCCCGGCACGGGTTCGCGGCTCAGCGCGTCCAGGTCCTCGCCGTCCCCCACGATGGCGAGGCGGGCCGGCGGGCACCGCTCGGTGACGCCCGGCCATGCCGCGACCAGGACGTCCTGCCCTTTCTGCCGGGTCAGGCGCCCGATGCACACGGCGAGGGGCACCGCCGCGGGCAGGCCGAGGCGCAGGCGCGCGGCCAGCCGGGCGGCGCCGTCGGCGGGCCTGAACCGGCGCCGGTCCACACCGTTGCGGACGAGCCGGTAGGGGCCGCGCACACCGGCGCGCATCCCCTCGCGCACCTCACCGGTCCCGACGCAGATCAGCGCGTCGCTCCAGCGGGCCGCGATCCGCTCCCAGCGGCGGCTGACGGCGGCCTGCCTGCCGGTCGCGGCGAGCCATGACCAGCCGTGCGGTTGGAAGATCGTGGGCGTGCCGCACGGCCGGCACGGCAGCCGTCCCGCCAGCCCCGCCTTCGACGAGTGCAGGTGGACGACGTCGGGTGCGAAACTCCGCACCAGGCGGCGGAGGCTGAGGGACTCCAGCAGCGTCCGGGGACCGGGAGCGCGTCCGGCGGGCCAGTTGAACCAGGGCACGCCCGCCGCCGCGCACCGGGCGGGCAGGTCACCGCCCGGTGGGCAGGCGACCGCCACCTCCCAGCCGCGTCTGCGCTGGTCACCGGCCGCCTGCCCGACGTAGACGGCGACTCCGCCCGCGTTCGGCTGGCTGACGTGCAGCACCCGGACCGGCGTGAGGTCCCCGCCCACCGCCGCGCCGATGGACTCGCCCATGGACGCGGCCTCAGTCATGGCCTCCCCGCCATCGGTGCCGCCGGGCCGACAGGTGCGCGCGGGTCCGGGCCAGGCCGGCGAACGCGGCGGCGGAGGCGGTCCGCCCGAGGATGATCCGCTGGTTCTGGACGGGCGTCGGCCGCCACTTCAGCTTGTACGGCTCGTCGCCGCGCAGCAGGCTGACGCCCTGCCGGTGGCGGTCCCGGGCGATGGCGAGGTCCTCGCGCAGCAGCATCAGCGAGACGTCCACGCAGCCGCGCAGGTCGGGAATGGCCCCGTACAGGTAGGCGCCGACGTGGCGGTGGCCGATGAGGACGAGGTCGCTGGCGACGAGCCGCTCGTCCCACCGGTACTGCAGGACGGCCGCGCGTCCGTCGCGGACCATCCCGGCCGCGGCCTCAGCCAGGTGGCGCCGGAACCGCTCCCGGGTGTGCTCGGGGTTGATCGGGCGGCCCTGCCACTGCCTGGCGTGCAGTTCCAGCAGGGCGTGGACGGCGTCCGAGGCGCCCTCCGCCGGGACGGACTCGACCGTGATGCCGCGAACGTCGATCTTGCGGAGTTTCGCTCGCATCTTCCCGGCGGTGCGGCGCGGCAGCCGCCCGAGGACGTCGTCGATGCCGGCGGCGGGCAGTTCCAGGCACACCGACGACGGCATCCGCCACGTCCGGCGCGGCCACTGCCGGGCCACCTGGTGCGCCGCCGACCCGGTACGGACCTCGCGGAGGTCGAGCGCGCACCATCCGTGCTCGTCCAGCAGGGCCCGGGTGAGATGCCGGACGGCGCCGTCGGCGTACACGGGGTCGAGCAGGAAGTCGGTGAAGTCGCTCTGCTCCGCCGCCAGCGGGACCAGCACCGGGAACCCGTGCCGGACCGCCGCCATCAGCGGGGCCGCCGCGACGAGCCGGCCGCGGCACCGGACCAGGGCGAGGCGGAGCCTGCCGCTCGTCCCGTACCAGCCCCACCACGCCTTGAGCCACTCGTACGTCTGGAAGGGCGTCGCGGCGGGGCTGCGGTCGTACAGGTCGCGCAGTTCGCCGGCGAGGGCGACGAGCGCCTGCTCCTCCCGGTGCACCTCCACCGACCACTCGGCGGCGGACGGGGCGGCCGCGTGAGGCGCGACGTCCCCGCGCGCGAGGCCGGACAGGCTCACGTCCCCACCCCCGCACGTTCGGCGCGCACCGGTCGGGCGGCGTCCGGGACCGGGCCCGGGGCCGGGGCGGCGGTGCCCGGGCGGCGCCGGGCGGTGTCGGCCCGGCCGCGCCGGCCGCTGACGACGGCGGCGCTGAGCCCGGCGAGCAGGACACCGGACGCGGTGCCGACGGCGACGCCCAGCGGCAGGTTCGGCGACGACGGCGTGGCCGGCGGCGCCGCGAGCGTCATCAGCGCGACGCGCACCCCGGTGTCGTCGCGGTGCGCGGTCCCGTACCGGACGAGCGCGTCGGCTGCGGCGTTGGCGAACGCGGCCGCGTCCCGCGGCGTCCGGCCGACGCCGGCCAGCCTGATCAGCGGCGTGTCCGGCGACGTCGACGCCTGGACGTGCTCGCGGGTGGAGCCCGGCGCGGCCTTCGGCAGCGGGAGCGTGGAGTGTTCGAGGGTCTCCGGCAGCGGGGCGAGCCGCCCGTACGCCTGGGCGAAGCTCACCGCCGCGGGACCCGCCTGCCCGGCCTTCCCCTCCTCCACGACCAGCACGAACGCGGCGGCGGTGTAGGTGGCGGGCGCGAACATCGCGTATCCGAGCCCGCCGAGGAACCCGGCCAGGACGAACGCGATGGACAGCCCGAACCGTCTGAGCAGCCCGGCGAGCGAACGGCGCACCCGGCCGGCGGCCGCGGCGAGCACACCGCGTAGCCCGCGCCGGCGGCGCACGCGCACGCCGGGCGGCCGGACCTGTTTCCTTCTCGGTCTCCGGTCGGCTTCACGTTGCGGCATCATGAGCCCTTTCTCGTGTCGGAATGACCCCGCAGAGGGACGGCTCGTCCTTGTAGAGCCGGGCGAGTTCGGCGGCCTGCTCGGCGATGGCGTAGTGGCCGACGACCGGCGGCACCGGCGTCCGCTCCCGCGTTCCCCGCGTGAGGCGTTCGAGTTCGGTGCTCCAGGCCCGCGCGTCGGTGGGCAGCCGCAGGGCGTGCGGCGCCTCGCCGGGCGGGCGGTCGTCGATGGCCGGGCAGGTCGTGTAGAGGACGGGGAGCCCGGCGGCCAGCGCCTCCAGCACGCCGAGGCCGAACGCCTCCTGGACGGACGGTGCGGCGAGCACGTCCATCGCCGCGAGGGCGCCCGCGACGTCCGACGTCCCCCCGGCGAAGATCACCCGCCCGGCGGCGCCGAGGTCGCGCGTCAGCCGTTCGAGGTGCCCCCGCTCCGGGCCCGCCCCGACCAGCAGCAGCCGGACGCCGTCCAGCGGCGCGATCGCCTCGATCAGCAGGTCGAACCGCTTGGTGGGGACGAGCCGCCCGACGGCGCCGACGATCGGCTCGTCCGGGAGGATGCCGAGGCGGCGGCGCGTCGAGGCGCGGCGCGCGGCGTCGAACGCGAACGCGGCGGCGTCGACGCCGTTCGGGATCATGACGATCCGGCCGGGCCGGACACCCCAGCCGCGCAGGCGGGCCGCGACGGTCGGCGACACCGCGACGGTCGCCGACCCGAGCCGCTCGGTCGCCCGGTACAGCGCCCGGACGCCGCGCGTCGTGGCGCGTCCCTCGATGTGGCCGTCGCCCAGTGAGTGCTCGGTGGCGATGACGCGGGGGGTCCCGGCCATGCGGGCGGCGATGCGGCCGTAGACGCACGCGCGGTACAGGTGCGTGTGGACGACGTCGTAGCGTCCCCGGCGGATCAGCCGCGCGAGGCGGGGCAGCGCCGCGACGTCCCGGTTGCCGCGCATGCCGATCTCGTGGACGGGGACGCCCGCGCCCCTGATCTGGGCGCCCAGCGTTCCCGTCCGGGTGAGCGTCGCGACCTCGCAGGAGACGGGCAGGTGGCGCAGCAGGAGGGCGAGCTGGCGTTCCGCGCCGCCGTGCTCCAGCCCGGTGATGACGTGCAGGACTCGGGTCACACGCGGCTCCGGCGGGGCCCGTGGTGGTGGAAGAGCTCGTGGCGGAGGAGCTTGGCGCGCATCCGCAGCGGCCCGTCCCGGTCGCCGATGTAGGCGCGGGGCAGCGCGTGCCGTCCCGGCTCGCCGGGCTTGATGTCGCACGCGTAGTCGTAGCCGGCGGCGCGGACCGCCTCGATCTCGCGGGCCGTGGCGTGCCCGTACGGGTAGGCGAAGCCGGTGACGGGGCCCCCGACGAGGTCCTCCAGGCCGGCGCGGCTTTCCTCCAGCTCCTCGCGAAGCTCGGTGTCGTCCGTTGCGGGCAGCGACACGTGGTGCCTGCCGTGCGAACCGATCTCGATGCCCGCGCCGGCGACGGCCTTGATCTGCTCGGCCGTCATGAGGGGCTTGCGCGGTCCGTCGTCCCACGTGTTGTGGGTGCCTATCCGCCCGGACACGATGAACGCCGTCGCACCGAACCCGTACCGCAGCAGGACCGGGACGGCCCTGGTCGCGAAGTCGGCGTACCCGTCGTCGAACGTCAGGCCGACGAGGCCGTCCGCGCGGCCGGCGGCGTGCGCGTCGAGCAGCTCGGCCATGCCGGCGCCGCGCAGTCCGCGCGCCCGCAGCCACGTCATCTGGCGCTCGAACCGCGCGGGCGACACCGTCACCAGGTGCGGATCCTCACGGAAGTGGTCGACCGAGTGGTACATCAGCACCAGCGGCGTCGGCCGGATCTCCTTCTCCGCGTCCGTCGGGTGGGCCGGGTGGGCCGGTTCGGTCAGGTGTGTCGGTTCGGTCGGCTGGCTCACTGCTCTCCCCCGATTCGGTACGGCCGCGGCGTCCGGACGCGCCGAGCGGCCCCACGGCGATCCATGAAGCGACGAGGTCGGGTCCCGCCAGGACGGTCAGGACGGCGAAGGCCGCGGCGGTGACGACGCCGCCGGCGGCGAGCTGGACGATCGCGGGCGTCCCGGCGCCGAGCGCGCCGGCCGCGACCAGGCCGGCCGCGCAGGCACCGGACGCGGCGAGCACGAGCCGGGCGACGTCCGCGGCGATCCGCCGCAGCGCGACGGGCGCGACACCCGGCCGCAGCCCCGCCAGCAGCAGGACGGCGGCGAGCGTGATCCCGGCGGCGTTCGCGGCGGCCAGCGCGAGCGTCCCGGCGGACGCGGCGAACGCGCCGCCGATCGCGGCGGTGACGGCGAGGCCCACGGCGAGGACGACGGCGGGACGCCACGTCGGCCGCTTCTGCGCGAAGAACGCGCGGGCGGCCAGGCCGACCGCCGACTGCCCCCACAGCCCGAGCGCGTAGACGCGCAGGATGGACGCGGTGCTCCGCGTGTCGGCGGACGTGAACTCGCCGTGCTCGAACAGCAGCTTGATGACGGCGGGCGCGAACGCGACGAGGAACGCGGTCGCGGCCAGCACCATGGCGCTCGCGACGGCGAGGTCCTGCCGGATGCGGCGGGCGACCTGCCCGGTGTCCCCGTCCGCCGACGCGCGGGCGAGCCTCGGGAACGTCACCGTCACGATCAGCAGCGACAGGACCATCGGCACCTGCGCGACCTTCTGCGCGTAGTTGAGGTGCGAGATCGACCCGGCGGCGAGTTCGGATCCGAAGTAGCGTTCGACGAACACCTGCGCCTGCCGCGTCACGGTGTAGACGACGATGGGCGCGACGGCGGCGAGCCCGAGCCGCAGGTCGACGTCACGGACGCGGGGGGCGGGCGGGGCCGGGGACTCGCGGAGGCAGCGGACGAAGGCGGGGGCCTGGACGGCGACCATCAGGACGCTCCCGCAGGCGACGCCGATCGCGGCGCTGGTGATGCCGACGACCCCGGACAGGCCCGCGATCAGCGCGAGGATGCCCGCGTTGTAGGCGAGGTAGATCGCGGCGGGCGGCCCGAACCGGTGGTGGGCGCGCAGCGTCGCGCTCATGAACCCCGCGACGCCGAACGTCACGACGGTGACCGCCGTCAGCCGGACGCACATGATGGCGGGGCCGCGCTCGGTGAGGCCGGGGGCGAGGACGTCCACCACGAGGGGCGCGGCGGCGACGAGGGTGAGCGTGCCCGCGGACAGGCCGAGAAGCATGCGGGGAAGGGTCGTTCCGACGAGCGCGCGCGGGCCGTCCCCGCGCGCGAGCAGCCGCGTGACGACCGGGACCATCAGCAGCGCCATGGCGTCCTCGATGAGGAGCGGCGACACGGTCTCGGGGATCGTCCACGCGACGAGGAACGCGTCCGTGCCGGCGCTCGCGCCGAACAGGTGCGCCATGACCAGGTCGCGGACGAAGCCGAGCCCGGTGCCGGCGCCGATCAGCACGCCCGACAGCGCGGCGGCACGTCCCACCGAGGTCATGTCCGCGCCTCCTCCGGCACGGCACGACCGGAAGCGGCGTCCCCGGGCACGGCGTCCCCGGGCACGGCCTGGCCGGACGGGACGTCCTCGAAGGCCCGGCACGCCACGATCCCGAGGACGACGGCGATGAGCGCGCAGGTCGGCCCGCCCAGATCGGCGTACACGAAGTTGACCAGCAGGAACGTCGTCAGCGCGACGCTCGCGAGCCAGAACGGGTCGCGGACGCGGCGGCGCTTCCACAACCCGGCGAGGATCATGGCGAACAGGGCGGCGAACCCGGCGAACCCCACGACGCCCTGCTCGGACAGGAACAGCAGGTACTCGTTGTGCGGCGACAGCAGCGGCTGCCGGACGTACCCGTTGACGGGGTCGGCGGTCTCGCTGCCCGACGACAGTTCGATCCCGGCGTAGGCGTCGCGGTAGGCGGGGAAGTTCTTCACGCCGACACCGGTGACGGGGTGGTCCTGCCAGATCCGCAGGGCCGCGGCCCACAGGTTGTAACGGTCCTCCACCGACTGGTCGGGGTGGCTGATCGAGGCGGCCATCGACTTGGAGCGCTCGACGACGGCCTGCGCCCCGCCGCCCGCACCGGCGAGCGTCAGCAGCAGCAGCGCGCAGCAGCAGGCCAGCACCTTCACCGCCGTCCACCGGTTGAAGATCATCAGGGTGAGGACGGCGGCGGCGCCGAGCGCGATCCACGTCCCGCGGCTGAGCGCGAGCGCCAGCGCGACGGCCAGCACGCAGAGCCCGGCGAGCGCGGACGCGAGGGCGGCGAGCCCCCGTCCGGGCGCCGACAACGCGAACGCGGTCAGGATGAGGAACGCGATCCCGACCACGATCGACATGGCCATCACGTCGACCGCGCCGAACGTGCCGACCGCGCGGATGTTCTCCCCGCCCATGGACGCGCCGTTCCCGGTGACCGACTGCCAGATCCCGTACACGGCCTCCACGAGCCCGAGCGCGAGCAACGACGAGCACACGATCGCGAGGTCGCGGCGGTCCCGGACGAGCAGGACGACGGCCAGCGGCACCAGCACGAAGATCTGCGCGGTCCGCACGAACCCGGGCAGGCTGGACCCGATGTCGGGCGAACACACCGTGCTGATCCCGAGCCCCGCCACCAGCGGTCCGAACGTGGACAGCGCCGCACGCGGCATCTCGACATGCCCGGTGACCAGCAGGAACACGGCGACCAGGATCAGCACGACGCTGGCGACGTCCCCGATGGTGACCCGCACGCCGTGGCCGAACGCCTCCGAGCCCGCCGGGATCCCGATGCTCACGACGGCCACGGCGACCAGCCAGCTCGGCCGCCTGAGGCTCACCGTGGCCGCCTTCACCGCACTGGCCGCCGAGGGCCACGGGAAGGGGGGCGGGTCAGCGGTCATCCGGCGTCCTTGCACAGCAACGCCCGGACGGTCAGCAGCAGGATCTTCAGATCGCCGGCGAACGACCAGTGGTCGATGTAGTGGTTGTCGAGCCTGGCGCGCAGCTCGATGGACGTGTCGCCCCGGAAACCGTGGATCTGCGCCCAGCCCGTCATCCCGACCGGGACCCGGTGCCGCAGCATGTATCCGGGGCAGGTGCGGGAGAACTGCTCGACGAAATGGGGGCGCTCCGGGCGCGGGCCGACGAGGCTCATATCGCCGCGGATGACGTTCCACAGCTGCGGAAGCTCGTCCAGGGAGGTCGCCCTCAGGAACCGTCCGACGCGTCCCATGCGCTCGTCGTCCTTGACCGTCCAGCGGGTGTCGGACTCCTGCTCGTCCGCGGGCTTCAGCGTCCGGAACTTCAGCAGGACGAACTCCTCGCCGCCGAGGCCGATCCGCCGCTGCCGGAACAGCACGCCCGGACCGCCCTCCGCCCGCACCGCCACCGCGCACAGCGCCAGCACCGGCAGCACCAGGAACAGGATCAGGGAGCCCACGACGAGGTCGAGCAGCCGTTTGGCGTACCGGGCCGCCGGCTCCCGCAGCCGCCAGTCGACCCGCGCGCACGGCAGCCCGGCCAGGTACTCCCGCGTCGCCGCCGCCACCGGGACGACGTCCGACGGCGGCTGGACGAGCAGCGTCTCGCAGGGAAGCCCGAACGAGATGCGCAGCACGGCGTCCAGGTGACCGGGGTCGACGTCCTCGGCGACCACGATCAGCGTGTGGACGCCGTGCTCCTCGACGAGCGCGGGCAGGTCGGAGGTCTCCCCGAGGACGGGCGTCGCCGCCGGGCGGCCGGCCGCGGCGCCGCCGGCCACCTGCCCGACCGCGGCGAGCCCGAACTCGGCCCGCTCCCGCAGGATGCCGACCATGTGCCCGGCCGTCCCGCCCGTCCCGACGACCAGCGCCGGACGCGGCCGGGACCGCCGGCGGTACGTCCTCGTCGCCGCGTTCACGAACACGCGGACGCCGAGCGACGCCGTCCCGGCCGCCGCCGTGATCCACAGCCACGCGACCACCGCGCCGTGCGGCGGCCCGGGGTGCAGCATCACCGCGAGCGCGCCGACGATCATCGTCCGGGTGAGGAGCGGCGGCGCGTCGGCGAGCAGCGACGGGTTGCGGCGCGTCCGGTACAGCCCGCCCGCCGCGTTGCACGCGACCACGGCCGCGGCCGCCGCGCCGGGCAGGACGCCGCCCGGTACGGACCGCAGGGCGGCGACGGCGGCGGCCATCACCCAGCCGTCCAGCACGGCGAGGAACACCGGGTACAGGACGGCGGGGATCCGCGCCCCCGCCGCGCCCCGGCGGCGCGGGGCGACCGGCGCGAGGACGGCCACCGCCTCACCCGACGCGAGATCGGCCGGGACCGCACCGGAGTCGATGGAGGGACTCAGCCCCTGGGCTCTCATCGCGCGTCCCTTCACAGACAAGAACTTCAGCCGGGGGGTGACTTTGCGGTGCCGTCGCGGGCGGCCACGGCCCAGCATCGCAGCGCGCCCCGGCACGGATCGCCGCTTTTAACCGCCCCCTCCATAATCTTGAAGAGAAGATCAGGGCAGGTCACCCCACCTGCGAGAACGCCCCAAAGAACGCGCGCTCAAAGCCAAAGCACAGGGCAATCGCCGACCTTTAATCACAGCCTTTTCTCTTTCGCCCGATTGGGTCATATTTCCTGCGCCGCGTCCTGGAGTGCGGCCCCCACCGTCCGGGCCGGCTCCGTTCACGGGGCCGAGATGGACCGCCAAAGATCCGGGAAACCGCCCACCCGGGCCGAACCTTCGCGGGACGATGGACGCCACACGTGATCGGACGCCGCCGACCGGCCGTCCCACCTCCGGGCGAGACGGCACTACGGCCCGTTTCCGTGAGCGAACCTGTTGCCGTCCCGTGTCACGCGGGCCCGGCGGGCTGATGAGGGAGAACGGTGCGAGGTAAGGCGTTGGTGATGACGCTGGTCCTGGGACTGGCGACGGCGTGCGGCGGCGGCGGAGACGGCGGCGGGACGACCGCGAAGAGCGCCGGCGAGGGCACCCCCCAGGTGACGATCACCCCGGCGGACGGCGGCGGCAAGGCCCGCCCCGACGAGGGCGTGACGGTCACCGCCTCGGGCGGCACGCTCGGCCAGGTCTCGGTGAAACTGGCGGGCGCCGACGTCCCCGGCACTCTCTCCGCCGACAAGACCAAGTGGCACACCACATGGACGCTTCAGCCCGGCGGCGCCTACCAGGTGTCGGCGACGGCGACGTCGCCCAAGGGCAAGTCCACCACCGCGACCAGTGCCTTCCGCACCAGCCGCGCCACCGCGGCCACCCGGATCAGCAACGTCGTCCCGTCCGAGAACGAGACGGTCGGAACCGGGATGCCGGTCTTCATCCAGTTCAACAAGGCCGTCCCGGAGAAGGCCAAGCCCGCCATCGAGCGCAGCATCGAGATCTCCTCGACCACCCCCACGGAGGGCGCGTGGCGCTGGCTCGCCGCCGGCGAGTCGTTCAACGGCCTCCCGTCCGTGGTCTTCCGGCCCAAGCGTCCCTGGAAGCCCCGGCAGAAGGTGTCCGTCACCGTCCACTACGCGGGCCTGAAGATCGGCGACGACGTCTTCGGCGACAAGGACGCCGCCCGCACCTTCAAGATCGGCGACTCCCACACGATCAACATCAACGCCAAGACCCACCGGCTCGTCGCCAAGAAGAACGGCCGCACCATCCGCACCTGGGGCGTCAGCCTCGGCAGCGGCGGCGACGTCCAGGCCGACGGCGTCGACCACTTGCTCACCACCAGCGGCGTCCACCTCACCATGGACCGCGTCCGCCTGGAGCGCATGCGCCCGCCCGGCAAGAAGAAGGGCGACCCCGGCTGGTACGACGAGAAGGTCCCCTGGGCGACCCGCATCTCCAACAGCGGCGAGTACATCCACCAGAACACCGCCGACCCCGCCTGCCTCGGCAGACGCAACTGCAGCCACGGCTGCGTCCGCTCCCCCGGCGACGACGCCAAATGGCTGTTCAACTGGTCCTACCGCGGCGACCTCGTCACCATCACCGGCACCAAGCGCGACCTGGCCTGGACGAACGGCTGGGGCTACTGGCAACTGCCCTTCACCAAATGGGCAAAAGGCAGCGCCCTAAACAAACCAACAAAAACCACCCCCGCCTAACCCGCGCGCGGAGAGAGCACCGTTTTGCCCCAAAGGTCATAGGCGCCTTGACAGAATGGTCCGATGGGTTTCTCCAGCGCTGATCTGAAGATCGTTTCACTCGCGCGGTACATCGATGCCTGTGACCCCGCAAGCAGGCATCGCGACTGTCCATACGCCGTCGAACGGGACGGCGAGTTCACGTGCCGAGAAGAGTGCCGAGACGTGCTCGCGTTCCTACTCAGGCGCGGTCGCGCCCCTTCCGAGTTGAAGGTCCAGTCCTTCGACGCCCGTCAGCTGCTTCTCAGCGAGATCGGTCTCACACCCGACGTCTTGTGGCACACCTCGTCACTCCTCCAGGTCGTCGTCAAGGTCGCGCGAACACATCCCTTGCGCGAGGACGGAAGTTTCAACCTGCGGCGGTTCATCGACGCCACGTCGGCCCTGGGGGCGTTGGGGTGTCGCGGCCTCGATCCCGAAAAACTCGTGCGCCGAGGAGTCGCGAAAACCATAAAACTGACAATCTCCGGCTGGCTGGAGATTCTAGAAAGCTCCGACGAGCCGCGAAGGAACGCCGAGCAGTTCACTCAGTGGCGGGCGTTCTTCAAGCGCGGTAGCGATGAGCCGGTTTCCCCAGGCTATTACATCGAGGCGGCCCTGTTCGGGCGATGTGCCCGGCGTCTGAGCGCCTGGCTCGAAACCGCCCCTCTCGAAGACCTGCTTCGCTGGAGGCTGCCTGAGCGGTGGCCGGAGGCTCCGTCGCCGACATCGGTGGGCGAGGAGGCCGAGTCCTGGACGTGGATCGTCGAAAGGTTCACCGAAACGTACCTCGGCCAGTGGTCACTTGAGTCACTGAAGAAGGAATACACGTTCCTCAAAGGCTCCTGGCAATCCGATCTCCCCACCGAAGTCCTGGACGAACGGACGCTGTCGCGAGAGGAAGTCACCGCCGAACTCGCAGAGAGAGCCGTGGTCGATGGCGACTCCATCGATCCGGCGACGATGAGTTCGCTGACAACCCAGGCCGTGGCTCTCCTGATGGAGGGGCAGCGTAGGGCGGCGGCCGCTCTCATGGATGGTGCTCGCAGGCTCAAGCCATCCGACCTTGTGTTGCAGCAGAACTATGCTTTCTGTCTCCTCCCGGATGAACCCGAGAGAGCACGAACGCTGTTCAAAGACGTCTTGGCGAGAGAAAAGCTATCCCCCCGGGTGACGCTGTGCAATCTCGCGCTCGCCGAAGCCATCCTCGGAAACACCTCTCAAGCACTTGAAACGTGCACGGAGGCCCTTTATGTGGAGCCCGAAACAGGGACGGCCTACCTCTGGGTGAGGGGTGCTGAAGGTTGGAACATCGAGACCACCTCGATGCACCGGTGGATCATTCGCCTTGGGGCGGACATCGAAGCGTCACAGGACGTCAAAAATGGTCCCTGGATGGAAAGGCTAGCGAGCCTTCATTTCACCGAGCAGCAAGATTCTTCCGCAGATCCTTCAACAACAGGAACAGATGAAGCGGATCTGTAGGCGACGGCTCGAACTCCGCATGCCGCAGGTAGAAATCCTTGGCTCGGTCGTCCTTGGCATGGATCAACAAGGCGCGCACACCGATCTCCTCGGCCGCGTTCGCCACTCGCACCAGCGCGTCCCTGAGCATCGCCCTGCCCAGCCCCTTGCCCTGGACGCCGGAGTGCACGGCCAGCCGCGTCAGCAGAATGACCGGGACGGGATGGGCCGGAACGCCCCGGACGACTCGGCCTGGGGCGTCCGCCCTTTCAACACCACCTGTCGCCAGCGCGTAGTAGCCCACGACCCCGTCCTCGGACGAGGTGACGAACACGGTTGACATCCCGGCCTTCTGGTTGACCAGCGCGAACCTCTTCAGCCAGTCGTCAAGGTCGGGTTGTCCGCAGTCGAAAGCGTCGACGTCGTCCTGCGCCGTCAACTTACTGATCTTCGAGAACATGTCGTCGCCCGTCAGTCCTCGAAGAGGCCGGGCTCCTCGGAGAGGAGTTCCGCCAGGCGCGGCTTGACGATGGCCGGCCGCTCCAAGGCGTCCTGAAAGGCGTTCCACGCCGCATCATCGAGCATGAACCAGCGACGGTCCGCTAGCACTTGCTCCGCTGCGGCGCTCGCACTGTCGAGGACGAAGGCGGTCACTGTCTTGTTCGTGGCCTGCGCGGCCATCCGGATGAGCGTGTCCTGCCGTGCGCTCGCACGGAGATTGAGCCGCGTCTCCCGAGCGTGCCGAGCATCCGTCCCAGGATCGCCATCGTGGCTGGACATGGGTCACTCCTCCGTAGCCATCGAGTTCCCAGAGTACACACAACGTATGTACAGAGCAACCGGGGTGTATGTACCATGTACGCACACGGTGCCGGTGGCCATCCGGAGCAGGACGGCCTCGTCCGATGACGTGGCGGACCACCTGAGCCATGACCACTGCCCTTTTCAGGCTCACCGCTCCGTAAACACCTACCGTCGGGCCGGCGCCGAAGCGGCGCTCGCCTTCGCGGAAACGGCACTGCAGGAGTCCCCGATCCGCCGCAACGCCCGCCGCCTCCGCCGCCTGATGACCTGAGTCACCAGGTGGAAGGGAACATGCGGTGCTTCAGGAGCAGATCGACCTGCTCCGCAGCCGCCTTCGCATCGCCGCAGGGGAAGAGGTAACCGGCCCGTCCGCGCTGGACATCGTGGTAGGCCCACATCTCACCGGGGACGGCTCGCACACAGACCACCACCCCGACGTCCTCCGCGACCCCACTGGCGTAGACCCAGAGCAGCGGCCTGGGGAACTCGCGCCCGTACAACTTCACGCACCGCCACCCGCGCGCCTTGACCGCGAGCGCAAGCACTTCCAGGTATCGGACGGCGACGCGACGCCCCCGCCATGTCCGCCACCACAGCGCGTACTGCTCCACCCGACGCCCGCTCAGCACGAGATCGCCGCCCAGACCCACTTGCCGGACGGCTCGGTCTTGCGCACACCGCAGTCGGCCGAGAGCGCCTGGACGAGCGGGAGTCCCCAGCCGCCCGTCCCGTCGTCGTAGTCAGCGTCGAGCGCCCGAGCGTCCGGGACGACATCGTCCAGCGTCATCTCCACCACCGGCCGAACAACCGGCATCTCATCGGACGAGTCCCACACCGCCAGCACGACCGCGCCGGCCTCCCGCGTGAACCTGACCCGAATCACCCGATCCCGCGCATTCTGCACCGCATTGGCGACAAGCTCCCCAGCGATCAGAAGCACATCCCCGGCGATCTCCTGAAGCCCCCATTCGGCAAGCCGGAATTCCACCAACGTCCGCACCAGCCCCGACGTCGTCCCAGCCGCCAGACAAGACATATCCAGTTCGCCCGAATTAACGGCTTTGATCCCCATCTCACCTGCCCCTTCACCTGCTCGTTTCCGGGACAAGACTGCGATTGCCGTTCTACATTGGCCACACTTTCAACCACACAGAAAACAAGAGATCTCCCGGGAGCTACCAATGGAAAGCCACGACTCGCTCGATCCACGGTCCTCTTTGTGGGACCTCGTGGCAGTTCAACTGCGGAATCTCCGCCTGAACCACCGATGGACGTGCCAGCAGGTGGGTGACGTGGCCAGCGCGTCCCGCTCACATGTTTCAAACTGGGAGGCCGGGCGCCGCCGCCCCTCCGTGGCGAACCTCGCCCCGCTCGACGAGGCATGGGACACCGCGCACCTGTTGACCTCCCTCGCCGAACACGCCAAGGAAGGCCACGACCGCCCGCGTGTCGGCTCCTTCCTGCAGTACGAGCAGACGGCCACATCGATCAAGAACTACAGCTCCGATGTGATACCCGGACTGCTCCAGACCGAGGACTACGCCCGCGCGCTGTTCCTGCGCGGCGGAGTCGTGGACGACATCGAAACCGCCGTCAAGGACCGCATAAGACGACAGCAGCGCCTACATGAGCCAAACCCACCTCGCCTCTGGATAGTGCTCGCGCAACCGGTGCTGTGGTGGCAGGTCGGAAGCCCCGAGGTGATGCGCGGCCAGCTTGATCACCTGTTGCAGGTATCGGGGCTCGACCGCATCAGCCTGCGAGTCCTGCCTGTCTCAGCAGGATGGCCTGGGGTGAGCGGATCGCTATTCATCATGACCACGCGTGAGACAGAGATCGTCTACATGGAGGCCGGACGTATGGGGAGGCTCGTCGAACGCCCGCCTGAAATATGCGAGTTCAGCGTAAAGTACGACGAGATTGGGGCACTTGCGCTCCCCGAGGACCAGTCCCGGACGCTGGTGGAACACATGCGAGGTCTGATTACATGATCACTTGGCGGAAATCTAGTCACAGCGACGAGACCGGCGGTGCCTGCGTAGAGGTGGCAGGTCTCCCCGAGGGCGTTGCCATCAGAGACAGCAAGGCACCCAAGACCGGCGCCCTCACCCTCACCCCCCACGCCTTCACCACCCTCCTCCGTCAGGCCAAGCGAGACGAACTCAACGTCTGAGACGAATTCACCCGCCTGGCGCAGGCCGGGCGGGACGAAACACTAGGGAACGAGCGCGTACCCATGCGTTGCCGGGCCACTGCGCATAACACCTGCCCCCAGCACCGTGTCGGGGTTCGCGCGACAGAACGCTGCGCGAAGGAGCCGCCTCGTCGGCGGCGGGGGGCGACGCATGCCTTGCCGGCCTCGTACCGCACAACGCCGCCCGGTTCGACGAGGACTACGCGAAGTCCCCGATCCGCCCGCCGTGCCCGTCACCTCCGACGACTGCTGGATCTGAGCAGACCCAGGGGACCGCCTCCTCAGGAGCAGCTGGACCAGCCCACTCATCCATGGTCCTGGTGTTCGCTGTTCGTTTCACACCGAACAGCGAACGACTAGGATAGCGGCTATGCGCGACGATGAATTGGTGGACGTCTTCGCGGACGCCCTCAGGGAGGTCGGCTTGGAGTCGGTGGAAGAGCATGTGCGAGGCGATACGCGCTCCGACATCCTCATTGATCTTCAGGGGCGAACGCTGAGGGTCGAACTCAAGCGTGCTCGGACGGTCACTTCCGCAGACCTCTCGCGGCGCCTTCCACGATGGCAGGCTCAGTTGACGCGGTCCGACGTTCTCCCGGTCCTGGTCGCGGACACGATCGTCGAAAGTGCGCGAGCCTTACTGAGACAGCATGGGTGGGGATGGCTCGACCTGCGAGGACATCTCCACCTGACCGGCCCTGGCGTTTTTGTCGACACCGCTGTTCTTCCGTTGAGGAAGCGGCCTGGGCGCCATCGCGCCTTGTCCGGGGTAGTCGGACTCGAAGTCGCCTGCAAGATCCTGCTTGATCCCGACAAGCGACCGACCGTGCGACGTATGGCGCGCGAACTGGGTCGATCTGCAAGTACCGTCTCGGACATCCTCGCAGCACTCCGCGATGATGGACTGATTGACGCCCAAGGCATGGTCAACGCCCGAGACCTGTTCTGGCGGGTCGCCGACCTGTGGCCCAGGAAGAAGGCGGCCCTGGCGTCCCTGCCAGTGCCAGGCGCCGGTTCCGTCAACACAGCACTTCGTCTGGGACTGGACGATGTGGAATCGAGTTCAGGGTGGGCCATGACAGACACCCTCGCTGCCGCCCATTACGGTGCTCCTGTCGGGGTGCGTAGCGACTACCCCCCTGATTTCTACGTCCCGACATCGGTTGTGCTGGGCAGGGCTCTCCAACTCCTGGGCAGGGCAGCGGATTCGGCGCAACGCCAGGCCACCATCCAAGTCGCTCCAGTTCCAATGGTCTGCGACCGACGCATCGACCCCGCTGCCCGAAATCTGGCGGATGAGCACTGGCCGCTGACGAACCCTTTGTTCGTCGCGCTCGACTTGGCCGGCGACCCCGGGCGCGGCAGCGAAATTCTCCAGACATGGGAACCTCCGAGGCCCTGGCGCCGTGTCTGGTGACGGTCCATGCGTGCCGGACGTCAACCTCGTTGGCACGTCAATGACAGCTATCGTGCGGGCGATCCCTGAGGTAGAGGCGCGCACCTGCAGGCCTGTCACGGTCGTGGGCGGCTTGGCGGTCATCTGTCGACTCGGTCAGGCATACCGGGTCACCAGTGATCTGGACTCGGTGCACCTGCGCTCCGGCGACGAGAAGTCCCAGTTGGAGGTTCTCCTCGAGTCTGGTGCGCAGTCACAAGCGCCTGCGGGGGTCCTGATCCCCACATCGGCGGGTGAGGTGAGAGTTGACATCCTAGAAGTCGCCGAGCACGAGTTGGACCCGCTGCCAGCAGATCCGAACGATCGCCTGCACGTAATGGCCCATGCTTGGGGAGCAAAATCGGCCACATCAATGAGAATCCAGATCGTCGACGTGGCAGGTGGTACAACGAGTGATGCGGTGCAGGTCCGGGTCGCACTACCGGGACCATTGGTCGCGATGAAGCTACAGGCGGTCATGAACCGGCCCAGTATCAAGGAAGGAACGGATCTTCTCGATATCGTTCGACTAACACTCGACTCTCAGGCGGGTCCGATCACACGCGCCCAGCTCGGCTCGACGGAGCCACAGATAGCCCGGGATGCGACTCTGCACGCCCATCGATGGTTCGTTGAACAGAAGTCCGAGACCCTTCGCAAAATCAGAGCGATTCCCGAGGGGCGCGAGATCGACAACGAGACGGTTGAACTCGTCGCCGAACTACTCCTCGCCGAACTGCAACGACCGGATTGATATATCGGCCACGTTCGCTATACGCGCCGCCCCGTCCTCATGCCTGGGGCTTCGCTCTGGTCCTCACTCAGGTGAATTCGAACCAGGCCGGTCACGACCACGATGAACAGCGTCCGAGCGTGCCAGCCGAAGGAAACCGGGGCGGTGTCGGCCGGGGGAACGGCTGCGGCTCGGCGGATCGGCCGGCGGGTAGAACCCCACAACAGGTTGGTCCGGCACCACCGGGGAGTGCGCGCCTTGAGATATCTTGGCCGTATGACCAACTTGGCCGATCGACCAAATTCTGCTCGTGGAGACCGGCGGCGCGAGGAGCTGGTGGAGGCCGGTGTCGCGCTCCTGGGGGAGGACGGGTGGCCCGGCGTCACCACGCGGGCCGTGGCCGGACGGGCCGGCACCAACCCGGGGCTGATCCACTATCACTTCGGCGGCCTGGCCGGGCTGCACGCGGCGATCTTCCGGCGGGCCACCGACCTCATCATGAACCCGCTGGTCGACGGGCTTCTCAGTGCCCCGGACGAGCGGTCGGCGCTGGTGATGGTGCGGCGCATGATCGCCGAGACGCCGGGTGACGAGCGGACGACCCGGCTGGCCGCGGAGCTGATCGCGGGGGCCACGCGCGATCCCGCCCTGGGCGCGGTGCTGCGCGACGGGCTTCGCCAGGCCCGCGTGCAGCTCGCGGACCGGCTGCGGGCGGTGCGTCCCGGCTGGCCGCCGGAGCGGCTGACCGGGGTGGCCACCTTGATCGCCGCGTCGATCGACGGGCTGATGCTGCACCACATGATCGATGGTGACCTTCCCGTCGGCGAGGCGCTGTCCGCGGTGGGCGAGCTGCTGGAGGACGACCGATGAGGGTTCTCATCCGCGGTGGCGGGATCGGTCTTCGCGTCCGTGCTGCGCCGCCGGTTCGGCGCGACGAGCATTCTCGCCCCGCAAGGAAAGGAATGAACATGGAGATCGTGAAGAGGGCCGAGCCGCCGACCGGGCTGCGCCGCAGGCTGTGGCGGCTCCCCATCCGGCTCTACCGCATGGGGCTCGGACCGCTGCTGGGACGCCGCGTCATGCTGCTCAACCACACCGGCCGCGTCTCGGGCCTGCGACGACAGGTCGTCATCGAGGTCGTCCAGTACGACGAACACGGATACGTGGCGGCCTCCGGGTTCGGGCCGCGTGCGGACTGGTACCGCAACGTCATGGCTACACCGGACGTCACCATCCAGGTCGGCGGGAAGGTCGTCCAGGCGGCGGCCGCGCCGATCGAGACCGGCGAGGGCGCCGAGATCATGGCCCGGTACGCGACGGCCCACCCGGCCGCCGCGCGCCGGCTGTGCAAGCTCATGGGTTTCGCCGTCGACGGCGGCGTGGACGACTACCGCGAGGTGGGCACGCACATCCCGTTCGTGCGATTCACCCCGACGCAGCGCACGTAATCACAGGAGGAGTCGGTGAAGATTCGGTGTTCGTGCGGCGAGCTCATCCTGGATCAGACGGACTTCCTCCAGTACAAGGCCCGTTTCGTCTCCGATATGGACTGGGATGACGTCCACGAGGGGGATGTCCAGGAGCGGCTGCGGGAGTGGAGCCGGTCCATGTGGCAGTGCACCGGGTGCGGGCGGCTGTACCTCAATGATCACGGCGGCGGTCTTCAGTGCTTCGTGCCGGAGTCGGCGGAGGCGCCGGTCGACCTGCTCCGGTCCGTCCATCGGGATCGGTGGAAGCGGCCGATGGTGGGCAACTGGCAGACGGACGCGGAGCGGGGCGAGTTGTGGTGGGGGTTCGGTGTGGCCGATGAGGGGTGGGAGGAGTTCGACCGGTGGGACGACCTTGAACGCCGCTACTTCGAGGTCTTCGAGCGGCTGCGGGGGAAGGGTCTGCTGCGGTCGGCGTTCCTGCGGTGTGCCGGGCGCATCGTGCATGAGTGGCCGCGATGACGGGACGAGCGGTGCAAATCGGGGCGTTTTCACTAGGATGCTCCCGTGCACGAAGATCAGCAGCCTGCCGCCGACATCATGACGGCGCCTCTCCGGGTGCCGGTCGACCAGGACGACGGGACGCCGGAGGCGGTCATGATCGAGGAGCGGGCCGCGAAGGTCAGGGCCTTGGGGCAGGACGTCGAGCGGCTCGCCGCGCTGGTGGGTCAGCTCACCGAGACCGCCGCCGCGTTGGGCGGGCGGCTGGACGGCGAGGTACGCGAGGCCATCGACGGCGCCGAGAAGGCACTGGCCGAGGCGCGCGGTGCACGGCAGGAGACCGCCGACGCCGATGAGCGGACGCGGAAGGCCGAGGCACGCGCCGACCTGGCGATCCAGGAGGCCGCCGACGCCCGCGAGGAACTCGACAAGGGGCTGGCCGCCGCGAAGGTGAGCATCGCGGCGGCGCAGGAGAGTGAGGCGAACGCCTGGAAGGAGGCGGGCGCCTCCCAGCAGGCCCGCGCAACCTCGACCAACGAGGCCGCCCATGCCGAGGGGCTGCGCAAGCGTGCCGAGGCGGCGTGGAGCAGTGAGCACCAGGCGCGTACCGACGCCGAGAAGGAACGCGACGACCTGGCCGCGCGGCTGGCCGCCGAGCAGACCGCGCTGGCCGCGGCGCGGAGCGACCTCGCGGGGACGCGGTCCGAGCTGGCGGAGGCGCGTTCCGGGCTGGAGGCCGCCGCGGAGACCGAACGGCGGCTGCGGGCGGAGCTGAGCGTCGTCCAGGGTGAGATCGCGGGATTGACGATCGAGCGCGACACCGCCAAGACGCGCGCCGTGGAGCAGGCCGGCCGCGCCGACCGCGCCGAGCAGCTCGCCGACACGGCCGACGCGCGCATCGAGATCGAGCGGGCCCGCGCCGACCGGGCCGAGGCGCGTGCGGACGACGCCGAGATCCGCATCACCCGGGACGCCGCCACCGTCCGCGCTCTGCAGGACACGATCCGGTCGGCGCTGGACCTGCCGGCCGTCGAGGAACTCGGCGACGGCCGGGGGATCGCGGTCGGCGAGTCCGGCGCGGTCACCGCCAAGCCCGGCGGGCTGATCGCCCTCGGCGGGGTCCCCGAGCTGATGGACGGTGAACTGGCCGCCCGGTTCGCCCGTGCGCTGCTGGCCGTCCGCGTCCACCAGGCCACCCGGCGTCCCCGCCAGGAGGACGACGAGCAACCCGGCGACGCGGACTGAGCCCGGTCAGCGGAGGGCGGCCGGGGCGCCCTCGGGGACGGCGGGCGCGTTGGGCATGACCCGTTCGACGCGCAGGTACGGTGAGCCGGCGTCGGGGCGCAGATCCTTCTCGCCGCGGTTGGGCCAGTAGGCCATCGCGCGTTCGGCCTGCGCGGTGATGGTCAGGGACGGGTTGACGCCGAGGTTCGCGGTGACCGCCGAGCCGTCCACGATGTGCAGGCCCGGGTGGCCGTGGACGCGGTGGTACGGGTCGATGACGCCGGTTTCCGGAGTTTCCCCGATGACGCAGCCGCCGATGAAATGCGCGGTCGTCGGGATGTTGAACAGGTCGAACCAGGTGCCGCCGGGGGTGGCGTCGAGTTCCTCGGCGAGCATCCGGACGGCGTCGTGGGCGACGGGGATCCAGGTGGGGTTGGGTTCCCCATCGCCCTGTCGTGCGACGAGCTTGCGGCGGCCGAGGCGGCCGCGCTTCTCGTTGATGGTGATGGAGTTGTCGGCGGTCTGCATGACGAGCGCGATGACGGTGCGCTTGGCCCAGTCCTTGAGGGAGAGGCCGCGCAGGATGATGGTGGGGTGCCGGGCGGCCTGGCCGAGGAACTTCAGCCAGCGGGGTGGGCCGCCGCCGTCGACGAGGAGGGTGCGGATGACGCCCATCGCGTTGTTGCCGGCGCCGTAGCGGGTGGGTTCGATGTGGGTCTTCTCGTCCGGGTGGAAGGACGAGGTGATGGCGAGGCCGGTGCTGTGGTCGACGTCGTTCTTGCGGTGCCACACCGTCATGCGCTCGACGCCGAGGAGCGCCTCGGAGTTGGTGCGGGTCAGTTCACCGAGCCGGGGTGACAGGTCCGGGAGGCGGCCGGCGGCGCGCATCCGGTGCAGGAGCCGCTGCGTCCCGTAGGTTCCGGCGGCGAGGATGACGTGTTCGGCGGTGAGTTTCCTCCGGCGTTTCCGCAGCGGCGAGGTGTGCTCGGTCGCGACCTCGTAGCCGCCGGACGGCAGGGGCGTCAGCGACGTGACGGTGGTGTCGGGGACGACCTCGACGCCCGCGCGTTCGGCCAGGTACAGGTAGTTCTTGGTGAGCATGTTCTTCGCGCCGACCTTGCAGCCGATCATGCAGGATCCGCAGGCGGTGCAGGTCGTCCGGCGGGGGCCGGCGCCGCCGAAGTACGGGTCGTCGGCGTCCTCGCCGGGCTTGTCGCCGAAGAACACGCCGACCGGGGTCGCGTGGTAGGTGTCGCCGACGCCCATGCGGTCCGCGACGCGTTTCATCGCCTCGTCGGCGGGGGTGACGAGCGGGTTGACGGTGACGCCGAGCATCCGGCGGGCCTGGTCGTAGTACGGCTTCAGCTCGTCCTGCCAGTCGGTGATGTGGCCCCACTGGCGGTCGGTGAAGAACGGCCGCGGCGGCTCGTACAGGGTGTTGGCGTACACCAGGGAGCCGCCGCCGACGCCCGCGCCGGCCAGCACCAGCACACCGGCCTTGCCGCCGACGAGGTGGACGCGCTGGATCCCGCGCATCCCCAGGCGCGGCGCCCACACGTACTTGCGCAGCCGCCAGGACGTCTTCGGGAGGGTCTTCTCGTCGAAGCGGCGGCCCGCCTCGATGACGGCGACCCGGTAGCCCTTCTCGGCCAGCCGCAGCGCCGACACGCTGCCGCCGAACCCCGAGCCCACCACGATCACGTCGAAGTCGTAGGCGTCACCGGTCACCGCACACCACCTTCGTCGGGAGCGAAGCACCTGAGTGTGGCCCTCTGTTTCGGTCGCGCGCCATGCGCCCGGAGCAACGATTCGGCCGGTCGTTTATCAACCATGTGACAACGTGCCGTCAGCGGTCGGCGAAAGTGTCGAGCGCGGTGATCCTCCATTGTCCGCCGCGGCGGACGGCGGTGACGGTGAGCATCGCGGGGGCGTTCGTGCTCGTGCCGTCGGTGGTGCGGGTCGTCCGCTGGTCGGCGAAGACGAGCACCTCCGCGCGGCCGCCGTGGAGGGACGTGACGGCGCTGTCGGTGACGCGGGTGCTGAGGACGGTCTTCGCCTCGGGCGCCTCGGCGCGGACCCTCCCGAAGATCGCCTCGTACTGGCGGACGGCGTCGCCGGTCAGTGCGGCGCGGGCGGCGTCCCGGGTACGGGCCGGGTCGGTGTAGTTGTAGGAGAAGACCTTGCCGATCATGTCGGCGACGGCGCCCTTGACCTCGCTGGTGGCGGCGCCGTCGGTGAGGGCGGTGTTGCGGGCGGACGGGTCGTCGCGCACGGCGTCCGCCTGCCGGAGCGCCCAGACGCCGAACGTGGCGAGGACGACGGCGACGACGCCGAGCGCGATGGGAGATGCCGCGTTCGCACGCCATCGGGCGGCGCCGGCGCGCCACCAGGCGGCGTTGGCGCGCCGCCAGGCGGTGCGGCGTGTGGTCTGTGCGGCCATGGCGTCTCCTCACATGGTGCCGGTCGGCGCCTGGCCGAGGTCGCTGAGCTTCCAGCCGGCGGGGGTCCGGGTGAGCTCGCCGATGAGGCGGCTCTGCTTGACGACGGGGTCGCCCTCCGGCGGGGTGAGGGTGATCTCGACGGCGACGAGCACCCTGGCCTTGCCGGAGCGCCGGTCCAGTTCGGCGACGGCGCCGTCCAGGACCCGCGCCCTGGTGACCGTCTTCGCCTTCGTGACCTGCTCCTCGAACGCGGCGCGGCCCCGGGTGATCTCCTCGTAGAGGTCGCTGGTGGTGGAGTCCTGCCAGGTCTGCAGGCCGGGGCCGAGGTTCCGGTAGTCGAGGGTGTTGAGGTTCTGGACGGCCTGCTCCCCGGCCTGCAGGACCGTGTCGCGCGTCCGCGAGTAGGCGTGGGCGTCGTCGTGGGCGGCCGTGTACCAGGACCATCCGGCCCACGCGGCGAACAGCGCGGCGAGGACGAGCAGCACGGTCGCCGTCCGCTGGACGGTGTCGTCGGTCATGGGCGGGCCTCCGGCGTCAGACGGACTTCAGGTCGGTGATCGTCCAGTGGCCGTGGTCGCGGCGGGCGGTCACCATCAGCTGGGCGGCGGCGGGCGTCCCGGCGGGCTCGCCGGCGCGGGTGGCGGTCTGGTCGAGGAACACCAGGAGGCGGGCCTTCTCCCCGGTCAGGGAGATCACCCCGGCGCGGACGACGCGGGTCGCCAGCGTGACGCGCTGGGCCGGGACCTGCTTCTTCACCTGCCCGAAGATCTGCCGGTACTGCCTGAGGGCGGAGCCGGACAGTTCCCGCGAGGCGGCCTGCTCGGTGGCGGCGAGGCCGCCGGGCCCGTAGGTGAACACCTTCGCGAGGGCCGTGGACACGTCGCCGGTCACCTCGGTGGTGGCCACCTCGTCCAGGACGGCGCGGTCGCGCGGGTTCTCGTCGTCGCGCAACGCCTCCGCCGCCGGCCCCAGTGCCGCCGCGGACAAGGCGAGGGCGAGCGCGACCGTGAACGGGCGGTAGAGCATCAGCAGCCGCTTCATCGGGCACCGACCGGGATCGCGGTGAGCGACTCGAGTCTCCAGCCGGACGGGGTGCGGGTCGTCCCGGCCTCGAACCGCTTGCGCTGGAGGGTGGGCGAGCCCCCGTGGAGAGTCAGCTCGACCTGCACGGACGCGATGACCTTCGCCTTCCCGGCGCGGACGTCGAGGGACGTGACGGCGGCGCCGGTCACGGTCGCCGCGGCGGTGGTGCGCGATTTTCCGATCGTGGTCCGGTTCTGCGGTTCGTCCCGCTTGAGCTGGTCGTGCAGGGGGCCGGTGGACGCGTCGAGCCAGGCGCGGAGACCGGCGTCCACCTCGGCGGGGTTCATCGTGTTGAGCGCCGCGATCTGCTGCCCGGCGCTCCGCAGGACGAGGTCGCGCGTCTGTTCGGGCACCATCCGCGCGGACGGGTCGTCCTGCCACACCGTCCAGGCGGACCAGCCGAGGAACAGCACGGCGGCGAGGATCGCGGCCCACCCGACCAGGCCCCAGCGGGCGAACAGCGGACGACGCCGGTGCTTCGCGCGGGCGGCCGGGTGTGTTTCCCGTTCAGTGGTCGTGGCCATCAGCGTCCTCCCTGGACGCCGAGCAGCCCGCTCATGGTGGACGGGCCCGGCGGCAAATCCGGCAAGGCGAGCGCACCGGGCAGCCCGGCGTCGGCCGCCCCGGTTACGGACGGGCCGCCGCCGAGCACAGATCCGGGGCGCGCCGGAACCGGGACGGGGCCGCGCGGAGCGTTGCCCGCGCCGCGCACGTTGACGCCGCTGGACGGCGGCAGCGCGCAGCGGGCGGCCGTGTTGAGCGCGGGGCCGGGCGAGGTGTCGAGGCCGTTGCGGTACGTCGTCCCGCCGTAACCGGACGTGCAGTTCGTCGGTTCGAAGAACGTGGTGACCATCCCGAAGTCGAGCTTCCCGTCCTGCACGACCGACCGGCCTGCCGCGACCGCCTCCGGCAGCTTGGCGAGGAGCTGCTCCAGCCCGTCCGACCGGGGCGCCATGAGCTCGGACGTCGTCAGCAGGTTGGCGATGAGCACGCTGAGGGACGGGTCCAGGTCGCGTATCAGCGCCCGGAACTCTCCCGCCGCGCCCGGCGCGGTGGATACCAGTTCCCGGAACGCCGGGTCGGATTTCCGGAGTTGCTCGGACAACAGCCGCGCGTCCCGTCCGAACGACTTCAGCGCGGCGGCCTCCTCGTTCTGCGTGCGCAGGACGGTCTCGGCGTCGACGATGAGCGACGTGGTCGGGCCGGCGTTCTCGTTCGCGGCGCGGGTGAGGCTCCGCGTGCTGTCCAGGAGGACCTGCAGGTTCGGTCCCTGCCCGGCGAACGCCTGCCCCAGTTCGCCGATGACGGCCCGCAGCGCGTCGGTCGGGACGGACGCGGCGAGGTCGTTGACGCTGGTCAGCAGGTCCGTCACGGGTGCCGGGGTCGTCGTGGAGGCGCGCGGGATGACCGACCCGGCCGCCAGGTACGGGCCGGAGCTCGTCGCGGGCCGCAGGTCGATGTACTGCTCGCCGAGCGCCGACCGGTTCGCCACGACGGCCCGCGTGGCCGCCGGGACCCTCGGCGCCGACTTCTTGATCTTCAGGTCGGCGATGACGCCGTCGCCGGCGAGACGCAGCTCCCCGACGCGTCCGACCGACGTGCCCCGGTAGGTGACGTCGGCGTTCTCCGCCAGCCCGCCGGCCTCGGCGAGGTCGGCCTGGACGACGTAGTGGTCGCGGTATCCGACGTATCCGCCGAGGTCGGCGTAGTTGAGCCCCACGTAGCCCATGGCGAGGGCGCCGATGACGACGAAGACGAGGTTCTTGATCCGGGTGCCGACGGTGAGCATCAGTCCTCCTGGGTCCGGGCCGGGCCCGCCGGGGGCAGCGGCGCGATCGGCGGGATGATCTCGGTGCCGGGACGTGCGGTGACCTGGAGGTACACGTTCAGGTAGTCGCCCTTCACGGCGGGCAGGACGGCATCGGTGAACGGATACGTCAGCAGCACCTGCAGCGCGTCCGGGAGGTCGGTTCCGGCGTCGGAGAGTTTCCGGAGTGTCGGTTCGAGGGCGCGGAGGTCGGCGATCAGGTCGTCCTTGCTCTTCTGGACGGTGCTGACCGCGACGCGCGACAGATCGTCCAGCGAGTTCAGCATCCGGACGAGCGCGCCCCGCTGCTCCGCCAGCACCGCGAGGCCGGGTTCGAGGTCGTCGAGCGCGATGCCGATCTGCTCCTTGCGTCCGCGCAGCGTCGCCGACAGCCGGTTCAGGCCGTCGATCGCGTCCGTGATGCCCTTCTTGTTCGCGTCGAGGTCGCCGATGAGTTTCCGTGCCTGCTCCAGCAGCGACCGGACCTCCGGTTCGTTGCCGCCCAGCGCCCGGTTCAGCTCGACGGTGATGGTGCGCAGCTGCGCGACGCCGCCGCCGTTCAGCAGCATCGACAGCGCCCCGAACACCTCCTCGACCTCCGGGTTCCGGTTCGTCCGCGACAGCGGGATCACCGCGCCGTCCGCGAGCGTGCCGGTGCTCGCGGGCGGCTGCGAACCGCCCGGCCCGGTTCCACCCGGCCCTGTTCCACCCGGCCCTGTTCCGCCCGGCTCGGTACCGCCCGGCGGGACGGTCGACGGGCCGTCGCTGAGCTGCACGAACTTCTCCCCCAGCAGGCTCGACTGGCGGAGTTCGGCGTAGGCGTCCGCGGGCAGCCTCACGTCGCCGTTGACCTTCATCGTGACCTCGGCCGTCCAGCCGCCCTCCGGCAGCGCGACCTCCACGACCCGCCCGACGGCGACGTCGTTGACCTTCACCGCCGACTGCGGGACGAGGTTCAGCACGTTCGCGAACCGCGCCTTCACCGTGTACGGGTGGTCGCCGAGGTCGGCGCCGCCGGGCAGCGGAAGGTTCTGGACGCCGGAGAATCCGCAGCCGGCGAGGGTCGCGCCGGCGAGCGCCGCACAGGCCAGGTGCCGGCCGATCATGGCGCCGCCCTTCGCGCGCCCGCGACCGGCAGCGGCGGGCGCAGTTCACCGAGGTTCTGCCGTCCCATCAGCGTCCGCGTCTCCGGGTCGTAGGCGTTCAGGATGTTGGTGGCGTTGAGCGGCTGGACGTCCAGCGCCTCCGCCAGCGACCGGCGCTGCTTCACCAGCAGCTGGGTGATCTCGGCGAGTTTCCCGACGTTGGCGGAGACCCGCGCCCGGTTGTCGTGGATGAAGACCCTGACCCGCGCGAGCGCGACGGTGAGGGCCTTCAGCGCCGCGTCCAGTTCGTGCCGGTCTGCGGCGAGGAACCCCGCCACGTCGGCGAGCTGCCGCTCCGCCAGCCTGACCTGCCCGTCGTTGGTCTTGAGCATGGTCGTGAACGTCTGCAGGCCGCGGACCGTGGCGAACAGGTCCTGCTGCGAACCCGACAGCGTCTTCGCCGCCTGCGCCATCCGCTCCGTCGTGGTGCGGATGTCGCGGCCGTTGCCCCGCAGGTTCTCCGCCCCCGTTTCGAGGAGGCGCGACAGCGCACCGTCCTTGTTGAGCCCGTCCGGGCCGAGTTCGGCCGCGAGCTTCTTGACGCTGTCGTAGACCTGGTCCAGCTCGATCGGCGTGGCCGTCCGCTCGGCCGGGATCACGGTGCCGCTCGTCATCGCCGGGCCGCCGGTGTAGGGGGGCGTGAGCTGGACGTACCGGTCGGCGACCAGGCTCGGCGCGACCGCGACCGCCTTCGCGCCGATCGGGAGATCCACGCCGTGGTCGACGGTCATGACCGTCCTGACCTGGGTTCCCTCGGCGCGGACGGAGTCGACCGTGCCGACCTTCACGCCGAGGACGCGCACGTCCGAGCCCGCGTAGACGCCGACCGCGGTGGTGAAGTAGACGGTGATCCGGGTGCCGTCCGGCCGCTGCGCCACGACCAGCGCGACGGCGGCCGCCACGACGACGGCGACCCCGGCCGCGATGAGGGGCACGCCCAGCCTGCGCAACATCACTGCCCGCCCTTCTTCTGCGGCATGCAGCCCTTCTCAGGCGGCGTGCTGCCCTTCGGCAGGTACTCCTTCGGGACGAGCCCGCACAGGTACCCGTCCATCCAGCGGCCGTTGCCGAGCGCGTTGCCCAGCAGCCGCGTGTACGGGCCGGCCGTCTTCAGCGCCCTGTCGAGGTTGTCCTGGTTCTTCTGCAGCAGGTCGGTGACGCGGCCGAGCGCGCGGAGCGTCGGGTCGAGCTGCTCCTGGTTGTCGTCGACGAGCCCGACGATCTGCCGGGACAGCGCCTGCGTCCCGGTCAGCAGCGCGTGGACGGCCTCGCGGCGGCGCCGGATCTCGCCGAGCAGCAGGTTCCCGTCCCGCAGCAGCGCCTCGACGTTCGCGCTCTGGTCCGCCATCGTCCCGCTGACCTGCCGGGTGCCCGCGAGCAGCCGCGCCAGCTCCGCGTCCCGCGACGAGACCGTCTTCGACAGCGCGGAGATGCCGTCGAGGGCCTTGCGGACCCTCGGCGCCGTACCGGAGAACGTCGTGGAGATCGCGTCGAGCGACGCGGCGAGCTTCGCGGAGTCGATCCGCCCGACCGTCCCGGCGAGGTCCTGGAACGCCTCCGTCACGTCGTAGGGGGACGTCGTCCGGTCGAGGGGGATCCGCCGGTCCGGGTCCTGGTCGTGCGCGCCGAGCGGGTCGACGGCGAGGAACTTGTCGCCGAGCAGCGTCTTGATCGCGATCGCGGCCGTGCTGGCGTTCCCGATCCAGGTGTCGCGGACGCGGAACGCGACGGTGACCTTCGCGCCGTTCAGCCGGACGCCGGTGACCTCGCCGACCTTCACCCCGGCGACGCGGACCTCGTTGCCGGGACGCAGCCCGGCGGCCTCGCTGAAGTCGGCGGTGTAGCGGGTGCCGCCGCCGATGACCGGCAGGCTCTTGGCGTTG
Organism: Spirillospora sp. NPDC048823; assembly: GCF_043198445.1. Taxonomy (NCBI): domain Bacteria; kingdom Bacillati; phylum Actinomycetota; class Actinomycetes; order Streptosporangiales; family Thermomonosporaceae; genus Spirillospora; species Spirillospora sp. NPDC048823. The sequence goes on along the minus strand of NZ_JBICUT010000017.1, from coordinate 119,501 downwards.
AACGCCAGCAGCCCCGCCGTGATGACCAGCGTGAGCGACACGACCGCGACGGCGACCGGGTTCCGTTCCCGCACGGGTTTCAGCCGCGGCCGTCTGACGGTCGAGGGCCGTCTGACGGTCGAGGGCCGCCTCCCGGCACCCCCCGGACCGCTTCGCGCGTTCTTGCTCATTCGCCGCACCTCTTCGCCGTCAGGGGGATGCCGGTGGGCGGCGGGTTGTTCTCGCCCGGGTACTGCTTGTAGGTGACGCCGCTGAGGTCGGCCTCGCAGAGGTAGAGGTTCAGCCACGACCCGTAGGAGCCGATCCGTCCGATCGCCGCCATCTTCACGGGCAGCAGCCGCAGGAACGAGTCGACCGTCGGGGACTCGTCCGCCAGGTTCTCCGACAGCCGCCCGAGCTGCTCGATGTCGCGTTTGAGCGGTTCGCGGCCGTCCTTGAGCAGGTCGGTGGTGGTGCGGGCGAGATCGTCCAGCGCCCCGATCGCCGAACCGATCGCGGTGCGGTCGGCGGCCAGGCCGGACACGAGCCGGCGCAGCGTGGAGATCAGGTTTCCGAGGTTGTCGCCGCGCCCGTTGACGGTGTCCAGGACGACGTTCAGGTTCTCGATGACCTGCCCGATGACCTTGTCCTTGTCCGCGATCCCGCTGGTGAGCGACCCGACCGTGGACAGCAGCCCCTCGACCGTGCCGCCCTCGCCCTGCAGCACCTGGATGATCGACCCGGCCAGCCGGTTGACGTCCTTCGGCGACAGCGCCTGGAAGAGCGGCTGGAAACCGTTGAACAGCTGCGTCAGGTTGAGCGCGGGGGTCGTCCGCTCGACGGGGATCGTCGAGCCGGGCTTCAGCGTCCCTGTCGCGCCGGTGCCGCGCTCCAGCTCGACGTACCGCTGCCCGATCAGGTTCAGGTACTTGATCGTGGCGGTGGACGTGGCGGGCAGGCGGTGACCGCGTCCGACGGAGAACGACACGAGCGCGACCCGGTGCTCGACGACCTCGATGCCGGCGATCCGGCCGACCTCGGCGCCCGCGATCCGGACGCTGTCGCCCTCGCGGAGCCCGGACGCGTCGGTGAACCGCGCCTTGTACGGGACGGTGTCGCCGCCGCCCGTCCGCGTGATGCTGAGCGCCAGCATCGCGGTGGCGACCACGGTCACCACCACGAACGCGGCCGACTTGACGAGCGGCGCCGTAAGGCCCTTCTGGTTCATTCGACCCTCACCTCCGTGCCCCGGAAGACCGGGCCGGCGAGGACGGCGCTCCAGTCGGGCAGCGCCTCGGGGACCTCCTGCAGGCCGGGTGCGAGCAGCTCGTTGACGAGGCGGTTCTCCTCCGGCGAGTTGGGCAGGCCGAGCGCGCCCGGGGCGACCGCGACGGGTGTGTCCGCGTCCGGCGGCGCCGATCTCACGGCCTGCTCGCCGAAACCCGCGGCCCCGCCCGCCGGGTAGCAGTGCGGGCCGCTCTTGTCGGTGTATCGCGGCCGGTCCCGGCCGGGCACGTACCGGCCCTTGGACGGCAGCGTGGTCACGTTCACGTGCAGGCCGGGCCGCTTCGTGCCCTTGCCGAGGACCTCGTCCATCACCGGGACGAAGTCGGTCAGCATGCGGAACGTGCACGGAAACTCCGGCGAGTACTTCTGCAGCAGTTCGAGCGTCGGGCGTGACCGCGCCGTCAGCCGGATGAAGTTGCCGGAGTTCTCGTGGAGGAAGTCGGACAGGTTCTGCGAGGCGCCCGTGACCGACGCGTACAGCATCGCGAGGTCGTTCTTCTGGGCGGCGATCGACCGGCTGGTGTAGCCGAAGTCGTTCAGCGCCTGGATGATGTCGGGCGCGGCCTCGTCGTAGTGCCGGGTGACCTCCACGAACCGCTTGATGTCGCGGTTGAGCGCCGGCATGTGCGGGTTGATCTTCTTGAGGTAGGCGTCCAGCTCCACCATCGTCTGCCCGAGTTCGGTGCCGCGCCCGTCCAGCGCCTGCGACATGGCGGTGAGGGTGGCCGCAAGCTCGGCAGGCTGGACGGCGGTGAGCAGCGGATACAGGTTGTCCATCACCTGCTGGAGTTCGATCGCGTTGGCCGACCGGTCCTGGCTGATCACGCTCCCGGCGGTGAGCCGCGCCTCCGCCGGGCGCTCGGGCGGGATCAGCGCGACGAACCGCTGCCCGAACAGCGTCGTCGGGAGGAGCTGCGCCGACACGTTCCGCGGGAGGAGCCGCACCTTGTCCGGCTGGATCGCCAGCTCCAGCGTCGCGACACCGCCGTCGGACGAGATCTCGCGGACCTCGCCGACCACCACACCGCGCAGCTTCACGTCGGCGTGCGGATGCATTTCGCCGCCCGCGCTCGCCGCCTCCAGCGTCACCCGGGTGACCTCGGTGAACCTCTTGTTGTAGACGGCGACCGACAGCCACACCAGCAGCGCCGGGACGAGCAGGAACGCCACCCCGGCGAGCCGCCTGCGCAGCATCCCGTCCCGGGCGCTCATCCCGCCACCTTCACCGTCGTGTTCGTGCCCCACACGGCGAGGCTGAAGAAGAAGTCGCTGACGCTGATCAGCACGATCGACGTGCGGACCGCGCGGCCGACGGCCTGGCCCACCCCGGCCGGCCCGCCGGCCGCGCGGTAGCCGTAGTAGCAGTGCGACAGGATCACCAGCACGCTGAACACCAGCACCTTGAAGAACGACAGGACGACGTCCACGGGCGACAGGAACAGCGCGAAGTAGTGGTCGTAGGTGCCGGCGGACTGCCCGTTGACCACGACCGTGACCGTCCGGGACGCCAGGTACGCGCACAGCAGCCCGATCGCGTACAGCGGGACGATGGCGACCGCGCCCGCGATGATCCGCGTCGTCACCAGGTACGGCAGCGACGGGATGCCCATCACCTCCAGGGCGTCCACCTCGTCGCTGATGCGCATCGCGCCGAGTTGCGCGGTGAACCCGGCCCCGACCGTCGCCGACAGCGCGAGCCCCGACACGACCGGCGCGATCTCGCGGGTGTTGATGTAGGCGGACGCGAACCCGGTGAACGCCGACGTCCCGATCTGCTGGAGCGCCGAGTAGCCCTGCATGCCGACGACGACGCCGGTGGCGAGGGTCATCGCGACCATCACCCCGATCGTCCCGCCGATCACGCCGAGGCCGCCGCTGCCGAACGCGACCTCGGCCAGCAGCCGCTGCACCTCCTTGCGGTAGCGGCGGGCGGCGCGCGGCGTCCACAGCAGCGCCTTGACGTAGAAGGTGCCCTGGTCGCCGGGCTGGTCCAGCCACGCGAACCAGCGGTTCGGCCCGGCACGCAACACGGCCATCGCTCAGCCTCCCTTCGGCGGGACGACCTGGAGGTAGATCCCGGTGATCACGAGGTTGAGCAGGAACAGCAGCAGGAACGTGATGACGACCGACTGGTTCACCACGTCCCCGACGCCCTTCGGCCCGCCCTTGGGGTTCAGGCCCCGGTGGGCGGCGACGACGCCGGCGACGAACCCGAACAGCAGCGCCTTCGCCTCACCGACGTAGATGTCGGGGAGCTGGGCGAGGGCGGAGAAGCTCGCCACGTACGCGCCGGGCGTGCCGCCCTGCAGCAGGACGTTGAAGAAGTAGCCGCCCGCGACCCCGACGACCGACACCAGGCCGTTCAGCAGGACCGCGACGGCGACGCAGGCGAGGACGCGGGGGACGACGAGCCGCTGGATCGGCGAGACGCCGAGGACCTCCATCGCGTCCAGTTCCTCGCGGATCGTCCGGGCGCCGATGTCGGCGCAGATCGTGGAGCCCGCCACCCCGGACACCAGCAGCGCCACGATCATCGGGCTGGCCTGCTGGATCACCACCAGGACGCTGGCGGCGCCGGTGAACGACTGCGCGCCGAACTGCTGGGTGAGGGAGCCGACCTGCAGCGAGGTCACCGCGCCGAACGGGATCGACACGAGCGCGGTCGGCAGGATCGTCACGCTGGCGATGAACCAGAACTGCTGGACGAACTCGCGGAACTGGACCGGCCGCCGGAACATCATGCCGAGCACGGTGGCGCCGAGCGCGAACATCCGGCCGGTTTCGCGCAGCGCGCCAAGCGGATATCCGATAACGGAACCCACCATGATTGACCTCCCTTCCCATTCACGAAGCTACTGGTCGGTAAATTCTGGCCGCAAGAAGCGGGACACCGCTAATTGCACGGTGCGCCGTTTTCTATCCGCCGATGACATGTTCTCGGCCGGCGCGCGCAATTATTGTGCGCGCTGGAAAGCCCGAGAGGGGGGACGCGGCGGGCGGTCATTGGATATCGTCGAGGCCCCCGCGACCACTGGAGGCCCCCCAATGAACCGACGTCATCTGGCGGCCGTGCTGCTCGTCCCGGCGTTGGCGCTCACCGCCTGCGGCGGCGACGGCGGCGCCGAGCCGACGGCGGCTCCGCTGCCGGCGAGCAGCACGCCCGTCGCCCCGCCCACCGGCGAGGGCCCCGGCGAGGCGCCCGGAACGCCCTCGGCCGTTCCGTCCAAGGTCGTGAACGCTTTCGTCGCCTGCATGCGCAAGCAGGGCGTCGAGGTCCCCGACGATGTCCGCACGTGGAAGCCGGACCCGCAGGACGAGCGCACGCAGAAGGCCCTCATGGCCTGCATCGGGCGTTCCGGCGCGCCCTCGTCCTGACCGCGGGCCCGGCTCCCCCGCTACTTGCATGCCGGGGCCTTGTCGAACGCCGCGTTCAACTCCGGGCTCTTGCGGAAGTCCTGCTCGGGCCCCTGATAGGTGTTGTACTTCCCGAACGCCTGCCCGATCTGGCCGACCGCCCGCTGCAGCGTCTTCTTGTCGGTCACCTTCGCCCGTTCCAGGTTCCTGGACGCGGTGGTGACCGTCGAATGCGTGCTCATCAGATTGCTCATGGCGGTCTTGAACACCGCCTCGCCATTGTCGACGGGCGGCGCGCCGAGCCCCGTCAGCCCCATTTCGAGCTTCCGCATCCGATCCGAGATGCCTTCGAGGAGCTTGAGGAGGGACGCCTTGGACTTCAGCACGCTGGCGTTGTCCAGCTTCGGCGCCTGCAGCGGGGCGCCCTTCGTCAGGACACCGCACGCCTTCCCCGCCCACGCGACCTCCGGGCTTTCCTTCTTCTCCTCCGAACCGCATCCGGCCACGGAGCACGCGGCCACCGAGGCGAGGGCCACTCCGGCAATGAATCGCCGAACCATTCTTTTCTCCTTTTCGACGGGGTGGTCAGCAGTTCGAGGCGGCGGGCTTCCCGGCGAACCGGTCCGAGAGGAAGGCCATCGCGTCCTCGTTGCCGCGGTAGACGAGCGTGATGTGGCCGATCCCGTCCCAGGTCTTCCAGGTGACGGGGACACCGAGCGCGCAGTAGCTCTCGCGCAGATCCTCGGCCTGCCCGAACGCGACGATCTCGTCGGCGGTCGAGTGGTACTGCAGCACCGGGACCGCGACGGGGCCGGTGCCGAGCTGGTTCTGGGCGACCCGGTTCAGCCACGCCTCCGTCGCGAACGGGCTGGTGGTGAAGTAGTCCGGGATCGTCTTGCCCTGGTGGTCGAGCAGGAGTTCCAGCGTGCAGCCGTTCCCCTCGAGGTCGCTCACCATGGCGCGGCCGGCGTCGTTGAGATGGGACTCCAGGTTCAGCTCGGGGTAGGCGTTGTCCATGCCGATCATCGAGTTGAGGAGGAACCCGAAGGGATCCTGGCCCTCCAGCGGGAGGCCCACGGACGCGAGGTCGGCCGGCACCCCGCCGCCGACGACCCCGGCGAGCTTCAGCTCCGGCGCGTACCCGGGCTGCTTCTGGCCCGCCCACATCGCGGCGGCGCCGCCCTGCGAGTAGCCGCGGAACGCGACCCGCGCGTCCTGCGAAAGGCCCGCGTCGGGGAGCCGCTGCGCCGCGCGGACGGCGTCGATGACCGCGTACCCCATCGAGTCGACCACGTACGTCGTCGCGGGGTTCTCGTGGTAGCCCTCGTAGTCGGTGACGGCGACCGCGTAGCCCTTCGCGAGCATCTCGTTCAGCGCGGCCTGCTCGTAGAACGCGCCCTGGTCGATGAACCTGGACGGCGCGCAGCGGAACGCGGGCCCGCTGGTCCCGGGCCCGAAGCCGACGATCGGCGCCTGCGCCGCGTCCGCCTTCTTCGGCACGAGGACGATCCCGGTCACCGCGACGGGCTCGCCGAGCGCGTTCGTCGACAGGTACATGACCTGCCACGCGTTCGCGAGCGACCGCGCGGTGGGCGGCCCCGCCTTCGCCGGACGCGCCCGGATGACGTCGCCGGGCGCCCCGGCGGGCAGCGGCGACGGCGGAGTGTAGAACGCGTCCCCGGCGGGACCGGGATCACTGACCGGCGCCCCGGCGGGCGTCGCGGCGGAGGCGGGTGCGGCGGTCAGCGACAGCAGGACCGCGACGACGCACAGGAGGAACCCGCCGTTGAGTCGCGGCGTGTCGCCCTCATGCCGCCTCCGGTGAGGGCGGCACGCCGCGAGGTGACGACTGACGGCTCGGCGGAGGTGGAGGGTCACCGCACTTGCTCCTTCTTGGTGAGCGTCACGTTGATCTCGTTGTCCGGGCCCGTGATGGAGTCGCCGAGGAGGCCGGTGAGCGCGCCGCAGCCGGTGAGGGCCGAGAGGTCATAGGTGCCGCTGAGCGTGCCGCCCGTGTCCGGGTCGAAGCCGGGCGCGGAGGTCAGCGTGATGCCGGACGGCTCGGACGTCCGGCATTCGTCGCCGCCGCCGATCGGGATGACGCCGAACACGTTGAACGCCGGCAGCCTGGTGGTCACCTTGGACGTGGTGGTGAGCACGCCGTCCTCGTAGGTTCCGGTCGTCCCGCCTTCGGGGGCGAACGCGACGTCGGCCGTCACGGGCAGGAAGCCGAAGACCTGCATCTGGGTGGTGGAGGGGTCGAGCGTGAGGTCGGCGGTGATCGAGTTTCCGCTGAGTTCGGCGTCCAGGGCCCCGGTCAGCGGGACGGCTCCGCCGGAAGCCTTGATCGTGGACGCGCCCTTCAGCGCGAACGCGTACCCGGTGGGCTCCGGCCCGCCGGCCGGCACGATGTCCCAGGCGGCGAGGACGTTGTCCTGCCCGGGGTCCTGGGTGCACTCGGACTCGAAGGTGCCGAGTCCGGACGCGCCGCCGTCGGACGTCCTCGGGGTCAGGGTGAGCACGAGGTTCCCGACGGTGATCTCGGCGGGACCCACCTGGGTGAAGACCAGGCCGGGCGCCTGGCCCCTGCCCTTCACCGCGAACGCGCCGGACGCGGGGATCGGCGTCTTCTCCAGGACGGAGTCGACCGCGACGGGCAGGCCGTCCGGCATCTCGGGCACGGTCAGGGTCGCGTCGGCGAGCGCGTTCCCCTCCAGCGTCACCGCGTACAGCGCCGTGAGGCCGCGAGCGGACTCGGCGTTCACCGTCGACACCGAGTCGACGACGATCCCGGGCATCGACTCGCCGACGACGACCTCGCCGGGAACGTCCGCGCTCAGCTCCACATGGACCGGCTGCGGCCCGAGCAGCGGGAACGTGCAGTGGTAGTCCAGCCCCAGGGTTGCCGGCTCCGCGGCGGCCGGGCCCGCGCCCGCCACGCCGGCGAGGCTCGACGCCAGCATGGCGGCGCCCGCGGCGAGGGCCGCGCCGGCCCTGCCCGTTCTCTTCTTCGTTCTCACGTGTCGACCTCTCGGGGCTGCCAGGGGCGAGACGGACCCCCGCCGCATGTGCGGTACGGCGGGGGCCGCGTTTCTTTGACCGTCAGCTCATCGCCGCCGTCACGCCTTGGGCGTGAGGGTCAGGTCGATGGTGTTGCCGTCACCGGCGGTGAAGAGGTTGAGGATGCCGGTGAGCGGCCCGCAGTTCTCGATGTCGGACAGCGAGTACGTGCCGCTCATGTCGCCGCCGGCGTTCGGGTCGAAGAACTCACCCGCGGCCGACTGCAGCTGGATGTTGGACGGCTCGGCCGTCTGGCACTCCTCGCCGCCGCCGATCGGGATCGCGCCGAACACGCTGAACGACGACAGCTTGGTGATGACCGTGCTGTTGGTGGTCAGCTGGCCGTCCTTGTAGAGGCCGGTCGTCGGGCCCTGGGTGACGAGCCCGATGTCGGCGGTCACCGGCAGGAACCCGAGGACCTGGAAGTTGCCCTTGGTCGGGGCGAGCTGCAGGTCCGCGGCGACCTCGCCGGTGTTGAGGTTGAGGTCCGCGCCGACGGAGCCCGTCAGCGGCGCCTTGCCGTTCGCCGCCTTCACGAAGGTCTCACCGGCGAGGGTGAACTCGTAGTGCTCACCGCCGGGGGGAGTCGGGGTGGGCGTGGGGGTGGGCGTGGGAGTCGGCGTGGGGGTGGGGGTCGGGGTGGGGGTAGGCGTCGGAGTCGGGGTGGGGGTGGGAGTCGGGGTGGGAGTGGGAGTCGGGGTAGGCGTGGGGGTGGGGGTAGGCGTCGGGGTGGGGGTCGGCGTGGGGGTGGGGGTCGGGGTCGGGGTGGGCGTCCCATCCGTGATCTCGAAGGTGGCGAACGGGTCGTCCTGGCCCGGGTCCTTGGTGCACTGGACGTTCTGGCCGCCCTCCCACACCGGGGTGCCGTCGGCCTTCTTCGGGTTGATGCGCTGGACCATGTCCCCGACGAAGATCTCGCCGTGGCCGGTCTGGGTGAAGACCAGCTGCGGGGCACTGCCCGTGGCGATCAGGTCCCACTCCGCGCCCGCCTCCTGCGGGATGTCCGTCTGCGCGATGACCGCGTCGACGGCCACCGGGAGGTTGGACATCTCGGGCACCGACAGCGTCGCGTCGGCCGTCGCCGTCCCCTCGATGGAGGTGGCCTTCACCGCGCGGAGACCGTTGGTGATGGTCCCGGTGATGTGCGCGGTCGCCTCGATCTGGAACGCCGGGGTCATCTCCCCGACGGGGATCTCCGCCGGGATGTCCGACCGGACGTCGACCGTGAGCGGCTGGTTGCCGATCAGCGGGAAGACGCAGTGGTAGTTGATCGTCTGGTGGACCGGCACCGCCGCGGCGGGGGTGGCGGCGATGACGCCGAGCGTCGACAGGCCGAGTCCGCCGATGGCCGCGACCGCGAGGCCCCTGGCCGAGCGCCGGCCGCGCCTGCTGTGCTTCTCTTCCATTTTCTGCCTTTCGTCGGGAGGGACCGAGTGGCGAAACTGCGAACCGAAAACTACCGACCGGTACGGTGGGTGTCTTTACGGTCCACTGACAAAATCGGAAGCAGTTACACTCACCGGCTCAACACGAATCCATGGTCATTTTCAAAATCCGGAAACACGCAGAAAATGACATCTTTTCAAGGCGCTCGGGCGACCGGCGCTCGCCGGATGACAACAATTGCTCAGCGGTGGATCGAGCGCCGGTTCACCGGCTCAGAATTTGTCATCCAGCGATCGTTCGCGGTCGACGTCCGGACGCTCAGAGGTGCTTGTACGTCGTGTAGTCCGAGGCGAAGTCGTTGTAGCGCCGGAAGTTGGTGAAGCTCATCGTGATCGTGGCGTCCAGGCCCTCGACGTAGTGCCACCAGCCGATCGGGATGAACAGCAGCTCGCCGGGCGCGAGCGTGCACTCCAGCACCTGCGCCTTCCGCATCGAGGGGAACCGCTCGTAGTCGACCGCGCTCGCGTCCACCTCCGAATAGCAGTGGACGGTGTTGTAGATGAACGCGGTGTCGTGCAGCGGCACCATTTTGATCTTCTTGCGGCCCATGACCTGCGCCATGAAGTTGTTGGTGAGGTCGTGGTGGAACGGCGTCTTCGTCCCGGCAGGGCCGAGCCAGAAGAAGCTCCTGCCCCGCGCGTCACCGTCGAGATACTCGCCGAGCGGGTCGATGTCGTCCCACAGGACGTCCAGGGCCTCCTGGTTGCGGGACGTGTTGTTGGCCGTCATGTAGAAGTCGTTCGTCGTCCCGGCGGTCTCCACCATGTCGACGTACTCGCGGAACGGCATGAGCTTCTTGTGCTGCGGCCCGTTGATCTCGTAGTTCTCGTCGGACTCGCGCCCGAACTGCACCTCGACCTCCTGGTCGCCGCAGGTGTCGCGGAGGTAGCCGAGGTCCCATTTCGTGCAGGCCGGCCACGACTTGAGCATCCCGGTGATGATGACCGGGCGGTTCTGGAAGTAGTACTCCTCGAAGAACTCGTCCCGCGAGAGCCGTTCCCGGCGTTCGATCTCGCCGCCGCCGGCGCGCATCCGGGCGAGCCGGCCGTAGACGGTGAGGGTCCACTCGCGCTTGCGGAGCCGGTTCGCGATCCGGGAAGCGCCCTGCACGTAAGGGCTGGCGAGCGCCCCGGACACCTCGCGGGCCGCCTCCTCCTCGGTGAACCCGTTCTCGGCCAGTACCGGGCGGATCGCCTCCGGCGGATTGCCGAGCAGCAGGTTCTCGGCGATCCAGCGGCGCCAGTCGTCCTTCGGGCGTGTGGTCACGGCATTGCTCCTCTCTTCGGCGGGCGGCTCGGCTCGGCGGAGCGCTCAGCCCGGATTGCGGGACGGCTGCGGAAGTACGGGCGGGCAGCTGATGTCGGCGAACGGGATGCAGGTCGACCCGAGCGTCACGCGCAGCAGGTTCCCGGGGCCGGCGACCGAGCCGTTGAGCAGCGGGTCGAGGTCCTCGCCGGTACCGCATCCGCGGAACGCCGGGATGGTGAAGGCCCCTTCGACCACCCCGCCCTGCAGGATGTTGGGCATCTGCCCCTTGAGCGTGATGTCGGCGTCGGTGGCGGTCCGGCAGTTCGCGCCCACGTCCAGCGGGGTGCCGTTGACCTTCACGTCGCGGATCCGGATCGACATCCGCATGTGCGCGCTGACCGACTGGATCCCGGTCTGCAGGTCGCTGACCGCCTCGAACGTCCCGTAGTCCTGGGGGTCGTCGGGGTCACCGGGTTTCAGCGGCCGCTGCGTCATCTCCATCGTCGCGGTCGTGGGCATGAGGCCGAACGTCAGGAAGGTGGACGTCGACCGCAGCGGCGCGACGAACCGCTGCCGTACCGAGGCGCCCGGCTTCGTGATCATGTAGATCATGTTGGTGAGCGCCGGTTCGGCGAGCTCCGGGTCGTTCAGCATCGTCGCGCCCTTGAGCCTCGCGACGTTCGCGAACCCGGACAGGTAGACGCAGCCCGGCATCCAGTCGTCGGTGGGCCCGGCGTACGTTCCGCACTCCGTGGGCGTCCCGCCGGGGGCCTCGGCGGCGGGCGGCGGCCCGGCCTTGGGCGCGGTGGCCGTCCTCGGCGCCGGGGCCTCCCCCGCCAGCACCGGGACGGTGGCGAGCGTGGCGTCCTGTTCCCCGGACGGCGAGCAGGTGGCCGCCAGCGGCTTCGCGTCCTCGGGGGTGCCGCCCTTCTCGTCGCGCGGGTCGAGCGTCAGCGCCAGATCCCCGGCCGCGAACGTCACGTCACCGGTTCCGGCGGGCGTCACCGGCGGGACGTCGCCGGACGCGGCCAGTTCCAGGTCGGCGTCCTCCGGCAGCGGCGTGGACGGCGTGGTCAGCCCATCCCACGCCACCGGCGCCGACGTGCCGTTCTGGGTCGCGGTCGTCGCCAGCCGCGCGGTGCCCGCGACGGAGACGCCGCCGAGCGCCGTCACCTCGGGGAGCGCCGCCTTCGGGATCGTCATCGTCGCCGTGATCCGCCCGGGCCGGACCGCTTCGCCGGCCGTCCCCGACTCGGGGAACGTCCCCCGCACCCGGACACCGACCTCGTGGGACGCCCCGGACGGGAACCGGCACGTGTAGCTCAGCGCGGCGTCGGCCTCCTGCGCCGTCGCGGTGCCGCCGGGCAGCGACCCGGACACGACCGTGCCGAGCCCGATCGCCGTCACCGCCCCCAGCGCCCAGCGGGCCCGGATTCTCATGGTCGGTCACCTCTCCTGAAGCTGAGCTGATGCGGACTCACCGGTCACGGGTCACGGGGACGGGTCATCGGGTTCACAGGTCACGTCCAGCCGGGAAGCCAACGGCGATCCCCTCGTAGAGCAGGACGATGGCGAGGATCGCGAACGGCAGCATCGGCAGCGTGCCGGGGCGTCCGTCTCGGGCTCGGGCCTGTCCACCGCTACCGAGGAGGAGGCGGCCAACGCACTCCACCCCCTCGGTCGTCGCGGTCCAGAGTCATGGAACGTAATGAACGTCCGGCTCCGAATAAATCGAGTCCGCGACGAAGAAGAGGGCGCGATTCACTCAGTTGACTAAGGCATTGCCACGGCCGGCCACCGACCCGAATCAATCATTATCATCAAATGATAACTTTCATTAGGCCGCACATTTAATTTTGTCGGGAACCGGCAGCCGCCACCCTGCCGCGTGACCACCCCCGGCCCGGCGCCGTGGTTGCGAGATGGGCTGGATAAGAAGATTATTCATGTTCCGCGTATTCGAGATAGCGGCGTCGTCCGGGTCGGCCGCGGTTCCTATAAGTGGTTGAGCACTGGCCTCAAGGATTTGTTCTTCAGCTCTAGAGAAGTGGCGCACTGGTCCTGCGTACCGTCGGCGTGCCCCGCATCACACCGGGCCATACGGAGGTGTGTCAGTGTCGATGACCAGAGCAGCCCTCGAATCCGGTGATCCCTTCGATCGCGACGGCCGGCTCCCGCCGCGGCTCGCCCGGCTGATGCGGCCGGAGCTGCCGACCCTCGCCGAGGAGATCGTCGCCGAGATCCGCCGCGCCATTCCCGAGTACGCCCGGCCGCTCGACGGGCCCTACGGCCATGTGCTGCGGCTGAGCGTGGAGCACAACCTGGCCGCGTTCGTCGACCGCGTCGCCGCGCTCCCCGGCATGTCCGCGGTCAGCGAGGACTCCGCCGGGACGGCCCGGATGCTCGGCCAGTACGAGGCGCACGAGGGCCGCAGCATGGACTGCCTGCAGGCCGCCTACCGGATCGGCGGCCAGGTCGCGTGGCGGCGTGTCATGAAGGTCGCACCGCGCTACGACATCTCCTCGTCCGTCATGTCGCGGCTGGCCGAGGCCCTGTTCGTCTACCTGGACGATCTCGCGGCGCACTCCCTCGACGGCTACCGGCGGGCCAGGGAGCGTCCGATCCCGGCGCTGGACGAGCGGCGCCGGCGGTTGCTCCACCTCCTCCTGGACGGCCCGGAGCCCGGGGACGCCGTGGTCGCCGAACTGGCCGGGGCGTCCGGGTGGCCCGTCCCGGACGAGGTCACGCTGGTCGCCGTCGAGCCGGAGGCCCGCTGCGTGTGGACCGCCCTGGACGAGGACGTCCTCGCCGACCTGGAATGCGCCGAACCGCTCCTTCTGCTGCCCGGCCCGTTCACGGACGGCCGCCGCACGATGCTGGACGAGGCGATCCCCGGCCGCCGCGTCGCGGTCGGCCTCCCCATGCCGCCCGGCCAGGCGGCGGACTCGCTGCGCTGGGCCCGCCGGGCGCTCGGCCTGGCGCTCGACGGCGCCCTGGGCGACGGCCCGGTGACGTTGTGCGAGGACCACCTCGTCCCGCTGTGGCTGCTGTCGGACCCGGCGCTGGTCGAGCAGCTGACCCGGCGGCGCCTCGGCGTCCTGGACGGTATGACGCCAGGCCAGCAGGACCGGCTGACCGAGACGCTCCGGACCTGGCTCGTGACCCGCGGCACCGCCGCCGAGATCGCCGAGCTGCTGCACATCCACCCGCAGACCGTCCGGTACCGGATGCGCAAGATCGAGCAGACCTTCGGCGACGATCTGGACGACCCGGAGCTGCGGTTCGGGATCGAGGTGGCCCTCCGCGCCGCGCACCTCCGCCGCCCCCCGCAGCCTCCCCCGGCCGCACCGGCCCTCACCTCGGCCCGCCAACGCTAGACGCGGCCTATGCCCAAGGTGTTCTGTGCGGGCAGGAGGCCGCTCTCCAGGACCTTGACCAGGATCAGACCAGCCGTGACGGCGCCGGGGGCAGGGCGCGCGGCGCGGCCGGGTGCCGCGGCGCCGCGGCGTCCCGGACGGCCCGGGGGCGGCGCTCGTGGCGGGGGAACGCCATCAGCGCGAGGACGGCCAGCCCGACCCCCGCGCCCCTCAGCAGGAACAGCCCCGAATCGCGCGGCCACGGCTCCCCGTACAGCAGCGTCGCCGACAGCAGCAGATGCGTCTTCGCGGTCACCGTGACGACCGTGACGATGATGGTGAGGCGGCAGCGCTGCAGCCCGATCGACAGCAGCCCGAGCCCGAGGACGCCGGCGAGCAGGAACAGGTACGGGTGCGGCGAGGTCGGCACGTCCGCCCGGTGGTCCCCGGCGAGCATCGTCGCCATGCCCATGCCGAAGACCTCGGTGGCGCCGAGCAGGACACCGGCGCCGAGCCCGTAGGCGATGCCGGTCAGGGGCCTCGCGTGCCGGCCGCTGGTCTGGCGGTCGCGCACGCAGAGCATCCAGAGCGGCAGGGCCAGCGAGGGCACGCAGACGAGGGCGGCCTTCCACAGCGGGAGCGCGGCGGCCGCCTCGGCGCCGCCCGTCCGGTGCAGCGCTTCGGGGAGCGACTCCCCGGGGCCCGGCATGACCGACAGCGCGGCGGCGACCATCGCGGCCACGGTGATGAGCGCGGCGAGCCACTCGCGCGAGGTGGGCCGCTCGCCGAACCCGCTCATCCCCACGACCAGCAGGAGGACGAGGCTGAGCCCGAAGGCGGGGAGGGTGGCGATGACCGGGAGCGTGACGAGCGCGGTGGCCGAGAGCGCGAAGCCCGCCAGCATCACCACGACGCCGGTCCACCAGAGGGGGCCGCGCACCAGCCGTCCGGCGGCGTGCAGCGGATGCCGGCCGCCGATCGGGCGCATCCGCCCGGTGGCGGTCTTGAACAGGACGTACGCGGCGATGTAGACGGCCTGCGCGGCGCAGGCGAGGACGACCGCTTGCATGGGCGCACCTCCGGGGGTGGGGCTCCGGCCGGAGCCCGGGGTGTCACCGGCCGGCGGCACCCCATCTCCGCCGCCCGGCGAAAACGCTGATGATTCGGATCGTGACACGGGGAAGGCGTCCGGCGATCCAGGTCGAGAGACGGAGAAAGTGCCCGTTTTGTACGTCTAGGTGAGCAATAACCCGGAAGTGTGCCCGGAGGCGTGCGTCCAGGCCCGTCGCGACCGCCCGGTTATTGCTGGAGTGAGTAAGAACGTGGACGTTGTTTCATATTTTCGCAATGCGCGGATGCTGCGGTAACTCGTACCGTAGGCTCCGCGTCTAGCGCTGACGACGCCCCCGGAAGGCCGAGATCAATACGTCCATGACATTGCCCGATCACTCACCGGAGGTGAATGATTGCGGTGCGCTTCCGACTCGACTGTGTGGTGAATGAGTGACCGTGGGGATGGAACGGCTCGGTGAACCGTTCGAGTTCACCGGCGACGGCGACGGCGGCCGCCGGGCCCGCCGCACCGTCCGCGAGCGCGCCGCGAAGGTCGTCGCGGACGAGACGCTCCTGGACGACGTAGAACTGATGGCCGCCGAGGCCGTCGCCAACGCCGTCCTGCACGGCACCGGGCTCGTCAGCGTGACGGTCTTCACCGACGGCCGGCGGATCCGCGTCGACATCGCCGACGACGGGCCCGCCCGGCAGCCCCGCCACGACGAACGGCGCCTCGACCACGGGCGCGGCCTCACCGTCGTCGACGCGCTCGCCGACGAGTGGGGCCTCGACCAGTCCCCGCGCCGCACCCGCCTCTGGTTCGTCGTGGACTCCGCCCGCCCGCCGGCCGGCGCCTAGCGCGACTCGTCGCCCACGCGGGACTGCAGTTCGCGGCGGGCGACCTTGCCGGTGGCGTTGCGCGGCAGCGCGTCGACGAAGTGCACCTCGCGTGGGACGGCGAAGCGCGCGAGATGGTCGCGGACATGGGCGCGGACGGCGTCGGCGTCGAGCGACTCGCCGTCGCGCAGGGCGATGAACGCGGCGGCCCGCTGCCCGAACTTCTCGTCCGGTACCCCGATCACCGAGACCTCCCGTATCTGCGGAAGAGCGGTCAGGACCTCCTCGATCGCGCTCGGGAACACGTTCTCGCCACCCGAGACGATCATGTCGTCGTCGCGGCCCTCCACGAAGAGCCGGCCCTCCTCGTCGAGGTGCCCGACGTCACCGAGGCTCATCAGGCCGTCCCGCATCTCCTTGGTGCCGCCGCCGGTGTAGCCGTCGAACGGCAGCTCGTTCGCGGCGAAGATCCGTCCGGTGGTGCCGGTCGGGACGCGTTCGCCGGCGTCGTCCAGGATCGCGACCTTCGTCCCCGGCGGCGGCGTGCCCGCCGTGTCGGGACGGGCGCGCAGGTCGGCGGGCGTGGCGATGGTGACCCACGACGCCTCCGTCGACCCGTACATGTTGTAGAGGACGTCGCCGAACTCGTCCATGAACGCCGTGGCGAGCGTCGCGGGCAGCGCCGAGCCGCTGACGGCCGCGATCCGCATCGAGGACGTGTCGTGCTTGCTCCGCACGGACTCCGGGACGTCCAGCATGCGCTGGAGCATCACGGGCACGGCGACCAGCGCGGTCGCCTTGGTCGACTCGATCGTCCGGAGCGTCTGCTCGGGGTCGAAGCGGGACCGCAGCACGATCGTGCCGCGCAGCGGGATCGCCGCCTGGAGCATCGCGTATCCCCAGGTGTGGAACAGCGGCGCCTCGATGAACATCCGCTCGTGCACCCGGTACGGGATGCGGGACAGGACCGACACCATCGGCGACAGGCCCGGCCGTGAATGCCGGTTGGCGCCCTTGGGCCGGCCGGTCGTGCCGGAGCTGAGGACGATCGTCCGGCCCGCCTTCGACGGCGGCTCGACCGTCACCGCGGGCGAGGTGACGATGAGGTTCTCCAGCTCCGAGCCCGTCCCGCCCGCCTTGATGACGCGGACGGTCTTCGGCACGGCCGCGAGGAAGTCGGCGAACTCGGTGTCGGCGATGACGATCTCGACGTCCTGCTCGCGCACGACGGTCACGAGCTGCTCCGTGCTCATGCCCGTGTTCAGCAGAAGGGTGTCGGAGCCGCGTTTGCTGGCCGCGACGAGAGTCTCGATCATGCCCCGGTGGTTGCGGCAGAGCACGGCGACGCGGGGTGCGGTCCCGGGCCGCCCGAGGGCGGCGGCCAGCCGGTCGGTGCGGGCGTCGACCTCGCCGTAGGTCAGCTCCCCCTCCTCGTCGACGATCGCGACGACGTCGGGGTCGCGGGCCGCCGCGGACACGACCGTCCCGCCGAGGAGCGTCCCCCAGCGGCGCAGCGCGCCGAGCTGGCGGGCGACCTTCAGCGGCGGTCCGGGACGCGACATCCCGCTCCGGACGAACATGCCGCCCGCCCGCGCGACCAACGCCGTGCGGCGCCCGATACCCGACGATCGTCCGCTCATCTGCCGCCTCCGGCCGTAGGTGCGAGGGGATGGATCTCAACCGTACGGATAACCGCATTCCCCCCTCTTCTACGCTGACTCACCTATTCGGTCACGCGGTTGTCACGCGCCTGACAACAATCCGCCTCCGCCCGGAGAACGGATCGGATCGGGTGCCTCGGCGTGGGAGGGGGTTTCGCTGCCGGTCCAGGCGAGGTGTGGATCACCACAGGCCGGAAAGGCGGTCCGCCGCATTCCGGACGCGGTCGGCACGCTCCTAGCGTCGTCGCCGTGACGGATAAGTTGATCGATCTTCCGCGCCGGGCTCTGGCCGGTGCGCTCCTGGCGCTGGCCGTCGGTGCGGTCATCACGGTGGCGATGACGGCCGGCGGGCCGCCGCCTCCCCGGCCCGCGTCCACCCCGGCGGAGCAGTTCAGCGCCGACCGCGCGATGCAGCACCTGGTCCGGTTCGCCACCGAGCCGAGGCCGCTGGGCAGCCCGGCCGCCGCCCGTACCCGCGACTACGCAGTCGAGCGGCTGCGCGCCGAGGGTTTCGACGTGCGCGTGCAGCGCGCGGTGGGCGCCAGATCGGCGCCCGGCCTCGCGACGTTCGGGAGGGTGGACAACGTGGTGGCGACCCTGCCGGGCACCGCCTCCACCGGCACGGTGCTGCTGGCCGCGCACTACGACTCCGCGGCGATGGGGCCGGGCGCGTCCGATGACGGCGCGGCCGTCGCGGCGGCCTTGGAGACCGCGCGGGCTTTGCGGGCCTCCGGCCCTCTGCGCAACGACGTGGTCGTGCTGCTGACCGACGGCGAGGAGGACGGCGTCCTCGGCGCCGAGGCGTACGTGCGGCGGCATCCGACGCCCCGGCACAGCGTGCTGCTGAACTTCGAGGCGCGCGGCACCGGCGGTCCTTCGCTGATGTTCGAGACCTCCCGCGACAACGCGGGCCTGGTGCGGGCGTTCGCGGACGCGGCGCCACGTCCCCACGGCGACTCCTCGATGGTCGAGATCTACCGGGCACTGCCGAACAACACCGACTTCACCCCGCTGTCCAAGGCGGGGTACCGGGGAATGAACTTCGCCTACATCCAGCACGGCTCGCACTACCACACGGCCACCGACTCGATCGCCAACCTCGATCGCGGGAGCCTCCAGCACCACGGCGCCACCATGCTCGGCCTCGCCCGGACATTCGGGAAGGCCGACATCCCGAAGCTGGACACCGGCAACGACGTGACCTACTTCAGGCTGCCCGGCCTCATGGTCGTGTACCCGGGCGCGCTGGCCGGCGTCCTGGCCGGCGCGTCGGTCCTGGCGCTCGCCGGGCTGGTCGCCGCCGCCCGCTCGCGGCGGCTGCTCAGCCTCCCGCGCACGGCGCTCGCCGCGTTCTCCGCGATCGTGCCGCTGATCGTGGCGATCGTGCTGGCGGAGGTGGTGTGGCTGGTCCTGGCGGGTGTGCGTCCCGCCTACGACCAGATGGGCGGGCTCGTGCACCGTCCCGTCCCGTACCGCTGCGCCGTCGCCGCAATCACCGGGTTCGCGCTGCTGCTGTGGTACCTGCCACTGCGGCGCCGCCTCGGCCCGGCCGCGCTCGCGGTCGGCGCGCTCGCCTGGCCGACCGGCCTCGGCGTTCTGCTCGCCGTCGTCGCGCCCGGTGCGGCGTTCCTGTGCACGCTGCCCGCGCTCGGAGCCGCACTCGGCGGGCTCGGCGCCGTCCTCCTCCCGCGCGGCCGGGGCATCGCGCTGGGTGCGGGCGTCGCCGTCCCGGCGCTGCTGCTCCCCGTCTGGGCCCAAGCGGTCTTCGACGGGATGGGTCTGGCCCTGGCCGGGGTGCCCGCGCTGGCGATCGCCCTGCTCGGCCTTACGCTGCTCCCGATCGTCGAGCTCGTCCTCCCTGCTCCGAGGCTCCGCACCACCCTGGTCGTCCCGGCGGCGGCGCTCGCCACGTCCGCGGCGCTCATCGTCGCCGGCCTCGCCTTCGACACCTTCGACCGAACCCACCCGCGCCGTACCCACCTGGCTTACGTGCGTGATGCCGATACCCAGGCCGCGCACTGGGTCAGCGGCGACAGCGCCCCGCCGTCCTGGACGCGGAAGCTCGTGCCCGTCCGCGACACCGGGGAACTCCCGCCGGGCTACGCCCGTGGCCCACTCTGGACCGGCCCGGCGCCACTGGTGACCGCCGCCGCCCCGGACGTGACCGTCCTCGGACACGCGGGCGACACCTACAAGCTCCACGTCGCCGCGGGAAAGGGGGCACGTTCGGTGACGCTGCGGTTCGAGCGCCCGATCACCGAGGCGACGGCGGCCGTCCCGCGCGCGGGGAGCGCGAAGGCCACCGTGCGCGGAACCCGCCGGCGGACCTGGCCCGGCGAGGTCCGCTTCCGCGGCCTGCCCCGCACCGGGGCGGTCATCACCGTGCGGGTGCCCGGCGGCGGCCGCGTCACCGCGATCGCCGAGACCCCTGGCCTCCCCGGCCTGCACGGGACGCCCCGGCCGGACGGCATCATCCCCTCCACCCGCGAGGACGGCGACCTCACCGCCATCACCCGCACGTACCGGCTGGACACCTCCCTGAGACGCGGAACATGACCTGCAACGCCGGACCGCGGGGTACGGCGCGGCCCCGCGTGACGGCGGTCACGGCCGGGGGATGTTGCGGAGGTTGCTGCGGGCCAGGTCGAGCATCTTGCCGACGCCGCCGGTCAGGACGGTCTTGCCGGCGGACAACGCGAAGCCCTTCACCTGCTGCGCGGTGATGCGCGGCGGGAGGGACAGGGCGTTCGGGTCGGTGACGACGTCCAGGAGGTAGGGGCCGGGGGCGGCGAGGGCGCGTTCCATCACGGTGCGGACGTCGGACGGGCGTTCCACGCGGGCCGAGTCGATCCCCATGGCTTCGGCGATCGCGGCGTAGTCGACGGCCTCGTGGTCGGTCTCGTAGGCGGGGAAGCCGTCCACCATCATTTCGAGGCGCACCATGCCGAGGGACGCGTTGTTGAACACGACGATCTTCACCGGGAGCCGGTGGAGCCTGACCGTGAGGAGTTCGCCGAGCAGCATCGCGAGGCCGCCGTCGCCGGAGACGGAGACGACCTGCCGTCCGGGTGCGCCGTACTGGGCGCCGATCGCGTGCGGGAGCGCGTTCGCCATGGAGCCGTGGGAGAACGAGCCCATCACGCGGCGGCGTCCGTTGGGGGTGATGTAGCGGGCGACCCAGACGTTGCACATGCCGGTGTCCACGGTGAAGATCGCGTCGTCGGCGGCGAGGTCGTCCAGGACGCTCGCGACGTACTCGGGGTGGATCGGGGTGTGCTTCTCGATGTCGCGCGTGTAGGCGGAGACGACGTTCTCCAGCGCGCGTGTGTGGCGGTTCAGCATCTCGTCCAGGTACGACTGGTCGCGCTTCTGCTCGACCTTGTCGAGGACGAGCCGGAGCGTCTCCCCCACGTCACCGTGGACGGCGAGGTCGAGCGGTGTGCGGCGGCCCAGCTTCGATGGGTCGTCGTCCACCTGGATGGTGTTCTTGCCCGGCAGGAACTGGTCGTACGGGAAGTCGGTGCCCAGGAGGAGGACGAGGTCGGCCTCCTGTGTCGCCTCGTAGCATGCGCCGTAGCCGAGGAGACCGCTCATGCCCACGTCGAACGGGTTGTCGTACTGGATCCACTCCTTGCCGCGCAGCGCGTGACCGATCGGCGAGAGCAGTCTGTGCGCGAGCTGCATCACTTCAGCGTGGGCGCCCTGGACGCCGGCGCCGCAGAACAGCATCACCTTGCGCGCCCGGTTCAGCGCCCCCGCGAGCTGCGCCACCTGGTCGGCCGGCGGGTGGACGATCCCCTTGCGGACGAGGAAGTCGTGCTCGCCGGTGGGGACCGCCGCGTCCTTGCTCGCCGTGTCGCCGGGGAGCGTCAGCACCGCGACGCCGCCGAGCCCCACCGCGTGCTGGATCGCGGTCCGCAGGACGCGCGGCATCTGCTCCGGGGTGCTGATCGCCTCGCAGTAGTGGCTGCATTCGGTGAAGAGGCGCTCCGGATGCGTCTCCTGGAAGTAGCCGCTGCCGATCTGCACGCTGGGGATCTGCGACGCCAGCGCCAGCACCGGCGCCCCCGACCGGTGCGCGTCGTACAGGCCCTGGACGAGGTGCGTGTTGCCGGGGCCGCAGCTTCCCGCGCACACCGCGAGCCTCCCCGTGGCCTGCGCCTCCGCGGCGGCGGCGAACGCCCCGGCCTCCTCGTTGCGGACGTGCACCCAGTCGATGCCGCCCGTCCGGCGAACGGCGTCCACGACCGGGTTGAGGCTGTCGCCCACGACCCCGTAGATGCGCCGCACGCCGGCCTGCCGCAGCACCTCGATGAACTGGTCGGCGACGGTCGCCATCGTCCCTCCCGAGCACGTTCCGCTTCCCGCCCCGGGAGATGCCCGGTGATCTCCCCCTGACACGCGAATCCCCGCCGGGGTTAAATGGTCAATCCATGAACCAGATTCGGGAGGTCCGCGGTGACGGCCACGGAGGGTGAGAGCGAGGGGTTGGACTTCTGGTCGTTCGTCGATCTCGCGGGTCGCCGGCTTTCGGAGGAGTTCGGGTTCCCGCATCCGCTCGCGACCCGGCTGCTGCTGACCCTCAACCGGGCGTCGGCGATCGTCACCTACGACCTGGAGTCCACGGTGCACCGGCCGCGCGGGCATTCGTGGGCGGGGTTCCGGCTGCTGTTCGTCACCTGGCTCGCGGGACCGCTGGAGCCGGGACGGGCCGCCACGCTGGCGGGGATGAGCCGGGCCGCGGTGTCCAACCTGGCGAAGACGCTGATCGCGGACGGGATGATGGTCCGCACGCCGGGGGAGCGCGACGGCCGTTCGGTGATCCTGTCGCTGACCGAGCGGGGCCGGGAGGCGATGCTGGAGATCTTCGCCGCGCAGAACGAGCGGGAGCGGCAGTGGGCCGGGGTGCTCACCGAGACCGAGCGGCAGATGCTGATCATGCTGCTGGACAAGCTCATCGCCGGCCGGGACCGGTTCGACGTCCGCGAACGGAGCTGACTCCGGGCCCGGCGAGTGGTTGGGCCCTTCCCTGGACGGAAGAAGAGTCGTAGTGTCGGCACAAAGTAGTTAATGCGTTAATCATCGGAGGCGAAGGAGCATGGCCCACTACCGCCGGGTCGGCCACGTCCCGCCGAAACGCCACACCCAGCATCGCCACAGCGATGGGGACGGCGGCGAGCGGCTCTACTTCGAGGAACTGATGGGCGAGGAGGGCTTCTCGTCCGATTCGTCCCTCCTGTACCACCGGGAGATCCCGTCAGCGATCGTCGACTCGCAGGCATGGGAGATACCGGACGCCTCCACGACACCGAATCATCCGCTCAAGCCCCGCCACCTCAAGCTGCACGAGCTCTTCCCCAAGGAGACGTGGGCCGAGACCGACGCGGTCACCGGGCGGCGTCTCATCCTCGGCAACAACGACGTCCGCCTGTCGTACGTCGTGTCCGCCGCCGACTCGCCGCTGTACCGCAACGCGACCGGCGACGAGATCGTCTACATCGAGTCCGGGACCGCCACGGTCGAGACCGTCTTCGGGACGCTGTCGGCCAAGCAGGGCGACTACGTCATCATCCCGACGTCCACGACCCACCGCTGGCTGCCCACCGGAGACCAGCCCCTCCGCGCCTACGCGATCGAGGCCGTGGGGCACATCGCGCCGCCGAAGCGCTACCTGTCGCGCTACGGCCAGTTCCTTGAGCACTCCCCGTACTGCGAACGCGACCTGCACGGCCCGGGCGAACCCCTCCAGTCCGACGGCACGGACGTCGACGTCCTGGTCAAGCACCGCGGTTCACGCGGCATCACCGGGACCCGCATGACCTACGCCCGGCACCCGTTCGACGTCGCCGGCTGGGACGGCTGCCTGTACCCGTTCACGTTCAGCGTCCACGACTACGAGCCCATCACCGGCCGCGTCCACCAGCCGCCGCCCGCACACCAGGTGTTCGAGGGGCACAACTTCGTCGTGTGCAACTTCGTCCCCCGCAAGGTCGACTACCACCCGCTGTCGATCCCGGTGCCCTACTACCACTCCAACGTGGACTCCGACGAGATCATGTTCTACTGCGGCGGCGACTACGAGGCCCGCAAGGGCTCCGGCATCGCGCAGGGCTCCGTCTCCGTCCACCCCGGCGGCCTCGCGCACGGCCCGCAGCCCGGCGCGTACGAGCGCAGCATCGGCGTCGAGTTCTTCGACGAGCTGGCCGTCATGGTCGACACGTTCCACCCACTCGAACTCGGCGAAGGTGCCCTGGCCTGCGAAGACGAGGCCTACGCCTGGACGTGGGCGAGGCGGCCATGATCCCCGCGTTCGCCCTCGGCCTCTGCGACGACGCGGCCGTGTTCCCGCCGGGCCTCGCGCCGCTCGCCGAAGCCGTCCCGGCCCACCGCCACCACCGGTCGGCCCCGTACGCGGCGCTCGTCGGCCCCCTCGTCCTCCCGGCCACCGCGCTGAGGGAACTCGACCGGCTGCTCACCGACAATGATCCGTTCGACCTGTCGATCACGGCGCCGGGCGGGCCGTGCGAGGCGGCCAAGGCGCTCGCGACGGCCGCCGACCTGCCCCTCGACCTGCGCGGGCTGGAGGTCGCCGTCCCCACCGGGATGGGGCCGGACGAGTTCTTCCGCGTGCTCGGCCGCGTCGACGTCCCCCTCTACGTCGAGGTGCCGAGGGACGCCCGCCGCCCCGCGATGATCTCCGCGATCGCCGCCCGCGGGCACCGCGCGAAGTTCCGCACCGGAGGCGTGAAGGCCAACCTGTACCCGGGCCCCGACGAACTCGCCGCCGCGATCCTCGCCGTGGTGGACGCCGGCGTCCCGTTCAAGGCGACCGCGGGGCTCCACCACCCCGTCCGCAACACCGACCGGGAGACCGGCTTCCACCAGCACGGCTTCCTCAACCTGCTGCTCGCGACCGACGCCGCCCTCGACGGCCGCCCGGTGGGCGACCTCGCCGCCATCCTCGCCGACCGCGACGCCCGGTCCGTCGCGTCCCGCGTGGCGCGGCTCGGCGACCGCAGGACGGTCGCCGCCCGCGCGTACTTCCAGTCCTTCGGGACGTGCAGCATCACCGACCCCCTCACCGAACTCGCGGACCTCGGGCTGCTCGCGTCCGCGCTCCAGGAGACCTCCCGATGACCCGCATCGCGATCCCCGAGGACTCCCTCTTCGGGCTCGCCAACCTCCCCTACGGCGTGTTCTCCACGCCTGGGACGGCCCCCCGCGCAGGCGTCCGCGTGGCCGACACGGTCGTGGACCTCACCGTCCTGGACGACGTCTTCGCCGCGCCGTCCCTCAACCCCTTCATGGCGCAGGGGCACGAGCGCTGGGTCGAGGTCCGCGAACAGATCCTCGACCTCGTCTCCGAAGACGTGCCGGACGCGGCCACCCACCCCGTCGACGCGGTCACCATGCACATGCCGTTCGAGGTGGCCGACTACGTCGACTTCTACGCGTCCGAGCACCACGCGTCCAACCTCGGGCGCCTCTTCCGCCCCGGCGCCGAACCGCTCATGCCGAACTGGAAACACCTCCCCGTCGGCTACCACGGCCGCGCGGGGACGGTCGTGCCGTCCGGGACCGGCATCGTCCGGCCCACCGGCCAGCGCAAGGGCGAGACCGCCCCCGACTTCGGCGAATCGCGCCGCCTGGACATCGAGGCCGAGGTCGGCTTCGTCGTCGGCACCGGCTCCCCGCTCGGTACCCCGGTCACCACGGACGACTTCTCCGAACACGTCTTCGGCGTCGTCCTCGTCAACGACTGGTCGGCACGCGACATCCAGGCATGGGAGTACGTGCCGCTCGGCCCGTTCCTGGGCAAGAGCTTCGCGACATCCGTCTCGCACTGGGTCGTCCCCCTCCTCGCCTTGGAGGCCGCCCGGGTCCCCACCCCGCCGCAGGACCCCGAACCCCTCCCGTACCTGCGCGAGAAGAACCCGTGGGGCCTCGACCTCTCCCTGGAGGTCACGTGGAACGGGCAGGTCGTCTCCCGTCCGCCCTACCGGGAGATGTACTGGTCACCGGCCCAGATGCTCGCGCACATGACGGTGAACGGCGCCTCGTCCCGCACCGGTGACCTGTACGCGTCCGGGACGGTCTCCGGCCCGGCCAAAGACCAGCGCGGCGCCTTCATCGAACTCACCTGGGGCGGCAAGGAACCGGTCGAGGTCAACGGCGAACCCCGCACATTCCTGGAGGACGGCGACGAGGTGGCCATCTCCGCCACCGCCCCGGGCCCGCCCGGCACCCGCATCGGCTTCGGCGACGTCCAGGGCCACATCCTCCCCGCCCGCTGACGGAAAGACCGCACCTCTGTGCGACCGACCCCGGAGCCGGACCGACATAAGGACGCAAAGTCGACCGCTTCTTGAATTCAACAGGTGCCCTGGGCGTGCGAGAGGGAAGGTAAGCCCACGTCACCTAATCCTCCGGAGGATGCTCCGGCCTTCAGTTCAGGCCGGGGAGGAATCTGGACTCGGTCAGGACCGTCCCGGCGCAGCCGGGACGGTTGCGAACTCGACGCCGTACCCGAGAGGCTCGGCATGGGCGACGATGCTGGGACAATCCGGGAAAGCCTGCAGCGAGCCGGGAAACCTCGGCGGCATGATCCCCCTGCTTCTCTTCCTCGATCGAAGCAGTTCTGGCATCGTCCTGCGGCCGATCGGAGCCGCCGACGAGGTCGAGGCCGAGATCCGGACTTCCCTTCGAGGGCTGCCCTCCTCCCCGGCTGCTACCGGTGGACAGGCCGCGTTGACGGAACCGGATCGCGCTCCGCGGCGTCCCTGCGGTGTAACCACCAACGGGAGGGCCGGCCGTGACCGCTCTGTTCATCCTCGCTCTGGTCATCGCGGCCGGCTTGGTCGTCCTCGGATGCATGGACCAGCAGAAGGTCTGGTGGAAGACCACCGCTTGGCGATACCGGAATCCGGAGGCCAACGAGCCGTCCGACACCGCACTCGGTATGCAGCGCGTCGCGTTCTTCGTGATCGCCATCATGTTCCTGGGCATCGCGGGCATCGTGAAGGCCGCCGACAACGCGAACGACTACTCCACCGCGCGAGTGAGGGTGGTCGCACAAACCCTGGAGACCCGCCTGGACCAGGGCACGATCGCCGATCTCCGCTCGTCGTTCGGCTCGACATCCGACCTCAACGAGGTCGTGCAAGCCGAAGGCGACGGCAAAGTGAAGATTCGTGCCGTCGGCGACGACCAGTACGAATTGACGAACCGCAAGGGCGAGAACCCCGTCTGCCTCACCCTCACGTTCGACAACCAGCCGCACCACCGCGGTGACCAGCCCTTCAACAATCCGATCATCACGTCACTCAACGACGGCCCCTGCTGACCCGGCGGCTCCGGTCGCGGCCGGCCATGGGCCGCGCCACCCTTTCGGCGCCGGCCTACCCCAGGCCCGCAAGGAAAGCGATCATGGCGGCGCTGACCTCGCCGGCGGCCTCCATCTGCACGAAATGTCCGGCTCCGTCGATGACGTGGGTTCGCCGGAGCCCCGGCACCAGCTCCTCCATCTGGTTCAACGCACCGGAACCCATCATCTGCAGGACGGGGTCACGCTCCCCCACGAGGAACATCGTCGGGACGGTGACGGGCTCGTCCGGACGCGTCTGCTTCTCGTTCCAGACGTGGTCGTAGGCGCGGTACCAGTTGAGGCCGCCGGTGAAGCCCGTCCGGCGGAACTCGTCCACGTAGTAGGCGAACTCGTCCCGCGACAACCACGGCCATGGCAGGGGTGGGGCTTCCGGCAAGACGTCGAGGTATCCGTTGCCTTCGCTTGAGTGCCGCCAGATGTCGAGGTACCGGTATCCGCCGCTGAGCGCCCAGAACACGTTCGCCAGGAAGCGCTCTGGGTCGGAGCCCAGTTCCTCATCGGCGGGCCCCTCCTCCTGGAAGTAGTGGACGTGGACGAAGTGCTCTTCGGCCATCCGCGCATACAGCTCGGTAGGCGGACGCCCCGAAACGGGCATGCGCGGGACGCTGAGCTGCATCAGCGCTTTGACCCGTCCCGGAGCCCACTGGGGCAGGTCCCAGACGAGGGCGGCCCCGAAGTCGTGTCCGGCGAAGACGGCATCGCCGATGCCCAGCCCGTCCAGGAGTCCGACCATGTCGGCCACCGTATGCCGCCGGTCATAGCTCGCCGGCGAGGCGGGACGGCCGCTCCGCCCGTACCCGCGCATGTCGACCGCGATGGCCCGGTACCCGGCCGCCGCCAGCGCCGGAAGCTGATGCCGCCAGCTGTACCAGAGGCCCGGGAAGCCATGGCACATCACCACCGGGAGCCCCTGCCCCTGCTCGACCACGTGAAGGGCGATGTCACCGGCGTCCACCAGGTGGTGGCGGCCTTCTCCAGGGCTCATGCCGACCTCTTCCGCCGGAGTCAGATGCAACGATCATCGGCGTCCGGTCCCGGTGCGGTGGCCGGCCTTCCCGTTCACCGGGACATCGCTGGACGGGACGTCCCCCATGGCGGAGGGTCGAGCCACCATGCCGCAGCCACCGAGCCCCGACCTCGCCGCGCGCATCGCCCGGTTGGAGGCCATCGAGGAGATCAAGGCCCTCAAGCATCGCTACCTGCGGGCCTGCGACACCAAGGACCCGAAGGAGTTCCGGGCCTGCTTCATCGCGTCCGGCGCCTCGATCGACTTCGACCGCCTCGGAACCTTCGACGACGCGGACGGCATCGCCGAGGTGTTCGAGCGGATCGCCCTGCGGCAGGTCGACGGGAAGCACGTGATCCTCGACATGCATCACGGAATGCACCCGGACATCACCGTCCACGGCGAAGACCGGGCCTCGGGCCGCTGGACGCTGAAGTTCCGCCAGGTGAACATGCTCGACAG
Source organism: Spirillospora sp. NPDC048823 (assembly GCF_043198445.1). Lineage (NCBI taxonomy): Bacteria > Bacillati > Actinomycetota > Actinomycetes > Streptosporangiales > Thermomonosporaceae > Spirillospora > Spirillospora sp. NPDC048823. The sequence continues at coordinate 91,367 of NZ_JBICUT010000017.1, read as the reverse complement.
CACCGAGACGGTCAGCACCGGCGAGTACGACGACGAGTACGTGGTCGAGGACGGCCGCTGGAAAATGTCGAAATGCCATTTCCGCCGTTTCTGGGCGATCACCCGTCCGATCGGCGACGGCTGCCGCATCGAGCAGCAGGATTCCCGCGGCCTGTAAACGTTTTTCTAAACGGCCTCGGCCGAGAAGAACCGCCAGGTGTGCAAGGGAGTGGAGCGCACCTTCCGGTGGGCTCTCGACCACGGTGTGAACATTGCGTTCGGCACCGACCTGATGCTGAACCCCGCGAAGAGCGCCCGGCAGAGCGAGATGGTCACGCGCCTGACCGGGTTGACGGGAAGCCCGATCGAATATCCAGGAACAGGCGATACGGTATGACCAAATCGGTATGTCCTCACTGACCGTCGAGGCATCCCGGGCCTTCATCGCCAAGACACTGGACTCGTTCTCATGATCATCAAGTGGCGCAAAACGAATAGCCCACCGAAGGAGCCTTGGTCGAGAGGGTCAGTGGCGGCCGAGGACGCAGAACTCGTTGCCCTCCGGGTCGGCCAGAACCGTCCACGGAACGTCGCCCTGGCCAAGGTCCATGTCGGCGGCGCCGAGAGCCCGCAGCCGGGTCACCTCCGCCTCCTTGTCATCGATGGGATCCGGCAGCAGGTCGAGATGGACGCGGTTCCACCATGCCCTCGCGCCGGATTTGCGGAGGAACTCCAGATACGGCCCGGAACCGTCGGCGGAACGCAGCACCGCATGATCGTCGGTCACTTCGTGGAGGGTCCAGTTCAACGTCTGGTCCCAGAACCGGGCCATGGCACGCGGATCGGCGCAGTCGACCACCACCGCGGCTATCGGCCCGGTGTCCCGGTACATCTCCCGCGGCTCCAGGACGCAGAACACGTTGCCCTCCGGGTCGGCCAGAACCGTCCACGGGACGTCGCCCTGGCCCACATCCGCGGGCGTCGCACCGAGGTCCTTCAGGCGCGCGACCAACTCCGCCTGATGGGCCGCCGAGGTGGTGGCCAGATCGAGGTGCACCCGGTACTTCACCGTTTCGGGATCCGGGACGGAGACGAGATCCATGTAGAAGGCGGCGGGGTCCGGCCAGTCGACGCCCTCTGGTTCGAGGTTGGTCACACCGGGTCCCTCGCTGGAGACGTCCCAGCCGAACGCCTCCGCCCAGAACCGGCCGAGCGCCGCGTCATCGCGAGCCTTGACGTTCACCTGAACAAGCCGTAGCACCATGCCGCCCGATCATAGGCGGGGGCCGGTGATGGAGTGCGGCATGGCGGTTCCGGATCAGGCGGCGGGGTTGCGGACGGTGACGCTGATGCGGTTCCAGGCGTTGATGGCGGTGATCGCCATGACCAGGCCGGCGAGGGACTCCTCGTCGTAGTGGTCGGCGGCCTCGTTCCAGACGTCGTCCGGAACCCCGGCCGGGTTGTCGGCGATCCGCGTGGACGCCTCGGCCAGCGCGAGCGCCGCCCGCTCCTCGTCGGTGTAGAAGGGCGCCTCGCGCCAGGCCGCCACCGACCAGAGCCGTTCGTCGGTCTCACCGGCCTTCTTCGCGTCACGGGCGTGCATGTTCACGCAGAACGCGCAGCCGTTGATCTGGCTGACCCGCAGCTTGACCAGGTACAGGGTGGTCTGCGGGAGGCCGCTGCCCGCGACGTACGACTCCAGGGCGAACATCGCCTTGTATCCGGCGGCGGCGGTCTTCGCGATGTTCATACGTGCTTGCATGATGCTCTCCTTGATCTGGACGTTGGATATCTAGAATTGGGATGGACGACGGTCCGGGTGGGGCAGAACAGGAGATCAGGTGCGCAGGTTCGCGAACCCGTTGCGGGTGTTGCCGGGCACGGCCGGGTTCCGCCGCTCCACGGTCTTCTTGAGGTCGGCGATGGTCACTCCGGCGAGTTCCCTCCGCCAGGCGAGTTCCGCCCGCCGCATGCTCTGGGAGACGGCGCAGGTCTGGCGGTAGTCGACGCCCTCATGGTCCCCCGGCCCCCGCCGGACGAGTTCCTCGCAGCGGAACGCGCCGTCCGATCCCTCGATCGCGGTCACCACGTCCATCATCGTGATGTCCTCCGCCCTTCGTGCGAGCCGGAAGCCGCCCCGCGGCCCCGGCGTGGAGGCGAGGATCCCGGCGCGGGCGAGCGCCTGCAGCTGCTTGTTCAGGTAGGCCGCGGGCAGCTCGTAGAACTTCGCCAGCCGCGCCGCCGTCACCGCCTCACCCGGCTCCAGCCAGGTCAGGTTGAGGCAGCTGTGGAGCGCCCACTCGACGCCTTCACTCATCCGCACAATCTGGATATTAAACATCCAGGATGTATCCCGCAACTCCGGCACCCAGGCTCAGGGACCAGACCGTTCTGTCGGGGCCGGGTACGAAGATGTCCGCATGCCGCACACGACTCGTCCGCCGATCATGGACATCACCGAAGACATTCCCGGGCTGGCCGCTTACGCACGTACCGCCGTCCGCCTGCATCCTCGGCGAGGCAACCCGACCCCGGACGACAGCAGCATCGGGGGGCCGCTGCGGTGGCCCGCCGACGAGCCCTGGCCCTTTTGCGACCAGCAGCACGGCCGTGGGGGGTCCCCCCAGGCGCCGGTCGCGATGGTGCCGATCGCGCAGGTGTACGCGGCCGACGTCACCGCCTACCCGTTCCCGCAGGGAAGCGATCTTCTGCAGATCCTGTGGTGCCCCAACCACGACGCCTATTGGCCGGACGAAACGATCAGTGTGCGATGGCGCCGCGCGGCCGACGTCACCGCGGTCCTCGCCGACCCACCGGCGCCTCACATGGTCGAAGCGGAGTGGCTGGTCCCGACCCCTTGCGTCCTCGACCCTGAGCCGATCACCGAGTACCCGTACCACGAAGAGCTCCCCCGGGAGCTCCGGGACGCACTCGAAGACTGGAGGACGGACTATCCCGCGTACCAGTACGGCCTGTCGATCGCGTCCGGCTGCAAACTGGGCGGCGGCATGTCCTGGGAAGTCACCGACATGGGCGACCCGCCGACGTGCGGGCAGTGCGGCGCTCCCGCCCACCTGATCCTGCAACTCGACAGCTCCGAATGGGGCGGCGAGTCCGACCACGACGGCGGCCCGCCCCGCTGGAGGCCCATCGAGGACGCCGACCTCGACAGCGGCGCCGACGACGCCTACTGGGCCGCCAAGGAACCGACCGGCCTGGAGATCGGCCGCTACAGCCATGGCGGCTTCTTCGGCTGCTCCGCCGACCACCGGCACCCGGTGACGTTCCACTGCCAATGACCGGCAGCGCCGCCGGCGACTTCCGCGGTGCGGCTTCTCCGCTGCCCGCGGTCGTACGCGCCGCGGCGTCAGGTCAGAAGACCACGCCCGCGTCGCGGGCGATGAGCTCGTCGGTCGCGCGTTCGGCCACCGCGGCAATCGTCATCGAGGGGTTGCAGCCCGCGGTGGTGCCGGGTATCAGCGCGCCGTCCAGCACGTAGAGGCCGCGGTGTCCCCGGACCCGGCCGGCGAGGTCGCACACCGTCCCCATCGAGGCTCCACCCAGCGGGTGCCAGGTGGAGGGGTAGGCCGCGGTCGTGTCGATGAGCAGGGACGCCGGGCCGGCGATGTCCGCGACCCGCTGGTGGATGCGTTCGGCCAGCGCGGCGTCGGCGTCGCGGGGCCAGTGGAGCACGGCGTCGTCCTTGGCGGAGTCGTAGACGAACCGGCCCCGGCCGGAGCTCACGCCATAACCGACGATCATGGTGGACCTGATGTCGGGCAGCGGCGGGAGGGACGCCTGGATGACCGTGTTGGCGTACGCGGGGTCGCTCCACTCCTTGCTGCCGTAGACGACGGGCCCGCCCTGGGGCATGCCGAACTCGTCCGCGAAGTTCGTCCAGACGTAGATGCGGTCGCCGTTCGAGCCCCAGCCGGTGCCCAGGCCGTCGGGCATGTCCGGGATCTGGTCCTTGGCCGACGCACGCATCAGCAACCTGGTGGTGTTGGCGGTACCGGCCGCCATGACCAGGCCCTTCGTGGTGATGATCTTCTTCTCGAGCACGGTCCCGTCGGTGCCGATGCGGTCGACGAAGACCTGCCAGCGGCCGTCCCCCGTCATGGCGACGTCGGTCACGTTGTGCCGCGTCGCGACGGTCACCCGGCCGGTGGCCAGCGCCGCGGCGATGTAGGTGACGTCGACCGAGTGCTTGCCGCCGTTGTTGACGCCGAGGGCGCAGTCGCCGTTGGTGTAGGACGGCTTCATCTCCCCCTTCAGCTCGCGCAGTGCGAAGTCCCAGTCGATCGGCATCGGGATCTTCGACAGGGGGTGGCCCGCTCGTTCGACGTTCCGGGCGAAGATCCGCGACGCCTTGTAGGTGCCGCTGTTCACCAGGGCGTCCGGCGCCGTTTCGATGCGCAGCATGCGCGCGACGCGCCGGTAGTGGACGCGGTCCATCCGGGTGTAGTCGAGCTGTTCGGGCAGCGTGGCGTTGAACACGCTCTCGGAGGGCTGGAGGGTCATGCCCTGGTAGACCAGTGATCCTCCGCCGACGCCCGCTGCGACGATCATGTCCATTCCGTTGCCGGGGACCTGCTCGAGAAGCCCGGTGTACGGCGGGAAGGGCCGTACCGGGACACCGAGGATCGTCGGGGTCGATCCCAGCCAGAACATGCGCTGGTCGGGGGACATGGCGTGCGGAAACGTCTCGGCGTTCGGCCCGGTGCGCCACCACACGCCGCGTTCCAGGACCAGGCACGGCACCCCGGCCTGCGCGAACCGGAGGGCCGTCACACCCCCTCCGAAGCCGGAGCCGATGATCACGACGCGATGCTCCTCGCGCGTCACCGGCACCCGGCGCCGCGCGGCGGCGTGGACGGGCGGCGGCCCGACGGCGGCCAGCCCTGCGGTGGCGGCGGCGCCGGCGAGCAGGGAACGGCGGCTCAACGCGGACATGGGCCCTCCAGTTCGGGCAGGGAGCGGAAGGTCAGTGCCCGAGGCCTTCACATGGGCACCGATCAGTGGGTTACCGGCGGGTCACAACGCGGAGGAGCGTAACCGAGCCGACTCCCCAACGTCTAGCCGATCGGCTAGTAAATCGATAGCCGATCGGCTATCAGAACTCCGTCGCGGTGCGTGCGCGGGGAAGGGGTCGCAGACGCATCAGCCGGCGAGCGGTGTCCAGCAGATGGCGGCGCAGGGTGTCATCGTCCAGGTCGGCCAGCCGGGGATCCAGACCGGCCGCCATCAGCCCCCCGCTGAGCATGGCGGCGCCGACGAGCGTTTCGGCGTCCGGCTCCGGGCCGGCGAGAACGCGGTTGATGCGCTCCTCCAGCGCGTACAGGACGGGATGCCCGCGAACGAGCCTGCTGACAGCGGGATCGGTCAGGATGATGGCGCTCACTCGCCGGTGCTCCACCACCAGGTCCACCACGCCCGCCAGGGCGGTCCCGACCTGCCGGGAACGCCGTGGCTGCGCTTCCGCTTCACGCGCCACCTCCGCGAGCCGCTCCAGCGCCGGCGCGACCACCGCCCAGACGATCTCCTCTTTACTCTGGAACCGGTGGTAGACGGCGGCCTTGGTCACTCCCAGCTCGTCCGCGATCATCTGCAGGGACGTCCCGCTCACACCATGCCGGGAGAACAGGTTCAGGGCGGCGGACAGCACCCGCTCCGGCGCCGCGCCGCCCCGCTGCTCCTTGCCCGCCATCCGACTCCCAGCTCTCGCACCGGCACCGGCCGGTCACGGCCGGCCGCACCCTCGGGAGCCGGGCCCCCGCAGCCTCGCGACCCCGCCCCTCGCGATGGTAACGGCCACCGCGATGATCCACCCTCTCTCGCGTCGGCCCTGTTCGACGCGCTTCCGGGCCGGCGGGCGGCGCACCACGCGGCCTGCGCTAGTTTCGTCTCGATGGATCCCATTGAGCCGACTTTCCGGACGGCCGCCGCGGCCGACGTCCCCGCCCTCGTGACGCTCATCGAGAGCGCCTACCGCGGCGACGCGAGCCGGGCCGGGTGGACGACCGAGGCCGACATCCTCGGCGGCCAGCGCACCGACCCCGAGGGCGTCGCCGCCGTGGTGAACGACACCGCCGGCCGGATGCTCCTCGCCGAGGTGGACGGCGCCCTGGTCGCCTGCTGCCAGCTGGAGAACCGCGACGGCCACGCCTATTTCGGCATGTTCGCCGTCTCCCCCACCCTCCAGGGCGGCGGCCTCGGCAGGCGGGTCCTCGCCGAGGCCGAGCGGCTGGCGCGCGAAGAATGGGGCGCGGACGAGATGCACATGACGGTGATCACCGCTCGCGAGGAGCTCATCGCCTGGTACGTCCGGCGCGGCTACACCCGGACGGGTGAGACGAGCCCGTTCCCGTACGGCGACGAGCGATTCGGCCTCCCGAAGCGCGACGACCTGGAATTCGAACTCCTGGTGAAGAAACTCACCTGACCTGCCACCGTCCCGCACCGCAACAGTCGAGCCCGCCGGTACGGACCCGCTGTCTCCTGAAGGTCGCCTGTCCGGATCCGGACATCCAGCCATCGGTTTGTGAACCTTGACCGCAATGTCCCAGCGCACTCGCGCCTCCACATCCCTCCGGCAAGCGATCACGTCTCCGACTGTGGCAAAGTTCTTCCCGCGCGAGGATTCAGCGTTTACCTGATTGGTTAATACTGAAGGAGGGCGGACGCGATTGGAGGTGCGGTATGCGGACCCGGACCTGCGCGACCTCTGCGCGTCCGACCGGGCTCTTCGCAAGACCTACGGTGCCGTGTGCGCCAAACGGATCGCGGCACGGCTTCGAACGCTGGACGCTGCCGACTCCATCGACGACCTCATGCGGGCACCAGGCCACTGCCATCCGCTCAACGGCGAGTACTACAGGGACTGCTTCGCCTTCCGCTTGCACGGCGGGTTGCGGCTGGTCTTCCGGTTGATGACGGACGAGGAGAGAAAGGATCAAGAGATCCCGGATGACACGGCCGCGCTGGTCGTTGAGATCATCGACTACCACCAGGGTTGATCAGGTGAAATTCGGAAGGGAGTGAGGACCATGGCGACGCCCCCTGAGTTGCATCCCGCCGCCGAGCCGGACTACGCCACGCCGCCGGGCGAAACGATCCGCGAGTTTCTGGGCGACCTGGACATGACGCAGCGGCAGCTGGCCGTTCGCCTCGCCCTCACCCCCAAGCATGTCAATCAGTTGATCCAGGGCCTGGTTCCGCTTTCGCCGGACGTGGCGGCCCGCCTGGAACTGGTGACCGGAATGCCCGCGCGGATGTGGAACCGGCTGGAGGCCGACTACCAGACCACCGTGAGCCGTCTGCGTCAGCGCGAGGACTTCGCCGAACTCGCCTCCTGGGTCAGGGACGAGATCCCCGTTCGAGAACTGGTCAAGCGGGGGGCCCTGCCGGACGGCCCCAAGGACGAACGCAGTCGCGTCCAGCAGGTTCTGACATTCTTCGGTGTCGCGCACCTGGACACCTACCGGGAACTGTACGAGTCGACCGCCGTCAACTTTCGGCAGAGCAAAGCGTTCAAGTCCGGCCCCGGTGCCGTCGCCGCGTGGATTCGCCTCGGCGAACTGAAGGCGCAGGAAGTGCGATGCAAGCCGTACACGAAGGCCGGTATCGAGACCGCTCTACCGAGACTGCTACAACTGACCGTCCAGCCGCCCGAGGTGTTCTTCCGGCTCACCCGCGACATCTGTGCGGCCAACGGAATCGCGGTCGTCGTGGTGCCCGAGATCACCGGTGCCCGCTCCTGCGGAGCCACCAAGTGGCTGTCCCCCACCAAGGCGATGGTCATGCTCAGCGGCAGGTACAAGAAGAACGACCAACTGTGGTTCACGTTCTTCCACGAGTTGTGCCACGTCATCAGGCACGGCAAGCAAGAGGTCAGGATCGAGGGCGACACGGATCGCGAGGATCCCGTCGAGCGGGAGGCGGACGAGTTCGCGCGGGACCTCCTGATTCCACCGGCGAAGGCAGCCCTTCTTCCTGGCCTCAAGACCTTGGACGATGTGAAGCGATTCGCCGATGAAATCGGTATCGCACCGGGCATCGTCGTGGGCCGAATGCAGCACGAGGGGCACTTCACATACAAGGTCGGCAACGGGCTCAAAGAAGACATCAACCTGGCCGAGTCGGGCGACTGACGAGGTCGTGCCAGGCTTGCTCACCGCTTGGTGTGGGTTGGGTTAGGAGTGGAGCGGGGGAAGGCTCACGCGGCGGCATGTACAGGGCGGCGTCCGGTCGTGATAATTCGAGACGCTTCCTGGTGTTCGTCCCCCAGTCACTGGAGCGCCCGTGCGCCTGGCCCGATTCGCGTCATTCGCCGTCACCGTGATGGTCGTCCTCTGCCTCGGTTCCCCCGTCCATGCGGCTGGACCGCAGTACTACCTGGCCTTGGGCGACTCGCTGTCCGTGGGTTTCCAGCCAGGCCAGGGCCCTACCGGCGAGGGCTATGCCGACCGGCTTCACGCCGCGCTGAAGGCGGAGCATCCCGACCTTCAACTGGTGAAAATGGGCTGCCCGGGCGAGACCACCACGACGATGCTCAACGGCGGGATCTGTTCCTACTCCACGGGCTCCCAGATAGCCGCCGCGGTCGCATTCCTCGAAAAGCATCCTGGTCAGGTGCGGTACGTCACCGTGAACATCGGCGCCAACGACACGAGCTGCCTGCTGGAGGGCGATGTCGTCTGCGGTTTGCAGGGCGTGGGCGCGATCATCGCGAACCTGCCGCAGATCACCGCGAGGCTGCGGCTGGCCGGCGGCGACTCCCCCGTCTACGCGGGGATGACGTACTACGACCCCGGCCTGGCCGGCTGGCTGTCCGGTACCGCCGGGCAGGCCACGGCGATCGCCTCGGTGCCGCTGCTGGACGTGTTCAACACCTGGGAGCGAGGCGTCTACCTGGCCGGCGGGTTCAGGATCGCGGACGTCGCGGCGACGTTCGCCACCCACGACTTCGCCACCCAGGTCACCATGGACCCGTACGGGACGATCCCGCTGAACGTGGCACGCATCTGCGCCTGGACCTACCAGTGCAGCCACAACGACGGCCACGCCACACCAGCCGGGTACCAGCGGATCGCCGACACCTTCCTGCGCGCCATCTCCTAGAGACGTTCCAGCGGGTCGATCGCCTTCGCGGCGTCCGCGCCGTTTGATGGAAATTACGTAGTTACGTAGTATTGGAGTTGTGGAAGACGACGAGCTGGTGGAGCGGGTCGGGCGCTTGGAGGAGCGCGTGGCCCGGCTGGAGAGCGCGGACGCGACGGCCGAGGGGCCGAAGGCGGAGGACGCGCTCTGGGCGCTGAACGCCCTGAAGGGGCGCGTCGAAGATCCCGGCGCCGTGCTGTTCACCGGGTCCGTGACGGTGCCGTCCGGCGAACACTACGAGTGGCAGCAGGGGCATCCGGTGGACGACCTGCTGGCCGACGACTGGTCGCGCGCGGCGGAGACGCTGTCGGCACTGGCGCATCCGGTGCGGCTGCTGCTGCTCCGGGAGATCCTGCACGGTGCCGGCACGACGGCCGAGCTGGGCGCCCACGTCGGTACGACCGGGCAGCTCTACCACCATCTGCGCCAGCTGGTGGCCGCCGGCTGGCTGCGCACCACGGCGCGGGGACGGTACAGCGTCCCCGGTGAACGGGTGGTGCCGATTCTCACCGTGCTCGCGGCGACCCGCCGCTGAACCCTTTGGAGGGACGATGCACAGGACACTCGCACGCTTCCGGACGCTGTTCGTCCTGCTGGGAATGGCGCTGACGTTCAGCGAAGCCCTGCACGGCTCGGACGCGCTCTCGTACGCCGGGCTCGCACTGATCGTCGGCGGCCTCGTCCTGTTCTTCATCCCGGGCGGCGTACCCGGAAGGGAGCCGGTCGTGGTGCGCAGCCCGGTGCGCGGACGCTGGGTCCCGGTGAACAGCCCCGCCGACAAGGTCCCCAGCCACGGCACCCACGAGCTGGGGCAGACGTATGCGATCGACCTCGTGCACGCGCCGGATCCGGCGGAGGGGTGGCAGCCGATGCGCGGGTGGCCGCTCGCGGCGCGGCCGGAGACGTTTCCCGCGTTCGGGCAGGAGATCCTCGCCCCGGCCGACGGCGTCGTCGTCCAGGCCAGCGGGTGGCAGCGTGACCACTGGAGCCGCAATTCGTGGCCCGGGTTCCTCTACCTGATGGTCGAAGGGATGGTCTTCCGCGCGTTGCTGTCCTTCCTGACACTGTCGGCGGGACGGTTCGTCGTCGGCAACTCCGTGGTGCTGGACCTCGGCGATGGGGTGTACGCGGTGTTCGCCCATGTGCGGCGCGGGTCCGTCCGCGTCAAGAAGGGCGACCGGGTTCGGACCGGGGACGTGCTCGGCGAGGTCGGCAACTCCGGCAACTCGTCTGAGCCCCACCTGCACTTCCACCTCATGGACCGTCCGCGTCCCGTGGCCGCCGCCGGGCTCCCGTTCACGTTCCGGTACGAGAGCGGCGGCGAAACCAGGACGGGGGTTCCCGGCGGACGCCGGCCCTTCGTCGCCTCCGTGGACCAAGAGCCGGCGACCGCCGGCGGCAACCCCCCGGCCTGATCCGGCGGGGACGCCGGCTCCTCGAAACGCAGCGCGTGACCTTGCCCGCGGTTTGAGACTTTCGCAACGCGAAGCGCGCGTTACCGAGGGTGAGGTCGGCAAACCTTCATAGGGAACGTCAATGAAACAATTGAGGGTGGACGGCACTTCATCGGAAGGTTGAGGGACGTGAAGTTCATCCTTGAGGTCGACATGAGCGAAGGCGTGGTGGGCGAGGACGCCGCCCGCGAGCTGGGCCGCATCCTGCGGTACTGGGGCGGCAACCTCCACCACTACGCGCTGAAGCCCGGTGACGGCTCGGCCGTCTACGACTCGGGCTACAGCGACGTCGGGCAGTGGCGGATCGAGGAGCCCGCCGAGACGTGACGGTCAGCGGGAGCCGGGTCGCCAGCCGGGGTCACGACCGGACGCGGCCAGTGCCCGCTCGAAGGGCGGCGCGTCCTCGTCCACGGGTGCGGGAGCGGCGAAACCGTCGTACTGGCGATACATTTCGGCGTTCTGCTCCACGATCCGGAGGATGAACCGGCCGGTATCGGGTGAGACGTTGTACTCGTCGCCGGTGGCCTTCGCGACGTCCCAGCCGTGCAGGGCCATTTCCAGGATCATCATCGCGGCGATGTCGGCGGCGGGGGTGCCGGCGATGTCGCCGTCCCACACGGCCGGGTCCGCCCAGGCCGCGACCGCGCGGTCGAGCTGCCCGGCGTACTCCTGCGGCCAGGCGGCATCGGCGGTGAAGTCGTGCCCGATGAGCTCGTCCGGAAGCTCCTTGCGCAGCGCACGGTGTTCGAGGCCGTGGGACGTGTAGAGCACCAGGTGGTTCACCAGCGTCCGGAGGTCGAACCCGCCGCACGGGGTCGGATCCGTCAGCCGGTCCTGCCGAACGGTGTGGGCGACACGTGCGGCCTCGGCGGCGCATTCCTTCAAGTAGGCGTGGTTCTCATGCATACGCAGCACGCTACGAGCGCCCGCGGGGACACCTCTTGGACAAATGCGCCAAGTACCCTGGTCAGGTGGGCGAACTTGGACGAGGGGTGCTGTACCCACGCGAGCAGGCGACCGTCGCCACCGTCGAGCGGGCGTCTCCCAGCCCCGCCCTGGCGCGTTTCGTGGAGTTCTACTGGCACGTGCAGTGGCGGACGGAGAAGCCGTACGAGACGAAGGTGCTGTCCCACCCGAACGTCCACCTCGTCTTCGAGGAACCCTTCCCGCTGATCTATGGCGTGGATCGGACGCTGTTCGTCCGGCGCCTTGAAGGACGGGGGCAGGTCCTCGGCGTGAAGTTCCGGCCCGGCGCGTTCCGGCCGTTCGCGGCGGGGCCGGTCATCGACCTCGCCGACCGCAGGGTGCGCGCCGCGGACGTCCTGCGCCCGGAAGTGGAGGACGCCGGCCGCGCCGTCCTCCGGCACACCGATATCGGCGCGATGGTGGAATCGGCCGAGGAGTTCCTCCTGAACGGCCTTCCCGCCCCGGATCCCGTCGCCGAGGAAGTGGCTGGAATGGTCGAGGCCATCATCGCCGACCCCGCCCTCTTCCGCGTCGACCAGGCGGCCGATGCACTGCACGTCTCCGTCCGGACCCTGCAACGGCTGTTCGCCGAGTACGTGGGCGCGAGCCCCAAATGGGTGCTGCGGCGGGCACGTCTCCACGAGGCCGCGTCGCGCGCCGACCAGGGCGTCCACATCGACTGGGCCGCATTGGCCGGCGACCTCGGCTACTTCGACCAGTCACACCTGACCAGGGACTTCACCGCCACCGTCGGCGTCTCCCCGGCCAGATACGCCGGGGTCTGAGCCCTCAGCCGGGCGCCGGGACCAACCGGAAGGCGACGAAGGCCGGGAGTTGCTCAAGGGTCGCGTGGTCCTGCGGGTAGCGTTCGGCCATTTCAGGGACGGGACGAGGTTCGAGAAACTCCTCGATGAGGAACCCGGCTTCGCGGAACTCGGCGCAGATCGCGGTCAATGGGCGGCGCCAGGCCCGGATGGGCCAGTTCCGTTTCGGGCTCAACGACTCTTCCACCGCCTCCTCGGTGAAATACGAGCCGCCGAAACGAATCCATCCCATGACCGGGTGCTCTGTCGACAGGACGAGAGCGCCCCGCGGCGTCAGGATGCGGCGGAACTCCTCCAGGAGGGCGACCCGGTCATCGATGTAGTGCAACGCCAACGCGAGGACGACCAGGTCGGCGGAGTCGTCCGGTACCCAGGTCAGCGGCCTGGACAGATCATGGACGCGCAGGTCGGCGCGTTCCTCGCAGCGGGCGCGGGCGAGTTCGACGAAGGTGGGGCTCACATCGCAGCCGGTGACATGGGCGCCGCGGCTCAGCAGTTCGCGGGCGTAGAGGCCGGGGCCGCAGGCCGCGTCGAAGACCGACAGCCCGTCGACGTCCCCGGCGAGACCGAGCACGGCCGGCCGGTCGTAGAGGGCGTTGTAGGCGCTGTCCTCGGCGTGGGAGGCGTACTCGTCGGCAAAGCGCTCATACATGCCCCAATCGTCGCAGAAAGATCAACAGTCCGTGTCAACGCCCACGACCGATCCCGGTCAGATCCCCGGGACGGCATGAAGAAGGCGCGGAGGGATCGCGGACCCCGACCGACCCGCGAGCCCTCCGCGCCTTCGCCTGTGGGGCGGGTGGCGCGGCGTGGTTTCAGTAACCACCGCCTGACCCGTAGCCGCCGTAGCCGTTGCCGTTGCCCCGGCCATAGCCGTTGCCTCGGCCCTTGCCGTTGCCGGGGGACGAGCCGATGGCGGTGGCCCTGTCGCCCGTGGGGGTGGTGGCCCACCAGACGCCGCCGACGCCCTGGCCGTTCGTGTCGCCGGGCTGCCCGTCCTTCGCGTAGTAGTACACGGGCCAGCCGTCAATGGTGATCTGGCACTCGCCGTCGTCCTTGCGCTCGATGAAGTCGACCACCTTCTTGCTGACGCCTTCGAGCCTGACGTCCTTCCAGCCCCTGAAGACGACCGGTGGCCACGCCTTCTTGCAGTCGCCGAAGCAGGTGGTGGTCGGCGGCCTGTCGTCGTCCTTGTCGAAGCGGTAGAGCGTGCGGCCCTGGCCGTCGGTCAGGATGCGGCCGAGCTTCGGGTCGTTCCTGGCCCTGATGACCATGCCCCGCTTCGGGGGTGCGTCCGCGTTCTGGGCGGCGGCCTTCCTGCCGGTCGGGGACGCGGCGTACCAGGTGCCGCCGACGCCCTGGCCGTTCACGTCACCCGGGCTCTTGTCCTTGACGTACCGGTACAGCGGCCATCCCGCGAGGGTGACCTGCCACCGGCCGTCGGGACGCTTGACCTTGCCGACCAGGGACTGCCGGACGCCCTCGACCTCCGTCCGCGCCTGGCCCGCCCACACCGGCGGCCACGCCTTCGCGCACGCCTCCGCGCAGGTGGACGCGGACGGACGCGCGGTGTCGTTGTCGAACCGGTAGAGGGTCCGGCCGTCGCCATCGGTGACGATCGTGCCGAGCCTGGCGATGCGGGCGACCTCCAGCGTGGTGGGCGCGGCCGCCGGCGTCGGGGCCGGCGGGGCCGAGGGGGCGGCCTGCGCCTGCTTCTGGGTGCCCGCGGCGTTCTGCTTGCTCCCGGCGCTCTCCTGTCCGCACGCCGTGATCACCAGCCCGGAGGCGGTGAGGGCGGCCGCGGCGGGGAACGCCCAACGTGGGATTTTCATGCCGTGTGTCCTCCAGGTCGTCCAGGGTCCCGGCTCCGGTTCCGGTTCCCGCACGTCGGCCGGGTCCGAGCCGCCGCACCGCTCTCCCGAACCGAGGAGCAGTACGGTGTGGCACCCGGACGGGTTCAACCCACCTGAACCCACCGGAACCGACCGGCCGCGGGCCGGGTCCCTATGCACAGTTGTTCACATCGACGTTTCGCGAGGCAGACAGCAGTGACCACCGGCGACGACGCACCCGCGGACCCTCCGATCAATCTGAGCAAGCGGCGGCCGGACGAGCCGGTCCGGGAACGGCCGGGCCCGGCGTGGATCGTGATCCCGGCGCGCGTCGTCGCACTGATCGTCGTCGTACCGATCCGCCTCGTCCACGACCTGGTGGTGCTGGTCGCGCGGGGTGTGCGGGCGGTGTGGAACGGGCTGATGCGGGCGCCGGGACGGCTGGGCCGGCTCATCGGCCGGATGCTGCGGTGGGTCTGGCTCGGGCTGTACCGGTGGCTGCTCGCCCCGGTGGGGCGGCTGGTCGCGGCCGTCGCGCGAGGGATCGGCGCGCTGCTCCACCTCCTCATCGTCCGGCCGCTGCGCTGGCTGGGGGGCGGGATCGGGCACCTGGCCCGCTGGGTCTACCGTGTGCTGATCGTCCCGGTGGGCCGGTTCCTCGCCATGGTCGGACGCGGACTGGGATGGCTTCTGGGGCTGCTTCTGCTCAGCCCGCTTCGGGCACTGGTACGCGGGCTGGCCTGGCTCGCCGGGATCACCGGCCAGGCGCTCACCCTGCTGTTCAAGGGCATCGGCCTGCTGATCGCCGTGCTGGTGGTCATCCCGGCCGTGTTCGTGTGGCGCTACCTGCTGCGTCCGCCGCTGCTCGGCCTCGCCTGGCTGGCACGCGGCGCCCTTCTCCTGCTCGGTGCGGTCGGGAGCGTCCTCGCCGCCGGCTGGCGCGCGTTCGCGGGTGGCGTGGCCTGGTCCTGGCGGCTGATCGGCCGGTGCCTGGCGTGGCTCGCGCGTGTCCTGGTCGTGCTGCCCGCCCGGGCGGTGTGGCGGTACGTCCTGGCGCCCATCGCGGCGGGGGTCGCGGGGACATGGCGGCTCGCGGCCCGCGTCCTGCGGTGGCTGTGGCGCACGCTCGTCGTCGCTCCGGGACGGGTCCTGATCGTCGCTCCGGCGCGGTGGGTCGGTAGCAGCGTGCTGCGTCCGGCCGGGCGGGGCGTCCGGGAGACGTGGCGGGTCTGCGTGCGTGATCCCGTCCGCTCGGCCCGCCGGACGATGCGGGAGGCGGGCCGGGACGTCCGGCTCCAGCTCCGCCGCACCTTCCGCGGACGCTGAACCGCGCGCTGCTCGTCCCGCCCGGACGTTCGGCCCCCCTCGACGGGTTCTCGGACAGGCCCGGCTGAGATACTTGCGGACGATGTATCGACTCCTGTTCTCACTGGTCATCGTCCGCGTCCCGGCGGAGACCGTCCACCACCTGACGCTTCGTGCGCTCCGCGCGATCCAGTCGGCGCCGGGGGCCGTGCCGCTCCTGCGGCGGCTGCTCGCGCCCCGAGACCCGGCGCTGGCCGTACGCGCCCTCGGGCTGGACTTTCCCAGCCCGCTGGGCCTCGCCGCCGGGTTCGACAAGGACGCCGTCGCCTACGAGGCGCTCGGCGCGTTCGGGTTCGGCCACGTCGAGATCGGCACGGTGACGGGGCGTCCGCAGCCCGGCAACCCGCGCCCGCGGCTGTTCCGGCTCGTCCCCGACCGGGCGGTCATCAACCGGATGGGCTTCAACAACGAGGGTTCGGAGGCCGCCGCGCGCCGGCTGCGCGGCCGGGGCGGCGGGACGATCGTCGGGGTCAACATCGGCAAGACGAAGGCCGTCCCGGAGGCGTCGGCGGCCGCCGACTATGTGGCGAGCGCCGGGCGGCTCGCCCCGCACGCGGACTACCTCGTCGTCAACGTCAGCTCCCCCAACACCCCCGGCCTGCGGAACCTGCAGGCCGTGGAGCACCTGCGCCCGCTCCTGGCGGCGGTGCGCGAGGCCGCGGACCGCGCGTCCGCCCGCCGCGTCCCGCTGCTGGTCAAGATCGCCCCCGATCTCGCGGACGACGACATCGACGCGGTCGCCGATCTCGCCCTCGACCTCGCCCTGGACGGCATCATCGCGACCAACACCACCATCGGCCGGGACGCCCTGCTCAGCCCGCCCGCCGTGGTGAAGGAGACCGGGGGGCTGTCCGGCGCGCCGCTGAAGGAGCGTTCGCTGGACGTGCTGCACCGGCTGCGGTCCCGCACCGGCGGCCGGATCGCGCTGATCTCCGTCGGCGGTGTGGAGACGGCGGACGACGTGTGGGAACGCATCCGGGCGGGCGCCACCCTCGTCCAGGGCTACACCGGCATGATCTACGGCGGGCCGCTGTGGGCCCACCGCGTCAACCGCGCCCTGTCCCGCCGCCTCCGCGAAAGCACCTTCCGCACCCTGGACGACGCCCGCCGCTAACCGAAGAAGCCGTCGGCGATCAGGTCCGGGAGGACGTCGTCCGCTTGCGCGCGTACCTCGGCCGGGTCCGTGCCGGTCAGCTGGGCGATCGCGCCCAGCAGCGGGTCGAGGGGCAGGGTGCCGTCGCAGACGCCCGCGAGGGCGGCCTCGACCGTCCCGACGGCGGCGGCGCGGCGGAGCCTGCCGGTCTGGCGCAGCACGATCCGCTCGGGGTCCTCGGCGCCGGGCGCGCCGATCTGTTCCTGGACGATGCCGGACGCGACCCCCAGAGTCTGTCCACAGGCTGTGGAAAACTCTGCGGCCTTGGCGAGGCCGTCCAGCACGTCGTCCACGTAGGCGCCGACGGGCTGCTCGACGGCATGCCGCAGTTCCTCGATCCGGACGGCCGGGCGCTCGCTGCGACGCAATGTGATCCACCCGAATCCGATGCCGGTGACACCGAGGCGCTCGAAGTGATCGAGCCACGCCCCGTACCGCGCCCGGTACTCCGGGGTCCCGGCCTCGCAGGAATCCCGCAGCCACAGCTCGGCGTACTCCGCCGGGTCCTGGACGTCCCGCTGGACGATCCACGTGTCGCACCCGTCCACCCACGAGCCGACGCGTTCCTCCCACGGGACACCGTCGATATGCAGCCAATTCGCCAGGAGCTGGCAGTATCCGCCGTCGGTCAGGTGCCGTGGAGCGTCCCCGACGAGACGCCGGCAGAAGTCGTCGCCCGGCATCCCGGACTCCCGGTAGGTGAAGTGCCGCCCGCCGGACGGCGCGACGACGAACGGGGGGTTGGACACGATCAGGTCGAACCGGCGGCCGCGGACGGGCTCCAGCAGCGACCCCTGGAGCAGTTCGGCACCGTTCAGGCCCGACAGCGCGAAGCTCATTTCGGCCAGTGCCAGAGCCCGCGGATTGACGTCCGTCGCGGTGATCCGCGCGGCGGGGGAACGCCCCGCCAGATGCACCGCCTGAACACCGCAGCCCGTCCCGAGATCGAGCACGTTTTCCACAGGCTTGTGGACAACTAGCCGGGCCAGGCCGCCGGACGCGCCGCCCGCACCCACCACGTGATCGGCCCCCGGGACGGCTCCAGACCCCGGCCGCACCGTGAGATCCGACACGACATATCCGGCATGGCCGGGATCCCGGGCAAGCCCGTCCCCGCTCACCGCCTCCAGCGGCTCGACGCGCAGCCGGGCCCGCAGTTCTCCGCCCGACACCTCGGCGAGGCCGGCGGCCACCAGATCGTCCGCCGCGATCGCCGCCGCGTCCACGGGCACCTGCAGCCAGAACAGCCGCGTCAGGACCTCCACCGGCGAGCCGCCGCCGGTCGCCCGCAGCGCCGGCGTGATCTCGTCCCGCGCCAGCGCCCCGCCCGCGACCGGCCCGAGCAGCTCCCGCACCCCGGCGACGGTGTAACCCGCCCCCAGCAGGACGTCGCGGACGCGAAGAAGAGGCTCCCGAAGATCAGACACTCCCCCATCCTGCCCCCTGCCCGAGGGTCACGGGGTCCTCCGCCAGGATGCGGACGGTGCGCGTCACTGCAGGTACGTCTTGAAGCCCTGGGAGAGGGACTCGGCTATGCGCTGACGGAAGGACGCGCTGGAGAGCTTGGCCGCGTCGTCCTTGTTGCGCATGTTGCCGCACTCGATGAAGACCTTGGGGACGTTCGACATGTTCAGGCCGCCGAGGTCATCGCGCCGGTCGCGGCCCTCTTCACCGAGATAGTTGGAGTAGGCCATGCCGGTGCCCTCGTGGTAGGCGTCGCGGAGGGCCTTGCCGAGCTTGTGGGAACCGGGCACCATCTCGGCGTTCCTGCCGACCGAGACGGGCTCGATGATGTGGAAGCCATATGCGGACGCGCGGGCGCCGTCGGCGTGGATCGACACGGCGGCGTCCGCCTTCAGCTTGTTGCCGATCCCGGCGCGTTCGGTGATGCACGGGCCGACGCCCTTGTCGTTCTTGCGCGTCAGCGCGACCTCGGCGCCTTCGGCGCGCAGCAGCTTCGCGAGCCGCTTGGAGACGTCCCAGGTGAAGGCGTGCTCGGGGTAGCCGGCGTTGGACTCGGTCCCGGTCGTGTCGCACGCCTTGCTGCCGTTGCCGATCTTGACCTGCTTGTTGATCGCGTCCGGGTGGTCGGCGTTTCCGCCGTTGTGCCCGGGATCGATGACGATCACCTTGCCGTCCAGCGCGGACGCGTCGCCCTTCGCCGCCGCGGGCGTCTTGCCCGCGGGCGTCGGGGCGCCCGCTTTCGGCGGAATCGCGGTCTCACCCCCGCCGGGGGACGTCCCGGAGGAGCCCCCGCACGCGGTGAGTGCGCCGAGACACAGCGCGATACCGACGGCCAGCGGGCCGCCTCGATGGATGCGCACTGACCGATTCCTCCGTGATGAGTTCGTTACGACCCACACAGTCTGCACACCGATGGGGGTACGTCAAACGAAGTCCGGGAAACAGGTCCCGTGCCGCTGGCCGCCCGGAGGGTGCGGATCAGCCGAGCGGATCCTCCTTGCCCAGCAGCGCGGCGAGGGCGCGCGCCTCCTCCGCGTCCAGCCCCAGGACCACGCGGGGACGGCCCCACGGGTGGTCGATCGAATGGGCGACGTAGCTGGCCACGGACTCCGAGACCTCCTCGGCCAGGCCGCGCGCGTGCCGCCACTCCGTCCAGGCGCGTTCCAATTCGCTTGCCGCGCGCTGCGCGCACGACACCAGTTCCGGATCACGCACGAGATCAACCCCCCTGATGGACATGACCCTTTCGCCGTGCCGCGCGGCGGTGTCCCCGTCCGGGCGGCCTCCCCCGAGGCCGCCCGGACCCTGCCGCCGAACGGTGAGTCCCATTAACCCGCCGGGGAGGGGTTACGGGCTGGCGAATGCGGCAGACTTGGCCAGCCCCTTACCCGGCGCACACCGGTTCAAGGAACGATCGACCGTCTCCGTACCCCGGACATGACCGGGCCCGGCGGGTGAACGACTTGGCGGGAGCGTTGAGAGGCGGGGGGACGTCCACGCGGGGGAACGGCACGCGGGCGGGTTCAGGCGGCGGGGGCGGGACCCGTCGTCGATCGGACCACCAGATGCGGGACGACCAGGTTCTGCCGGGCCGCACGGGACGGGTCGCCGATGCGCGCGGTCAGCAGTTCGGCGGCCACCCGCCCCATGTCCCGGCGCGGCTGGTCCACGCTGGTGAGGGAGATGTGCCGGATGGCGGCGAGATGGGTGTTGTCGTAGCCGATGATCGACAGTTCCTCCGGTACCCGGATCCCCTGCTCGTCGGCCGCCGACAGCGCACCGGTCGCGACCAGGTCGTTCGGCGCGAAGATCGCGGTGGGACGGGGGTCGCGGCGCAGCAGCGCGCGGGCGGCCCGGTAGCCGCCGTCCTCGGTGAAGTCGCCGGGCTCGACGACGGTCTCACCGGCCAGCCCGTGCCGGCGCATCGCCCGCTCGTAGCCGGCGCGGCGGTAGCGCGCGGTCGTGGAGCGCGCCCCCTCGATGTGGGCGATCCGGCGGTGGCCCAGTTCGACGAGGTGGTCGACGGCGAGGCTGGCGCCCAGTTCGTCGTCGTCGACCACGATGTCGACGCCGACGACGTCGCGTTCACCGACCACGACCACGGGGACGCTCGCCGCGGCCTCCTTGAGGGACTCGGGAACGACGCTGAGCAGCACGAGCCCGTCCACCCGCATCTCCAGGAACGCCTCGACGGCCTCGGCCTCGAACAGCGGGTCCCAGCGGCCGCTGCCGACGAGCATCCGCAGGCCCGCGCCGTGCAGGCTCTCCTGCAGCCCGTCGAGGAACTCGGCGAAGAAGGGATTGTGCAGGTCGGCGACGATGGCGCCGATCAGCCTGGTGCGTCCCTCGACCAGGCTCCTGGCCACGGCGTTCGGCCGGTAGCCGAGTTCGCGGGCGGCCTGCAGGACGGCCTGCCTGCGGCGTTCGCTCACATGCGGTGACCCCCGCATCACCAGGGAGACGAGCGATTTGGAGACGCCGGCGCGCTCGGCGACGTTGCGGATCGTCGGTTTCGGCGAGGGGACGGCCCTCCCTTCACCGCGGGCGGCGGGAGAGGGCTCGTTGCGCGGCCGGGGGACCGCACCCTCCTCCCGCCCGTTGTGCGGGGGATTTGCTTGCTCAGCTGACATGGCACTCCGTCCAGGGGGACCTGCAGGACCTGCCGCGGCGGCGCGCCGCTGGGGGATCGGCGCGCCGGCCTCCGCTCGGGAGGAGATGCCATGATGCCGCGCCTTCGCCCCGAACCGTCGCAACAGGGAGTAACGGGCATCCGACAATGGTGGTTCGGGCCTGTGGTGTTCCGGATCACAGCCGTGCCGGAGGATGATCACGACCCGGTGAAAGCCCGGCTCGTCCGCCGCCGGCATGGCCTGCCGCCGCCCGCGCTCGGATACGCTGCTCAGGTGGTAGATCGTGCGGTGGCCGGTGGGAAGGCGCGGAGCCGGCAAGCCGGCCAGCAGGGTGGCGGGCAGCGCGGCGGGCGAGGCCGCCGCAGGCTCAGCGTCGACGAACGGCGGGAGGAACTGATCGCTGCGGCGCTGCAGCTGTTCAGCACACGCTCGCCCGAGGACATCTCCATCGACGATGTCGCGGCCGCGGCAGGCGCCTCACGCGCACTCGTCTACCACTACTTCGGCGGCAAGTACGAGCTGTACATCGCCGCACTCGGCAGCGCCGCCAAGCAGCTGTCGGTGCTGCTCGAACCGCCCACCGAGGGCAAGCCGCTGGACCGCCTGCGAATCTCGCTGCGGCGCTACTTCGACTTCGTGGAACGCCACGCGGCGGGCTACACGGCCCTGCTGCGCGGCGGGCCCGCCGACCGCTCGGGCGAGGTCGGCGAGATCGTCGACGGCATCCGGCGGCTGCTGCTGGACCGGATCCTGCATTCGCTGGACGTCGAGACCCCGCAGCCCATCCTGCGCATCACGCTGCGCTCCTGGATGGCGGCCGTGGAGACCGCCGGCCTGGACTGGCTGGAGAACCGCGACGTGACCCGTGCCGGGCTGGAAAGCCTGCTGGTCGACCACCTGGTCGTCATGCTCCACGCGGCCGGACGCCACGACCCCGGCACCGCGAACCTCTTCGACCGCCTCTCCCAGGAGGAGATGAACTCCTAGCCCCGGGCCGTGCCTTCTTGGACCGGGTCGTCATCCAGGGAAGACGATCGCTGGACACTTTGTCCAAACGTGAACTAAATGTCCCCTTGAGCGGGCGGTGTCCTCATGTGGACACAAGGTCTCATGTGTCCCAAATTCCGCGCACGTCAGAACGGTGCCGTGCGCTGCCCCCGGCCCCGGGCGGCTCGGCGCCCGGCGCCGAGGGCAGCGCAGCGAACACGGTTACTCCGACCGCTGCTGCGGGATACCCGCGAGCAGCGCCCGCACCTCCGCCTCGCGATAGCGGCGGTGCCCCCCCAGTGTCCGGATGGACGTGAGCTTTCCCGCTTTCGCCCACCGTGTGACGGTCTTGGGGTCGACGCGGAACATCGTCGCCACCTCCGCCGGCGTCAGCAGGGGCTCGGCCTCTGGCGTACGTGCTGACATGTTTGCGGCCTCTCCTCCGTGGACCGATGACAGCGATCCTGCGATTGATCCTCGCGCGGTCACTGATGTCCCCTATGGCCCGAAAGAGCCACTATGACATCACAACGTGTAACCTTGCCACCACTCAGCGCAACAAGCAAGTTCCTGGCGGTAGTTGCGTGCAAACATCCCCGCGGATGCGGGGTGCCGTGGCTGTACGGTGGCGACTGAGTCACGCTGCGTGATTCTAGCGACACGTATAGTCGTATCGCGCGCGGATTCGGGAAATTTGTTTTAGTTCGCCGTCTCAAGTGCCCGGACGGGCCGCCAGCGGGCGAGGAGCCGCTTGTACATCGCCACGGTCAGCTCGGCCTCGCCCCGCTCCATCCCGGTGAGCGCCACGGCCATCTCGGCCACCGACTCGTCCGCCCGGAGCGCCCGGTCGTCCAGCAGATGGACGAGCCCTCCGTAGTCGAGCTCCACAAGCGCGCGCGGGTGGAAGCCGTCCAGCCACCGGCCGAGCGTCTCCAGGCGTCCCGCCGACAGGAGATAGACGTCGCCCGTCCCGTCACCGAGGTTCTCACGCACCACGGGGAGCGCGGCCGACACCCGCCGGCGCGCCTCACCCATGGAGGTGACGTAGATCAGCGTACGGACGGGCGCCGCCGTCGCCGGGCCATTGCCTCCCTGGTCCTCGGACGCGTCGTCCGGCTTGCAGTACCCCGTCCCGGGGGTGCCCAGCATCAGGCACCGCTCACCCCGCGCGAACGGCACGAACCAGTCCAGCGGCACATGCCAGGTGCTCGTCAGGATGTGGGGACGCAGCGGCCGTCCCTTGCGCTTCCACTGCTCGAAGTCGCCCATGACCCGCTCCGACAGCGGCGGCGGGACGAACGCCGCCGCCACACCGGCGGCGTGCTCGTTCCTGAAGCGCTCAAGGGCCAGCCAGGAGCGCAGCCTCGTCTCCCACGGGCACACGTAGATCATGTCCTCCACGCGCCTGACGTAGGCGTCCCTGCTCTCCCGCTCCGGCGCGACCTCCGGCGGCGAACCCGTCACCCTCAGCGCGGCGTCGCGGTGCTCCACCCCGAGCGCATGGATCCGCCGGGGGCGCCGCCTGGAGTCGGCGTAGACCGTCCACAAGGTCCGTGCGGGCTCCGGGAAGGCGGTCACCGGTTCATAAACCCGTAGGTACGCGGCGTACGGAAGCACGATCGCATCGTTACACGAGATGCGGCCCTGCGTGGCGGCATCCGGCGTCCTACGCTGATCTTAGAGACAGAGAGGAGGGCACTACCGTGCCTAATGTCTTCGGGGCGCCCCACAAGGGCACCGACCCCGTCACACAGGGGGCCAACCCCCCTGTACCCTCCGGCGCTTCGCGCTTCGGAAGTCACGAGCAGGTCGTCTTCTGCCAGGACGAGGCGAGCGGCCTGCGCGCCATCATCGCGATCTACTCGACCGCGCTCGGCCCGGCACTGGGAGGTACACGCTTCTACCCCTACGGGTCCGAGGACGAGGCGCTCGCCGACGTGCTCAACCTGTCCCGGGGCATGGCGTACAAGAGCGCCATGGCCGGGCTGGACCTGGGCGGCGGCAAGGCCGTCATCATCGGCGACCCGTCCATCGACAAGTCCGAGGCGATGCTGAGGGCCTACGGACGGTTCGTCCAATCGCTCAACGGCCGCTACTACACGGCGTGCGATGTCGGCACGTTCAGCGAGGACATGGACGTCGTGGCGCGCGAGTGCCGGTACGTCACCGGCCGGACGGTCGCCCACGGCGGAGCCGGAGACTCGTCCATCCTCACCGCGTTCGGCGTGTTCCAAGGCATGCGCGCCGCGGCGGAGACCATGTGGGGCTCTCCCACGCTCCAGGGCAGGCGAGTCGGAGTGGAGGGCGTCGGGAAGGTCGGCCACCGGCTGGTGGAGCACCTGCGCGAGGACGGCGCGGACGTCGTGATCTGCGACGTGAACGAGGCCGCCGTCGACCGGGTCCGCTCGATCCACCCGGAGGTCGAGGTCCTCGCGGACGCCGACGCCATGGTCAGCGCCCGGCTGGACGTGTACGCGCCGTGCGCGCTCGGCGGATCCCTCAACGACGACACCGTGACCGCGCTGGAGGCGAAGGTGGTCTGCGGGGCCGCCAACAACCAGCTCTCCCACGCCGGCGTCGAGAAGAGCCTCGCCGACCGCGGCGTGCTGTACACGCCCGACTACGTCGTCAACTCCGGTGGCCTGATCCAGGTCGCGGACGAGATCGAGGGTTTCAACTTCGACCGCGCCAAGGCCCGCGCCACCGGCATCTACGACACCACCCGCAAGATCTTCGCGTTGGCCGCCGACGAGGGCGTCCCGCCGGCGGTCGCCGCCGACCGGCTCGCCGAGCGCCGGATGTCCGAGATCGGAAGGTTGCGCGGAATCCTGCTCTGAGCCGGCCGCGCCGGGACGATTCGCTGTACTGATTAGACCGTTGCAAGACCGTTGCCAGAGCCGCCGTGGGGCACCGCACGACCGTCCCACGACGGCTTTGGCGCGTACCCGTGACCACGGGATACACTGTTGTTAGCACCAACAGGGGCGCCGCCACGTACCGTCGATGTACCGAGCCGGGCGCAAAACGGGTACGGTTGTACCCGTGACTGACGCATGGCTCATCAGGCACCGGTTCGTGTGGTACACGCGCGCGTTGATGGGCCCACGAAAGCCCTGACCATCGAGGGGGTCGAGCCAATGGGTCGCGGCCGAGCCAAGGCCAAGCAGGTAAAGGTTGCCCGACAGCTCAAGTACAACAGCGGCAACACGGACCTCGACCGCCTGAAGAGCGAACTGGGAGTCGATGACTCCGGCGAGGACTCCTACGACGAGCTCGCCGAGAAGTACGCCGATTTCGCCGATGATTACGGCACCGAGGAGCGCAAGGACGGCACCTCCGGTTGATCGGCCGACAGGACGCCACTGCCCGCAGCACAGGGCGGTGGCGTTTGTCGTGACTTCTTAATGTTCGCCAAGGTGTACGTCATGGGGGTGTGGTTCGTCATGGTCTCCGAAGGCCGCCGAGATTGCCCGCAGGGCACGTTCGGCGGCGCACGCGTCCCGTGTGGCCCGTGAGGGCTGAGAGACGCTCAGCGTCCCTCTCAGCCCTCACAGGCAATGTCCGCGCCGCGTTCCGCGCGCGGAGTCTCTGATCCGGCCGCCGTCCCTCACGCCAGGGCCGCGGTGCCGGTGCCTTCGGTGATCTCGCCCAGGTGCCAGCACGGCACGCCCTGGGAGGTCAGGAGGCGCAGTGCCGCATCGGCACTGTCCGGGCTGACGATGGCCGCCATCCCGACGCCGAGGTTGAAGGTCTTGTCCATCTCCGCCTGCGGGACGTCCCCGTGGGCCTGCAGGACGCGGAACACGGCCGGTGTCTCCCAGGACGAGCGGTTCAGCACGGCGTCCACCGTCGCAGGCAGCGAGCGGGCAAGGTTCGCGGCCAGCCCGCCACCCGTGATGTGAGCGAAAGCACGTACCCCACCGGCCTGGATCAGAGCCAGGCAGTGCCTGGCGTAGATGCGCGTGGGTGTGAGGAGTTCCTCACCGAGTGAACGGCCGAGTTCCGCCGGCTCGGATTCGAGGGTCAGGTCCGTCGCGGCCAGGATGTGGCGCACGAGCGAGTACCCGTTCGAGTGGATACCGGACGACGCCATGGCGATGACGACGTCCCCAGGGCGGACACGGTCGGGGCCGAGGATCTCACCGGCCTCGACTACGCCCGTCCCCGCGCCGGCGAGGTCGAACTCGTCGGCTTCGAGGAGACCCGGGTGCTCGGCGGTCTCGCCGCCGACGAGGGCGCAGCCCGCCAGGGCGCAGGCGTCCGCGATGCCGCCGACGATGTCGGCGATCCGTTCCGGGACGACCTTGCCGCAGGCGATGTAGTCCGTCATGAACAGCGGCTCGGCGCCGCACACGGCCAGGTCGTCGATGACCATGCCGACCAGGTCGTGCCCGACCGTGTCGTAGACGCCGAGACGACGCGCCAGGTCGACCTTGGTGCCGACGCCGTCGGTGGACGTGGCGAGCAGGGGGCGCTTGTAGCGCAGGAGCGCCGAGGCGTCGAACAGGCCGGCGAACCCGCTGACGTCGTCGACCACTTCCGGACGCCGCGCCCGGGCCACCCGGGACTTCATCAGCTCGACGGCGCGCTCGCCCGCCGCGATGTCGACCCCGGCGGCCTCGTACGAGACCGGCGTGGGGCGACCGGCCATCAGGTGACCTCCAGCAGGTGCTTGCCGCGGGCCGCCTCGTCCACCGGGATGGGGTAGACGCCGTCGAAGCACGCCCGGCACAGGTTGTCCTTGGCGATCTGGGACGCCGAGATCAGTTCGTCCAGGGAGATGAAGCCCAGCGAGTCGGCGCCGATCGAGTCGCGGATCTCCTCGACCGACAGGTTCCCCGCGATCAGCTCGGCACGCGTCGCGAAGTCGATGCCGTAGAAGCACGGCCAGGACACGGGCGGGCTGGAGATCCGCACGTGCACCTCGGCGGCGCCCGAGTCCCGCAGCATCCCCACGATGGCGCGCTGGGTGTTGCCGCGCACGATCGAGTCGTCCACCACGACCAGCCGCTTGCCCTCGATCGCCTCGCGCAGCGGGTTGAGCTTGAGCCGGATGCCGAGCTGGCGGATGGTCTGGGACGGCTGGATGAACGTCCGGCCGACGTAGGAGTTCTTCACCAGGCCCTGGCCGTAGGGGATGCCGGACGCCTCGGCGTAGCCGATCGCGGCCGGGGTGCCCGACTCGGGGGTCGGGATGACCATGTCGGCCTCGACGGGATGTTCGCGGGCCAGCCGGCGCCCGACCTCGACGCGGGTGGCCTGGACGCTGCGTCCGGCGATCGACGTGTCGGGCCGGGCCAGGTAGACGTACTCGAACAGGCAGCCCTTCGGCCGCGCCTCGGCGAACCGCTCCGACCGGACCCCGGCGGCGTCGATCGCGACCATCTCGCCCGGTTCGATCTCGCGGACGAAGCGGGCGCCGACGATGTCGAGGCCGGCCGTCTCGGACGCCACGACCCAGCCGCGGTCCTCCAGGGCGCCGAGGACGAGCGGCCGGACGCCCTCCGGGTCGCGGGCGGCGTACAGCGTCCCCTCGTCCATGAAGACCAGGGAGTACGCGCCGCGGGTGGCGGGCAGGATCTCCCGCGCCGCCGCCAGCGGGCCGTCGCCGTGGGTCGACAGCAGGGCCGTCAGCACCTCGGTGTCGGTCGTGGCGGTCAGCACGCCGGGCGCCAGCCGCGCGGCCAGCTCCGGGGTGTTGATCAGGTTGCCGTTGTGGGTGAGCGCCAGCCCTCCCGCGTCGCTGGACCGGAACGTGGGCTGCGCGTTCTCCCACGTGGGCGAGCCGGTCGTCGAGTAGCGGCAGTGACCGACGGCGATGTGGCCGCGGAGCGTGTTCAGCACCGACTCGTCGAAGACCTGGGCGACGAGGCCCATGTCCTTGAACACGACGATGCGTGAACCGTCGCTGACGGCGATGCCCGCCGACTCCTGCCCGCGGTGCTGGAGCGCGTACAGGCCGTAGTAGGTCAGCTTGCTCACTTCCGCCCTCGACGCCTGGTCCGCGGGGACCCAGACGCCGAAGACCCCGCAAGCATCCTGCGGGGGGCGGTCAGAGGAGTCGATGTCGTGGCTCAGACGTCCGTCACCGAGAGGCACATTTGCCAGTCTAGATGCCCGATTCAGCTGCTCCGATCGGTGGCATGTACTTAACGGACCTTTACTCCCCCGAACCACGGGCATCACATACCTCGGGGGAGTCTGGTGACCGACACGTGGAGGAACGCATGACGCTGCCCGGGTACCAGACGTATGCGCCGCCCGCGCCGCCCAAGCGGAGCACCATGGCGAGGGCCTCCCAGGTGCTCGGAATCGTCGGCCTGGCGGGCCTTGTCCTGTGCCTGGCGGGGATGATCCCGGCGCTCGCCGGACTGGTTCTGGGGGCGATGTCCCTCGTCCGGCGCGACGCCGACCGGCGGCCCGCGGTCGTGGGCGTCGTCTGCTCGGCCCTCGCCCTCGTCATCGGTGCGGGAATTCTTTTCTGGCTGCTGAGCAAGGCGGCCGAGTGCGGGGACGAGGCGCGGTACCCGGACGACTCGTCGCGGCGGGGCTGCGTCGAACGCGAGTTCCCCTTCGCCAAGGCCGATGCCACTCCCCCGGGGCGCACAACCACTCCCTAAGGCCTCTCCGGCGGCTCGCAGGGCTCCAAGGGGCTCCGGGGCTCCTACGGTCTCCTAGGGGCTTCGGTAGTCGGCGAGCGAGCGGACGGCCTCCTCGCCGAGCGCCGAGGCGTAGACGCGGAAATCGTCCAGGAGGCCGCCGAATCCAGGCTTGGTGGGTTCGCTGCCCAGGTAGATGGGGCCGGCCGGTGTGACGACGGCATGTTCCAGAGGGACGGTCACGTCCAGTCTGCCGTTGATGTAGAGGGACATCCCGGCGGCGTCGACGACGAACGCGATGTGCACCCATTCGCCCAGAGCCAGCCTGGCGCGGCTGTCGGCGTAGTCCGGCCCCTTGACGGTGAACAACTGGACCCGCAGCCGCATCGCGTCCGGGTACAGCCACAGGCCGAGGCCCCGCGCGTCGTTCTCGGCGACCGGCTTGTAGACGAGACTGCGCCACTCTCCGGTCGGTTCCTCCGCGACGTGGACGAAGAACGTCACGCTGAACCCGAACACCTGGCTCAGGACGAGCTGAGGTGTGGCGGGAATCACGGCCCGGCCGCTCCCGCCGAGCGACAGCGCCTCCCCGTCCCTGCCCGGGACGATCTCGGCGTCGTCGTTCAGCTCGGCGGCGGGTGCGGCGCCGGCCGCGTCGGCCACCCGGCGGCCGTCCACGGTGCCGACGTCGAACGTCCAGTGCGCGATCAGCACGGGATCACCTCCAGCGCCCCGAACGGACGGTGGTGACCACGCTGGCAGCGCCCGGCGGTCTCGGCAAGACCCGAACTGGACGATCGGCCAATAGCCCGGCTCGGCCGTCCTCCCGGACACTGTCTCTCAGCCGGGCTCCGAAGTCCCCTGATCGACGGGCAGGCCGATGGGCAGCGGAAGATGACCGGACAGATCCGCGCGCGCGCCGCTGGCGCGGACCCGTCCGTCCGCGACGGCGTCGGCCCAGGCCAACCGGCCTGTGGCCAAGGCAACCCAGGCGGTGGCGTCCATCTCCACCACATTCGGTGGTGTACCCCGGGTATGGTGCGGGCCGTCGATGCACTGAACGGCGGCGTAAGGGGGGACGCGAACCTCCACAGAACGGCCGGGCGCCAGCTCGGCGAGCCGGTCGAGCAGGAAGCGCACCGCTCCTTTGACGACCGGCCGGGACGGTTCGGCGTTCCCTGCCTCGATGCAGGCGAGAACGGTGTCCAGGGCCGCGCGACGAAGCGCGGCCGGTTCGTCCACGCCGGTGTACGCCGGCAGGCCGAGCGCGGTGCGCTGCTCGTTCAGGACAGCGAGGGAAAGCGGTTTTCGCGGCATCGCCACCGACGTTACCGGGTCATGGCCCACGGCCATTCGCCTGCGGTGGCGCCCGGGACACCGCACAGACGGTAAAAAGGACCCCGCCAGGCATGGGGGAGTGAAGGGAACGGGGAGACCAGGGACGCGGTCCCTGGAGGACACGGAGGTTCGTCAGATGCCCGAGGCGCTGCCCCTGCAGCCGGGTGACCCGCGAAGACTCGGCTCGTACGAGATCACGGGACGGCTCGGCGTCGGCGAGCAGGGCGCCGTCTTCGTCGGCAGGGACCCTGCGGGCGGCCAGGTCGCCGTGAAGGTCCTGCATGTGCGGCTGAGCGGCGAGCCCGTCGCCAGGACACGGTTCAACGGCGCGTTCACCGCCGCCCGGAAGGTGTCCGGCTTCTGCACGGCGGCGATCCTGGACGCCGATGTGGAGGGCGACCGTCCCTTCGTGGTGAGCGAATGGGTGGACGGGCCGTCCCTCCAGCAGCTCGTGGACGAGGAGGGCGTGCGCGGCGGCGCGGTCGTCGAGCGTCTGGCGGTCGGCATGGCGATCGCCCTCGCGGCCGTCCACCGGGCGGGTGCCCTTCATCACAATCTGAAGCCCGGGAACGTCCTCCTGGGACGGGACGGCCCGAGGTTGAGCGACTTCGGTATCGCCCGCGCCCTGGAGGCGGTGAACGTGGCCTTCTCCGGGCACATCACCGAGGACCCCTCCTACAAGGCCCCGGAGCAGCTCAGCGGCAGGGGCATCGGACCCGCCGCGGACGTGTTCGCCTGGGCGTCGACGATCCTGTTCGCCGCGACGGGCAGGCAGCCCTTCGGGACCGGCTCGCCGTCAGAGGTGATGCAGCGGATCGTCTACGACGAGGTGGACCTGACCGGCGTCCCCGATTCGCTGCGCGAGGTGCTGGCCGGCGCCTTCGTCAAGGACCCGGCCGACCGTCCGACGGCCAAGGATCTCCTCCAGGGGCTCCTGGACGGGACGAACCCGCTGGCCGGCCGCATGCCGTCCTCCATGGTCGACGAAGGCCTCGCCCTCGCCTCGGGCGCGGCCGCGCAGCCGCCCGCACCCCCGGCCGTGCCACCTCCGCCGATGCCGCCCATGGGTGCGCAGCCGCGTCCCATGGCCCCCGACCCCGGCGTGGCGCCCACGTTCGCCCCGGGGCTGCCAGGGCCTGGCCCGAACGCACCTGCCGGGCCTCCCCCGGGCGTCCCTTCGCCCCCTGCCGCGGAGACCGCTCCGTCGCCGTCCCTGCCCTTGCTGGGCAAGCTCTCGCGCGCGCGCAGGTCACAGCCCGAGCCCGCACCGCCCCCGGCCGACCTCGACCCGGGCGCCTTCGAGGAGACCACGACCTTCAACGCGTTCGAGCCACGACGCCCCGACCGGACGGACCAGACCGCGAGGTTCGACGCGGTCGGCCCCGACCCGACCGCCACGTTCGACGCGATCGACCTGGAGTACGCGAACACCACGGAACCGTCCCCGCTCGTCCCGGGCATGGGAGATGTTCGTGAAAGCGGCGGAAGGGGCTCCTCGCCGCTGGCGGCCCTGAGCAAGATGCGGCGCCCCAGCAACCACGTGCTCGGGGTGGCGCTTTCGCTGTTCATAGGCGTCGGCGTGGGGATCGCCATCATCGCGCTGGTGCTGTGGCCCCAGCTCAAGGCCGACGAAGGGCCACCGCCCGACAGCGCCAACGCGTCGAACAACCGTCCGGTGACGACGATCCCGTCATCGTTCGGGGGGACATGGAAGGGGACGGTGGTCAACACCAACCGCAACGTGTCGTTCCCCGTGGAGGTCACGTTCGAGGTGGGCGGCACGACCGCACAGGCGGTCTACCCCCGGGAGAAGTGCAACGGCACGCTCAGGCTGACGAGGGGCACGGAAAGCGCGCTGAAGATGTCCCTGGCCATCGGCAAGCCGTGCACGTCCGGGGTCGTCCAGATCACCCGGCAGCCGGACGGGACGCTGCAGTACACGTGGACCAGGCCCGGGACGAACCTCTCCTACGGAGGCATGTTGAGCCGCAGCTGACCGGGCGGAACACCCAATTTGCACCCTAAATCTGGGTAGTTCCGCTAAGGTTCTCGCGATCGAGATACCGATCTCGGCCGCCCCCGGAACGTCGGCGACGTGCCCGCAAGCGCGGACAGTGAACCAACGACAACTCCACCCCGTACCCTGAAGTGCTCACGGCTGCAGCCGAACCGGCTTTGCCCGCAAGGCGGAGCCGTAAGCCGTGTCCCGTAAGATGGCTCGGCTCCCGGCAACGGAACCGGCATCTCGCGCTTCGCGCCGTCTCATCCACACCAGGGGTTTAGCCTTGGCGAGGCACAGACGGTTCTTTTAATGTTCGTTGACCTACGGCCGTGACGAGAGGAGAACAGGTGGAGACCCCCGCCTCCACACGCAGGCGCAGTGGACGACGCACCGCCCTGGCTCTCGTGGCGATCGCCACCGCACTGCCGCTGCTCGGTACCGCCACACCGTCCGCCGGCGCCGCGGCACCCGCGTCCGCCCCGTACGACCCGGGCGACAGCGCCAAGTTCCGCAAGCTGAACGGGCAGATCGAACAGCTCGAAAAGGAGTACGGCGGCGACCTGGCCAAGCTCAAGGACGCCCAGTACGCCGCGAAGAAGGCGCACAACAAGTCGAAGGTCCTGGAGAAGGACCTCGTCGAGGCCCGCAACGTCGTCGCCCGGATCGCCGCGACCAAGTACATGACGAACGGCGAGGACCCCACGGTCACCTTCCTGGCCGCCGCGGACCCGAGCGAACTCCTCAGCAACGCCAGCCTCGTCAGCCACATGGCACAGAACCAGGCCGCGAAGGTCGAGCAGATCCAGAAGCTCGTCAACGACCAGATCAAGGCCCGTAAGCAGGCCGAAGAGAAGATGACGCAGCTCAAGGCCGAGATCAAGGACCTGAAGAGCCGCCAGGCCAAGATCAAGCAACTGGTCAAGAAGTACAAGCCCGAGTCGCCGAGCGTCGGCATGGGCGGCGTCACCCCCCGCATGCTCAAGGTCAAGAACACCATCGACGTGGAGTTCGGCCCGTTCCCGACCATCGGCTGCGTCCGCAGCACCGGCGACCCCCAGGACCACGGCACCGGCCGCGCCTGCGACTTCATGGTGACGACCGGCGGCGTGATGGCCTCCGGCAGCGCGAGAGCCCAAGGCGACCAGGCCGCCCAGTACGCCATCTCCCACGCGAGCGCCCTAGGCATCAAGTACGTGATCTGGCGGCAGCGCATCTACGACATGCGCAGCCCCGGCTGGCGCTCAATGTCGAACCGAGGCGGCAACACCGCGAACCACTACGACCACGTCCACATCTCGGTCTTCTAGGCGTGCAGGCCCTCCGACCAGGGCCGCAGCTCACGAGATCTCCCGAGAGGGCACATCCAGGGCACTCGTGCCCGGAATCGTTCCCCACGTGTCATCAATCGCCCTGCGCATCCGATCCCGGCTGGACGGCATGAGATGCGTGTAGGTACGGAGCGTGAAACCGGGGTCAGCGTGCCCGAGGAACTCGGCCAGCGCCCGAATGTCAACACCCTGCTCCAGGAGCACGCTGGCGAAGTGATGCCGCAGCGCGTGAAAGCCGTTGTCCCGAGTTGCCGAAACATCGGCACGCAAGAGCGCAGGCTTCAAGGGGCGGCGGCGCTCGGGCCGCTGCGCGGCCCCGCGCCAGGCCGCCCGGAGCGTGCGGCGTGGGCGCCGGTCACCGGACGGCCGCGCGGGGCCGCACGTCGTGCCACGCCCGCCGGCCCCGCCCCGACCGCTCACCGCAAGGGCGCGCCGCCGCCCTGACGATTCGACACCGAAGCTCTAAGCCCGTTCGGCGACGAGCACCAGGGCGTGACTGTGGTCGAGCGCCGTTGGAGTCAGCGGGGAAGATAGCCGGAAGATCGGTTGCGCGTGCGCTACTGGGGAACCCCGTGGTTCCCCAGACCCCTCCTGGAGCCGGAGCACCCATTCGCGCGCCAAGCTCTGTCACAACGTCTCACCGTTCGCGCGAATGGGCACTCCGGAGCGATGCCGGGTTGGCGGCGCGGGGTGACGCCAGTTCGTCACCTCGGAGGGCTCAGCGTCACATCGACCTCAGTAGCAAATTGGTCGTGATTGCGGACGATCGTCACGTGCACGGTTCCGGCATCGACCGGCACCACGACGCCGAGTTCTTCTTCGCGCGTGAGGTCGCCGACCACCAGAGCACCGCTCGCCACCTCCAGAGGTCCGGCGAACACCGGTGGTGACGGAATACGCGAGCCATCACTACGGACGCGCACATCCACAAGATCGTCAACGAAGCAAGCCGCTCCAACGATCACGAAGGTACGGCCGACAACGAAGCCATTCGCGCAGTCGTCGGAATCGAAGTACTCCCGGGACTCCGAGTCGGTCACGTGCAGCAAGCCGGCTTCCAGGCCGCCCCGAAAGCGTGCGATGACTCCTGGATCAGCGTTCGCCCTTGCCATCGGCGAAGCGTAGCGCGGAGCAATCGCAGCCTGGACGACCCCGGGTTACACACAGCGACGCCGTTCGTTCGCTGGGCAGCGTCAGGCTCAGGGCACATCGAGGGCACATGACCTCATGACCGGCCGCGAGACGTCGAGAGTCACCGAGGGGCCGACGCCCAGGTCAGCGCGGGGAGGCGAGGACATGGCCGCCGGAGTCATCATCGCCCGCGAAGCGGGAGCCAAGGTCACCGACCAGGACGGCAGCGACCACGCCTCTACCTCGGCCGCCACCGTGGCTACGACTCCCGCACTGGCCGACGACATCAGATCCCTGATCAGCACTACGAGCGAAGCCCAGTCCCGCAGCTAAGTACGGACAAGCACGCGATACCTTGCCGAATTCCGCTGTTTTGGATCAAGGGGCGGCGGCGCTCAGGCCGCTGCGCGGCCCCGCGCCAGGCCGCCCGGAGCGTGCGGCGTGGGCGCCGGTCACCGGACGGCCGCGCCGGACCGCGCATCCTGCCACCGCCGCCCCGTCCGCCAGGTGCCGGCAGTCACTGGGTCGCGCCACCGCCCGTCATCCGGTCTCACGTGGCCGAGGTCTTCTTTGCCTCCGGCGGGGGCACTCCGACTCCGGGAAGCACGGGGCGTGTCCGTGACGGTCGCCGAGGGGTCAGGTAGGGAGGAGCTTCCCGTCTGCCGCCGTCCCGATCGGAGATCTACCAGACCAGGGCCAGCAGCGTGAAACGCGGGACGACGGCAGACGGGAAGCCAAAGCGTGTGTTCATCCGAACAGGATCGCGGCTCCTCCCGCGACGGCGCTCATTCCAGGAAACGTCAGCAGCCCACCTATCCAAGCAACCGCCCGTTCCTGCCCGAGTGTCGCCCCGGCTTCTTCCAGAGCAGGCCGAACGGTCTCATAGGGAGGCCAGCTCCGCGCGGGGATCGCTAGGCCGACCAGCGGCGAGTAAACCATAGCCGCCAATACGAACAGGAAGACAGCGAACCAAGTCGGGAAATTTGGCACTACCAGATCGTTGATCAAAAATGCAATGATCGCGAACAGCGACATGGCTCCCAGGTGCACAACCACCGTGAGAAGGACGGCCCCGGCAACGCTCTTTCCCGCTACGCACACCAGCCATGAACAGTACCTTCGCTGGAGCCACAATTGGCCGAAGGCCACGCCCCAAAACATGGGCAGGGCGGCCGTCCACACTACGAGAGCATCCATCCCGCCCTCCTCTTGAGACAGCCACCTCGATCTTGGCACGCGCGAGAGGTAGGTCGCCAGCGGATAGTGACGATGACGCACAAGGCCGGTCTGACCCGCCAGCACCGTGACATCGACGCCCCGCGGAACCACCGCGGAACGGACGGCCCCGGTTTTGCAGTGTGGGGCCGTCCGTTTGCTGGTCAGGTGGGGGTCAGTCTTCTTGGTCACTCCACCCTGCCGAGGGCAGCACCGCGCCCCCGATAGCCGGGCAGGGCACATCGGGGGCACATGAGGGCACGATCACCTACGAGACGATGAGAGCCACCGAGGGGACAGGCAGCAGGTCAGGACGGTTGTCCGGAGGATCGTTGCAGGTCGTGATCTTGGGGGGTTCAGAACTCGGTCTTCTAGTAAGGGGACGAATGGCATCTGATGGGCTATTCGCGCACTTGAAGAAGACGTTTGAGCTGGGTCATTCACCTGTAGCGGCGACGTACGCCGAGTTCGTCGTATGCGGCCGCGGTCGGCTCTACCTGCTGTTTCCCGGGTTCGCCGGGCATGACATCGCGTCAGATGCGAGTATGTCGCGTCTGATGCGAGGTGGTGTTTAGTTGATCAGTCCGCCAAGGACGTTTCGGACCAGCCTCCGGACAATGGCCATGACATCAGTAGACCATCTGCTCGGAACAAGCAGAAGACCGTTTTGGATGCGGGTGACCCAGCGCGAAGGGCGCCCCCCAGCGGAGGGCGCCCTTCTGTTGGACGGTCCTCAGTCGGCGTAGCTGGGGAGGGTGCGTTCGTGGGACTCGCGGAGTTCGGACAGCGGGATGCTGAACAGCTCCTGCTGGTCGCCGTCGGGGCCGCGGCCCGTCACGCTCAGGGAGTCGCCGCCCGCCACGCCGATCTGGGTGACGGGGACGCCCGCCGACTCGCACAGGGCCGCCAGGCGCGCTTCGGCGCCCGGGCGGACGGCGACCATGGCGCGGGCCACCGACTCGCTGAACAGTGACACGAACGGGTCGCCCGGCAGGGTGATCCGGGCGCCGAGGCCGCCGCGCAGGCACGACTCCACGAGGGTCTGGGACAGGCCGCCGTCCGACAGGTCGTGGACGACGGTCACCAGCCCGTCGCGGATGGCGTTGACCAGGACGGACGCCAGTGCCGTCTCGGCCTTCAGGTCGACCAGCGGCGGCAGACCGCCCAGGTGGCCGTAGACCACGTGGGCCCATTCCGAGCCGCCGAACTCCTCGCGGGTCTCCCCCAGCAGCGCGATCGTTGCGCCGTCGGTGGTGAGCGACATGTTCACGCGGCGGCGGACGTCGTCGTGGACGCCGAGGACGCCGATGACCGGGGTCGGGTTGATCGGCGTGGCGCCGGTCTGGTTGTAGAAGCTGACGTTGCCGCCCGTGACGGGGATGCCGAGGTACTGGCAGCCGTCCGCCAGGCCCTCGACCGCGCGGGCGAACTGCCACATGACGCCCGGGTCCTCCGGGGAGCCGAAGTTGAGGCAGTTGGTGACGGCCAGGGGCCGTGCGCCGGTGGCGGCGACGTTGCGGTACGCCTCGGACAGCGCGAGCTGCGCGCCCGCGTACGGGTCCAGGCGGGTGTAGCGGCCGTTTCCGTCGAGGGAAAGGGCGATGCCCAGGCCGGACTCGTCGTCGATGCGCACCACGCCCGCGTTCTCCGGCATGGCCATGACCGTGTTGCCGAGGACGTAGCGGTCGTACTGGGACGTCACCCACGTCTTGCTCGCGAGGTTCGGCGACCCGGCCAGCCACAGGACGGTGCGGCGCAGTTCGTCGCCGTTGGACGGGCGGGTGAGGCGCCCCGGCGTGTCGGACTGCAGCGTCCCGAGGTCGTGCGGAGGCTGCATCGGGCGCTCGTACACCGGGCCCTCGTCGGCGGCGGTGGTCGGGGGGAGGTCGACGATCGTCTCGCCCCGCCACGTCATGACCAGCCGGCGCGTGTCGGTGACCGTCCCGATCACGGTCGCCGGGATCTCCCAGCGGCCGCAGATCTCCATGAAGCGGTCGACCTTGTCGGGCGTGACCACCGCCATCATGCGCTCCTGCGACTCGCTCATGAGGATCTCCTCGGGGAGGAGCGTCTCGTCGCGGAGCGGAACGGCGTCGAGGTCGACGTGCATGCCACCGGTGCCGGCCGCGGCCAGTTCCGTCGTCGCGCAGGACACGCCGGCGGCGCCGAGGTCCTGGATGCCGACCACGAGGTCCTCGTTGAACAGCTCCAGGCAGCACTCGATGAGCAGCTTCTCCATGAACGGGTCGCCCACCTGGACGGACGGCCGCTTCTGGTGCGACTCCTCGTCGAACGTCGCCGACGCGAGAACGGACGCGCCGCCGATGCCGTCCGGGCCCGTCAGAGCGCCGAACAGGATCACCCTGTTGCCGGGGCCGGGGGCCACGGCGCGCTGGATGTCCTCGTGCTTCAGGACGCCGACGCACAGCGCGTTCACGAGCGGGTTCTGCTCGTAGCAGGCGTCGAAGACGGTCTCGCCGCCGATGTTGGGCAGGCCGAGCGAGTTGGCGTAGCCGCCCACGCCGGCCACCACGCCGGGCAGGACGCGCTGGGTGTCGGGGGCGTCGGCCGGGCCGAAGCGGAGGGAGTCCATCACCGCGATCGGCCGGGCGCCCATCGACATGATGTCGCGGACGATCCCGCCGACACCGGTCGCGGCGCCCTGGTAGGGCTCCACGTAGGACGGGTGGTTGTGCGACTCGACTTTGAAGGTGACCGCCCAGCCCTGGCCGACGTCCACGACACCGGCGTTCTCGCCCATGCCGACGAGCAGCTTGTCGGTCTTGGGGGCCTTCTCACCGAACTGGCGCAGGTGCACCTTGGAGCTCTTGTACGAGCAGTGCTCGCTCCACATCACCGAGTAGATCGCCAGCTCGGCGGAGGTGGGACGGCGGCCGAGGATGTCGCGGACGCGCCGGTACTCCTCGTCGTTCATCCCGAGCTCGGCGTACGGCTGCGGGCGCTCGGGGGACGCGGCGGCGATCGCCACCGTGTCCGTACCGGGGTAAACCGGGGCGGACGTCTCGATGGCGGGCTGCGGGCCCGTCCCGAAGCCCAGCGCGGGCTGCGGGCCGGTTCCGGGGCCGACGGCGGGCTGCGGGCCGGTGCCGCGTCCGTCGCCGTGGACGGGCGGCTGCGGGCCCGTGTTCAGGCCGATCATGGGCTGCGGACCCGACCCGGGGCGGACAGCGGGCAGCGGGCCCGTCCCCGGGCCCCCGATCGCAGGCTGCGGGCCCGTGCCGGGGCGGACGGCGGGCTGCGGGCCCGTTCCGGAGCGGAAGGCGGGCTGCGGGCCCGTTCCGGGGCCGACCGTCGGCTGGGGGCCTGTGCCGGGGCCGGGCGGGAAGGGAGGGTTGAAGGGCGGCTGAGCCTCAACGGCGGACTGCGGGCCCGTGCCGGTCCCTACCGCGGGCTGGGGGCCTGTGCCCGGGCCGGGCGGGAACGGAGGGCTGAAAGGCGGCTGAGCCTCGACCGCGGGCTGCGGACCCGTTCCCGGGCCTACAGCGGGCTGGGGGCCGGTCCCTGAGCCGATTGCGGGCTGCGGGCCCGTGCCGGGGCCTACGGCGGGCTGCGGGCCCGTTCCCGGGCCTACAGCGGGCTGCGGGCCGGTGCCCGGGCCGATTGCGGGTTGCGGGCCCGTGCCGGGGCCTACGGCGGGTTGCGGGCCGGTGCCGGGGCCGGCCACCGGCCGCGGGCTGGTGCCGGGGTCCGTCGGCAGGGGCGGGGCGGTGTAGCCGTTCAGGTCGGGCGTGGTGAGCGTCGGGTCCGCCAGGGTGGACGCGGGGTCGCCGGCGGCGCGCTCCTCGGCCAGGGCACGCGCGAACTCCTGAGCCGGCCCTTCGGCGGGCCCGGCTTCGAGCGCCGGGCCGCCGAGCGCTGGACCCGGCTGGGCCGTCCTGAGCATGGCCTGGACGGTCGGGTCGACCTGGATGGACGGCTGCGGCTGGACGCCCGGGACGGGCCGCGCCACCGGCTGCGGCTGGACGGCGGCCGGTTCGGGCAGAGCGGCGGCCGGCTTCGCGGCGGGCTTGGCCTCGTCGAGCATGGCCTCGAAGGCCTGGGTGACCGAGTGGTCGACCGGCTCGAGTTCGGGGTCGTCCGCGTCGGACTTGAGCTCGCCGAGCCACTCCATCGAAGGCTCGTCCGAGGATTCCCGGGTGGCGCGCCCGGAGGCGTGTGGCGGTTGCTCGCTCATGCGTTGACCAGTCTCTTGACAATGGAGGTGAAGAAGCCGAGCCCGTCGGTGGACGGGCCGGTCAGTGACTCCACGGCGTGCTCGGGGTGCGGCATGAGCCCGACCACGTTGCCGGCCTCGTTGCAGATCCCGGCGATGTCATCGAGGGAGCCGTTGGGGTTCAGGTCCAGGTAGCGGGCGACGATCCGGCCGGTGTCGGCCAGTTCGGTCAGTGTCTCCCGATCGGCGGTGTACCGGCCGTCCCGGTTCTTGATCGGGATCACCAGCTCCTGGCCCTCCCGGTACTCGGTCGTCCAGGCGGTGTCCGCGTTCTCCACCAGCAGCCGCTGGTCGCGGCAGACGAAGTGCAGGCCGGCGTTCGGCAGCAGCGCGCCCGGCAGCAGGTGCGACTCGCACAGCACCTGGAAGCCGTTGCAGATGCCGAGGACCGGCAGGCCCGCCTCGGCGGCGGCCACCAGTTCCGACATCAGCGGCGCGAACCGGGCGATCGCCCCGGCACGCAGATAGTCCCCGTATGAGAACCCGCCGGGCAGGACGACAGCGTCGACTCCCTGCAGGTCATGGTCGCCGTGCCAGAGGGCGACCGGCTCCGCGCCGGCCAGCCGCACGGCACGTGCGGCGTCCTTGTCATCGAGAGAACCGGGGAAGGTGATGACCCCGACCCGGGCAGCATCCATCTCTTCTGTTCCTCCGAAATGAGGGGCGGCCGGGACGGGCGGTATCTCCTCCGCCGATCACCCCGCTGCGCGTCGTTTTCCCCCGCGCGCGCCTACCAATCTACCCGGCGCTGTGGATGAGTTTGCGGTCGAGGCGCCGGACGAGGGCCTCGTCCCGCCAGCTCAGCCGCTTTCGCAGGTGAACGACGGTGCCCCTGTCGGGCGAGGTGTCGATGTCCAGGTCATCCACCAGAGCCCGCATGATCCTGATCCCGCGGCCGGACTCGCTCATCACCCCCCGATCCTCGGGGGCCGGCCGGGGCCCGCGGCCCCGGTCCATGATTTTGAGCACACAGACGCCCTCGTCCACGTGTCCTGTGACCTTGTACTCACCGGCGGCGCGGGCATGCTGGACGACGTTCGTGCACGCCTCGGAGGTGGCGACCAGCACGTCGTCGACGCAGTCGTCGGAAACGCCCAGCCCCCGCAGCGCGTCCCCGACCACCCGCCTGATCACCGGGATGGTGAGCGCCTCGCGCGGAAGCGAGAGCGAGAACCTCATATCCACCCGGACACCTCGTCCATGCCCCGGGCTTCCTGGCCGTTCCCCCGGTCCCCGGAGCGTGCTCGACGACTCGACGCAGCTAACACTTCCCCGGCGGAAACTTCCGTAATCGCTATACTCACGGGTCGTTGCGGGAAAACGCCGTGGAACGCGCCACTCCATCCAGTACCAGAACGGCATTCCATGCCATTTCCGGCTAGAGAACGCGGACCTCGAAGTTCTCGATTACGGGGTTGGCCAGCAGCGTCTCGGCGATCTTGCCGACCTGCTCCAGGGCGGCCTCGTCGGCCTCTCCCTCGACCTCCACCTCGAACCGTTTGCCCTGCCGGACGGCCACCACCCCGTCGTACCCCAGCTGCGGCAGCTTGCGGGCGATCGCCTGCCCCTGCGGGTCCAGGATCTCCGGCTTGAGCATGACGTCGACGACGACACGCGCCACGACCGCCCCCTCACTGGTCTGCGCTTTTCCTTACGATCCTGAAGCGTACGGCACCATTGCCCATCACGGACCACCCGCACCCCCGGAGCAGCCCGATGAACATCGAGGACCTCACCCCCGCGGAACGCCGCCTTTGGGAGGCCTTCCCCAAGGGCGAATCCGTCGACCTGTCGTCCGGCGACCCCGCCTACGACGACCTCGGGCAGGCCGACCGGTGGGGTCGTGAGCGGACGGTCAGGGCCGAGGTCCTCGTCGCCCTGCTCGTCGGCGCGGTGGAGCCCCAGCCGGGTCAGGTCGCCGCCGTCCGGCTCGGCGGCGCCCGCATCACCGGTTCGCTGAACCTCGGGCACGCGGAGGTCGGCGTCCCGCTGGCGCTCACCTCGTGCTCATTCGACGAGGCCCCGCATCTGTACTGGGCGAGCATGAACAGCGTCCACCTGATGCGCTGCCGCCTGCCGGGCCTCATCGCGTCCGGTACCAGGGTCGACGGGCATCTGTGGCTGGAGGGCAGCCGCATCTCCGGGGGCCTGTGGCTGGACGGCGCGAACATCACCGGCATCCTCAACATGTCGGGCGTGCAGTTGAGCAACCCGGGCGGGGACGCGCTGCTCGCCGACCGCCTCGCCGTCGAGGCGAACGTGTACTGCGACCAGGGCTTCGCGGCCAACGGGGAGGTCCGGCTGCCCGGTGCCCGCGTCGGCGGCCAGCTGATCTTCCGGGGTGCGCGGCTGCACAACCCGTCCGGCGCGGCCCTGTACGCCAGCCGCCTGGACGTGGCGGCGAACGTGTTCTGCGACGGCGGGTTCTCCGCGGAGGGCGAGATCCGGCTCCGGGGCGCCCGCGTCGGCGGCTACCTGTCGTTCGTGGGCGCACGCCTGTCGGCCCCCCAGCGCACCGCCCTGAACGCGGACGACCTGGGTGTGGAGACCGACGTCTACTGCTCGGACGGCTTCAGCGCGGTCGGCGCCGTCAGCTTCGCCGGCGCCCGCATCACCGGCCAGCTCAGCCTGCGCGACGCCCGGCTGCGGAACGAGGAGGGGACGGCGCTCAGCGTGCAGCGCATCCAGGCGGAGGAACTCCTGCTGCGCACCGCCGAGCCGATCCACGGCATCGCGGACCTGTCCTACGCCCGTGTCAACCTGCTGCGCGACGACGCCAAGTCCTGGCCGGAGCGCCTCCAGTTGGACGGCCTGCAGTACGAGACGCTCGAACCGCCGCTGACGGCACGTGAACGTCTCGACTGGCTGCACCGCGACACCGACGGCTACGCCCCGCAGCCCTACGAGCGCCTCGCCCAGACCTACCGTGCCCTCGGCCTGGACTCCGACGGGCGTTCGGTCCTGCTCGCCAAGGCCCGGGACCGCCGCAAGACCCAGGGCTTCCCCCGCAAGATCGTCGGCTGGCTGCAGGACGGCCTGGTCGGCTACGGCTACCGCCCGTTCCGTGCGGCGAGCTGGCTGGTCGGCCTGCTCGCCTTCGGGACGATCATCTTCTCCTTCCACAAGCCCGCCATTCTGAACAGTGACGACAGCCCCCATTTCAACGCGTTCATCTACACGCTCGACCTGATCCTGCCCATCGGCGACCTCGGTCAGGAGAGGGTTTTCGCCCCCGACGGCGTCTACCAGTGGATCGCCATGTTCATCGTCACGGCCGGCCTGCTCCTCGGCCTGACGGTCGCCGCCGGAGCCACCCGGGCCCTCTCCCGCGAATGAGCCGGCCTGCCCGGTGTCGGCGCGGTGGCGTGTATCACGTTTGGGTCAGGGGATGTGCCTAAGGGTAGGGACCTCGGTGGCGGACTTGCATCGCGAGGTGTGATGTCTGCCACGATGGCATAAGCGGCTTTTGTCCCTTACCGGGGCCCAAGGTCGTTGACATCGGCCGGACGTGCGGCGATCCCGCGCGGCGGCCCCGAACGAGGAGTGTCATCGATGACGATCGACTCCGTGCGCGGTGCGCCCGGCACCCCCGAGCTCGCCGGGCCAGAGCTCGTCCAGTTGCTCACCCCCGAGGGCGAGCGCGTCGAGCATCCCGACTACCCCCTGGACCTCAGCGCCGAGGAAGTCCGCGATCTGTACCGCGATCTCGTGATCGTGCGCCGGATCGACCTGGAGGCCGTGGCGCTCACCCGCCAGGGCGAGCTCGGCATCTGGGCGTCGCTGCTGGGGCAGGAAGCGGCGCAGATCGGGTCAGGACGCGCTCTGTCCGATCACGACATGGTGTTCCCGACGTACCGGGAGCACGGCGTGGCGTGGTGCCGGGACGTGGAGCCGCTGAGGCTGCTCGGCCTGTTCCGGGGCGTCAGCCACGGCGGGTGGGATCCCGCCGAGCACGGCTTCCACCTGTACACCATCGTGATCGGCAGCCAGACGCTGCACGCCACCGGGTACGCGATGGGCATCCAGCGGGACGGCGTGCTGGGCACGTCGTCGGCGGGCGCGACGATCGCGTACTTCGGGGACGGGGCGACATCGCAGGGCGACGTGAACGAGTCGTTCGTGTTCGCCTCGGTGTTCAACGCACCCATCGTGTTCTTCTGCCAGAACAACCAGTGGGCCATCTCGGAACCGCTCGAACGGCAGTCCAGGATTCCGCTCTACAAGAGGGCGCAGGGATTCGGGTTCCCGGGCCTGCGGGTGGACGGCAACGACGTCTTCGCCTGCCTGGCCGTGACCAGGAAGGCCCTGGAGAACGCCAGGACGGGACAGGGCCCGACCCTCATCGAGGCGTACACGTACCGGATGGGCGCCCACACGACGACGGACGACCCCACGCGCTACCGGCTGAAGGCCGAAGAGGAGGCGTGGAAGCTCAAGGACCCGATCGAGCGCGTCAAGGCGTACCTGGTGCGGAGCGACCTGGCGGACTCGGGGTTCTTCGAGAAGGTCGACGACGAGGCCAAGCAGATGGCGAGGGAACTGCGGGAGGCGTGCCTGGCGCTGCCGGACCCCGAACCCCTGTCGATGTTCGACCACGTGTACGCGGACCGGCATCCGATGATGACCGAGGAGCAGGAGCAGTTCGCCGCCTACCTGGCCTCGTTCGAGGAGGAGGCGAAGTGACCACCCTGACCCTCGGCAAGGCGTTGAACGAAGGCCTGCGCAAGGCCATGGAGAACGACCCGAAGGTCCTCATGATGGGCGAGGACGTCGGGAAGCTCGGCGGGGTCTTCCGGATCACCGACGGGCTGCAGAAGGACTTCGGCGAGGAGCGGGTCATCGACACGCCGCTCGCCGAGTCGGGCATCGTCGGGACGGCGATCGGGCTGGCGCTGCGGGGCTACCGGCCCGTGTGCGAGATCCAGTTCGACGGGTTCGTGTTCCCCGCGGCCGACCAGATCATCACGCAGCTCGCGAAGATGCGGATGCGGTCGCTCGGCACGCTGTCGCTGCCGGTCGTCA
This sequence comes from Spirillospora sp. NPDC048823, assembly GCF_043198445.1. NCBI lineage: Bacteria > Bacillati > Actinomycetota > Actinomycetes > Streptosporangiales > Thermomonosporaceae > Spirillospora > Spirillospora sp. NPDC048823. Next base: position 46,685 of record NZ_JBICUT010000017.1, on the reverse strand, counting down.
TCCGGATCCCGTGCGGCGGCGGCATCGGGGCGGTGGAGCACCACTCGGAGTCGCCCGAGGCGTACTTCACGCACACCGCCGGCCTGCGCGTGGTGGCGTGCTCGAACCCGGCGGACGCGTACTCGATGATCCAGCAGTCGATCACGTCCCCCGACCCGGTGATCTTCTTCGAGCCGAAGCGGCGGTACTGGGAGAAGGCCGAGGTCGACACCGAGTCCGCCGACTGGACGCCGCTGCACCGGGCCCGGGTCGTCCAGCCGGGCGAGCACGTGACCGTGCTGGCCTACGGGCCGTCGGTGAAGACGTGCCTGGAGGCGGCCGCCGCGGCCGCCGAGGAGGGACGGTCGCTGGAGGTCATCGACCTGCGGTCGCTCAACCCGCTCGACATCGGCACCGTGGTGGAGTCGGTGAACCGGACGGGACGCTGCGTCGTCGTCCACGAGGCACCGGTGTTCAACGGGTTCGGCGCGGAACTGGCCGCGCGGATCACCGAGAAGTGCTTCTACCGGCTGGAGTCGCCGGTGCTGAGGGTCGGCGGGTTCTCCACGCCGTATCCGCCGTCCCGCATCGAGGACCATTACCTGCCCGACCTCGACCGCATCCTGGATGCCGTCGACCGGACCTTCGGGTGGTGACGCGGTGAGCCAGCCGAAGACCTTCAAGCTGCCGGACGTGGGCGAGGGCCTGACCGAGGCCGAGATCGTCAAATGGCACGTCCAGCCCGGTGACACGGTCGAGATCAACCAGACCATCGTCGAGATCGAGACGGCGAAGGCGATCGTGGAGCTGCCCTGCCCGTTCGAGGGCGTGGTGACCGCACTGCTGGTCGCCGAGGGCGAGACCGTCGACGTCGGCATGCCGATCATCTCCGTGGACGCCGACGGGGACGGCGCCGTGGCGACGCCGGTGTCCGAACCTCCCGCGCAGGCGGCGGCGATCAAGAGGGATGGCGTGCCGCGCGTCGAGGAGCCGGGCATGGTGTCCCCGGAGAAGCCCCCGAAGCGGCAGCCCGTCCTCGTCGGGTACGGGGTCAAGGAGGGCGCGACCAAGCGCCGCCAACGCAAGTCGACGAACGGAACGCCACCGCCGGCGGCGGCAGCGCCCCCGCCACCGCCCCCGGCTCCGGCACCGGCTCCGGCACGTCAGGCTCCGCCGGCTCCTCGTCCACAGCCTGTGGACAACGGGTTGCCGCTGGCGAAGCCGCCCGTCCGGAAAATGGCCAAGGACCTCGGCATCGACCTCGCGACCGTCACCGGGTCGGGCCCGCAGGGGTCGATCACGCGCGACGACGTCGCCGCCGCCCAGGCTGCGGCGGAGGCGCCGCGGGTTCCCGTCCAGGCGGGGCCGCGGGAGGAGCGGATGCCGGTCAAGGGCGTCCGCAAGGCGACCGCGGCGGCGGTGTCCGGCTCGGCGTTCACCGCGCCGCACGTCACCGAGTTCCTCCAGGTCGACGTGACGCGGACGATGGAGACCGTGAAACGGCTCCGCGAGCTGCCCGAGTTCGCGGACGTGAAGGTGTCGCCGCTGCTGCTGGTGGCGCGGGCGCTGCTCACGGCCGTGGCGCGGAACCCGCAGGTGAACTCCACGTGGGTGGACGACCCGTCGGGCGACGGCCGGTCCGGCGCGGAGATCGTCGTCAAGCGGTACGTGAACCTCGGGATCGCGGCGGCCACCGACCGGGGCCTGATCGTCCCGAAGGTGAAGGACGCGCAGGACCTCGACCTGCCCGGCCTGGCCGGCGCGATCAACGCCCTGGCGGAGAAGGCGCGGGCGGGCAAGGCGTCCCCGGCCGACCTGTCCGACGGAACGATCACGATCACCAACGTGGGCGTGTTCGGGGTGGACACCGGCACCCCGATCCTCACGCCCGGTGAAGCCGCGATCCTGGCGTTCGGCCAGATCCGGGACATGCCGTGGGTGCACGAGGGCGAGCTGGCGATCCGGAAGGTCACCACGCTGTCGCTGTCGTTCGACCACCGGATCGTGGACGGCGAACTGGGGTCGCGGGTGCTCCGCGACGTCGGCGACATGCTGGAGGACCCGATCCGCATGCTCGCCTGGGGGTAACTCAGGGATCGACGGAATCGTGGGGCCGGTGCCGTGCAGGCGGCACCGGCCCCACTTCTTCGGGGGCGAGCGTTCAGGGGACGGGCGGGTTGTTCTCTCCGTCGTAGGTGCGCTCGTCCCGCCTCTCCTGGAACCGCGGGCCGCGCTGCTGCCCACCCGTACGCGACATCATCAGCAACTGGAGCGCGAACGACACCCCGCCGACGATGATCAGAATTACGCCGATGACGTGAATGTCCACCGGGTCCGTCATCGCGTCCGGGCTGATCGCGAACTTGAGGATCAGTCCGAGCGTGATCGTGAAAACACTGACGCCGACACCCATGCGATGACCTCCGCCAGACGATCCGTAGCCGTGCTCTTTAACTATCCGTTCGGATCGCCGGTCACACGTCGAACGGGCGGCAGGTAGGTCACCGCGACAGCCCGTCCCCGCCCGGGACGGGGTCGTCGCCCTCGCCGGCCCGTCGGGCGTTCCAGGTGGCGATCAGGCTCACGAGGAGTCCCAGCGCGCCCCCGGCGATGAGGACCACGCCGAAGATCTGCAGCATCCACGCGTCGGAGTTGGTCTCGTCGTCGATCGTGAACGCGAGGAGCGAACCGAACAGGACGCAGAAGAGGGCGAGGAGAAGGCTGGGAGCGGCACGCATGTGGTGGATCTCCTCCACTACGAGACTGGAACCTTGTCGACCTTTCCGAAAGGGCCACCATTGAAGACGACGGACGTGATGTCCCCCGATGGCGCTGGTACATAGACGAAGCCGCGGACCGGCTGGTTCATTTCCGTCCGGAAAACGGCGCGTCCCGGGTCGGCGTAGGCGCCGGCGGCGTCCGGCGACGCGGGCCCGATCCGGACGGCTCGGTAGACGGTCTGGTCACCCGGCACCTGGATGGAGAAGGAGGTGAACACGCCTCCCGGATAGTCCTTGTGCGCGTAGGAGGCGTCGGGCGGCGTCGTGCCGGGCCCTTCGTTCACGATGTCGAACACGGCGACGATGTAGGCGCCGTCCCGGTAGAACGGTTTGACGTCCAGGCGCCGTTTCGCCTCACCGAAGCGTCCGTAGCGGCTGGCGACCGTCTCGCCGTCGTCCGCCCGGAACCCGGCGGGAGCGGCGCCACGGCCCGGGATCGCGGACGGGCTCGGCGACCCCGCCGGCGGCCGCTTCACCTGGTAGGTGATCTCGACGCGGCGGTTGCGGGCGCGCGCCTTGGCGTCGTCCGCGCCGCCCTCCTCGGCGACCGGCTCCGCCTCGCCCATGCCGCGCGACGTGTAGGTGTAGCCGTCGCCGAGCCGGGACTTCATCTCCTTCAGCACGGCCTCCGCGCGCTCCTTGGACAGCTTCAGGTTGTCGGCGTCGCCGCCTTCGCCGTCGGTGTGCCCCTCGAACGTCAGGGGGCTCATGGCCTTCGCCTTGATCTCCTGCGCGGCCTGGTCCAGGACGGTCTTGGCCCGTCCGGACAGTTCGGCGGAGCCGGTGGCGAAAAGCACGTCGGTGTGCAGGTCGACCGTCACCCACGAGCCGCTGGACGCGACGTCCTTGATCTCGCCCTCGGTGATGTCGTACAGGTCGGCGGGATTGCCGCGCTGCCGGGCCGAGGCCGCGGCGGCCGCGTCGCCGGTGCCGGTCACGGGAACACCGGTGAACTCCCCCGCCGTGCCCGGCGTGAGCACGGTGACCTTCTCGACGCCCGCCGGAATGGCCGGGTACTCGGCGGCCATCTCACGGGTCGCACCGGGCGCGAACCCGTCCCCGCTCGTGGACCCGGTGGGCCGGTAGAGCAGGCGTCCGACCGGGTCGAGGAGCCTGATGGCGAACGCGACGGACTTCGTGGACGAATCCAGAGACGTCACGCTGTAGCGCAACACCGACTTGGTGCCCTGCCGCTCGACACCCTTGATCTGAACACGCGCGTGCAGCCCGTCCGCCCCGCCGAACCAGCCCTCCTTGGCGAACCCTCCCCCGGCGTTCGCGGGACGGGCCGAGCCGACGACCCCCGCCGTCGGCGGATCGACCTTCTCCGCCTCACCACCGCCGCCGCAGCCGGCAAGGAGCAGCAACCCCGAAAAGGAGACGGCGAGGGGCAGGGCACGGCGCATCGATCATCCGTCGGGGGGAAGGACGGGCGGGGGACGGGGGCCAGAGTAGTCACCCCGGACGCACCCCGCCAGATCCCGGCGGAGGGCACCTCCGGTGCGTTGGACCGGTCAGCCGGCTTGCGAGCGGCACACGCGGCGTTTGGGGATACGGCCGGGCTGTAACAGGGCGTCATCGCATGTCCCGAAGAAGTGACAAGATCTTGTGGAGTCCTTACACATCGCTGTCGCCTGACACAGCGTGGCAAAAACCGCATACGCTCACAGACCGTGATCTCAACTTCGACGCCGTCCGCCGGGCGGCTCAGCGCGGCGTGCGCCGCCCTGCACACCCCGTTCTCTCTGGATGCCCCGTGGTCTGGCTGATCTGGGCGGTGATGGGCGGGGTCCTGGCCAACGGCCTGCGCATGCGCCGCAGGGTCACCGGCCTGTCCACGCTGTCCGCCTCAAAAGGATCCCTTGACGGATTCACGGCCGTCACGGCCACCGACGCCGACGTCCCCGCGCCCGTCCTTCAGGCCGCCGCCGAGCACGCCCGGCGGGGCGGGATCGGGATGCTGGACCTGGTTCCGTCCGACCTGCCGGTGGAGCAGGCTCTCGACCTGGTACGCCACGTCGATCCGCGGTCCTACCGCGGGCAGTGGTTCGGGCTCGGCCGGGGCGCCGGTTACACGGTGCTGCTGGAGACGGGGGCCTTCCAGCGAGCGAAGACCTCCTTGGAACGCTCCGACATCCCCCTGCCCGGCTCCGCCGAACCCACCGGACTCGACGCCGGCGAGATGGGCGAGACCACGGGACGGCTCCGGTTCTACGTCAAGTCCGCGGACATGGTGGTCGCCCCGTTCCACGCCGTCGACCGGACCGGGCAGCGGCGGGCCTGGCTGCGCTCGCTGGCGCTGTCGCTGCCGCCCTCGGTGGCGCTGCCGCAGACGTCCTACTTCGCCGGGGCCGCCTACCTGCTCGTGCTGTCCAGCCTACTGATCGACGTCCGCTGGGGACTCGGGCTCGTCCTGCTCTACTGCCTGAGCCCCTACATCGTGTTCGCCCGGACCCCGCTGGCTCCCGCGGACCTGCACCTGGCCGCCTGGACCCGCCCGGTCGCCACGCCGCTGTCGATCTGGCGGACGCTGCGCGCGCCCCGCACCAGGTGGGAACGGCGCCTGCTGGACCGCCGGGAACGCGCCCGGGAGTGGTACTGGAAGGAGATCGAGGCGGGCGTCGAGCGCTTCCAGGGCGAGCGGTGCACCGAATGCCCGTGGTGCGGATCCGCCGAGCTCACCCGCCACGTGGTAACCCGGGACGTCATCCTTGGGAAGCCGGGCCGGTTCCCCCTGGACCGCTGCAAGCAGTGCGGGCACATCTTCCAGAACCCCAGGCTGACCCCGGACGGCCTGGACTTCTACTACCGCGACGCCTACGACGGGCTCAACGAGCAGACGACCGAACTCATCCTCAGCTCCACCAACAGCGACTACCTCGCACGCGCCCGAATGGTGCAGCGGCTCGGCACGCCCTACCGCTGGCTGGACGTCGGCACGGGCAAGGGCCACTTCTGCCGCGTAGCCCGCACCGTGCTCCCCGAGACCGCGTTCGACGGACTGGACATGGGCACCGGCGTCGAGGAGGCCGTCCGCCGCGGCTGGATCGACCGCGCCTACAACGGCCAGTTCTTCGACCTCGGACCCGAAATGGCCGGCCGTTACGACGTGATCAGCATGAACCACTACCTGGAGCACACCGCCGACCCGCTGGCCGAGCTGGACCTGGCCGCCAAGGTCCTCGCCCCCGAGGGGCTCTTCCTGCTGGAGATGCCGGACCCGGAGTCCCCGTTCGCGAAGCTGCTGCGCACGTTCTACCTGCCGTACCTGCCGCCGCAGCACCTCCACCTGATCCCCATCGGCAACCTCGAGCGGGCCCTTCGCGAGCGGGGCATGGAGGTGGTCGCCGTGCACCGCCGGGAGGCGCGCCGCGGCGGCGACCTCGGGGGCGGTGCCGCCTGCCTGATCAACCTGATCGGGGTGGACCTGGAGCATCCGTGGCGGAGCCCGCACCGGCCCGGCGTCCGGCAGTACGCCCGCATCACGGCGGGCCAGCTGGTCGGCCTTCCCCTGCTCACCGCGGCGACCGTGCTGGACCTGCTGATCATGCCGTTCCGGCGCGGCAGCAACACCTACCGCATCCTCGCCCGGAAGGTGCCCGCGGCCTGATGGCACCGTCGCCCGGCCGACCATTCGGCGATCTCGCCCCGGTGGCCGAGCCGAGGCGGGTGTCGCGTCCACGTCGGGTCAGAAGGCGGTGGGGCGGGCGACGTACCCGGCCTTCTTCACCGCGGCGACCAGTTCGTCGGTGCCGGCCTCCGCGGGGTCGTGGACGACCTCGACCCTGGACGAGGCGAAGTGCACCTTCACCGACTCGACGCCGCGGAGCCGGCCGACCTGCTTCTCGATCTTGTTGATGCAGGACGGGCAGGAGAAGCCCTCGGCTCGCAGGATGGTCGTCGTGGTGTTCGCTGTCGCGTTCATGGTCCCGGTTTCCCTTCTTACTCGCCGGTCCGTTCTCTTGATGACGGCTTCACCGTAGGCAACCGGGACGCCGGATTCCTTGACGTGGATCAAGCGCCCGCAGGCCCGGGGGCGCTGCGTGGCAAGCTGGCATCATGGCCGAGGACGACCTGTGCGTGACCCGTGTCCCGATCTTCCAGGGACTGACCCGTGCGGAGCAGATCGAGGTCGCGGGCCTCGCTCGCCCGGTGTCCGTGACGAAGGGTGAGACCGTCCTCGCCCCGGAGCGCGGAGCGTCCCGCCTGCTGGTGATGCACAGTGGGCGCCTCAAGATCAGCCACGTGGCGGCCAGCGGCCATGAGCAGATCCTGCGCACGGCGTCCGAGGGGGACGTGGTGGGCGAGCGGGCCTTCCTCACGGGTCACCGGCCAGAGCACTTCGCAGTCGCTCTCGAAGACAGCCGGATGTGCGCGTTCGACCATCGTGACCTTTCGCCGCTGCTGCACGACCACCCGGAGATCGGCCGGCGGATGCTGCGCACGCTGTCGGACCGGCTCGCCTCCGTCGAGCGGCTGCTCGCCGCGGTCACCTCCAGCGACGTCACCGCCCGTATCGCGGCCCATCTGCTCGACCTGCCGGCCGATGTGCGGGACGGGGTCCCCGCGGTCCGGCTGCCGATGGCGAAGAAGGACGTGGCCGCCTACCTGGGGACGACGCCGGAGACCCTCAGCCGCTCCCTCGCCGCCCTGTCCGCGGACGGTGTCATCGAACTGCGCGGCCGCCGCGACGTCGTCATCCTCGACGTCGAGGCTCTCGATCACGCGGCCGTGCCCCGCTGACCGTTCCGCCCCTGAGCGGCTTGACCCGCGTCAAGGAACGTCAAGGCGTCCCGGCCTAGCGTCGGAGGCAGACGTTGACAGGGCGTTGTGAGGAGTTGAGTCGGATGGGTTCTTGGCGGTGGAGAGTGCCGCTGGTGAGCGGCCTCCTGATCGTCGCGTCGTTCGCGGCCTCGGCCGCGTCGGGCGCGGACGCGCTCGGTGACGCGCTGATGGTCGCGGCGGCGGCGGTGGCCGGATGGGGCATCGCGGTCAAGGCGGCCCGTGCCCTGATGGTCCGCGTGGTCGGCATCGACCTGCTGGTCTCGGTGGCCGCGATCGGCGCGGTGATCATCGGCGAGTACTGGGAAGCGGCCGCGGTGACGTTCCTGTTCGCCGTGGGACACGCGCTGGAGAACGCGACGCTGAGCAGGACGAGATCGGCCCTGGCCGAGCTGGTCGCGGTGGCCCCCGAGGTCGCCGTGGTGCTCCGCGGCGGTGAGCAGGTGGAGGTGCCCGCCGCCTCGGTGGCGGTCGGGGAGGAGGTGCTGGTCAAGAACGGTGCCAGGGTTCCGGTCGACGGTGAGGTCACCGGCGGCACGGGGGCGCTGGACGAGGCGTCGATCACCGGTGAGTCGATCCCCGTGGAGAAGACCACCGGCGACGAGGTGTACGCCGGAACCGTCTCCATGGGAGGTTTCCTCCAGGTGCGGGCCGCCGGCGTCGGTGCCGGCACCACGCTGGCCCGGATCATCCACCGGGTCGAGGAGGCCCAGGACGCCAAGGCGCGCACCGCCGCGTTCATGGACCGGTTCTCGTCCTGGTACACCCCGGCGGTCATCGCTCTGGCACTGGCCTTCGGCCTGGCGACCGGCGATGCCGTGCTCGCGCTGACGCTGCTGGTCATCGGCTGCCCCGGCGCCCTGGTCATCTCCATACCGGTCGCGATCGTCGCCGGCATCGGGCGCGGCGCCAAGGACGGCATCCTGATCAAGGGTGGGGAGTATCTGGAGACCTCCGCCAGGATCGACGCCGTCGCGCTGGACAAGACCGGCACGCTGACCGAAGGCCGCCCGTACCTGACCGACGTGGTGCCCCTCGGCGCGGCGTGGAGCCGCGCGGACGTGCTCGGCTGGGCGGCCCGCGCCGAGGCCGGCTCGGAGCATCCGCTGGCCCGTCCGATCGTCGACGCGGCGCGCGGCGAGGGGCTCGACATCACCGGCCTGCCGGAGGCCACCGAGCCGGTGCCGGGGAAGGGCATCGTCGCGACCCTCGACGGGCACCGCGTCGCGGTGGGCAACCTGGCCCTTCTGGAGGACGAGGGGGTCACGTCCGCGGTGATCGCCGGCGTGGTCGACGAGCTCGCCGCCGCGGGCCGGACCCCCATGGTCGTGGCCGTGGACGCCCGTCCGGCCGGTGTCGTCGCCGTTGCGGACCGGGTCCGCTCCGATGCGGCGCGGATGGTCGCCGACCTGCACGCCGCCGGTGTGAAGAAGGTCGTCATGCTCACCGGGGACACCCGGCGGGTCGCCGAGGCGGTCGCCGGGCAGGTCGGTGTCGACGAGGTCCGTGCGGAGCTGCTGCCGGAGGGCAAGCTGGAGGCCGTCGCCGGCCTGCGCGCCCGCGGGCACGTGGTCGCCATGGTCGGCGACGGCGTCAACGACGCCCCCGCCCTGGCCACCGCCGACATCGGCGTCGCGATGGGCGCGGCGGGAACGGGCGTGGCGATCGAGACCGCGGACATCGCCCTGATGAAGGACGACCTGTCCAAGCTGCCCCGGGCCATCGCCATGGCCCGCAGCACCGTCTCGGTCATGCGCCAGAACATCTTCATCGCCCTCGGCACCGTCGGCGCCCTGCTCGCGGGCGTCCTTCTGGGCGGTGTCACGATGGCGATCGGGATGCTCGTCCACGAGATCTCGGTCCTGGTGGTCATCGGCAACGCGATGCGTCTGCTGCGCCGCCGCGGCACGCCCCGGACCGCGGGCGGCACGCCCGACCGGACGCCGCACCGGTCCGAGGCCCGGGATCCTGACCGGCTGGCATCGTGACCCGACGACAGAGGCGGCCGAAGGGAAAGCACCCCCTCGGCCGCCGGCCTCTGGCGCTAGAAGGACTCTTCGGGGAGTTCCATCAGGTCCAGGGTGGTGGACTCGGTGGTGGCGCGGTCGGCCGCCAGGCGCGGCAGGACGGTCTGGCAGAAGAACTGCGCGGACGCGACCTTGCCGTTGTAGAACGCCTTGTCGGAGTCGGACACGCCGCCGCCGCCGAGGGCGGTGAGGGCGACCTCGGCCTGGCGGGCCAGCAGCCAGCCGACGATGAGGTCGCCGAGGGCCATCAGCAGGCGGGACGAGTTGAGCCCGATCTTGTAGAGCTCCTTCGGGTTCTCCATCGAGCCGAGCGCCCACCCGACCATCGGGTCGATGATGCCCTGCACGTCGTCCAGGGCGCGGCCGAGCAGCGCCCGCTCGTTCTTCAGCCGGCCGTTGCCGGCCTCGGACTCGGTGAACTTCCTGATCTCGCCGGTGAGCACCTTGAGCGCCTCGCCGTTGTCCCGGACGATCTTGCGGAAGAACAGGTCCTGGCCCTGGATCGCGGTGGTGCCCTCGTACAGGGTGTCGATCTTGGAGTCGCGGATGTACTGCTCGATCGGGTAGTCCTGCAGGAAGCCGGACCCGCCGAGGGTCTGCAGCGACTCGGCGCCGAGCAGGGCGTACGCGCGTTCCGAGCCGAAGCCCTTCACGATCGGCAGCAGCAGGTCGTTGATCTTCTCGGCGATCTCGTCCTTGCGGCCCTCGTGCCCGGCGATCTGCACGGCGTCCTGGTAGGACGAGGCGAGCAGCACCAGCGCCCGCATGCCCTCGGCGTACGCCTTCTGCGTCATGAGGCTGCGGCGGACGTCCGGGTGGTGGGTGATCGTCACACGCGGGGCGGTCTTGTCCGTCATCTGCGTCATGTCCGCACCCTGCACGCGCTCCTTGGCGTACTCGAGCGCGTTCAGGTAGCCGGTGGACAGGGTGGCGATGGCCTTGGTGCCGACCATCATCCGCGCGTGCTCGATGACGAGGAACATCTGCCTGATGCCCTGGTGCACGCCGCCGACCAGGTAGCCGACGGCCGGGTGCTTCTCACCGAAGGTCAGCTCGCAGGTCGTGGAGACCTTGAGGCCCATCTTCTTCTCGACGTTGGTCACGTAGGCGCCGTTGCGCTCGCCCAGCTCGCCGGTCTCCACGTCCACCATGTACTTGGGGACGAGGAACATCGACAGGCCCTTGGTGCCGGGGCCGGCGCCCTCGGGGCGGGCGAGCACCAGGTGGAAGATGTTCTCCGACATGTCGTGCTCGGCCGAGGTGATGAAGCGCTTGACGCCCTCGATGTGCCAGGTGCCGTCCGGCTGCTCGACGGCCTTGGCGCGGCCGGCGCCGACGTCGGAGCCGGCGTCCGGCTCGGTCAGCACCATCGTGGCGCCCCACTGCCGCTCACGGGCCAGCTCGGCGAACTTCTTCTGCTCCGGCGTGCCGATGCGCCAGAGGATCTGGGCGAAGCTGGGGCCGGACGAGAACATGTAGACGGCGGGGTTGGCGCCGAGCACCTGCTCCGCCACCGCCCAGGTCAGGGAGCGCGGGGCGCCGGTGCCGCCGAAGTCGGGGCCGAGGTCGAGGCGGTACCACTCGGCGTCCATCCACGCCTTGTACGACTTCTTGAAGCTCTCCGGCATCGTCACGGCGCCGGTGGCCGGGTCGAACTCCGGCGGGTTGCGGTCGGCGTCCTCGAAGGACTCCGCGAGCGGGCCCTCCGCCAGGCGCTTCATCTCGTCCAGGATGCTGCGCGCGGTGTCCTCGTCGAGGTCGGCGTACGGGCCGCTGCCGAGGAGGTCCTGGCGCCTGAACACCTCGAAGAGGTTGAACTCCAGGTCCCGGAGGTTGCTCTTGTAGTGCCCCATTCGAGACTCCGTCTGGTCCTGCGGGCCCGGCGGCGCCGCGCGTCTACTACTGACTGGTTTTACTCGCTAGTAACTCAACATCATGCTACCCGCTGGTAACCCGTGACAACCACCCCAATCCGGAGAGGGAGGCCATATCGATATCACGTCCGGACCCCCCGCGTGATCCCGCTCACACGATGGCGGGACGTCCGGCGTCCACGCAGGGCAGTCGCCCGGCACGGACACCCGCCTACGGGCCGCGGACCGCCGGTGGGAGGATCGGGCGCAGCGAAACCACCGCGAAGCAAGGGAGGTGCGCATGAAACAGGGGGATGCCGAGGCCCCGAGACTGACCGTCATCGGCACCGGCTATCTCGGCGCCACGCACGCCATCTGCATGGCCGTGCTCGGGTTCGAGGTCCTCGGTGTGGACGCCGACCCGGGCAAGATCGCCCGGCTGGCGTCCGGCGAGGTCCCGATGTTCGAACCCGGCCTGCCCGAGCTGCTCACCAAGGCCCTCGACTCCGGGCGCCTCCGTTTCACCACCTCCTACGCGGAGGCCGGCGAGTTCGGCGACGTCCACTTCCTGTGCGTAGGGACGCCGCAGCTCCCCGACTCCGACGCCGCCGACCTGTCCTACGTCGACGCCGCCGTCCGCTCCCTCGCCCCGCACCTGCGCCGCCGCTCCCTCGTCGTCGGCAAGTCCACCGTGCCGGTCGGGACGGCGCAGCGCCTCACCGGCGTCGTCCAGGAACTGGCGCCCGCGGGCACCGGCGTCGAACTGGCCTGGAACCCCGAGTTCCTCCGCGAGGGCTACGCCGTCGACGACACCATGCGTCCCAACCGGCTCGTGTTCGGCGTCGCCTCCGACTGGGCGGACGAGCGGCTGCGCGCCGCGTTCAAACCCGTCCTCGACATCGGCACACCGGTGATCCGGACCGACCTCGCCACCGCCGAACTGGTCAAGGTCGCCGCCAACTCCTTCCTCGCCACCAAGATCTCCTACATCAACGCCATGGCCGAGGTCTGCGAGGCCGTCGGCGCAGACATCAAGGACCTCGCCGACTCCCTCGCCCTCGACGACCGGATCGGCGGCAAGTTCCTCCGGCCCGGCCTCGGCTTCGGCGGCGGCTGCCTCCCCAAGGACATCCGCGCCTTCGCGCACCGCGCGGAGGAGATCGGCGTCGGCCAGGCCGTGTCGTTCCTGCGCGAGGTGGACGACATCAACCGGCGCCGCCGCGCCCGCACCGTCGACCTCGTCCGCGAGGTGCTCGGCGGCACCGTCGCCGGCAAGCGGATCGCCGCGTGGGGCGCCGCGTTCAAGCCCAACTCCGACGACATCCGCGACGCGCCCGCGCTGGACGTGGCGCACACCCTGCACGGCCTCGGCGGGGACGTCCGCGTCCATGATCCGGCGGCACTCGGCAACGCCCGCCGCGCCTTCCCCGAACTCCGGTACGGCGACAGCGCGTTCGACGTGGCCGAGGACGCCGACGTCGTCGTCCTGCTGACCGAATGGTCGGTCTTCCGGGAGGTGGAGCCGGAGGCGCTTGCCGAGGTCGTCCGGCACAAGCGCATCGTGGACGGCCGCCACGCCCTGGACGCGGCGCACTGGCGCGCGGCGGGCTGGGAGTACCGCGCACTCGGCCGATCCTGACGTTTCCCGGCGTCCCGGCGTCCAGGCGTCCCGGCGTCCCGCCGGGCAGGGAACACCCTGCGCGCCGGGGCCGTTCTCCGTGGTGAGGGCCCGTGGTCCTCCCGGACGAGGTGCGTCGTACCCGGCAGGCGAAGACGACGCGTGCAACAACCGTCTCGCTTACCGGGAGCAGAACCATGGCCTGGATCCTCGTCATCGTCGCCGGTCTATTCGAGGTCGCGATGGCCTTGTGCCTGAAGGCCGGCAAGGGCTTCACCGAGCCGCTGCCGTCCGCCGGATTCCTCGTCTTCGCCGTGACCAGTTTCGGCCTGCTCAGCCTGGCCCTGAAGAACCTGGACGTCGGCACCGCCTACGCGGTCTGGGTCGGCATCGGAGCCGTCGGAACCGCCGCACTGGGCATGCTGGTCATGGGCGACCAGGTCTCCGTGGCCAAGATCACCGCGCTGGCCTTCATCGTCATCGGGGTCATCGGCCTCAACCTGGCGGGCGCCGGCGGCCACTGAAAAGCCGACCAACCCGGCGATTCGCAGGTCACGACGATATCCAGGAACGTAATCTCCGGTAACGGCGTCTATGGGATGAGAGTGCCCGGACGCACGGGACGGAGAGCGCCCGGGGTGCTCGAACACGGGAGGACGGATCTTGGTCTTCAAGAAGCTGCGCCAGGCGATGGGCATCGGCGGCCCGTCGATCGAAACGATCCTGCACGACCCGAACACCAGGCCCGGTGGCACCATCACCGGCGAGGTCACCATCATCGGAGGCCAGCACGACTCCGACATCAAGTCGGTGAACCTCGCCCTGCGCACCAGGGTCGAGGTCGAGTCGGGCGACAACGAGTACACCTCCAACCTGGAGTACGCCAAACTGCGGGTGGCCGGCAGTTTCGAGCTGGACGACGGCGCGAGGCACAGCCTCCCGTTCCAGTTCGCCATCCCGTGGGAGGCACCGCTCACCCACATGTACGGGCAGCCGCTGCGCGGCACCACGGTCGGACTCGCGACCGAACTGGAGGTCGCGGGGGCGATCGACCCGGGCGACCTCGACCCGATCGCCGTGCACCCGCTGCCCGCGCAGGAGCGCATCCTCGCGGCGTTCTCCAACCTCGGCTTCCAGTTCCGCAACGCCGACTGCGAGAAGGGCCGCATCTGGGGCGTGCACCAGGAGCTGCCGTTCTACCAGGAGATCGAGTTCTTCCCTCCGGGGCAGTACGCGCGCGGCATCAAGCAGCTCGAAGTGACGTTCGTGTCCTACCCGCAGTCGATGGAGGTCGTGCTGGAGCTCGACAAGCGCGGCGGCGCGTTCACCGAGGGGCGCGACGCGTTCAGCCGGTTCACCGTCGACTACGCGAGCGTCGACAACACCGACTGGGAGCAGCAGCTCGGCGGCTTCCTGCAGGACGCCGGGCGCCGCAAGGGCTTCTTCTAAGCCCCCGGCGACCCGACGGCCGACCCGATCCCCTCCGCGACATTTGCTCGCGGAGGGGATCTCCGCGTAGAAAGATCTTCCGTGCCCCAGCCCCCCGGACTGAACGACGCGGAACGACGCCTCTGGGCCGCGTTCCCCACCGGCGAGACCGTCGTCCTCGGCGACGACCGTCCCGCCGGCCCGCTGCCCGACCGGATCGTCCGCGCCGAGATCATCACCCGGCTCCTTCTCGGCGCGCAGGACCCGCGTCCCGGAGCCGTCGCGGCCGTGCGGCTGCGCGGCGCCTACATCATGGGGCGGATGGACATCTCCGGCGGCTCCGTCGAGTACGAACTCCGGCTGGAGGACTGCCGCATCGTCGAGGAGCCCGACTTCTCCAACGCCGGGACACGGGAGCTGCGGTTCGCCAGGTGCTGGATGCCCGGCTTCGACGGCGGCGGCCTGCGGGCGGACGGCTACCTCAGCCTGTCCGGGTCGGAGATCGAGGGGGAGGTCAGGCTGCCGCGTGCGCAGCTCGCCGGCGGCCTGCGGATGAACGGGACGACGATCACCGCGTCCGAGCCGGACAAGTGGGCGCTGTTCAGCGGCGGACTCGTCGTCGAGGTCGGCACCTTCATCCGGGACGCGCGGATCACCGGCGGGGTGCGGTTCGTCGGGGCCCGGATGAACGGCGGGCTGTTCATGGAGGGGACCACCCTCGCCAACCCCGGCCGCCTCGCGCTGGACGCCCAGAACATGGTCGTCGAGGACGCCGCCGAGTTCAGCCGCGGGTTCACCGCGCTCGGCACCGTCCGGCTGCGCAGCGGGCGCTTCAACGGCATCCTGTCCTTCTCCCGCGCCCGGCTCGACTCCGGCGACCCCGCCCGGATGGCGCTGCATGCCAGCCACATCCAGGCCGACGAGCTGCTCCTGTGGCCCGAGGAGCAGATCAAGGGCCGGGTGTCGCTGTCGTACTCCCGGATCGACCTGATCATGGACCATCCGTCCGTGTGGCCGGACGAGCTGTACCTGAACGGTATGACGTACGAGACGCTGCGCGGCGCCGAGTTCAAGGACCGCCTCAGCTGGGTGTCCCGCGACAAGGAGTTCCATCTCCAGCCGTACGAGCAGCTCGCCGCCTGGTACCACGACATCGGCCACGACGACCTGGCCCGCAAGGTGCAGCTCGCCAAACTCCGGGCACGCCGCCGCAGGCTGAACCCGGTCGGCAAGGCATGGAACCACCTCCTGGACTGGACGGTCGGTTTCGGCTACCGGCCCTGGCTGGCGTTCGCGTGGTTCGCGGCGCTGCTGGCCCTCGGGACGACGGTGTTCTCGATCGAGAATCCGCGTCCCGTCAAGCCGCGTGACGAACTGCCGGCGTTCCACGCACTGATCTACACCCTGGACCTGCTGATCCCGCTCGACACGTTCGGGCAGCAGTTGTCCTACGACGCCGTGAACTGGTCCCGCTGGGTGGCGTACGGGCTCGTCACGACGGGCTGGGTCCTGGCCACCGCGCTCATCGCCGGGACGGCACGGGTCCTGCGACCCAGCACGGGCTCGCGCTGAGCCCCACCCGAACCCGAACCAAAGGGACGCCCCGGGCGTCCACCGAGGTCGAGGATCAACCAGAATGGAACCTCATGGGCACGTATCTGATCACGGGGGCGACCGGCGGCATCGGGACCGCGGTGGCCGAACTGCTGCGCGAGCGCGGGCATGACCTCATCCTCACCGGACGCTCGCCCGACCGCCTCGACGGGCTGGCCAAGTCCCTGCGCGGCGGCGCGAACGCGGCCACACAGGTCATCAACCCCGGCGCGGTCCCCTCACCGCCGCGGAGCGCGTCCATCACCACGATCCCGCTGGACCTGACGGAGCCGCGGCGCATCGAGGCGGCCCTCGCCATGGCCGGCGTACCCGCGCGGCTGGACGGCGTCGTCCACACTGCGGGCATGGTGCACCTGGCACGGGTGGCGGACACCGAAGCGGACGAGTGGATCGAGCACCTTTCGGTCAACCTGGTGTCCGCGGCCGAGTTGACCCGGCTGCTCTTGCCCGCGCTACGCGCCGCCGGGGGCCACGTCGTCTTCGTGAACTCGACCGCCGGTCTGCGCGCCAACCCTGAGTGGTCGGCATACGCGGCGAGCAAGTTCGGCCTTCGGGCCCTGGCCGACTCCCTGCGCGCCGAAGAACCGGCCTTGCGCGTCACGACCGTCTACCCCGGGCGGACGGCGACGGAGATGCAGCGGAGGGTACGCGCCCAGGAAGGCCACCCCTACGCCGAGGACGACTTCGCGGCGCCCGCGACCGTGGCGCGGGTGCTGGTGTCGGCCCTGGAGACGTCCCGCGACGCGGTCGTCTCGGAGGTCACCGTCCGGCCCGGTTGATCCGGCTTGCGGGCCTGACTCAGCTCCGGCGCAGGAACCAGGCGCCCAGCACACCGCCGATCAGCCCGAACAGGTGGCCCTGCCAGGAGATGCCGGGGTCGCCCGGGATGACGCCGAGCAGCATCGTCCCGTAGACGGCCACGACGGCGACGGCGATCCCGATGTCGATCAGCCGCCGCTCGAAGATCCCGCGTCCGACCAGGTAGCCGAAGAAGCCGAAGATCAGGATGCTGGATCCGAGCGTGTTGGCGGAGCTGGTGAACCACACGCCGAGCCCGCCGACCACGATGATGATCAGGCTGGCGGCCAGGAACTTGGCGATTCCCCGCGCCGCCGCGATGAACCCGAGAATGAGGAACGGGACCGTGTTCGCCATCAGGTGCCCGAACCCGCCGTGCATGAACGGCGCGGTGAAGATGTCGGGCAGGTCGTTCACGTCCCGGGGCTGGATGCCGAACCGGTCGAGCCACCCGCCCGCCGTGTAGTCGAACGCCTCCAGCACCCACATCAGCGCGGTCACGGACCCGATCAGGACCGCCGAGGAGAGCGCGCGAGCGCCGTGCTTGGCGAGCCCTTCGGAACGCTGCCGGTCGGGGACATAGCTCATATCAGCCACCGTAAGTCTCGACGACCCTGCACAGTCAACGCGCGGGACGGCCCAAAGGTGCCCCTGACCCGGGCTTCCCGCGCCGCCTCCGGCATATTGGACGGATGCGCGCTGCGATCTGCGAGGCCCCTAGGCGGCGGACGCGTGCTCCGACTCGGACGCGTCCCCGCGGACGACGATGACGGGCAGGGGACGCCGTGCGGGAGCGTCGGCCGTCCGGCGCAGGTGGCGGCGCTCCTCCGGGGTCGTGCCGCCCCAGATGCCGTCGGGCTCGCCGACCCGCAGCGCCCACGCGAGGCATTCGGCCTTCACGGGGCAGTTCGCGCAGATCGCCTTGGCGGCGTCCTCCTGAGCCTGGAGCACCGGTACCGAGTAGCCGATCGGGAAGAACAGGTCCGGATCGGCACCGCGACAGATGGCGTGGTCGCTCCAGTGATCCTCGTTCTCGTTGATGTGCATTGGCTTCTCCCTGCGCGGCGACGAGACCACCGGCAGTTCGGCTCGGGGTGGTCTCCACTCAACGTAGTACTACGACTCGTAGTACTACAAGACGTTCGTGAACGTTGCAAGTTACCGTGCGGATAACCTGGGAGGTGTGCAGCGTGATCAAGAAGTGACCTTCCGCGAGGCGACGGTGGCCGATCTGCCCCAGATCGTCCGACTACTCGCCGACGATCCCCTCGGAGCCACCCGCGAAACACCCGGGGACGAGATCCCGGAGGCCTACTTCACGGCCTTCACCGCGATCGAAAAGGACCCCAACAACAACCTGATCGTCGCGGAGGTCGGCGGCGACATCGCCGGAACGCTCCAATTGACCTTCATCCCCGGCCTCACCTACACCGGCGGCGAACGCGCCCAGATCGAAGGCGTCCGCGTGGCCGCAGAGCAACGCGGCCTCGGCGTCGGCCAGGACATGATCAATTGGGCCATCGACCAGGCCCGCGCCCGAGGCTGCCGCGTCGTCCAGCTCACCACCGACCGCCAGCGCCCCGCCGCCATCCGCTTCTACCAGAAGATCGGCTTCCGCCCCTCCCACATGGGCATGAAGTACCACCTCCGCGACATCTGACGGCGACCAGCCTCTACCGGCGGCGAGAGCTCGCCTCGGCCCGGCCCGGCGGAGTGTGCCGGCGGTGATGGCGCGTCCGGCCGTGGGGGCGATCTTCTTTGGTGGGTGGCTGGTCAGACGGAGGAGCGCAATGGCGTAGATTTCGGCGTTTAACCCCTCCGCGTTGATGAGGGTGTGGCCGGTGTCCCAGGGCACCGGTGTTCGCAGCCGCGCATGCCAGGCGCAAAGGCTTGACCGCAAGGTTTCTGTTGTTGTTCATGCGGGCGTGAAATGCTTGTCACCTGGGTGTGCGTGGTTGCCGGGTCGTCTTGGAGGAGCTGAGCGTGGCCGAGAGGCATCTCGAGATCGAGCAGAAGTACGACGCCGCCGCCGACTTCGTCCTGCCGGAGCTGGACGGGTTGCCGGGCGTGGTGTCGGCGGGGGAGCCGGAGGTCCACGAGCTGCACGCCACCTACTTCGACACCGCCGACCTGCGGCTGGCGGCGCACGGGATCACGCTGCGGCGCAGGCGCGGCGGCCCGGACGCGGGGTGGCATCTGAAGATGCCGGCCGGGCCGGACAGCAGGCAGGAGCTGCGGGCCCCGCTGGGGCGGCCGCTGATCGTCCCCCCGCGGCTGGCGGGGCTGGTCGCGGTGTACACGCGCGGGGCGGAGCTGTGCCCCGTCGCGACGCTGGAGACGCGGCGGACGGTCGTCCGGCTGCTCGGGCAGGACGGCGTCGAGCTGGCCGAGGTCGCCGACGACCTGGTGACCGGCCGGGGCGGCGGGGACGGCGCGGAGACCGAGCGGTGGCGGGAGATCGAGGTCGAGCTGAGGGACGGCCCGGCCGAGCTGCTGAAGGCGGCGGGCAAGCGGCTCCGGAAGGGCGGCGCCAAGAAGGGCAGGTCGTCGTCCAAGCTGGGGCGGCTGCTGGGCGAGGCGGTCGTGCCGTCGGTGTCCGCGGCGGCGCGGGCGGCGGCGAGGTCGCGGATCGCGGCGGCGGCGTCCAACGGGAAGGGGCCGTCCATCACGACCGGGGATGTCGTCCTGGCCTACCTGGCCGAGCAGGTCGAGGCCGTGGTGGCGTTCGACCCGAAGGCGCGGCTGGGCGAGGAGGACGCGGTCCACCGGATGCGGGTGGCGACGCGGCGGATCAGGAGCGCTCTGCGCAGCTACCGGACCGTCCTGGACCCGGCGCGGACCGCGCCGCTGGGGCAGGAGCTGCGGTGGCTGGCCGCCGTCCTCGGTGAGGTGCGCGACCTCGAGGTGCTCCGGATGCGTTTCGCGGAGGCCCCCGCGTTCCTGCTGGACGACCTGGAGCGGCGGGAACGCGCCGCGTACCGGCGGATGAACACCTCACTCAAGGAGCCGCGGTACTTCGCGCTGCTCGACGAGCTCGACAAGCTGATCGCCGAGCCGCCGCTGGTCGTGGAGGCGGCGGACAAGAAGGCCCGCAAGGAGCTGCCCGATCTGGTCACGCGGGCGTGGGACCGCATGGCCAAGGACTACGCGTCGATCAAGGGCGCGAAGGATCCCGAGGTCGCGCAGCACGAGACCCGCAAGTCGGCCAAGCGGGCGCGGTACGCGGCGGAGCTGGCGGTTCCGGTGCTGGGTGTGGCCGCGAAGCGGGTGGTGAAGGACGCCAAGCGCATCCAGGAGGTCCTCGGCGGCTACCAGGACGGCGTGATCGCCATGGAGCATCTGGGGGCGGCGGCCAAGCGCACCAGGGTCCCGGAGGAGGCGTTCACCCTGGGCGTCCTGTACGGGCGGGAACGGTGCCAGGCCGAAGGGGCACGAGACCGCCTGTCGACTACCTGGTCGCAGACTCTGGGGCCGTCGTTCTAACGGTGTGACGTTCCAGGGCGGGCATCGAGCCGCCGGCGAGATGCGCCGCCCAGAACTCCGACTTGCGCAGGCCCGGGTCGTCCGGGACCTTCTCCCCCGTTTCCCTGCACAGGGCGGTGACGAGTTCGGAGACGACCTCGCCGTGAGTGCACACGATGGTGGGGACGCCGTCCGCGACCAGTGACAGCAGCCTGTCCGTCGCCTTGCCGGGGCCGGTGTCGCCGACCGTGAACGCCGGGTCGGTGACGATGGACGCGCCGGTGCGGCGCGCGTAGGGCAGGACGGTCTCCAGGCAGCGGGCCGTCGCGGAGCTGATCAGCCGTGCGGGGCCGTAGGCGTACAAGAGGCCGGCGAGGCGGGCCGCTTCGGCGCGGCCCGCGGCGTCCAGCGGCCGCAGTTCGTCGGCGTCGCGCCAGTCGCTCTTCTCCCCGGCGGACGCGTGCCGCAGGATCACCAGCGGCGAGGTGTGCAGGGGGCCGCGCAGGAACTCGTGGAGCAGGTCGATGTCGTGCAGGTAGCTGAGCCTGTCCTCGGCTTCGCCGGCCGGCAGCCAGACCAGCTCGTCCACCTCGTCGTTCGGGGCGAAGGCGGCGGCGGCCTCGGCGGCGGGGCGGGCCGCCCAGTAGTCGACCCGCTTGTTCCGGTCGCCGACCGGGTAGGTGCTGGTGGGCAGGCGGCGGCCGAGGCGGGGGACGATACCGGTCTCCTCCTCGATCTCGCGGACGGCGGCCCGCAGCACATGCTCCCCCTTGTCGACCTTGCCCTTCGGGAACGACCAGTCGTCGTAGCGGGGACGGTGGATCACCGCGAACTCGGGCCCGTCGCGCCACAGCAGCGCACCGGCGGCCCAGATGACCCCGGGGCCCGGCGGGGTGGCGCGCTCAGCCATCGACGGTCCTCCACCGCCGGCTCTTGACCAGGTGGGTCTGGATGTCCTGAAGGGTCTCGCCCGGACGGGCGGTGAGCCGCGTCCACGTGCCGTCGCCGGAGAGCGCCCACGCGTCGGTGCCGTCGTCCATGGCCTGGTCGATGAGGGACAGCAGCTCGTCCCGCTGGACCCGGTCGGTGACGGTGACGAGCGCCTCGACGCGGCGGTCGAGGTTGCGGTGCATGAGGTCGGCGCTGCCGAGCCACACCTCGGGTTCGCCGCCGTTCTCGAACGCGAACACCCGGGAGTGCTCCAGGAACCGGCCGAGGACGCTGCGCACCCGGATCGTGTCCGACAGGCCGGGCACGCCCGGACGCACGGCGCAGATGCCGCGGACCCAGACGTCCACCGGGACACCGGCCCGCGACGCCCGGTACAGCGCGTCGATGATCACCTCGTCCACGAGGGAGTTGCACTTGATCCGGATCCGGGCGGGATGCCCGGCCCGCCGGTTGTCGATCTCGTGGTCGATCCGCTGGACGAGCCCCGAGCGCAGGCTGTTCGGCGCGACGAGCAGCCGGTGGTAGGAGTTCTGCCGCGAGTAGCCGGTGAGGTGGTTGAACAGGGCGCTGACGTCCTCGCCGACCTCGGGGTCGGCGGTGAGCAGCCCGAAGTCCTCGTAGAGGCGTGCGGTCTTCGGATGGTAGTTGCCGGTGCCGATGTGGCAGTAGCGGCGCAGCTGGCCGTCGGCGTCCTGCCGGACGATCAGCGCGAGCTTGCAGTGCGTCTTCAGCCCGACGAACCCGTAGACGACGTGGCAGCCGGCCGTCTCCAGCTTGCGCGCCCAGGCGATGTTGGCGCGCTCGTCGAAGCGGGCCTTCAGCTCGACGACGACCACGACCTGCTTGCCGGCCTCGGCGGCGTTCATCAGCGCGTCCACGATCGGCGAGTCGCCGCTGGTCCGGTAGAGCGTCTGCTTGATCGCCAGGACGCGCGGGTCGGTCGCGGCGTCCTCGATCAGCCGCTGGACGCTCGTGGTGAACGAGTCGTAGGGGTGGTGGACGAGCACGTCCCGTTCACGGATGGCGCTGAAAATGCTCGCGTCCTCCGGCAGCGCCTCCTTGGACGGGACGAAAGGGGGGTACTTCAGCTCCGGGCGGTCGAGGTCGGCGATCGACGCGAGGCCGCCGAGGTCGAGGGGGCCGACGACGCGGTAGATCTGGCCCTCGTCCACGGCCAGCTCGTCGGTCAGCAGGTCGAGCACGCCCTCGGAGATCGACTCCTCGACCTCCAGCCGGACGACCGGGCCGAACCGGCGGCGCAGCAGCTCGCGTTCGAGGGCCTGCAGGAGGCCTTCGCTGATGTCGTCGTCGATCTCCAGGTCCTGGTTGCGGGTGACGCGGAACGCGTGGTGCTCGACGACCTCCATCCCGCTGAACAGCTGGCCGAGGTGCGCCGCGATGACGTCCTCCAGCGGCGTGAACCGGTCGGACGACGCCTCGATGAAGCGCGGCAGCAGCGGCGGGACCTTGACGCGGGCGAACATCGTCGCGTCCGTCTCCGGGTCGCGGACGATCACCGCGAGGTTGAGGGACAGGCCCGAGATGTAGGGGAACGGGTGCGCGGAGTCGACGACGAGGGGGGTGAGGACGGGGTAGATCCGGTCGCGGAACAGCCGCCGCAGCCGCTCCCGCTCCGTCTCGGCCAGCTCGTCCCAGCGCAGGATGTCGATGCCCTCGTCGCCGAGCGCGGGGCGGATCCCGTTGCGGAAGCAGGCGGCGTGCCGCCCCATCAGCTCGTGCGCGACCTCACCGGTGCGTTCGAGGACCTCGCGGGGCTGCCGGCCGCTGGCGGACTGGACGGCGAGCCCGGTCGCCATCCGGCGGGCGAGGCCGGCGACGCGGACCATGAAGAACTCGTCCAGGTTGCTGGAGAAGATCGACAGGAACCGAACCCGTTCGAGCAGCGGCAGGCCGGGGTCTTCGGCGAGCTCCAGGACGCGCTGGTTGAATCTGAGCCAGCTCTCCTCCCTGTCGAGGAAGCGGTCGTCCGGGAGCGCTTCGGCGCGTTGATGGGGGAGTTGTCCTGGATTGACGGTCATACCCGTATTTTCCCTGAGCAAGATGAACGAGAGTCGAACTCGGCGGTATCGCCCAAGTATCCGACACTTCGATCATGCCCGGGGTTCCCGCTGCTCACACTTTGTTTCCCAGGGGGGCGACCCCCTGGGACCCCCGTCACGAGCCGGTCGATCCTCACGACACGGTTGCGGTTGTTGTGACCGTCTCGGTTGGTGTCGTGTCGCTGCGGTCGCCCGGCTCGTGCCGTGTCGTTCCAGGGGGACGATCCCTGGAGACCCGCCAGGGGGGCCGGAGTTCGGGCGGGGGTGGGGCTTTCGTGCTTCTGGGTGCCCGGGTGGATCGCGGGGCTGCTGTTCTGCGGCGCGGCCGAACGCATAACCGGGGATCACTCCGAAAGGGCGGGGCACTTGTTTTGTCAGACCCTTGGGTAATGATTCCAGTTATGAGCAGAGACACCCACCCGGGGGTGCAGTGCCCGCACTGCCAATCGCATCTCGCGCTCGTCCCCGTGCCTGGAAACTCCGCCGCGACCACCGTGCCCGTCCTGCCCGTCGTGCCCATCGTCTCGAAGGAGGAATGGCAGCCGCCGCCCGTCGCGGAGGTCCTCGCGGTTTACGCCGGCCGCGCCAAGGACACCGTGACCGCGACGCGCGGCGCCGCCAAGGTCAGGGAAAGCCTCAACCGCGCGAGGGCGACCGCCGCCCAGCGCAGGGCCGCACAGAGAACCGCGCGCCACGCTCCGAAAAGCGCCTGATCACAACCCGGCCACTAACACTCGCCGCGGCCATGCGAAAGGGACGGCACCGGCCGGGCGCCGCCCCTTCCCATAAACGGGTCACCGCGGGGCCGAGTCGGTCCATTCCGTGCCGACCGTGGCGAACGACTCACGCCGCACGTCCGCGCGGTGGCCGTCGCGCAGGACGTTCCGCGCGACGCCGAGCAGCCACGGCAGCGCCGGGTCGGGGACGTCGGCGAGCCGCCGCCACGCGATGGCGAAGGTCTCGCTCACCACCTCGTCCGCGACCTGCCGCCCGGCGCGGCTGACGGCGAACGCCCACACGCGCTGGCGGCACTCGTCGTAGATCGCCGTGAAGCGCCGTTCATCGGGGGCCTCATCTGGCACCGGCTGCTCCTCTGTCCGTCCGGATGTCCACGTCACCAGGTAGTGGCCCGGGGAGCGCCATCGTTACGCGCGTGTTCGCGGGAAGACCGTGTCGAGGAAGTCCGCGATGAGCGGGGCGATCTCGGGAAGCCCGTCCTCCAGCGCGAAGTGGCCGGTGCCGAGGACGTGGACGTCGGCGTCGGGGAGGTCGCGCAGGTAGGCGCGGGCGCCGGGTTCGGGGAAGAACATGTCGTTCCGTCCCCACACGATGAGGGTGGGCGGGGTGTGCTCCCGCAGCCACGCCTGCCACTCCGGATACCGCTCGACGTTCGAGTGGTAGTCGAAGGCGAGGTCGATCTGGGGCCTGGTCCGGCCGGGCTGGTCGAGGAAGTGCTGGTCGAGCGTCCAGCCGTCGGGGGCGACGAGTTCGGGGTCGGCCGTCCCGCCCTCGTACTGGCCGCGTGTGGACGGCAGCGTCAGCAGGTCGCGGATCGTCTTCTCCGCGCCTTCCGTCTCCGGGCGCAACGCGATGAACTCGCGGGCGCCCTCCGAGAGCCCCTCCTCGTAGGCGTTGCCGTTCTGGACGACCAGGCCCGCGATCCACTCGGGATGCCGCAGGGCCAGCCGGAACCCGACCGGCGCCCCGAAGTCGAACACGTACATGGCGAAGCGGTCCAGGCCGAGGCCCTGGACGAACCCCTCCATGACGTCGGCGAGCCCGTCGAAGGTGTAGGCGAACGTCCCGCCGGTGGACGCGGGTTCCGGGACGTCGCTGTGCCCGAATCCCGGGTAGTCGGGGGCGATCAGCCGATAGCGCCCCCCGAGCACGTCGATCAGGCGCCGGAACTGGTGCGAGGCGGACGGGAAGCCGTGCAGCAGGAGCAGCACGGGCGCGTCGGGCGTCTCGGGCAGCGACTCGCGGTAGAAGACCCGGATCCCGTCGACGTCGATGTGGCGGTGTGCGGTGCGGGCGAGTACGGGGAACGTCATGTCACATGCCTCCAAGGCAGGAAGATGCATTAGTCCTAACCCGCGGCCACCTAATGTGTCAACACGGACAGGTAGCATTAGGGCCATGAACCAGCTCGTCCCGCTGACCGGTGAGCCGCCCGCGCTGGACCTGGTCAACACCCGCCCCGCCGGCGCCGACCTGATCTCCACACCGGACGGGCTCGCCGCCTGGCTGGCCCTCCAGGGCGACCGCGTACCGCAGCCGGAACCCGGAACGCTCACCGTGGACGACCTCGCGCCGGTCCACGCCGTCCGCGACCACGCCGCCGCCGCCATCGACCACGCACGCAAGGGCGAGCGGCCGCCCACCGCGTCCCTCGAGGGCCTCGCCGACGCCCAGCGGCGGGCGCCCGCGATCAAGCGGCCGGCCTGGGACGGAACGGCCGTCACCGCGACCGCCGACCGCACCGGCCCCTACGGCGTATGCCTCGCCGCGCACCTCGCCGAGGCGGCCGTCGCGCTCCTCACCGACCCCGCGATCGGCCGGATCCGGTCCTGCGAGGCCGCCGACTGCACGATGCTCTTCCTGCCTGCGCACCCCCGCCGCCGCTGGTGCTCGGCGGCCCGCTGCGGAAATCGCATGCGCGTCGCCCGCTACTACGAACGGCACAAGTAGGTTGACCGGACGAAAGGATCCGTTTCGGGCGATACACCGGAACCAGGGTGCACCACATCAGTCGAGTGCCCTTAACATTTGCTCGATGGCAAACAACCGCCCGTCTGCCATGCTCAATGGTCGTGCCAAGGGGGCTGATTCATGACCGCGATGCACAGTCGCGGCGCGGAGCGGCTCCTCGGCGTGGCCGGCTCCCCCCACCTGCTTCTCGTCGAGGACGACCCCGGCGACGCGTTCCTGTTCGAGGAACTGCTGGCCGAAGCCCAGCCCGGCGTGCGGATCACCGTCGCCACCACGCTCAGGGAGGCCCTCGACGCGCTGCGGCCCGACATCCAGTGCGTCATCGTCGACCTGTCGCTGCCGGACGCGCGGGGCCTCGACGCGCTGCGCCAGATGCACGCCCACGCGCCGTCCATCGCCGTCCTCGTGCTGACCGGTCTCGACGACGCCCACGTCGGCGTCGAGGCCGTCGCCGCCGGCGCCCAGGACTACCTCGTCAAACAGGACGTGGACAGTGCGCTGCTCACCCGGGCGATCAGCTATGCGATCGAGCGCAAGCGCGCCGACGAGTCCGAGCGGCAACTGGTGGAGGCGCGCGCGCTGAGCCGGGAGAACGCCCGCTTGGAGCGCGGGCTGCTGCCCGTCCCGATCCTCAAGGACACGACCCTGCGCCACCACACCCGGTACCGGCCGGGACGCGACCGGGCGCTGCTCGGCGGCGACTTCCACGACACCGTGGAGACCGAGGACGGCACCGTCCACGTGGTCATCGGCGACGTCAGCGGGCACGGCGCGGACGAGGCGTCCCTCGGGGTGCGGCTCCGCATGGCGTGGCGCACGCTCGTCCTCGCCGGGCACACCGGGCCGCGGCTCCTCGACACGCTCGACGCCGTCCTGGAACACGAGCGGTGGGGCGATGAGATCTTCACGACCGTGTGCATGCTGACCATCGCCCCCGACCGGCGCGGCGCCAAGCTGTACCGGGCCGGGCATCCGTGCCCGCTGTTCTTCGGCCCGGGCGGCGTCGAGCCGATCCCGGACGAGCCGCGCGGCCCCGCGCTCGGGCTGATCCCCGGCGCGGACTGGCCCGCGGTCGACCTCGACCTCGGCGACTCGTGGGGGCTGCTGCTCTACACCGACGGGCTGATCGAGGGGTACGCCGGCGACGACGGCGAGCACCTCGACCTGGCCGGCCTGGTGGAGCTGGCGACGACCGCGCACGGGGACGGCCAGCGCGGTGACGTGCTCGTCGACGGGCTCATCGCCGAAGCCGAGCGGCTGAACGGGGACGTCCTGTCCGACGACCTGGCCGTGCTCCTGCTGAGCCGGGGCGGCGGCTGATGACCGCGGACCGCCCCGGCCCGGACAAGCCTCCCGCGGGCCGATCTCCCGTGGGCCGATCTCCCGTGGGCGGATCCCGCGCGGGCGGGTCTTCCCCACTGCCCGCGGAGCCGCCGCCGGTCGTGGAGACCGGGCGGAAGCCGAGGATCGCCGGGCCGGCCGTCGTACTGCCGGCGGCGGATCTCCCGGAGGCGCACGGGATGAGCCGCATGCGGCTCGTCCAGATCTACCGTTGGGGTTCGGTCGTCCTCGGGCTGCTGCTTCTCCTCGCGTTCGCGCAGGCCGGGGCGGCGCTGCACGAGAACAACCAGGCGCGGGACGTCCTCGTCAACAAGGTCGACCCGGCGGCGCTGGAGCAGTTCCGGCTCTCGTCCGCGCTCACGACCCAGGACGGGGCCATCCGCGACTACGCGCTGGACGGCGGCCAGGAGCAGCTCACCGAGTACCGGGAGGCGGTCCGGCGGGAACGGACGTCCGCCGCCAGGATGCACGAACTTCTGGCGGACGTGCCGGGCAGCGGGGACGTCCTTCGTCTCCTGGACAAGGCGGTCGCGGATTCACGGGCATGGCGGACCGCGTTCGCCGACGACGTCGCGGCCGGGCCGGGCGCCCAGGGCCTCGGCCGTGTCGAGAGCCGGCAGGCACGGCAGCTGCTCAACCAGGCGCGGGGCGACATGTCCCCGCTGCAGGCCGGGATCACCCGGCTGCACGACCGGGCCGCCGACACGCTCCGTGCCCGCGCGAGGACGATGCTGTGGTCGACGGTCACCGCGCTGGCCCTGGTCGTGGCGGCCGCGCTCGCGCTCGCCGTGCTGATCCGCCGGACCGTGCTGACCCCGATGTCCTCGCTGACCGCACGGGTCCGCGCGGTGGCCCAGGGCGACTTCGCACATCCGCTGGACGTCCCCGGCCCGGCGGAGATCAACGAACTCGCGGTGATCATCGACGCGATGCGCGACCGGATCATCGACGAATGGCGGGCCACCGTCGAGAAGACCCGGCAGCTCGATGAGCAGACCGAGGAGCTGCGCCGCTCCAACTCCGAACTGGAGCAGTTCGCCTACGTCGCGAGCCACGACCTGCAGGAGCCGCTGCGCAAGGTGGCGAGCTTCTGCCAGATGATCGAACGCCGGTACGGCGACGAGCTGGACGAGCGGGGGCGGCAGTACATCGCGTTCGCCGTCGACGGCGCGAAGCGCATGCAGGCGCTCATCAACGACCTGCTGAGCTTCTCCCGGGTCGGCCGGATGTCGCGTCCGGAGGAATCGGTCGATCTGAACGAGGTCGTCCAGCAAGCCCTGGACAACGTCGCGGCCCTGCGGGAGGAGACCGGCGCCGAGGTCGACGTCGGGGACCTGCCGCGTGTGCGCGGCGACCGCACGCAGCTCACGCAACTCTTCCAGAACCTCCTCGGCAACGCGATCAAGTTCCGCCGCGAGGACGCGCCGCCCCGCGTCACCATCGACGTCCGGCGGACCGGGGACGAGTGGGAGTTCCGCTGCGCCGACAACGGCATCGGCATCGAGCCCCGCTACGCCGACCGGATCTTCCTGATCTTCCAGCGGCTCCATCCGCGCGAGGCGTACGCCGGTACCGGCATCGGCCTGGCCCTCTGCAAGAAGATCGTCGAGTTCCACGGCGGCCGGATCTGGCTCGGCCCCGGCACCGGCGACGGCGACGGCGACCCCGGCACCGTCTTCCACTGGACGCTGCCCGCCGACCCCGCACGAACACACGCGAAACCCGGCACGGACGCATAGCGATGACATCGCCGCGCCACACCCGAGACACCGAGCAAGGACACGCACATGCCTAACGGTCCGCACCCCATCGAGGTCCTGCTCGTCGAGGACGATCCCGGCGACGTCCTGCTGACCGTCGAGGCGTTCGAGCACAACAAGGTCAACAACACCCTGCACGTCGTCAACGACGGCGAGCAGGCCATGGCGTTCCTGCGCCGGGACGGCGAGTACGCGGACGTCCCGCGTCCCGACCTGGTACTTCTCGACCTCAACCTGCCGCGCAAGGACGGCCGGGAGGTGCTCCAGGAGATCAAGAACGACGAGGACCTGCGCCGCATCCCCGTGGTCGTGCTCACCACGTCCGAGGCCGACGAGGACATCCTGCGCAGCTACAACCTGCACGCCAACGCCTACGTCACCAAGCCGGTCGACTTCGAGCAGTTCATCTCCGTCGTCCGCCGGATCGACGACTTCTTCGTGACGGTGGTCAAGCTTCCGCGCTGACCGGCGGTTCACCGCGTCCGGCCCAGTCGATGCAGACGATCACCGCGTCGTCGGCCGGTTCGGTCTCCTCGTGGTAGGCGACGAAATGCCGGACCATGGTGCGGACGGCCTCCGGCGGCTCCTGCAGCCGGGTGGCGCGCAGGGCCTGGATCAGCGCGGACTCTCCATACGGCTCGCCCGCCGGCGACAAGGCGGTGTGCACCCCGTCGCTCACGATGACCAGGCGGTCGCCCGGCTCGGCGGCGAACTCCTCCGTCACGTACCGGGTGTCGCCGAACATCCCGAGCGGCATCTGCGCCTCGAACCCGACGCCGTCGGTCGCGCTCCCCCGCATGCGGAGAATCCTCGGCGAACCCGCGTCGGTCACCCTGACGCGCCCGGTGGCGAGCTCGAAGTCCAGCAGAAGCGTGTCCACGTGCCGTTCGCCGCGGTGCCGCGCGAAGACCGTCTGGTCGGCGAGCGCGGCCTGCTCGGCGATGCCCGCGCCGGACCGCCGCGCGTTGCGCAGCGCGCTGATCGCGAGGTGGGTGAGCGCCGCCGCGTCCGTCCCCGACCCCATCCCGTTGCTGACCGTCAGCGTCAGCCGCTCCCCGGACGCGGCCCAGTCGAAGTTGTCGCCCCACACCGCGTACGCGGGTTCGAGCTGCCCGGCGAGGTGGAACTCGGCGCCGTCGCAGGACAGGGCGGGCAGCAGGTCCCACTGCATCTCGGCCGCGAGGGTCAGCCGCGTCCGCCGCCGGATGCGGCGGAACAGGTCGGTGCCCTGGTCCGCGATCTTGATGGCGCGGGCGAGGACGGCGGCGAACTCCTCCAGCCAGGGCGGGGCACCGTCCGGGAGGCGGACGCTGAGCACGCCGAGGCGTTCGCCGTGCACGGTCAGGGGCACGTGGACGCGGCGGCCGCCGTCCTCGTCCTGCCGTTCCCGGACGGTCTGCCGTGAAGCGAACGCGCGTCCGGGGGCGGTGTTGTCGACCGGGACGTCCTCGTGCCCCGGGCCGGTCGGGACGAGGAACGCCTGCCGGTAGTCGATGAGCATGACTTCGGCGTCGACCCCGTTCGCGTACCGTCCGATGAGCCCGTTCGCGATGTCGATGAGCTCGTGCGGGGCAGCCGCCCAGATGCCCTGCGCGATGGCCTGGAACTCTTTGTCCGCTGGTTCGTCATGCATCGGCTTCCTCGCCTGGTAGGAGCGTGCGCCACCTGGAGAACTGGACGGCCCTGTGGCAGCTGCGGATGCCGTCGGCGACGTCGTATGTAACAGTGGAGGGCATGGTGGCCACGTCGGGTGAGGACGCCGCGGAGTCCGCGGCCGCGCTCGATGACGCGGCCTCCACCCTGATGAACGTCTGGTCGCGTGCGCACAGTGCCCCCGATGTACCCGTTCCGTCGACACAGTTGCGCGCGCTGTTCGTGGTGGAGCGCGGGCCGGTCAACGTCAGCCGGCTGGCGGAGGAGCTCGGCGCGCTGGTGTCCTCGGCGAGCCGGCTGTGCGACCGGCTGGAGGCGTCCGGGCTGCTGACCCGCGACTCCGGCCGGGACCGGCGCGAGGTCACGGTGCGGCTGAGCGCGGACGGGCAGGCGCTGCTCGACCGGGTCCGGCTGCGGCGGCGCGAGGACCTGGCCCGGGTGCTGGCGTCGATGCCGGCGCCCGCGCGGGCGGCGCTGCTGTGGGGGCTCGGCGAGTTCCATGAGGCGGCCTCGAAGCCGGGGGCCGACGGCGGTTCCTTTTCCATGCCCGCCTGATCCCCCTCCACGCCTGCCCGAACCGCCGCAATGATCCGGTTTGCCGGATAATCCGAGACTTGGCAGAATTTCTAGAAAGTCGGAGAATATCGCCATTTCCGCGAGCGACTCCGCGTCAATTTTCCGCCATTCTCGATGTGGGCGCCCCCTGTCCCGCTAATATCGCGCCTCATGGCGACCACAAATGTCCCGCGGCATTCCCGCCGCGCCGTCACCGCCGCCGGCCTGATCCCGGCGGCGGCCGCCGCGCTGCTGCTCGGCGGATGCGGCGGTGCGTCGCCCAGCGCGGCGGCGAAGGGCGGGGACGCGGCGGGCGGCGAGGCCGCGGCGTCCAAGGTCCCCGAGGCCACCACGTTCACCACCGTCTCCGGTGCCCCGAGGGACCCGGCGCCGGACGGCGCCACCGACGGCCTGGTCCTGCACCCGGCCAAACCGGTTCCGGTGCACGACCGGCCGGACGGGCGCCGCGTCGCCACCCTTCCCACCGAGCAGCTGGGCGGCCCCACCTGGGTCCCCGTGGTGGAAACCTCGGGCGGCTGGCGGCGGGTGCTCCTGCCGAGCCGTCCCAACCGGGCGAGCGGCTGGATCTCCGGTGCGGGGCCGCTGCGGACCGCGCACACGTCCTACGCCATCCGCGTCGACCTCGCCGAACGTCAGCTCACGCTGCTCAAGTCCGCGCGGCAGGTCGGCCGGTGGAAGGTCGCGATCGGCGGCGCGAACACCCCGACACCGTCCGGGCGGACGTTCCTCATGGCCACGCTCGCCCGGAAGAAGACGTCGCCGAGCCCGATCGTCCTGCCGCTCGGCACCCACTCGGCCACCCTCGACACCTTCGGCGGCGGTCCCGGCACCGTCGCCCTGCACGGCTGGCCCGACGCCTCCGTGTTCGGCAAGGCCGTCACGCACGGCTGCGTTCGGGTGCCGGAGGACGCGCTCGACGCCCTGTCACGGGTCCCGCTCGGGTCCCTGGTGTTCATCAACGGCTGACCTGCCGGACACGCCTCAGATCCCAAGAATCGGAGAACCATCATGCGTTACAGCACTGCCGTCGGACGGCTCACCGCCACCGGACTGCTCGCCACCGGACTGCTGGCCCCCGTCACGGCCACCGCCGCGACCACGGCCCTCGCCGCCGCCCCGCACGGCTCCGAAGGCTCCGCGTACGGGCTGACGGTCGCCGGACCGGTCTCCGTCCCACCGGTGCCCGCCGTCTCGTCCACCACCGGCGAGGTCAGCAAGAGCCTGCTGCGCGAGAACCACACCAAGCTCGTCCAGGCGTCCGCGCTGGACGTCACCGCGTCCGCCGCCCGTGCCCGCTCGACCGTCGCGCGGGTCGCCGTCCCGGCCGCGAAGCTCATGGCCAGCGCGGTCTCCGCGCGATGCGACGGCGGCCGGGGCTCGGCCCACCTCGCCCGCGCCGTCATCGCCGGCAAGCGCCTGGACGCCTCGCCGCCGCCCAACACCACCGTCCCCGTCGACATCGAAGGCCTCGGCCGCGCCTCGCTGATCCTCAACAAGCAGCAGCGCATGGCCGACGGCCGGCTCGGCGTCACCGCGATGGAACTCCAGGTGCCACTGCCCGGCAAGCCCGCGACGGTCAGGATCGCGTCCGCCACCTGCGGCCAGGCCGGCCCGTCCGAGACCCCGTCCGAGGCGCCCGCCCCGACGCCGGTCGAGCACGACCTTCCGGTCACCGGCTGACGAACGTCCTCGACGCGGCGGCCCGGCGGGTACCCCCTCCGGGCCGTCGCCGTCAGCTCGCCAGCGACTTCTCGAAATGCACGATCGCGCCCTCACGGTGGACGCGATCGGCGATGTGCAGTTCCTCCGTGAACGCCCGCATGAGCTGAAGTCCCCGCCCGTGCTCGGCCAGCGGCGCGGTCACGGCGCTCTCCCACCCGCCGGCCCCGTCGGCCTCGTCGCCGGCCACCGCGACGCCGACGCCGTTCGCCGCGCCCCCGTCGATGACCTCCACGACGCATCTCGCCCCGTCCATCCGCGCCCGGACCTCATATTCCATTCCGTTCTCGGCGTGCTGGATGACGTTCGCGCACGCCTCACCCAGAGCGAGCGCGATATCGGCACGGATCTCGGAGGCGACCCCGAGCCCGCGCAGCGAGGCATCGAGCGTGTGCCGTACCAGCGGAGCGCTCTCGGCGTTCCTCGGCAGGGTCATTTCGAGAACGACCTCCATGCCAATCGCCTCCGTTCCTCTAGCAGCCAGATTTCCCGCTGATCTTCAGAAGAAACTCAAGCCACCAGAAAAACACGGGCCACCGGGACGCCCTTTCACCGCGACTTCCGCGTCCGCCCGCTTGCTCACCGGGCCTACTCGTCCGCGCGCCCGGCGAGCCGCCGCGCCGCCGCGATCTGCTCCTCGTCCAGCCCCTGGTGGTCACTGCGCCGATGCTGCTCGGCCTGGTCGTCGATCCACCGGCCGTGCGCCTCCCACGCGGCCTGCTTGCTGACCCCGAGCGCCGCCCCGATCTGCGTCCACGACGCCCCGGCCGACCGCGCCGACCGCACCGCGAGCTGCCGCCCGTACACCGCCTTCCGCGCGATCACCTCCCCGAGCGCGAGCATCTCCAGCACCTCCTCCCGCCGGAGCGGCTCCTCCCCGACCGCGTCCCGCAGCCACAGCTCGTCGTACCGCCCCGCCGCAGTCGTCAGCGTGATGTCCCGTTCGATTCCATCCGGAGTGACCATGCCCCAAGTCTCAACATCGTGGACCTCGGACGTCAAGCCACCCTGACGTCAATGACGCGTTCTTGACCTTGGACGCCGGACCGGCCCACCGGGTGAGCTGGGACGCGAGTCGGCCTGGCCTCAGGTCATCTTGTGGAGGATGCGGCGGGCCGTGCTCTGGATGTGGACCTCGTCCGGGCCGTCGTAGAGGCGGGCTTCGCGGGCGTGGCGGTACATCCGGGAGAGGGGCGTGTCGTCGGTCAGGCCCGCGGCGCCGTGGACCTGGATGGCGCGGTCGACGACGTTGTGCAGCATCCGGGCGCCGGCGACCTTGATGGTTCCGATCTCGATGCGTGCCTGGTCGCCCGCGTCGATCCGCTCGGCGGCCTGGAGGGTCAGCAGCCGGGACGCCTGGATCTCGGTGTAGGAGTCGAAGACGTGCTGCTGCATGAGCTGCTTGGCGGCGAGTGGCTCACCGAAGGCGACGCGGGTGCCGAGGCGGGCGCACATGAGCTCGAATGCCCGCTGCGCCTGGCCGAGCCAGCGCATGCAGTGGAAGATCCGTCCGGGGCCGAGGCGGTCCTGGGCGATGACGAAGCCGTCGCCGCGCGGGCCGAGCAGGTTCTCGGCGGGGACGCGCACGTCGTCGTAGGCGACCTCGTAGTGCCCGCCGTTCATGCCGAGGACGGGCGTCTCCCGGACGATGCGGTAACCGGGCGTGTCCGTCGGCACGACGATCATGCTGAAGGAGCGGTGCGGGGCCGTCCCCTCGGGCTCGGTGCGGCACATGACGGTGGTGTAGGCGGCGTTCGCCGCGCCCGTCGTGAACCATTTGCGGCCGCTGATGACCCAGTGGTCGCCGTCCAGGACGGCCTTCGTCTGCAGCTGGGTCGGGTCGGAGCCGGCGAAGTCGGGTTCGGTCATCGCGAAGCTCGGCCACACCTCGCCCGCGACCAGCGGCGCCAGGTAGCGCTCACGCCAGCTCGGACTCGCGTACTTGTGCAGCATGAGCGAGTCCTGGAGGGTGAACGTGCCGAGGGCGAGCTGGCCCCATTCGGAGCGTCCCTGCACCTCGTTGACGTAGACGTAGTCGAGAAAGGGCAGGCCCCCGCCGCCGAGTTCGGCGGGGTGGCCGAGCGCCCAGAGGCCGGCGTCCTTGGCCTCCCGCTGAAGCTCCCCGAGTTTCTCGCGGTCGCCGCCGCTGAGGGCGGGTTCGGCGGGCTCAACGCGTTCGGTCATGAACGCGTGGACGGCGTCGCGGACGTCCCGGACCCGGTCCGGCACGGGGAACAGCATCAGCGGTCCCCGGTCAGGTCGGCGGAGATGTCGCGGTCGCCGTAGCCCTCGGGCGCCGCGACCTCGACGATCGGCTCCGGACGGTCGTCGAACTCCAGCCGCAGCGCCCGCGACATCGTCGCGTGCATGTCGTACATGCAGGTGATGTAGGTGAGCTGGAGGATCTCCTTGTCGGACAGGTGCTCCTTGAGGACGTCGAAGACCGCGTCGGCCACCCGGCCGCCGTCCAGGACGAGCCCGTCGGTGTAGGCGAGGACGGCGCGTTCCAGCGGCGAGTAGCAGTCGGCCGTCTGCCAGTGCGGGATCGCCTCGATCTTCTCCTCGGCCATGCCGAGCGCCCGCATCTGCTTGCAGTGCTGCGAGAAGACGAACTGACTCCCGCGCGCCCACCCGGCCCGGCATTGGCCGAGTTCGCGGAGGACGGGGTCCAGTTCGGCGTTCCGGTACAGCGCGAAGCCCTTGACGGCGTGCCGGAACACGTCCGGGGACTGCGCGAAGACCGTCCACCAGTCACCGGGCGAGCCGGTCGCGGTGCCGTGGTCGACGGCCGGGTCGCGGTCGGGGCCGAACAGACGGTCGTAGAAGAAGAGGATCTGTTCGTCGGTGACCTCGGCGCGGGGAACTTCACGCAGTCGCGGCATGCTTCTCCTTGGCAATGGTGCGGTCGGCGGCGGTCTTGGGCTCGTGGGAGACGTCGGAGTCGCCGAACGTGCGCGTCCAGCAGGCGAATTCGAGGAGGATCCCGTCCGGGTCCTGGAAGTAGAACGACCGGACGAACACGCCCTCGTTCACGTCGCGGGAGACGCCGAACTCGCTGTCGTCGTGGTTCAGGACCGGGCTGACCTTGACGCCCTTCTCCTTCAGCCGGCGGCGGTAGTCGTCGAACTTGTCGGTCGGGACGTGGAACGCGACATGGTTCATCGACCCGACCGCGCTGATCAGCTCGCCCTCCTCGGGGCGGCCCTTCGGCGCGGAGATCCCGGGGACGCCGTCGGGGGCGTCGGGGAACCAGAAGAACGCGACGCAGTCGCCGCCGCCGCAGTCGAAGAAGAAGTGCTGGCCCATGCCGGCCGGCAGGTCCAGGGTCTTGATGAGCGGCATGCCGAGGACGCCGGAGTAGAAGTCGATGGTGCGCTTCATGTCGGACGACACCAGCGCCAGGTGGTTGATGCCACCGAGCTCGAACTCGGTGTTCCCGCCGGTCATGAGACCTCCCTATGGACGAGGCGAAGATCGTGTTCAGGACCTTGCCCGCGACGCCGCGCGGTCACCCATCACGGTTCCCAGAGTTGACTTGACAGTCATATCAATTTATTCGGATGCTCGGATACTCTGCCTGCGAACGTCGGTCTGTCAACCCGGGCGAAAGGATCCACGGCCATGCGGAGCGGGGATGATCCAGGAGGTCAGCAGGGGCCGCGCACCGAGCGCGGCGCCCGGACCCGGGAACGCGTCATCGCCGCCGCGCGGGAAGTGTTCGAGGAGCGCGGCTTCCTCGAGACCCGCGTCGCGCACATCACCCGGCACGCCAAGGTGGCCTACGGCTCCTTCTACACCTACTTCCCGTCCAAGGAGGCGGTGTTCCTGGAGGTCGCGGACCGGCTCTTCCAGGACATGATCGACCGCGACCTCGTCCCGGTCACCGGCCCGTCCCCCGCCGCGCGCATCCGCCGCGTCAACCGCGCCTACTACGAGGCGTACCGGCGCAACGCGAGGATGATGGCGATCATCGAGCAGGTCGCCACGTTCAACGTGGAGTTCCAGGAGATGCGCCGCAAGCACCGTGCCGTGTCCTGGAGCCGCTCCGCCAAGGCCATCGAACGCTGGCAGAGCGCCGGGATCGTCCCGTCCGACGTCGACCCGGAGATGACCGCCCGCGCGCTCGCCGCGATGGTCGACCACTCGCTGTACCTGTGGCTCGTCCAGGGCGACGAGGACGCCCACACGGACCGCCTCCTGGACACCCTCGACACCCTCAGCATCCGTGCCCTCGGCCTGCCGACCTGACCCCGCCGCCTCGCCCCTGCCGCCTTGCCCCCGCCGACCTCAAGGGAGACTCGTGGAACTCGCCGACCGTTTCAACGTCGAAGACACCCTGCGGGCCCGCGCATGACCGGGCTGGACGCCGCGCTCGCCGCACGCCTCGGCGCGGCCGTGTCGGATCTGGTCCGCCTGTCGGGCGGGGCGAGCCGCGAAACCTGGTCGTTCGACGCGGACGGCCGCCCGCTGATCCTGCGCCGCGACCCGCCCGCGTCCCCCGACGCCGAGGCGATGGCCCGCGAGGCCGCCCTCCTGGCCTCCGCCGCGTCCGCGGGCGTCCCCGTCCCCCACCTGGTCGACCACGGCCCCGACCTGGACGGCTCCCCCTACCTGATCATGGAACGCCTGTCCGGCGAGACGATCCCACGCCGCCTGCTCCGGGACGAGCGCCTCGCACCCGTCCGGGGCCGCCTCGCCCGCGACCTCGGCGCCATCCTCGCCCGGCTCCACACGATGTCACCCGTCCCGGGCCTGCCCGACGACGACCCGCTCACCGCGCTCACCGCCTACTACGAGGAGTTCGACGAACCGCGTCCCGCCGTCGAACTGGCCTTGCGGTGGCTGCACGAGAACCGCCCGCCCGCGTC
Organism: Spirillospora sp. NPDC048823; assembly: GCF_043198445.1. Classification (NCBI taxonomy): domain Bacteria; kingdom Bacillati; phylum Actinomycetota; class Actinomycetes; order Streptosporangiales; family Thermomonosporaceae; genus Spirillospora; species Spirillospora sp. NPDC048823. The sequence continues at coordinate 8,707 of NZ_JBICUT010000017.1, read as the reverse complement.
CGGCCGCCGCACGGTCGTCCACGGCGACTTCCGCAACGGCAACCTGATGATCGACCCGTCCGGCGTGACCGGCGTCCTGGACTGGGAACTCGCCCACACCGGCGACCCGGCCGAAGACCTCGGCTGGCTGTGCGTGAAGGCGTGGCGCTTCGGCTCCCCTCACCCCGTCGGCGGCTTCGGCCCCCGCGAAGACCTCCTGGACGGCTACGCCGCCGCCGGCGGCACCCCGCCGACCCCTGAGGAACTCCACTGGTGGGAGGTCTACGGCACCCTCCGCTGGACGATCCTGTGCCGCCACCAGGCCGAGCGCTACCTCAGCGGCACCGACCTGTCCATCGAGTACGCCGTCCTGGGCCGGAAGGTCTGCGAACAGGAACACGACCTCTTCCTGGCGTTGGGCCTCACCGAACCGATGACCGTCCAAGACCCGCTGAAAACGGCCCCCACCCCGGACAACGCGCCCCATGACCGCCCTGGCGCGTCCACCCTCATAGACGCCGTCGCCGCGTTCCTGATCCAGGCCGAGCAGCCCGACGACCGCCTCCGCTTCCACGCCCGCGTGGCCGCGGCGGCCCTCGGCATAGCCCGCCGGGAACTCCTCCTGGGCGAAACCCACAAGGCCGCGCACCTCGACCGCCTGCGGAAGCTGGACTGCGAAACCGACGCCGACCTGGCCACGGCCATCCGCGAAGCCACCCTGGACGACCGGCGGGACGAAGTCGTGGCCGCGGTACGCGCCTCGATCATCGACAAACTCACCGTCGCCAACCCCGCCCACCTCTCCCTACCCGGCTAAGCTCCGTGGACGGCCGGACAGTCAAGTTCACTATCGAATGACGAACTTGGAAAGGCGTCGACTCGGCCCCGTCCGCGCTGACTATGCACGCACCTCGGTGAAGGGGTAGCCGATGGTGTCGAGTGTTTCGGTCAGGGAGGCGAGGTCGGTGTGCGGGTTGATGCGCCGGACGAGGTCGGTGGTCAGGGGGCGGTGTTCGAAGACCTCCCCGACGGCGGCGGAGTCGAGGGAGACCTCGAAGTAGTCGGTGGCGTAGGCGCGGTAGGCCTCCGGAGTGCCCTCGGCCAGGAGGCCGAACAGCCAGTCTGATCCGTCGGGGTCTGTGCTCTGCTCCTGCGGTGGGAACTCGATGTCTCCGGTTCGCCAGGCCGAATCGTCATGCAGGCGCCACAGGCAGACCGTGGCCGCCAGGAACGGTTCGGTGTCCCCGTGATGGCAGAAGGCCGGTTCGGTGGCCTGCTCGGCGAACTGCTCCGGGATCGACTCGACCAGGCCGGGCCAGAGCTCGTAGTCCTCGTCGGCGTAAGGGCTCATCGGGGACTCGTGGTCGAACCCGCGGATGAAGGCGCCGGCGGGGGTGAAGACGATCGAGTACTCGTCGCCGCTGCCGTTGTCCATCGAGGCGAGTTCCTGGTGTCCGGCCCACCGGCTGTCGAAGGTGTAGGTGGCGTGGCCGTTCGGGCTCAGGATCGCGTCCAGGACGGCGAAGGACCGGCTCAGCGTCCGGACGGCCGCGATGGAGGGGAGCCGGTGGGCGAGATCTGTGGCGGTCATGGCCGCATTCAAGCAGTCGCGACCGACGAACGGCCTCGTGATCGGTTCGCCGGCCTGTGACCGGCGCGATCTGGACAGGACGGTTCATCGTTCGGGCGGCGAACCAAAAGGTGGTTTGGTGCATCTATTCCTTTGACACCGTGTTCAACAGGAGGAGGGTACTTTGCTCCGTTCCGTCCCGGTTCTGGCCGTTCTCGTGGTCGCGGGTGCGCTGACGCTCAGCGGATGCCAGAGCAACTCGTACTCGTGCAGCAATGGCGAGTGTCACGTGACCGTGTCCGGTGCCGGTCAGACTCTCGATATCAACGACACGAACGTGACGGTCACAGAGATCACCGACCGGGGAATGACGGTGTCGGCGGGCGGTTCGGCGCCGACCGAGATCCCCGTGGGGCAGAGCGCCGAGGTCGGGGGCGTCCAGATCAGGGTCACATCGTCGGACGGGCAGAAGGTCAAGTTCGACCTGAAGTGATGATCCGGTGATAGTCCGGCGGCGGCCAGGGGGAGGGCCGCCGCCGGATTCGTTTGCTTGATGTGCCCAGGGGCCTCTTTTCGCGGGGGGCGATCATTCCCCTCCCTGCCTGACCAGGTGATTCGTGCCGTGTGAGGGGTTTGTGAGCGGGGGGCGGCAGCCTCGGGGCATGAGTTACGCGTTTCAGGCCGATGGCCTGGTCAAACGATTCGGGAAGACGACCGCGCTCGCGGGGGTGGAACTGGCCGCGCGGCCGGGGACGGTACTCGGCGTCCTCGGGCCCAATGGCGCCGGGAAAACGACTGCGGTCCGGGTCCTGGCGACGCTGCTGCGGCCCGATGCGGGAAGGGCCGAAGTGTGCGGCCTGGACGTGGTCCGGGACGCGGCCAAGGTACGGGAACTGATCGGGCTGACGGGGCAGTACGCGTCGGTCGACGAGGACCTCACCGCGACGGAGAACCTCGTCCTCATCGCGCGGCTGCTCGACATGCGCAAGACGGAGGCGCAGGCCCGGGCGGCGGATCTGCTGGAGCGGTTCGAGCTGACCGGGGACGCCGGGCGCCGCGTCTCCACCTACTCCGGCGGGATGCGGCGCCGGCTCGACCTGGCCGCGAGCATGATCGGCAGACCCGCCGTGATCTTCCTGGACGAGCCGACGACCGGCCTCGATCCGGGCAAGCGGGAGGAGGCGTGGCGGCTGATCCGGTCGATGACCGACGGCGGCGGGACTGTCCTGCTGACCACGCAGTACCTGGAGGAGGCGGACGCGCTCGCCGACGAGATCACCGTCATCGACCGGGGGACGGTCATCGCGGCCGGCACGCCCGCCGAGCTGAAGCGGATCGCGGGCGGCCAGACGATCACGGTGCGGCCGCGTGACCCGGCGCGGCTCATCGAAGTCGCCGCGATCTTGAACGCGGTGTCGGGACGGGAGGCCGAGTCGCTGCGCAGGGACGTGATCAGCGTGCCGGTCACCGGGGACGGGGAGCACGTGTTCGCCGAGGCCGTCCGGCGCCTGGACGCCGCCGGAATCGGCGCCACGGAGCTGTCGCTCCGGCTGCCCAGCCTCGACGAGGTGTTCTTCACCCTGACCGGCCACCGCACGGAAGAAGAGGAGGCGGCGGCATGAGCGACATCGTTCTCGAATCCGGCCTGGCCGTGCGGGATGAGGCACGTCCGAGGCGCCGTCACCGGCTGGTGCGGCACAGCCTCCTGCTCGCGGGACGGAGCCTGACCAAGACCAGGCGCAACCCCGGGCTGCTCCTCGACGCGCTGTTCATGCCGATCATCTTCCTGCTGCTGTTCGTGTACCTGTTCGGCGGCGCGGTGTCCGGGTCCACGCAGGAGTACCTGCGCTACATCTTCCCCGGCGTGCTGGTGATGACCATGCTGCTGGTGGGGATGCTGTCCACCGGGCTCAGCATCAACACCGACGTCAAGAAGGGCGTGTTCGACCGGTTCCGCAGCCTGCCGATCGGACGTTCCGTGCCGCTCGTCGGCAACGTGCTCGGCGACCTGATCCGCTACGTCGTCGCGGCGGCCGTGCTGTTCGCCACGGGCTACGTGCTGGGTTTCCGGGTGGAGACCGACCCGCTGTCGGCGGTGGCGGCGGCCGCGCTGGCGACGGCGCTGGGCTTCTCGCTGGGCTGGATCAACGTCCTCATCGGGGTCCTGATCAAGGAGGAGGTCGTCGTGCAGACGGTGGCGTTCCTCGGGATCTTCCCGCTGGCGTTCGGCACGAACATGGTCGTCCCGGCGGACACGCTGCCGGGGTGGCTGCAGGCGTGGGTCGAGGTCAACCCGGTCAGCGACGCCGTGGACGCGTCGCGGGGACTGCTGACCGGCGGCCCGGTCGCCGATCCGGCGGCGATGACGCTGCTGTGGTCGGCGGTGTTCCTCGTCGTGTTCTGCCCCCTGGCCGTGTACACCTACCGGCGCCGGAGCTGATCGTCCAGCAGGGCGAGCGCGCCGGGGACGTCCAGTCGTCCGCCGCGGGCATGGGCGGCCCGGTAGGCGTGCTCGCCCAGCGCCCGGCTCAGCGGCCGGGTCACGAGCACGACGTCGGGGTTGTGCGCGTTGGGTGCGCCGCGCAGGACGGACACGGCGCCGAGGATCTCCGCCGCGGTCTCCGGGTCGGCGGCGGCCCGCAACCGGGCGATCGCGTAGCCGGCGACGGCCGCGATCGGGATGTCGGGCGCGTCGACGGCGAGGGTGAGGGCGTTGCGCAGGTGCCGCCGCGCCGCGTCCGGGTCGTCGCGGTCGATCGCCATCTGCCCCCGCGCCGTCTCCAGCAGCGAGCGGTACTGCGGATAGGACGGGACGCGGTCGAGTTCACGGCCGGCGGCCGCGTAGTGCTCAAGCGCCTCGTCCACGGAACCGGCGTGGCGGGCGAGGTCGCCCAGGGCGAGCCGCACGGACACCAGGTGGCGGGACGGGGTGCCGGCCCCCGGGACGATCATCGCGGCGAGTTCGTCCCGCGCCCGCTGCACGTCGCCCAACCGGGCGCGGGTCACCGCGAGCATGACCCGCTGCATGACGGCGCCATTGTCCTGGCCCAGTTCGCGCAGCAGCTCGATCGATTCCTCCAGCGCGGCGACGGCCTCGCCGAACTCTCCCCTGACGGTCCGCCCCTCGGCCATGAAGACGAGCGCGAGTGAGAGGCCGACCCGTTCCCCGGCTTCGCGGAATCCGGCCTGGGCGACGGCGATGTCGGCGTAGGCCTCGTCCATTTCGCCGCTGTTGCCGTTGAGCATCGCCCGCATCAGATGCAGCATCGCCCTCGTCCACGGGTCGCGCTCGGGCAACCGGCGATCGATCGCCGCCACACCACGCGCGGTGTCGTCGGTGAGCAGCGCGATGGCGGGATCGATCAACGCGGCGAGAGGATGCGCCGAGTCCCGGCCCTTCTCGCCGATGAACGGGTCGTCACGCGCGCCGCCGCCGGCCATGACGGTGTTGAACAGGTAACCGCCCAGCGCGACCGCCTCCGCGTCCTCCGGGACGGGTTCCGGGCGCGGTGCCTCCAGCGCGAGCCGCAGCCTGCGGGCCGCCTCGGCGTGGTCGCCCAGGATCATCCAGAACGTGGCCAGCGCCGCACCCAGGCGGACGGCCGACCCGCCGTCGCCCGCCTCCACGGCGTGGTGCAGCGCGGCGACGAGGTTGTCGCGTTCCGCCGCGAGGAGGAAGAACCACTCCGGCTGCTCGGGGCGGCGGAGATGCGGCTCGGCCCGTTCCGCGAGGTCCAGGAAGCACGCGAGGTGCGCTGCGCGGACCTCGCCGGTCTCCCCCGCCTCGGCCAGCCGCTCCCTCCCGTACTCGCGGATCGTCTCCAGCATCCGGAACCTCGGCTCGGCACCTTCGACGACCTGGAGCAGCGACCGGTCGGCGAGGGAGTCCAGGACGTCGAGGGCGTCCGGGTGGCCGGTCACGCGGGCGGCGCTCTCCGGGGTGATCGTGCCGGGGAACACCGACAGCCGGGCGGCGAACCGGCGTTCGGTGTCGTCCAGCAGGTTGAAGCTCCACGCGACGACGGCGCGCAGCGTCCGGTGCCGGGACAGGGCCGCACGGTTTCCGCCGGTCAGCAGGCGGAACCGGTCGTCGAGGCGGGCGGCCAGCTGGTCCAGCGACATCGAACGCATCCGGGCCGCGGCCAGTTCGATCGCCAGCGGCAGGCCGTCCAGGCGGCGGCAGATCTCGCCGATCGTCGCGACGTTGTCCCCGGTGACCGTGAACCCGGGCCGGACGACCTGGGCGCGTTCGGCGAACAGCTCGACCGACGAGGACGCCATACCGGACTCGCCCTCCTCGGGGACGTCCAGCGGCGGCACCGGGCACAGCGCCTCACCGCCGACGCCGAGACGTTCCCGGCTCGTCGCGAGGACGCGCAGGCTGGGGCAGGTGCCGAGCAGGTCGTCCACCAGGCGGGCCGCCGCCTCCACGACGTGCTCGCAGTTGTCCAGGACGATCAGCGTGTCGTCGGCGGACAGCGCCTCGACGAGTTTGGTGCCGTCCCGCAGGCCGAGCACGTCCGCCACGGCCCGGGGCACCTCTTCGGGATCATCGACCGCCGCGAGCTCCACCAGCCACACCCCGCCTGGGAACCGCCCGGCCAGCTCCGCCCCGACCGTGGTCGCGAGCCGCGTCTTTCCCGACCCCCCGGCCCCGACGAGCGAGACGAGCCGCCCTTCCCAGAGCCGCCGCGCGATCCACGCGCGCTCGTCCTCCCGGCCGACGAAGCTGGTCGGCGGCACCCGCAGATTCCCACGCGCCCGCTGCCGGGGGACGGCCCGCAGCACGGCCAGGTAGGCGTCCTGCAGCTCGCGCCCCGGATCGGTGCCCAGCTCCTCCGCCAGGACGCCCCTGAACTCCTCGAACAGCGCCAGCGCCTCGGCGGACCGCCCCGCCCGGTGCAGCGCCTCGACCTGCAGGGCGCGCACCCGCTCACGCAACGGATGCGACGTCGCCAACTCTTCCAGCTCCGCCACCAGGGGTCCCGGCTCGGCGCCGACGGCGAGCTCGGCGGACACCCGGTCCTCGATCGCCGACACCCGCAGCGCCTCCAGCCGGACGGCCGCCGCGTCCGCGAACGGCACACCGGCCGCATCCGCCAGGGCGTCCCCGCGCCAAAGGCGGAGGGCTTCCCGCAACTGCGAGACCGCGAGCTTCGCGTCCCCCGCCCTCAGCGTCCTGCCGCCGTCCCTGGCGAGCCGCTCGAACTCCGAGGCGTCGACGGCCTCGGCGTCCAAGGCGTAGCCCCCGGGTACCGACGTCAACCGTCCCGCAGGCAGGCACCGCCGCAACCGCGAAACGAGCGCCTGCAACGCATGCACCCGATCCCCCGGCCCGCCGTCCGGCCAGACCGCCTCAACGAGGGCGTCGACGGTGACCGTCCGCCCCGCCTCCAGCGCCAGCCTGATCAGCAGCACCCGCAACCGTGCCCCGCCGACCACGACGTCCTCACCCCGGTCCGTCACGACCAACGGCCCAAGGACCTCAACCCGCATACGTACATAGTGTCAGCGGCGGCACAGGAGTTCGGTGACGCGGACGAACCCGTCCTTCCCGTGCCCCATGCCGATGACCCGGCGAGCCAGGCCCTCGGCGGCTCGCATGACACCGGCGTCTATCCCGGCCCGTGGGCCTCCGAGGTGTGGATGATGTGGAGCTAGAGAGCGTGAAGGGGCGGGAACGATGACGAACTTTCCCAAGTGGAGCGATGTGCGAGCCGATGTCGTTGCGGGCGCCGGTGGCGAGCAGGGTGTGGCCGAGGCCCGCAGGCGCAATCAGGCGTACATCGATGGGCACCGGCTCGCGGAGCGGCGCAAGGCCATCGGCCTGTCGCAAAGCGAGGTGGCCGACCGGATGGGTGTGACCAAGAGCCGCGTGTCCCAGATCGAGCGGGGCGAGGTCTCCACCGTCGACGCCGTTGCCCGCTACGTCGAGGCCCTCGGCGGCCTACCTGTCATCGGCAGAGTTCGGGCGGTTCACGATCGTGCTTTCGACTGATCACACGCAGTCCCAGTAGAAGCGCCCCTCGCACGCGTCAGGGCTCACAAACGCGTAGCCGGTGCCACCGCCGAAGTTCAGCGCGTACGGCTCGCCGTCCCATCCCTCCATGCCGTGGATCTGGAAGAAGAATCGCCATGGCGACGGCACCTCTATCCGGGGTTGCCAGAAGTTGGGCCTGCCTCCGATGTAACTGCGCGGCGAGAAGACCTCGGTATCCGGAAGATCAATGAATTCGCCGCGACGTTCGGCTTCCCATTGGGCGATCTCTTCTTCCAGCACCCATTCCTCGGCCGGATCCAGCAGGGACGTCGCGATGAGCAGCTCGACCGGCACGTGTTCGTCCCAACTCGCGCCGCGCCGCCATAGCGAGGGACCGGCCTCCGCGTCGGTGACGGTCAGGAACTCGGGGATCCGGCCACCGGGCTGGACAAGCAGTGCGTTCTCCCCGCCCTCGGCCTTAAAAGAGGACACGGTGCCGTCGTTATCGGTGACGAACAGGTAGGCCATCCGCTTCTCAACACCCGGGACCGGGAACTGGCCGACGAACATCATGGGGGTGCCGTACGCGGCGGACAACGGCCAGTGGCAACCGTCCGACCACACCGGTTGCCCACCCAGTTTCGCAAGCGGATCGCGGATCGGCGACGCCGCGGGCCGGAAGGTCATCTGCAGGCGTGGTGAAAGCCATGCGTCACCCGGACCAGAGGCGTCGTGGAACTGTTGCCGCAAGCCCGCTTCCCCGTTTCCGCCCACTGTTCCGTCCCCCAGAGCATTCGACGAGAGTCGGCAACTCTACCTGCCGGTGAACGCACGCGGTTCTCAACAGGTGCTCGCCGCGAAACGGAACACCGCGCTCAAGAGGAGCCCGAAATTGCGACGGCGCCGGCGGACGGAGCGCCGAGACGGGGTGGCCCAACTACCGTCCGGCCTGCGAGTGGCCGGTCCAGGACGGCACATCGCCTGGGGACGCGGCGCGAGAGCGGCGCGGAGTTGGCGAGCCAGGTCGTCGGCGGTCCTGGCTTCGACAAGCCGGTCGGGAAGCAGCGCCCAAAGCGAGCCGCTGTAAGCATTCAGGCCGTTCACGGGCTGTGCTGCTGGTTGGGCCGTGTGCGACCGTCCGTCATGTTGATCATTGAGGGTGGGCGTGGTGTGATCAT
>NZ_JBICUT010000016.1:0-183248 GCF_043198445.1 Spirillospora sp. NPDC048823 | reverse complement strand
GAAGCGTAGAGAACTCCCATCATCCCAGGTTGCAGGGCACCTCTCCTCATATCGCGGCTTTCATCGCATTACCAACCCCGTGGATCCAGGCTCAGATGCAAGACAGAATTAAAGCTCATGGCCGTCCGCCGCATCCTGTGGATCGTCAAACGATCTACGCCAACACGCGCACCCCGGCGGAGTCGGCTCCAGTCCGAGAGTTGGACCGCCCGGGCTCAGTGTGATTCCAGGTGCCGGGTGCCTCGTGTTGTACACGGGTAACCACTGGGAACCATCATTGCGGCGCATTCCGGACAGTGGCGGTGACATTCGGCCCCAAGAGTGGACCATGGAGGGAGGATGGCTCGGGAGGGCGCATGGTCGACGCTGCCGCGAATCGTTACCCGTCAACGAACGATCTCAAGCGGCCCGGAAACCTCCATGCGCAGCTCGTCGCGGCTGTCTCCGAGTTCGGTGCCGCCGTTCGGCAACCTCTCGCCGCACGCCTCGGCGGCGAGGAATACCAGATTCAAGACCCCGTCGCCAACCTTGTCCGCACCGCCGGAAAGGCGCTCGGGCTAGACGTCGTCACGCACGCCGAGGTAGCTCTTCAGGAACTATCCGTACGTCCCGACTTCGCGGTCGACCTTTCCGGGGGCGGACGAGTCGGATACATCGAGGTGAAGGCGCCCTCGAAGAGCACAGACCCGAAAGACTGGCCGGCCAGGTCCCATGACGGCCTGCAATGGCGAAAGCTCAGCCTTCTCCCCAATCTGCTGATCGCTACAGGACGGTCCTTTGCTCTTTACCGCGATGGTGCCCGGGTAGGCCCCATCGCCCGGATCGAAGGAGACCTGGAACGGGCTGGGCGCTCTCTACGGCCTGCGGACGACGACCTTGCCTGGGTCATTGAGGAGTTCCTGTCATGGAACCCGACCCCGCCCCCCGATCTGCGCACGCTGCTCCGGAGGTCGGCCCGCCTGTGCCGGTATCTGCGTGAAGAAGTCCTGGAGGTGCTCGAGCACGAACGGCTCGTCCCAGGTGACCGGCCATTCACGACACTGGCCGACGAGTGGCGGACCATCCTCTTCCCCAGGATGACGGAGCCTCCGGACTTCGCCGACTCCTACGCGCAGACGATCACCTTCGCGCTGCTGCTGGCACGTGACGCCGGCGTCTCCTTCGAAGAGCGCGACCTGCCGGCCATCGGACGGCAGCTCGGCAAACAGCACGCACTGATCGGAAGGGCTCTCGGACTCCTCTCCGATCCGGCGGCCGCGGACAATATCCTCGTCATAGAAACCCTCCGCAGAGTCATCGGCGCGGTGGACTGGGATCGAATTAAGAACGCGGGTGATACCCACTCGCTTCTGTATGAGTACTTTTTGGAGGAGTACGACCCGAGACTGAAGCGGCTCAGTGGTTCGTATTACACGCCCGACGGCCTGGCGCACGCCATGGTGCAGTTCAGTGACCGTATTCTCAGGGAGAGACTGGAGCGGCCCGAGGGGTTCGCCGCCAAAGATGTCATCGTGGTCGACCCCGCGATGGGAACGGGGACATTCCTCGTCCAGGTTGTCGACGCGGTCGCCGAGACCGTGGCCGCCTCCGAAGGACGGGGAGCCACCGAACAGCGGCTCCGTGACCTCGTCCAAAAGCGCCTGATCGGTTTCGAGCGGCAGGTCACCCCGTACGCGGTCGCCGAACTCCGCCTCCATGACCTGCTTCGCGAATACGAGGTCGACGTCCCGCCGGACGAGATGCGCTTCCTCGCTGACACGTTCGATGACCCCGACAAGCAGGAACTCGCCTTCGGGCGGATGTATGCCGAACTCCGGAAATCAAGGGAGGGCGCGAACCGCGTAAAACGCGAGGTCCCGGTGATGGCCATCATCGGGAATCCGCCCTACCTCGACCGCGCACGGACGCGCGACCCGGCTCCGTGGATCGAGGATCGACGTGACCCGAAGAAGCCGACCGACATCGCCGTCCGCCCGTCCCTGGACGAGTTCCGGCAAGGCGGCAGGCTCGACTACAAACTGGCCGCAACCTGGGTGTACTTCTGGCGGTGAGCGATCTGGAAGGCGTTCGAGGCCCACCCGACCGACCCCGCCGGCCTGGTCACCCTCGTCACCCCGTCCTCATACCTGTCGGGGGCCGCGTTCGCCGGAATGCGCTCCTACATGCGCGAGGTGGCGGACGAAGGCTGGATCATCGACCTTTCACCGGAAGGCCACCAGCCGCCGGTCCCCACCAGACTGTTCCCCAAGGTTCAGCAACCGCTCGCCATCGCCGTCCTCGTCAGGTACGGAGACTCGGACCCCGATACCCCGGCTCTGGTCCACTACTGCAAGGTCACCGGCACCGCCGAGGAGAACGACCGGAGCATGCAGCCAAGGTCAGTGGCGCTTCGCCCGTTGGAGCGTCCGGCGTGAGGCGGACGGCCACGTTGTCCGCGCCGCCGAACAACATGTCATCCGCTATTTCTCGCGGGAGTCGCTGTTCGACGAAGGAGAGTGTGTCCAGTGCGTCACTCACGCGCTCCACATAGTCGATGACATCGCGGGTCACCGGTAGCACGATCCGGATCGACTCGTGCGCCTCGGTTCGCCGCAGGCGCCACAGGCTCGTCCGGCCGTCATCGTCCTCAGAGGTCCATCCAGAAGCCAAGAGGTAACCCGTCAGCGCCGCGAGGTCGGGCACCTTCATCCCCACCTCTTTCTTGGGCGGGCTCTTGTGGCTCACGACTGCTCCCAAATATCGATCCGTGGGACGGGAGTCGATCGTCGAGTTCCGTGAGCCTTAAGCATTCTGTGCAGCTCTGATGGTCTTGACCTGGACGTTCACCGTCGGGTAGTACGTCCCGAGTTCGGTTCCGGGATACACGATCTGCACGTCTGCCTTCTGGAGGTCGACCGTGGTCGGGCGGCCGTGGAGGAGGCCGCACCCGGCGGCGACCGCCTCTAGCCAGGCTTCGCCGAAGTCACCCTGCTGGGTGTTCTGGTCTTGCTCCCGCACACCGATGATTGTGCCCGCGGGAGGTAGCGGAGTGTGGCGAAACGACCACTCTGGCGGTGTGGCATTCATGTCGCGCATCCCATGCACCGCCGCGGGGCGGGCCTGGGGTGGGGTTCTGCGTCTTGCGGTGGTGGCGTTCGCGTACGACGCCATGCGGCTGACCAGATGATCGCCGCGGCGGCCGGACGTTCGCCGCCTTCCTGTGGAAAAGTTCAGTCCTGATCATCGGCGGGTGCGGGAGGGCGTACGGGGTGTCCAGCGAGAAACTGAAGCCGCTCCAGGCGGGCGATCCGAAGCGGATCGGTGAGTACCGGCTGCTGGCGCGGCTGGGGGCGGGCGGGATGGGCCGGGTCTACCTGGGCCGGTCGAAGGGCGGGCGGCCGGTCGCGGTCAAGGTGATCCATCCGCACCTCGCCGAAGATCCGCAGTTCCGGCGGCGCTTCGAGCAGGAGGTCGCGGCGGCGCGGCGGGTCGGGGGCATCCACACCGTGCAGGTGGTGGACGCCGACACCGGTGTCGATCCGCCCTGGCTCGTCACCGAGTACATCGCCGGTCCGTCGTTGCAGGAGGCCGTCGGTGAGCATGGGGCGTTCTCCGAGGAATCGGTGGCGGGACTCGGTGCGGGCCTGGCCGAAGGGCTGACGGCGATCCACGAGCGCAACGTCGTCCACCGGGATCTCAAGCCCGGCAATGTGCTGCTCGCCCAGGACGGTCCCCGCATCATCGACTTCGGCATCGCACGCGCGCTCGACGCCACCTCGCAGACCACCAGCGTGGTCGGCACGCCCGGGTTCATGTCGCCCGAGCAGTTCCGGGGCCGCGAGGTCGGGCCGGCCAGCGACGTGTTCTGCCTGGCCGCGGTGCTGGCCTTCGCCGCCACCGCCCGGCGGCCGTTCGGTGAGGGACCGATCGAAGCCCTCGGCTACCGCGTCGTCAACGAGGACCCCGACCTGACCGGCGTACCGGAGTCGCTGCTCCCGCTGATCACGGCCGGCCTGGCGAAGGACCCGGGCGACCGGCCCGGCCTCGACGCGATCCTCGACCGCTGCTCCGAGCTCGTCCACGGCGGGGAACCTCCGCTGCCGGAGCCGGTCACCACGATGATCGCCACACGGGTGGCGGAGACCGAGGTACTTCTGCCCCCGGTGCGGGACACGCCGGGAAAACCGCTGCGGGTTCCCTGGCTCGGACGACCGGGGGCCGCGCCGGCCGCGGGCGCGGTGGCGGTGGTGAGTGTCCTGCTGGCCGCCTTCGCCGTCTGGGCCATCGCGGACGGCCGTGACGAGCCGGCCGGATCGGGCGCAGCCGCGCAGGCGACCACCCCTCGGACGTCCGATACCCCCCGGACGCCCCCGTCCCCGACGCCCAGTGCCGATGTCGTTTCCGCGAGCGCCGCCCCCGGTCCCACCCGCAAAGCGTTCGAGGAGATCTCGGCCGGCGACTGCCTCGACGCGCACAGGGACCCGCACGACCGCGACAAGTGGAGCAAGGGCAAGCCGAACGCCGTCCCCTGCGGCCGGTCGAACGCCTACGTCCGGGTGACCAAGGTGGCGGACGACGTCTCCGACTGCACCGACGGGGACGGAGAGATAGACGGGGAACTGTGGTGGAGCTACGGAGAAGAGGGCAACCAGATCGCTCTCTGTGTGTCGCGGCAGCTCCGCGTCGGAGACTGCTTCCTGGGAACGGACGGCCCGGACGAGGACACCGTCTCCATCAGCAACGGCGACCTGATGACTTCGTGGCCGTGCGGGAAGAGACCCCTCCCGGGGAGTTACGACCACATCCTCAAGGTCACCGCGCTCACCGGGGGTGAATGCCCTCCGGCCCGCAGATCCGTCGACTGGTCCTACCGCGGCGGGAAGCTCTGCGTCCGGCTCGTCTGAGCACCCTGCCGGTCACCGGCGTGCGGGACGGCTGCGCTCAGGAACGCGGGCCGGGCCGGTGGCCGTTCGCGGCGATGAGTTTGGCGGTGCCCCACAGGTCTATCTCCTGACCGAGACAACCGACTCATAGGGAGTAGGCCATGGGCCTCATTCATATCGAGCTGTTCGCGACGCTCGACCTCGTCGGGCAGGCGCCCGGCGGCCCCGACGAGGACCCGGCGGGGTTCCCGTTCGGCGGCTGGCAGGCGCCTCTGATGGACGAGGTCGCCGGGGCGCAGGTCGGCGCCGCGTACGAGGGCACGGACGCCCTGCTGCTCGGCCGGCGGACGTATGACATCTTCGCCGCCTACTGGCCGCACCAGGAGGGCGGCCAGGACAACGAGATCGCCGCGCTCTTCAACGGCGTCCCGAAGTACGTGGCCTCCCGCGGCCGGCCCGACCTGTCGTGGGCCGGGTCCACGCAGCTCGGCCCGGATCTGGCCGGCGCGGTGCGCGAGATCCGTGACCGGCACGAGCACGTGAAGGTCGTCGGGAGCCTGAACCTGGTGCAGACCCTTCTGCGCGAGAAGCTCTTCGACCGTCTCGACCTCTGGGTGTACCCGGTCGTGCTCGGCGTCGGGAAGAAGGTGTTCGACGGTGGCGCGGTGCCCACGAACGTCGCACTCCTCGAACCGCCGGCGGCCGGTCCGAAGGGCGCCGTGTACCTGCGCTACGGGCTCGCCGACGGCACGCCCGGGACGGGGGACATGAGCGCGCCCGACCGCGGTGCCGGGAGCGGCGGCTGAACCGGCCCCGCGCCGGGGTGCGTCCGTACCGCCGGCGGTGAATCCACCGGCCGGTGGCGAATCCACCGGCCGGTGGCGCGTGTCGTGCGCCAGCAGGTGACGCGCATGGTCGTCCCCTTCATGAGGGTTCCGGGAGGATGCGCTGCATGGCCTTGTGGGTGCCGGCGACGAGGCGGTCGCGGGGGAAGCCCGCGCGCTTCTGCGCCATCTCGTAGTTGCCGCCGGCGACCCAGACGGGGCCGTCCTTGAGGTGGTCGAGGCCCTCGCGGGCGATGTCGCCGGGTTCGGCGACGTTGAGGCCCGGGATGTCCATGTTGAGGCCGGCACGTTCCATCGCCGGAGTGCGGGTCACGCCGAGGACGAGTTCCAGGACGTCCACCCCGTGCTCGCGCATCTCCAGCCAGAGGCCCTCGGCGAAGATGCGGCCGAACGCCTTCACGGCGGAGTAGATGCTGATCTGCGGCTGGCCCAGGTAGCCGGCGAGGGAGCCGACGAGCAGGATGCCGCCGCGTCCGCGGGTCTTCATCAGGGCGCCGAAGTGGTGCGTCAGGGCGAGCTGGGCGGTGATGTTGAGGTCGATGACGCCCTGGAAGCAGTCCAGGTCGCCGGAGACGAACTCGTGGCCGTAGCTGTTGGCGCCCGCGTTGAAGATGAGCAGGCCGACGTCCAGGTCGTCGGTGACCTCGCGGACCGCCTTGAGCGTGTCCGGGGCGACCAGGTCGAGTTCGAGGGTCCGCACCTCGACGCCCTTCGCCCGGACGGCCTCGGCGGTCTCCGCGAGGGGCCCGGGCTTGCGGGCGATCAGCACGAGGTTGACGCCCGCGTCGGCGAGGCGGTGCGCGAAGGCGGAGCCGACGCCTTCGGAGCCGCCCGCGATGACGGCCCAGGGGCCGTACTGGGCGATCATTGCTCTCCTTCCAAGACGCCGCGTCCGATGCCGTCGCCCGCGCCGGTCACGACCGCGACGCGGCCGGCCGGCCGTCCCTCCGTCACTCGACCACCTTGATGGAGCCGGTCAGGGCCGCCTCCTGGATCGCCGAGCGGAGCGCCGGGCAGGTGTCGTGCGGGTCCTCGATCCCCACGCACGCCGCCCTGGCGTCGGCGTTCCACTGGATGCTCGTCTGCTCCCAGCTCGCCTTGCGCACCAGCACCTCGGCGGCGCAGCGGCGGCAGCGGACGGGCAGCAGCGGGCCGTCCAGGAGGCGCTCGTCCTGGCGGTTCGTCGCGCCCTGTCGGGTCATGCGGAGGCCCCTTCGGCCTCACGGCGCGCGAGGTTCTCCTCGACCTCCTTCTTCCACGATTCGACCGGGCGGGTCGTGTCGATCTCGAACTCGAACCGGTCGGTCATCTCCGGCCTGACGTCGGCGACGTCGACGTAGAACTGCTCGTACCAGCGGCGCAGCTGGTAGACGGGGCCGTCCTCCTCGCACAGCAGCGGGTTGTCGATGCGGGCCTTGTTCCGCCAGATCTCGATGTCCTGCTCGAAGCCGGCCAGGATGAAGTCCGTCAGCTTCTGCGCGGTCGCCTCGGCCGCCTCGGGCGGCAGCGCTTCGCTGTGCTGCACGACGATGCCCGAGTGCAGCGAGAACGAGTTCTCGTCGATCGGGTAGTGGCAGTTGATCAGGACGGAGTTCAGGTCGTACCCCTCGTAGTGGTACGTCAGCTCGTCGATCATGAAGGAGGGGCCGTGGTAGGAGGCGACGGAGGTGTTGCCGAGCATCCGCGGCCCGCCGCCGCCGTCGCCCTCCCGCGCCCGGCGGGCGTCCTCCCGGGTCACGCCCTTCATGATCTGCGTGGCGACCTGGCCCTCGAAGATGTTCTTGAAGAACGTCGGGAACGACTTGTGGATGTAGAAGAAGTGCGCCATGTCGACGACGTTGTCGATGATCTCGCGGCAGTTGGTGTTGACGACCGTCTCCGTCCAGCGCCAGTCGGTCCAGTCGTCGCGCGTCGCGCCCTCGATCTCCGGGATCGTCACGTCCGCCGGGGGCTGCTTCCCCTCCGGGTCGTTCCAGACGAACAGCAGCTTGCTCTTCTCCATCGTCGGCCACGCGGCGGTGCGGGCGCGCAGCGGGACGCGGCGCGAGTACGGGATCGACTTGCAGCGCCCGTCGCCGCCCCAGCGCCAGTCGTGGAACGGGCAGGCGATCTCGTTGCCCTTGACGGTGCCCTGGGACAGGTCGCCGCCCATGTGCCGGCAGTAGCCGTCCAGGACGTTCGTCTTACCGTCCGCACCGGTGAAGACCACGAGCTTCTGCCCGAACGCGTTGACGGTGTGGGGCTTGCCGTCCCTGAACTTCTCGGCCAGCCCGAGACAGTGCCATCCCCGGGCGAAACGGGAGGAGATCGCCTCCGCCTCGATGGCGCGGACGGCGTCCGACTCGGTTGCGGTCACGTGGATCATCCCTTCAACGACGGATGGGGTGATTGAACGGTAGGTCGCAGGTCACCGTCCCGTCCGGAGAGTCCCGCTGGCCGGGACGCCCCCGCCCGCGGCGGCACCCTGACATGGTGTCCTTCAATGGCTGCACTAGGGAAGGAGCGGGATGAGCAACGAGGTCCTGGGCACCGTGCGCGGGCTGCTGCCGGGAATCGCCGAGCGGGCCAGGTCCGTGGACGAGAAGGGCCGCATCCCCGCCGAGACCGTCCGTGAGCTCACCGCCGCCGGGGTGTTCCGGATGCTGCAGCCCACCCGCTACGGCGGCGCCGAGGGCGACCCGGTCGCGTTCTACGAGGTGATCCGGGCGATCTCCGGCGCCTGCGGATCCACCGGCTGGGTCGCCGCCATCCTCGGCGTCCACTCCTGGCATCTCGGGCTGTTCGCGGACGAGGCGCAGCGCGAGGTGTGGGACGCCGGGCCGGACACGCTCGTCGCCTCGTCCTACGCCCCCATCGGGCGGCTCACCCCGGTCGACGGCGGCTACGAGGTGACGGGGCGCTGGTCGTTCTCGTCCGGTGTCGAGTTCACGTCGTGGGCGCTGCTCGGCGCGCTCGTCGTAGGCGCGGAGGGACGGCCCGTCGACTTCATGACGGTGCTCGTCCCCAAGGAGGACTACGAGGTCCGCGAGGTGTGGGACTCGATGGGCCTGCGCGGCACCGCCAGCGACGACATCGTGGTGGAGCGGGCGTTCGTGCCCGCGCACCGCGCGATGCGCAACTTCGAGCAGGCGCAGCTCCGCAACCCCGGCCGCAAGGTCAACACCGGCCCGCTGTACCGGATGCCGTTCGGGACGCTGTTCACCGCCACGGTCACCGCCAGCGTCATCGGGATGGCCGCCGGCTGCCACGACCACTACGTCGACCGGATGCGCGACCGGATCCGGCTGAGCCTCGGCGGCGGACGGTTCGTCGAGGACCCGTACGCGCAGGTCGCCGTCGCCCGCTCCGCGTCCGAGATCGACGCGGCGATCCTGCAGACCGACCGGAACGTCCGGGAGATCCACGAGTACGCGGTCCGCAACGAGAAGATCCCGATGGAGCTGCGGCTGCGCGCCCGGCGCGACCAGGTCCGCGGCACCGAACGCGCCATCCAGGCGATCGACATCCTGTTCAAGACCGCCGGCGGCAACTCCCTGCAGCGCGGCAACGTCATCGAGCGCGCCTGGCGCGACGCCCACGCCGGCAGCGTCCACGTCGCCAACGACGTCGAACGCGCCCTGGCGATGTACGGCCGGGGCGAGTTCGGTCTCAAGGTCGAGGACAACCTCGTCTGACCCGCGGAGTTCCCATCCGTGCAAGACGTGGACCGGCCCGCCGGGTCATGCTGCGGCGCGTTCTCAGGAGGAGTCGGCGTCGCCCTGGCTCTGGCTCAGCGAGCCGGAGATCTCCGAGTCGGTGACGGTCTGGTCTCCCGGCCGCGACATGCTCTGCCGCGTGTCACCGCCCACCTTCGTACCGTGGACCGTCTGCGTGCCACGAGCCGCTCGCCTGCCGTCCTCCGCGTCGTCGCGTTCCGACCAGGTGACCCAGCCCTGGAGGGCCCCGCCGACGAGGACGAGGATGACGACCGTCGCCGCCCAGACGACCGTCCATTCCTGGGTGAGCATTCCCGTCGCGATGTTCACCACGCCCGCGATCACGAACGTGCCGCCTGCGGCGGCCGCACGCTTGGTGTTGCTGCTCATGTTCGCCCTCTCTGGTGATGGCCTGGGCTCAGTCGAAATGTCTTCTGATGCCGAAGAGCTGGTCGGCCATGAGCATCGGGCTCTGCCAGTCGACCAGTGCGGTGCACGGCGCGCGGTCGAGTCGCCGGAACGCGAAGGAGACCCTGTCGAAGTGGTCCGGGAGCCGCCAGTTCAGGCTTTCGAGCTGAGTACCGTGGCCGGTGTCGAGCACATGCGTTTGCGGAGAACCGGACGCGCTCGTGGTCGTCGTCATCACGATGGAGGCGCCCTCGCATCCCGTCACCTCCACATATCCGCCGAACTCCTGGTAGGGCCACCCGAATCGATGCCTCGGGACGGAGTACGCGCTGGTGACAGGTCCCGTTCCCGGCGGGATCGTCCAGCGCCAGACCGGAACCGGGACGGAGGAAGAACCGCCGCCCCCGCCCACGGCCACCTCGTACTGCTCCGGCCGTGTTCCGGACTCGTACGCCATGAACGCCCGTTCGCTGAACATGCTCAGCACCAGGGCCGTCGTCACGACCGCGAAGAGATGCCCCAGGAGCCTGTAGACGCTGACGGTCAGTTGCGCGCTGAAGACCTGGAGCGCCGATGCCTCCGCCCTGACGATCTCGTAGGGCTGGTCGGCCAGCAGGTCCGCCCCGTTCCCCCTCAGGCGCCCCTGGAGCCGGACATGCCGAAACTGGTAGAAGGCGCCGGGCTTGCGCAGCACACCGCGCTCGTGGGCGTTCTCAATGAACCTCACGAGCCAGAATGGAAGAAGTCCCTGTGCGGCGAGTGAGTAGTGACGGAGCTTGTACTTGCCCCAGGCGGTGCTGATGAGGGCCGCCATTCCGAAGGAAGCCCCATAGGCTCCCGCGTAGGCAATGGTGGTGCCGGGATCGGCATCGAGCACGACACCGACCCAGATGCCCATCACAGCCCCGACGAGGATCGCCGTCAGCGCGGCGCACAACAGAGCGAGCGTCCCATAGCGCCGTAGGTGCGCTCGGAGATCCGCGGTCTCCCGTTCCGACACGACGATCTCATTGCGGGTATTGATCACCAGCCTGGAACAGAATTCCACCACCAACAGGACGCACGCGGCACCGGTGACCGCCCACACCGCGTCCAGCATCAGCCAGAGCATCCAGCCGGTTCCCAGCGCGAAGACCAGCCCGGCGGCGGTGTCCGCGACGGACGAGCGGAGATGCCACCAGCGGTACTCCGCCGGTCCGCGCGCCAACGTGCCCAGCCAGCGTTTCGCCCGGTGCTCGGCGTAGGACGGGCTGAGGTGGCGCGCGTACGTGGCGGGGACGAAGGTGTCGAGGAGATGCTCCTCGATGCTCTCCACGTCCGTGTACGCGAGGAGTTCTTCCGGGCTGGTCGCGGGCCCCCGGTAGGCGGTCTGCGCGAGGAACAGCATGAGCGGCGTCGACAGGGCGCGGGCGAGCGGGCCGTCCGGGGCGGCACGGAGCCGGTCGAACAGCGGGCACCAGCGCCTGTCGTCGGTCACGGCGCCGCCGAGATAGGCGATCGCGTCCTCCACCTCGACGGCGGCGACCTCGACGACGGCGGCCCTGGCCAGCGCCGTACCGGATGCCTCCACGGCATCCACGTACTCCTTCCGGCGGCTGGTCACCACGAAGGGCGCCCTGTCGTCGAAGGCCGTGCCGATCCCCGCGATCACGGCTTCGGGCGAGGCGGCGGGAACCTCGTCCAACCCGTCCAGGACGGGAAGGATCCGGCGCTCCTCGATCAGCTTCAGAGCGCTTTCGCGGCCCGCGGAACGGTTGTCGGCGATGTCGGGGTGATCCTCCTGGATGCGCGTGGCCATCCAGGTCTTCAGCGGGACATCGGGGTGCCAGGAGGCAAGGGACAGGAAGACCGGCACCGGGCCGCGCGCCCCCGGTTCCGGCAGGAGGTCACGGACCAGCAGCAGGGCCAGGACCGTCTTGCCCGCGCCCGGCTCACCGATGATCGCCATCTGCCGGGACGGCGACTCGTGGAAGACGTCGGCGATGCCGTCGGAATCGCCCGCCAGCCTCAGCTGCGCCGGCACCGGGGCCTGGACGGGACGTTCGGTCGAGCGCACCTGCAGCACCAGCGGGTCCGACAGCCACAGCGACCGGCGTGCGGTCTCCTGGGCCACCCGCGCGTCCACCGACGCGGCGAGGCGGCGGGCGGCGGCGTCCTCGGCGCCCTCGCGCCCGATGTAGATGTTCTGGACCTGGTTGAGGGGACCGTTGACGGTGGTGTTCTCGATATTCTGCTGACCCCCGGCCACGCCGGAATCCCGCCGACCGATCCGTCCGCATGTCCGGCGGCCGCGCCGCCCGCTATCGGCCATCCAACCGTCCCAAGCCATTGTTGTCCGGACGCAGGCTACCGGATCATGGGCGGCCATGACCGTCGTTCGTCAATGCCAGAAAAGGCCGAAACTTCTCACGGGTAATTCCTCCTGATGTCCTGGACGGCGCGGTAGGCGAACGCCATCGCGGACCCGATCGGAATGCCCGGCCCCGGGTAGAACGGGCCGGTGAACGACGCACTGGTGTTGCCCGCGGCGTAGAGGCCGGGAATGGGGCGGTCCGAGCCGTCCAGGACGCGGCCGTCCGGGTCGGTGCGCAGCCCGCCCTTCGTCCCGAGGTCGCTGAGGACGACCTTCGCCGCGTAGTACGGCGGCCGGTCGACGGCGACGACGCACGGCTCGCCGCCGGAGAAGTAGCGGTCGTAGGGATCCTCGCCGCGATGGAAGTCCTCGTCCACGCCCTTCTCGGCGAAGCCGTTGAAGCGTTTCACCGTCTCGGCGAGCGCGTCCGCGGGGAGCCCGGTCCGCGCGGCCAGCTCGGCGAGCGTGTCCGCCTGGACCCATGCGCCCGCCGCGATCTGGTCCTCCGGCACCACGGGCGGGACGGAGATCGCCGGCAGCCCGCCGGACCGCGCGTCGAAGATCAGGTGGAAGGGGCCCCGCGCGTCGGCCATCCGCCGCCCCATCTGGTCGTAGGGGAGCGACTCGTTGGCGAAGCGGCGTCCCGACCCGTCCACGATGAGGCCGCCCCGGAAGCCGAGCGTGAACGCGGGCCGCCCGCCGGGGGTCAGGAGGCCGGGGCAGAACCACGCCTGGTCGAGCAGTCCGGTGGACGCGCCGATCCGCGCGGCCGCCTCGATGGCGTCACCGGTGTTCGCGCCGTCCGGGGCCATCGTCCATTCCGCGTCGCCCGGCACGCCCCGCTCGTCGCGCAGCGCGGCCGACGACTCGAACCCGCCGGCCGCCAGCAGCACCCCGCGCGACGCCCGCAGCCGGACGGGTCCGTCCGCGGTCATGGCCCGCACGCCGGCGACCCGGCCGTCCTCGGCGATCAGGTCGGCCAGCGCGGTCCCGGTGCGGACGGCGCCGTGCCCGGTCGCGGTGATCGCCAGCAGCAGCCGCCCGATCAGCGCCCGCCCCTGCGCCATCGGCCTGGCCGAATGCCCACGTCCCGCGCGGTCCCGGTCGACCGGCGGGCGGACGAGCCCCGCCAGGTCGCCGAGCCGCTCCACCGGCGATCGAGGGGGACGAACGACCGCCCCATGTCCAGGCGTCCGGGCGCGTTGAAGTAGTCGGGGAACGCGCGCCACTCGAACTCGATCAGCGGGTCCCGTTCCAGGAACTCGACCAGCTCCGGCGCCGTCTCCAGGAACGCCTCCCGATGCCCGGCGTCGTCGTCGCCGAGCAGCGTCCGCAGATAGGTGCGCGCCGACTCGGTCGAGTCGCCGATCCCGGCCCGCTCCTGCACCGCGGTCCCCGGCAGCCAGATGGCCGAACCCGAGTACGCGGACGTCCCGCCGAGCACCTGCGTCTTCTCCAGGACGGCCGTCCGCAGCCCGCTCGACGCCGCGGCGAGCGCGCCGGCCATCGCGCCGGCGCCCGACCCGGCCACCACCACGTCGTATTCGTCGTCCCACCGGGCATTTCCCACGTGACGTCCCCTCCCGATCTCGACGCGCGCACAACGTAAACGCGGGCCGAGCCGCGGGGGGATGTGGTCTCACTGACCGGTATCGCCGATCGCGGGGCCGGCGGGTAATCCGGATATTGTTCCCTGTCAGCAGCACCAATGGACCGGGGGGAGGACCGTGGCGAGGATCGCAGCGGGCAGGTTGTCCGCCGAGCCGAGCTCACCCGAGCAGCACGACCGGCGGCAGCGCATTCTGCGGGCCGCGTCCCGCATCGGCACGGAGAAGCCTTTCGAACGCGTGCAGATGCACGAGGTGGCGAAGGCGGCCGGGGTGGCGATCGGCACCCTGTACCGGTACTTCCCGTCGAAGGTCCACCTGTTCACCGGGGTGATGGTGGCGCAGGTCGACCGGCTCCGCGACCAGGTCACCGAGCCCGCGCCCGGCACCGCCCCCGAGGACGCGGTCGCCGACCTGCTGGTGCAGGCCAGCCGGCACCTGCTGGCGCAGCCCGTCCTGTCGACGTCGATGCTGCACGCGTCGAACACCGCGCACGCGACCGTCGCCGACACCGTGCACATCGACAACACGTTCCGGGAGATCCTGCTGCGCGCCGTGGGCATCGAAAGCCCGACGGCGCAGGACGTCACCCTCGTCCGGCTGCTGATGCAGTGCTGGTACGGGGTGCTCCAGTCGAGCCTGAACGGCCGCGCGTCCATGGCGGACGTGGAGAGCGACATCCGGCTGGCCTGCCGGCTGCTGCTGGCGCCCCGCTCGAACGCCTCCCCCTCCGACCCCGCCTCCCGGTGATCGGGATCGTCCCGGCGGGCGGTTCCGGGACGTGGCTACCGTGCCGCCCATGAATCGCTATGACGGCGTGAAAGTGCTGCTCACCGGGGCGGCGTCGGGCATCGGGCGGGCCACCGCGATCCGCCTCACCGCCGAGGGGGCCGCGGTCTACGCGGTGGACCTCTCCGAGAAGGGCCTGGCCGAGACCGCCGCGGCGGTCACCGGCCCCGGCACGATCACCGTCCGCACGGCCGACGTCACCGACGAACCCGCCGTCGTCGCAGCCGTGGCGGACGCCGCGGAGACGCTCGGCGGCATCGACGTCCTCATCAACGTGGCGGGCGTCCACAAGACCACCCCGATCGAGACGCTGACGGTGGACGACCTGAACCGGCTGTTCTCCGTCAACCTCGTCGGGACGGCGCTGTTCTGCCGCGAGTCGCTCAGGCACCTCCCGGACGGCTCCGGCGTGATCGTCAACACGGCGTCGCTGTCGGCGACGCAGGGCAACCCGTTCATGACCGCGTACTCGGCGTCCAAGGGCGCCGTGCTGGGGTTCTCGCTGAGCCTCGCGGCGGAGCTGGCGGCGCGCCGCATCCGCGTCGTGCCGATCTCCCCGGGGGCCGTCGACACGCCGCTGATCAGGAACCCGGACATGTTCCCCGCCGGCCTCGACCTCGGCTACTTCTCCAAGATCCGCTCGTATTTCGGCGCCGCCGACCCGGAGCAGATCGCGTCCGCGATCGCGTTCGCCGCCTCGTCCGACGCGGCCTACTTCACCGGCGCCGACCTCCGCGTCGACGGCGGCTCACACCTCTAGAAGGGACCGGACATGGCACGCACCATCGCCGTCAGCGGCTCGGCGTCCGGCATCGGCCAGGCCCTCGCCGGGCTCCTGCGCGACCAGGGCGACACCGTCATCGGGATCGACCTGCGCGACGCGGACGTCCGCGCCGACCTCGGCGGCCCCGAAGGCCGGTCGCGGGCCGTCGCCGAAGTCCTCGACCTCTCCGGCGGGACGCTGGACGGCGCCGTGGCCTGCGCCGGCGTCTCCGACTTCACGCCCCTCCCCGTCAAGGTCAACTACTTCGGGGCGGTCGCCCTGCTGGACGGCCTTCGGCCCGCCCTCGCCCGCGCCGGGGCGCCCCGCGCCGCCGTCGTCGGCTCCATCGCCGGGACGCACCCGGTGGACGACGCCATCGTCCGCGCCTGCCTCGACGGCGACGAGACCGCGGCACTGCGGGCGGCCGCGAAGGTCGTCGAAGCCGGTGCCGGGAACCAGACGTACTCGTCCTCGAAGTCGGCGCTCGCCCAGTGGCTGCGCCGCGTCTGCGTCACCCCCGAGTGGGCGGGCGCGGGCATCCCGCTGAACGCGATCGCGCCCGGCGTCGTCCGGACGCCGATGACCGAGCCGCTGTTCGCCGACGAGGCCATGGTCAAGATCATGAACGATGCGGTCCCGATGCCGCTGAACGGCTACGCCGACGCCCTGGTGATCGCCGAGGCGCTGCGCTGGCTGATCTCCCCGGCCAACACCCACATGACCGGCCAGATCATCTACGTGGACGGCGGCGCCGAGCCGACCCTCCGCGGCCCCGAGGTCTTCTGAGAAGCGCCGATGGCCGCCCCTCGCGCCGTGGGGCGGCCATCGGCGGGTCCGGGATCAGTACTTGCTGGTGCCGGTGTCGTCGAGCCTGGCGACGCCGTAGGCGGCGTAGGTCTGCTGCGGGTCGCGTCCCTCGAAGTAGGGGGTGATCTGCTCCCCGAGTTCCTCGACGGAGAAGACGCCGCCGGCCGCGGTGAACTTCTGCTCCACGGTCGGCGCGGCCATCAGCGCCACCATGTCGCCGTAGACGACGAACACCTGCCCGGTGATCTTCTCGGACGCGGGGGACGCCAGGTAGCCGACGAACGACCCGACCCGCTCGGGCGCCATGACGTCGAGCCCGCCCGGGGCCGTGCCCTCGGCGAACGTCGCCTCGGTCATCGCCGTCCGGGCGCGGGGGCAGATCGCGTTGGCGCGCACCCCGTACCGGCCGAGGCCCGCGGAGGTCGACAGCGTGAGCGCCACGATGCCGGCCTTCGCCGCCGAGTAGTTCGGCTGGCCCGCCGACCCGAACAGGAACGCCTCCGACGCGGTGTTGATCACCCGTCCGTAGACCGGGCCGCCGGCGGCCTTGCTCGCCGCGCGCCAGTGCACGGCGGCGGCGCGGGACACGGCCGCGTGCCCCTTCAGGTGGACGCGGATGACGTCGTCCCAGTCCGACTCCGCCAGGTTGAACAGCATCTTGTCGCGCAGCACGCCCGCGTTGTTGACGACGATGTCCAGCGAGCCGAACGTGTCGACGGCGGCCGACACCAGCGTGTCGCCCATCGACCAGTCGCCGACGTCCCCGGTCACCGCGACGGCCTTGCCGCCCGCCTTCGTGATCTCGGCGACGACGTCGCCTGCGGCCGGGCCCATGTCGTTGACGACGACGCTCGCGCCCTGCGCGGCCAGTGCGAGCGCCTCGGCGCGGCCCAGCCCGGCGCCCGCGCCGGTGACGACGGCGGTGCGGCCCGCCAGGGAGAGGTCAGCGTTCATCGGAGCCTCCGGGTCGGTGTCAGATGGCATGCCGGAGGCTAGTACGTATTCTAGTTCCGTCTCCGGCGCCGTCCCGCTGAGCGGGTGTGCGCGCCCCCTCTGAACGGGTCAGACCGCTGAGTGGGACCGGCCTTGCCTGCGAATCAGAATGAATTCTAGTCTCGTGCCCAGGAGCCGGTCGTCCGGTCCGTTCGCTGTTCGAGGGAGATCTCATGGCTGAGGCCGTCATCGTCGATGCCGTCCGCACGCCGGTCGGGCAAGCGTCACGGCGCCCTGTCGGGCCTGCACCCGGTCCAGTTGCTCGGCTTGACGCAGCGGGGTCTGCTGGAACGTTCCGGCTGTACGCGGACCTGCCCTACCGGACGGCGTGCACGACGATCGACGCAGCACGTCCTCGAGCGGGCCGGGATGAAGCTGGCCGACATCGACCTCGTCGAGATCAACGAGGCGTTCGCGTCGGTCGTGCTGTCGTGGGCGTCCGTGCTCGGCGCGGACATGGACAAGGTCAACGTCAACGGCGGCGCCATCGCCCTCGGCCACGCGGTCGGCTCCACCGGCGCGCGCCTCCTCACCCAGGCCGTGAACGAGCTGGAGCGGTCGGACGGGTCCACCGCGCTCGTCACGATGTGCGCGGGCGGCGCGCACTCCACGGCCACCATCATCGAACGGATCTGAGGACCACATGACCATCGGACTGACGGAGGAGCACCGCGACCTGCGCGACGCCGTGCGCGCGTTCACGTCGCGGCAGGTGACGCCGGCGGTCGTCCGCGCCGCCGTGGACGCCGAGCGGGAGAAGGCCCCGGCCTTCTGGGACGACCTCGCCGCGCAGGGGCTCCTCGGCCTGCACCTTCCCGAGAACGCGGGCGGTGCGGGCTACGGCCTGGTCGAACTGGCCGTCGTCGTCGAGGAGTTGGGACGCGCCATCGCCCCGGGGCCGTTCCTGCCGACCGTCCTGGCGAGTGCCGTGCTGCACCGGGCGGGGCACGAGGAGCACCTGCCGCCGCTGGCCGACGGCACGAAGGTCGGCGCGGTCGGCCTGGACGCGGGCGGGCTGGCGCTGTCGCGCTCCGGCGACGAGGTCACGCTGACCGGCACCTCGGGCCCGGTCATGGGCGCCCCGTCGGCGGATCTCCTCATCGTGCCCGCGAAGGACGGCGACGGGACGGCCTGGATCGTCGTGCCCCGCGAGGCCGTCACGGTGCACGAACTGCCCGGCCACGACCTGACCCGCCGCCCGGCCAGGATCGAGTCCGGGAACACGACCCTCGCCGCGCGTTCGGTCCTGGACGTGGGCTCACAGGCCGTCGGTGATCTCGCGGCGGTGCTGTTCGCGGCCGAGGCGTCCGGTCTGGCCGACTGGGCGACGTCCACCGCCGCCGAGTACGCCAAGGTCCGCGAGCAGTTCGGCCGCCCGATCGGCCAGTTCCAGGGCGTCAAGCACCGCTGTGCCCGGATGCTCGCGCACGCCGAGCAGGCCCGCGCCTGCGCCTGGGACGCCGCCCGCGCCCAGGAGCCGGGGACCGGCCCCCGGGAGGTGTCCCTCGCCGCGGCCGTCGCCGGGGCGACCAGCGTGCAGGCCGCGTTCCAGGTCGCCAAGGACTGCATCCAGACGCTCGGCGGCATCGGATTCACCTGGGAACACGACGCGAGCCTCTACCTGCGCCGCGCGCAGACTCTCCGCGTCCTGCTCGGTTCCACGGCGAGCTGGCGCCGCCGCGTCGCGAGCCTCACCCTGGACGGCGTCCGCCGCGAACTCGGTGTCGAGCTGCCGCCCGAGGCCGAGCGGATCCGCGCCGAGGTCCGCGCCGAACTGGGGCCCGCCAAGGCACTGGACGGCGATGAGCGCGCCATGTATCTCGCCGACCGCGGTTACACGTCCCCGCACCTGCCCGTCCCGTGGGGCAAGGGCGCCGACGCGATCACGCAGCTCGTCATCGCCGAGGAGATGCGCGCCGCCGGGCTCCGCGCCCACGACATGATCATCGGTAACTGGGTGGTGCCGACGCTGATCGCGCACGGCTCGCCCGCGCAGCACGAGCGGTTCCTGCCCGGGTCGCTGCGCGGTGACATCCGCTGGTGCCAGCTGTTCTCCGAGCCCGGCGCCGGCTCCGACCTCGCCGCGCTCGGCACCCGCGCGGAGAAGGCCGAGGGCGGCTGGAAGATCACCGGCCAGAAGGTGTGGACGTCCATGGCCCGCGAGGCCGACTGGGGCATCCTGCTGGCGCGCACCGACCCGTCCGTCCCGAAGCACAAGGGCCTGTCGTACTTCCTGCTCGACATGAAGTCGCCCGGCATCGACGTCCGCCCGCTGCGCGAGCTGACCGGCGACACCCTGTTCAACGAGGTGTTCCTCGACGGCGTGTTCATCCCCGACGACCTTCTCGTGGCGGCCCCCGGCGACGGCTGGAAGCTCGCCCGCACGACCCTCGCGAACGAGCGGGTGTCGCTGTCCAACGACTCGTCCCTGGGCAGCGGAGGCGAGGCCCTCATCGGACTGGCCGCCGAAGGCGCGGACGACGAGCGCCTCACCACGCTCGGCGGCATCCTCTGCGACGCCCAGTCCAGCAGCCTGTTCGGGCTCCGCACCACGCTGCGCTCCCTCGCGGGCGGGCAGCCGGGCGCCGAGTCCAGCATCGGCAAGCTCATCGGCGTCGAGCACATCCAGCAGGTGTGGGAGACGGCCGTCGACTGGATCGGCCCCGACGCGCTCACCGGCGAGGGCGAGGGCGGGGTCGACGACCCGACGTGGATGTTCCTGAACTCCCGGAACATGTCGATCGCCGGCGGCACGACGGACGTCCAGCTCAACATCATCGGCGAGCGGCTCCTCGGCCTGCCCCGCGACCCGGTGGCGTCATGACGCTCGACCTGCAGGCCGGCGCCCGGACGTGCGGCGTGGACGCGGCCTCCGCCGCGGCCCGCCGCGTCATCGACGCCCTCGTCCGGTCCGGCGACATGACGGATGTCGACATGGCGGACATCGCCGACCGGCTCAACGCCGTCGCCGACGATCTGGAGGAGGCGGCCCCGCCGCGGAACGACCGCCTCGTCGACATGTGGGCCGGCGACGGCAACACGCGCCACGACCCGGTGACCGGCCCGGAGAACCCGATCGCCCCGCCCCTGGAGTACGTCGGCGTCGACTCCCACACCATCGAGGCCACCACGACGCTCGGGCTGCCCTACCAGGGCCCGCCGTCCAGCGTCCACGGCGGCGTGTCGGCCCTGCTCCTCGACCACACGCTGGGCGTGGCGAACGGCTGGGCGGGCACATCGGGCATGACGGCGGAGCTGACCCTGCGCTACCACCGCCTGACGCCGCTCTTCGAACCGCTGACGATCACCGCCGAGCAGATCTCGGTGGACGGCCGCAAGATCCGCACGAAGGGCGCCATCCGGGCCGGCGGCGAAGTGCGCGTCACCGCCGAGGGCCTGTTCATCGCCAAGCACCCGCCCCGCCCCCGCTGACAGCGCGTCCGCACTCAGGCGGTGCCGAGGGACCTGGGGATCACGGGCGCGGATCGAGGGAGCGGAGGCGGGCGAGGACGCCGGCCGTCTGCGGGGTCTGAAGGTCTTCGAAGATGGCGAGGGCCCCGATCCAGTGGTCGCGGGCGGCGTCACGGCGTCCCATGTGCAGGTGGGCCCGGCCGAGGTTGTAGAGGGTCTCACCCTGGCCCGGACGGTCGCCGGCCTCGCAGAACGCGTCCAGGGCCTCCTCGTAATGGGCGATGGCGGCGTCGAAGTCACGCTGTCCGTGGTGGGAGTAGCCGAGCCCGTGCAGAGCCCAGCCCCTCGCGCGGGGTTCGGTGGCCATGGCGCGGGACTGTTCGAAGCAGCCGAGCGACGTGGCGAACTCGCCGAGGCCCGCGTGCGCGTACCCGAGGGCGGTCAGGGCCAGGCCGGCGGCGTGGTGCTCGCCGGCTTCGCGGGCCAGTCGGACGGATCTCCGGTGGTGGATGACCGCCTCGCGGAACCGCTGGAGGCGGCGGCAGGCATAGCCGAGGCCGTGCAGCGCCCAGGCCTCGCCGCCCCGGTCGCCGATCCGGTGG
Organism: Spirillospora sp. NPDC048823; assembly: GCF_043198445.1. Lineage (NCBI taxonomy): Bacteria > Bacillati > Actinomycetota > Actinomycetes > Streptosporangiales > Thermomonosporaceae > Spirillospora > Spirillospora sp. NPDC048823. The sequence continues at coordinate 162,113 of NZ_JBICUT010000016.1, read as the reverse complement.
AAGACGTCGCGGGACGCGGTGAAGAAGCCGACCGACTCCTCGAAGCGCCAGCGGTGCTGGCCGGCGTGGCCGAGCCCGGCGAGGGCGTAGGCGATGCCGCGGTCGTCGCCGATGTGCTCGGCGGACGCCAGCCCGGTGCGGAGTGCCTCGATCCAGTCGGTCCACGGGCTGCGGAGGAAGAAGAACGTCCACAGGGCGAGCGGGAGCCGCCAGGCGATGTCGTGGTGGCCCTCGTCGGCGGCGACGCGGGCGGCGGCGATCAGGTTGAGCCGCTCGGCCTCGCACCATTCGCGGGCCTCGGCCGCCGAGGTGAACTCGAGGGGACGGCATGGGGTGTCCGGCAGGGTGAGCGTCGCGGTGATGCGTTCGGGGCAGAGGACGCGGCGGGCGTTGTCGGCGGTGCCGAGGTACCACGCGAGGACGCGCCGGAGGGCGTCCTCGCGTTCGTCCTCGCGTTCGTCCTCGGCCGGTCCCTGGTCGAGGGCGGGAACGCGGAAGCGGCCCCCGGGGCGTTCGTCCAGGGAGAGGCCGCCGAGCAGGACGCGGGTCTCGTCCGCGGGGACGTCGAGGAGAGCGGCGGCGGCCGGGACGGAGATCTCCGTCCCGGGATGCAGGGACAGGAGCCGGAGGATGCGGCCGGCGTCGGTGCGGGTGTCGGGAAGCCGTATCCATCCGCGCATGCGGGTCTCTTTGACCGAGACCTGCGCGGGACGGTACGCGGCGGCGTCGCATGTCGGGCACTGCTGGACGACCTCCTGGTAGAACCAGTCGGACGTGATCAGCGCGACGATGCCGGGGGAGTCGCGCAGGGCGTCCTTGAGCGGCTCGGCGTCCAGCAGCCGGAACGTCTTGTTGATCGCGGTGCCGGTGACGCCGTGGTCGTCGTAGTGGACCTCCCCGGCGTGCACGGCGACGCGGATCTTGATGCGGGCACCCGGCGGGGCGCTGCTGTTGTGCCGTTCGAGCAGGCGCGCCAGTGCCGGCGGGAAAGGCCCGGCCAGCCGTTCCTTCGGCACGTCGGGCTTGATGAGGACGAGTGCGCCGTCGCCGCGGTCCTCCCGCTCGAAGGACGTCTCGGGCACACCGGATTCGGCCAGCGCCTCGTGCAGGGCTTTGAACAGGCCGCTGCGCACGGCTAACTGGTCCCAGTTCGTCCGGCCCCCGTAGCCCTGGACGTCCACGCACAGAATCGACCGGTGCACCGCGAGCGACGCCTCGCCGATACCGTGCATTGGCTCATGCTGATGCACTGTCTTATGCACGTGCATACCGTAACGCAAGATCGCTTCTTGGTCAGAGGCTTTAGTGCGCGCCATGGAAAGACCCCGCCCGGTACTCCGGGCGGGGCCTGGTCGTGGGGACGGCGAAGGGAGCGGGTCAGCGCTTCCTGCCGCCCGCGGTCGCCCTCAGGTAGTCGTGGTTGAGCTGCCCGATGACGTCCAGCGGGATCTCCTTCGGGCAGGCGGCGGTGCACTCACCGGTGTTGGTGCAGCCGCCGAAGCCCTCTTCGTCGTGGGTCTCCAGCATCGACACGACACGGTCCCAGCGTTCCGGCTGCCCCTGCGGCATGAGCCCGAGGTGGGTGACCTTGGCGCCGAGGAACAGGGCGGCCGAGCCGTTCGGGCAGGCCGCGACGCACGCGCCGCAGCCGATGCACTCGGCGGCCTCGAACGCGCGGTCGGCGTCCGGCTTCGGGACGGGGACCGCGTGCGCCTCGGGGGCGGTGCCGGTCGGCGCGGTGATGTAGCCGCCCGCCTGGATCATCCGGTCGAAGGACGAGCGGTCGACGACCAGGTCCTTGACGACCGGGAACGCCTTGGCCCGCCACGGCTCGACGTCGATGACCTCGCCGTCCTCGAACTTGCGCATGTGGAGCTGGCAGGTCGTGGTGGCGCGCTCCGGGCCGTGCGGGGTGCCGTTGATGACGAGGGAGCACATGCCGCAGATGCCCTCGCGGCAGTCGTGGTCGAACGCGACCGGCTCGTCCCCGGAGGCGATGAGCTTCTCGTTGAGGACGTCCAGCATCTCCAGGAACGAGGCGTCGGGGGAGATGTCGTCGAGCTTGTACTCGACCATCTTCCCCTTGTCCTGGGGGCCGCTCTGGCGCCAGACGCGCAGTGTGAGCTTCATTTACTTGTACGACCTCTGGCTCGGCTTGACGTGTTCGAAGTTCAGGGCCTCCTTGTGGAGGACGGGCTGCTCGCCCTCGCCGCCCCATTCCCAGGCGGCGACGTAGCCGAAGTCGACGTCGTCGCGCTTGGCCTCGCCGTCCTCGTCCTGGCTCTCGGCCCGGAAGTGGCCGCCGCAGGACTCGGTGCGGTGCAGCGCGTCGATGACCATCAGCTCGGCCAGCTCGAAGAAGTCGGCGACGCGGCCCGCCTTCTCCAGCTGCTGGTTGAGCTCCTCGCCCCTACCGGTGACCTTGACGCGCTCCCAGAACTCCGCGCGCAGCGCCGGGATGAGGTCGAGGGCCTTGCGCAGCCCCTCCTCGGTGCGCTCCATCCCGCAGTACTCCCACATGATGTGGCCGAGTTCCCGGTGGAAGGAGTCGACGGAACGGTCCCCGTCGATCGACAGCAGCCTGTCGATCTGCGACTTCACCCGCTCCTCGGCCTCCAGGACCGCGGTGCCGGCGACCGGGCCGAGGCTGTTGCGGGCGATGTAGTCGCCGATGGTGTTCGGCAGGACGAAGTAGCCGTCGGCGAGGCCCTGCATCAGCGCGGACGCGCCAAGGCGGTTCGCGCCGTGGTCGGAGAAGTTCGCCTCACCGATGACGAACAGTCCCGGGATGCTGGACTCCAGGTCGTAGTCCACCCACAGCCCGCCCATCGTGTAGTGGACGGCGGGGTAGATGCGCATCGGCGTGTCGTACGGGTTCTCGCCGGTGATGCGCTCGTACATCTCGAAGAGGTTGCCGTACTTGGCCTCGACCTTGTCGCGGCCGAGCCGCCCGATGGCGTCGGCGAAGTCGAGGTAGACGCCGAGGCCGCCGGGGCCGACGCCGCGTCCCTCGTCGCAGACGTTCTTGGCGGCGCGGGACGCGATGTCACGCGGGACGAGGTTGCCGAAGGACGGGTAGATGCGCTCCAGGTAGTAGTCGCGCTCGTCCTCGGGAATGTCGGAGGGGTCGCGGGTGTCGCCGCCCTTCTTCGGGACCCACACGCGCCCGTCGTTGCGGAGCGACTCCGACATGAGCGTCAGCTTGGACTGGTGGTCGCCGCTGACCGGGATGCACGTCGGGTGGATCTGCGTGTAGCACGGGTTGGCGAACAGGGCGCCGTGCCGGTGGGCGCGCCACGACGCGGTGACGTTCGAGCCCATCGCGTTCGTGGACAGGAAGTACACGTTGCCGTAGCCGCCGGACGCGAGCACCACCGCGTCCGCCGTGTAGTTCTTGACCTCGCCGCTGATCAGGTCGCGGACGACGACGCCGCGCGCCCGCCCGTCCTCCATGATCAGGTCGAGCATCTCGTGCCGCGGGTACAGTTCGACGTTGCCGGCCTCGACCTGCCGCATCAGCGCCTGGTAGGCGCCGAGGAGCAGCTGCTGGCCCGTCTGCCCGCGGGCGTAGAAGGTGCGGGAGACCTGCGTCCCGCCGAACGAGCGGTTGTCGAGCAGGCCGCCGTACTCGCGGGCGAACGGGACGCCCTGCGCGACGCACTGGTCGATGATGTTCCGGGAGATGTCGGCGAGCCGGTACACGTTCGACTCGCGGGACCGGAAGTCGCCGCCCTTCACCGTCTCGTAGAACAGCCGGTACACGCTGTCGCCGTCGTTGCGGTAGTTCTTGGCGGCGTTGATGCCGCCCTGCGCGGCGATCGAGTGGGCGCGGCGCGGGGAGTCCTGGAAGCAGAACTGCTGGACGTGGTAGCCCGCCTCGCCCAGGGTGGCGCCGGCCGAGCCGCCCGCCAGGCCCGTGCCGATGATGATGATCTTCTTTTTGCGCTTGTTGGCGGGGTTGACCTGCTTGGCCTCGAACTTGCGGGTGGTCCACCGGTCCTCGATGGCGCCGGCGGGCGCCTTGGTGTCGGCGATCGGCTCGCCGGACTTGTAGAAGCTGTCGGTCATGTTCAGCTCACCCATCCGAACGTGATGGAGACGGGGACGGCGATGAAACCGAGCGTCACCAGCGCGGCGACGGACCCGGCGAGGCCGCGCAGGAGGCGGTCGGTGCGCGGGGTGCGCAGCCCGAGGGTCTGGAACGCGCTCCAGATGCCGTGGTGCATGTGCAGGCCGACGAGCAGGAGCGCGACGACGTACCAGACGGTGATGTACCAGCGGGACGGGTCGAAGCCGGCGACCACCCGCTGGTAGGGGGTGTCGCCGGAGCCCAGCGGGTTCACGACGAAGAACGTCAGGTCCAGCAGGTGCCAGACGACGTAGATCGCGATGATGACGCCGCCGTACCGCATGGTGCGGGCGGCATAGCCCTGCGCCTGCGACTTCTTCTTCGCCTGGTACTTGACGGGACGGGCCGCCGCCGCGCGCCGCGCCAGCGACACCGCCGACCACATGTGCAGGACGACCGCCACGGCCAGCACGACCTCGAGGAGGGTCAGGACGGTCCGGTGCGGTACCGCGGGCTCGCCGATCGTGCGCAGCCAGTGCGCGTAGTGGTTGAAGTCCTCCGCGCCGAAGAAGATCTTCAGGTTCCCGATCATGTGCGTGATCAGGAACAGCACGAGGATGCCGCCGGTCACCGCCATGACGGCCTTCTTGCCGACGGTCGATCGGTAGATCGCAGGTATCGCTATAGCCACACGTCGGAAGCTATGTCGGCCCGGCGCGAGAGTTCCAAGTCATCAGGGCACTCGTTTCAATAGCCGCAGGCTATGAACACAAGTAGAACGGGCGTTGAGTCCGTTTCGTGATGAATGGTGCGGTGAGTGACTTCACAGGGCGTTCTGGAACTCTCTCCACGAGTGATCCAGAAGACATTGACGAGGTCAGAGGGGGTGTGTCATATATTGGACGGGCGTCCCGCCGGACCGGCATCGACCTGCCGCGACAGCAGCAGCACGGCGAGGTCGTCGGTCAGGGCATCGCCGTTGAGACGCTCGACCTCGGTGACGAGTTCGTCGATGAGGGACCGTCCCGTCGCGCCCCCGCGGTGGGCGGTGCGGGCCAGGCCGACGAGACCGTCGGTGCCGAGCCGGTCCGAGCCCGCGCCGACCTTCCCCTCGATCAGGCCGTCGGTGTAGAGCATCAGCGACCAGGACTCGCCGAGATCGATCTCGGTGGTGGGCCACTCGGCGCCGGGCAGCAGGCCGAGCGCCGGGCCGTGCGCGTAGTCGGGCAGCGCCGTCACCTCGCGGCCGCCGGCACCGATCCCGTCGCCGCCGGGCCCGCCCTCCCCGGGGGACTCGCGGAACAGCAGCGGCGCGGGATGGCCGGCCAGGTGCATCCGGGCGGTCCGCCGCGACGGCGCGATCGTGATCATGCAGAGCGTGGTGAAGATCTCCTCGCTGCGCCGCTCGTGGCCGAGGACCGTGTCGAGGGTGCCGAGGAGCTGCTCGCCGGTGTGCCCGGCCAGCACGAGCGTCCGCCACGCCATCCGCAGCTGGACGCCGAGGGCCGCCTCGTCCGGGCCGTGCCCGCACACGTCCCCGATCACCAGGTGGACCGCGCCGCCCTCGGTCTGCACGGTGTCGTAGAAGTCGCCGCCGAGCAGCGCCCGCCGCCGGCCGGGCCGGTAGCGGGTGTGGTGCCGCAGCGACGGGTCGTCGATCAGCGGGACGGGCAGCAGGCCGCGCTCCAGCCGGGCGTTCTCGCGGCCGAGGATGCGGGCCTCGACGAGCCGCCGCTCGGCATCCTCCGACCGCTTGCGCTCGATGGCGTAGCGGATGGCGCGGGCGAGGAGGGGCGGGTCCACCTCCTGCTTGACGAGGTAGTCCTCGGCGCCGGCGGCGACGGCCTGCACGCCGAGGTGGGCGTCGTCGAGGCCGGTGAGGACGACGACGGCGGCCGGGCCGGACAGGGCGAGCACCTGCCGCAGCCCGTCGAGCCGGTCGAGGCCCGGGGCGGACAGGTCCACGATGATGCACTGGGTGCGCCGCGTCAGCATGCGCCTCGCGGTGGCCAGGTCGCCGGCGACGGTGATCTCGGCGTCCATGCCGCTCTCGGCGAGCATCTTCTCGACCATGAGGACGTCGGAGGGGTCGTCGTCGATGAGGAGCAGGTCGGTCCTGCCCTCCGCCCCCGGCGTGAAGGGATACGTCTGCTGACTGATGGTGCTCACAAGGCTTCCGGAAGAAGTCGGGCTGGCGACTGGCTGTGGCAACGGTCACGGCGTTCCGCTTTGTTCCTGCGACAGCAGGGGAGCGGAGGGGCCGCGCCGGGGAGCGGCATTGGCCTAGCCGCCGGGATCCCGGCTCAAGGAGCGGAGGAAGCATCGCTCCGTAGATCCAGACCCTAGCGTGTCCAAACCGCCCGACGCACCCCCGGGGCGCGTCCGACTGAGTATTTAAGGACAGTCCGGAACTGATCTGCGTCGCCGAAAAACCAGTCGAACTTCGGACGTTCCGCTGCATAACCTTCGTCCCGTGAAGCCGTTGCCGGAGAAAGATCCGGGCAGCCCCGGCGACCTTGTTCGAGGGGGGACGACCCCCCGCAACCCTCGGAGCGCCTCCGGCGCCGGTCGTGGATCCCCCGCGCGCTATCTGCTGTGGCTGCTGCGCGTCCAGTGGCGCAGCTGCGCCGCCGGCGCGGCCCTCGGCGTGGTCTGGATGCTCGCCCAGGCGCTGATGCCCGCCGCGATCGGCCGCGCCCTCGGCGAAGGCGTCGCGGCGCGGGACGAGCGCGCGCTCGTGACATGGTGCGCCGTGCTGCTCGGCCTCGGTGTCGTGCAGGCCGTGACCGGCGCCGTCCGGCACCGGTTCGCGGTGTTCAACTGGCTGGCGGCCTCGTACCGGACGGTCCAGATCGTCACCCGGCAGGCCACCCGCCTCGGCGGGACGCTGCCGAAGCGGCTGAGCGCGGGCGAGGTGGTGAGCATCGGCATGTCGGACGTCGTCCACATCGGGGGCGCCCTGGACATCGTCTCGCGCGGGTCGGGCGCCGTGGTCGCCATCGTCGCCGTCGCCGCCATCCTGCTGTCCACCTCGCCGCCGCTCGGCCTGATCGTGCTGGTGGGCGTCCCCCTGATCCTGGTGATCGCGGCGCCGCTGCTGCGTCCGTTCCGGGACCGGGAGCTGGCGCACCGCGAACTGGTCGGCGAGCTGTCCTCGCACGCCACCGACCTGGTCGCGGGCCTGCGGGTGCTGCGCGGCATCGGCGGCGAGCCGCTGTTCTCCGGCCGCTACCGCGCCGAGTCGCAGCGGGTCCGGGCGGCGGGGGTGGCGGTCGCGCGGGCCGAGACCCGGCTGAACGGCGCCGAGGTGCTGCTGCCCGGCCTGCTGATCGCGCTGGTGACCTGGGCCGGCGCCCGGTTCGCCGTAGCCGGGACGATCGGCGTCGGGGAACTGGTCGCCTTCTACGGCTACGCGGTGTTCCTCATCATTCCGCTGAAAACGCTCGGGGAGGCCGCGGGCAAGATCACCAAGGCGCTGGTCGCGGCGGGCCGGGTCACGGCCCTGCTGGAGATCGACCCGGAGCTGCCGAACACCGGGACCGCCCGCCCGGCGGCGACCGCCGAACTGGTCGACATCGCCTCGGGGCTGGTCGTGCGTCCGGGCCGGGTCACCGGGATCGCGGCGGCGGACCCGCGGGACGCGCAGGCCATCGCCGACCGGCTCGGCGGGTACGCGCCGGGGGACGTCGACTTCGGCGGCGTCCCGCTGCACAACGTCGCGGACGTCCGGAAACGGATCCTCGTCGCGGTGAACGAGGACCGCCTCTTCGCCGGGCCCCTCGCCGAGAGCCTCGCGCCGGAGGGCGACCGCAAGGACGGCGGGGCCGCGCCGCGGGCGGCCGTCCATGCCGCCCTCCGAGCCGCCTGCGCCGAGGACGTCGTCGAATCCGTCGGGCTGGACGCCCATGTGGCCGAGGCGGGACGGGAGTTCTCCGGCGGCCAGCAGCAGCGGCTCCGCCTCGCGCGGGCGCTCGCCGCCGACCCCGACGTCCTCGTCCTGGTGGAACCGACCAGCGCCGTCGACGCGCACACGGAGGCGCGCATCGCCGGCAGGTTGGGCCCGGCGCGCGCGGGACGCACCACCGTGGTGTGCACGACGAGCCCGCTGCTTCTGGACCGGGCCGACCACGTGGCCTTCGTCCAGGACGGCCAGGTCGTCGCGGAAGGAACCCACCGCGACCTCCTGGACTTCGAGCCGCGCTACACGGCGACCGTGACGAGGGGCGGGTCCGCGCCCGCACGGGAGACCGCGGGAAGGGCGGGAACGTGAGCGCCGAAGCGCTGCCGGTCGCCACACCCGCGCAGGTGCGCGCGTACACGCGGGGCCTCGTTCTGCGGCATCCCCGGGACCTCGCCGTCGTCCTCGCGCTGCACGCGCTGGCCGCCGTGACGGGCCTGGTGACCCCGCGCCTGCTCGGCGCCCTGGTCGAGGACGTCCGCGACGGCCGGGCCGACATCGACACGACCGGCCTGGCCATCGCCGCGTTCGTCGTCGTCCAGGGAGTCCTGACCCGGTACGCCTACCTGGCGTCCGCGAAACTGGGCGAGCGGGTGCTGGCCGGGCTGCGGGAGGAGTTCGTCGACCGCGTCCTGGCGCTGCCGCTGTCGAGGGTCGAGCGGGCGGGCACCGGCGACCTGGTCACCCGCGCGTCCCGGGACGTGGACACGCTGAGCACCTCCGTCCGCTACGCCATGCCGGAGACGCTCGTCGCCATCGTCGTCTGCGGGCTCACGGTCGGGGCGCTCCTGCTCAACGGCCCGCTGATCGCGCTGCCCGCGCTGGTCGGCGTCCCGCTGCTGTGGGCGGTGATGCGCTGGTACCTGCCCCGCGCCCACCGCGGCTACCTGCGGGAGAACGAGGCGTGGTCGCAGATCGCCGGCGGGCTGACCGAGACCGTCCAGGGCTCCCGGACGGTCGAGGCGCTGGGCCTGGCCGGCCGCAGGCACGCCCGCGGCGACGCCGACATCGCGGCCTCGTACAAGGCCGAGCGCTACACGCTGAGGCTGCGCATGGTCCTCTTCCCGGTCGCCGAGATGGGCTTCGTGCTCCCGGTCGTGGCGACGCTGCTGTGCGGCGGCCTCCTCTACATCAACGACATGGCGACCCTCGCGCAGGTGACCGCCGCGACCCTGTACGCGCAGCAGCTCATCGAGCCGGTCGACACGGTGCTGTCCTGGCTGGACGAGCTGCAGCTCGGCGGCGCGTCCCTGGCCCGGCTGCTCGGCGTCGGGAACGTCCCGCCCGACCGCACGCCGAACGGCCGCCGCCCCGACGGCGAGCGGCTCACGGCACGCGGCGTCCGCTACTCCTACCGCCCCGGCCAGGACGTCCTGCACGGCGTCGACCTCGACCTGAGACCCGGTGAGCGGATCGCGATGGTCGGGCCGAGCGGCGCGGGCAAATCCACGCTGGGCCGCCTCCTCGCCGGCGTGGACGGCCCCCGCTCCGGCACGGTGACCCTCGGCGCGGAGGCCGGCGTGCCGCTGGTCGAGCTGACGCTGGACGATCTGCGCGGCCACGTCGCCCTGGTCACCCAGGAGCACCACGTGTTCCGCGGCACGCTCCGCGAGAACCTCGCGATGGCCCGCCCGGACGCGTCCGACGGGGACATGGAGCAGGTCCTCGCGGCGGTCGACTGGGACGGTCCCGGCCTCGGCGCCGTCGTCGGCTCCGGCGGCGAGACCCTGACGCCGGCGCAGGCGCAGCAGCTCGCGCTGGCCCGGCTCGTCCTGGCCGACCCGCACACCCTCGTCCTGGACGAGGCGACCTCGCTCCTCGACCCGCGCGCCGCCCGCCGCCTGGAACGCTCGCTCGCCGCCGTCCTGGACGGCCGGACCGTCGTGGCGATCGCGCACCGCCTCCACACCGCCCACGACGCCGACCGCGTGGCGGTGGTGGAGGACGGCCGCATAACCGAGCTGGGCACCCACGACGAGTTGCTGGCCGCCGACGGCTCCTACGCGGCGCTGTGGAGAAGCTGGCACGGCACCTGAACACGCCGCGGGTCAACGGGAGAGGGCCTGCTTGAGGTAGTCGACCTGCAGGTGCAGGAGGTTCTCCGCCACCACCTCCTGCGGGGTCATGTGGGTCACGCCCGACAACGGCAGGACCGTGTGGGGGCGGCCCGCGGCCAGGAGGGCGGACGACAGCCGGAGCGTGTGGGCGGCCACCACGTTGTCGTCCGCGAGACCATGGATGAGCATGAGCGGGCGTTTCAGCTCCCCCGCCATCTCGATGAGGGAGTTGGCGGCATAGTTCTCCGGCTCCTCATCGGGGTGGCCCAGGTAGCGCTCGGTGTAGTGGGTGTCGTACAGGCGCCAGTCGGTGACGGGGGCGCCGGCGATGCCGGCGTGGAACACGTCCGGGCGGCGCAGCACGGCCAGGCCCGCGAGCCAGCCGCCGAACGACCAGCCGCGGATGCCGACGCGGTCGAGGTCGAACGCGGCCGGATGCCGGCGCGCCGCCTCGATCAGCGCGGTGACCTGGTCCTCCAGGATCGGCTCCACGAAGTCGCCGCGGACGGCGCGTTCCCAGGCGGGGCCGCGCCCCGGGGTGCCGCGGCCGTCGGCGATCACCACGGCGAAGCCCTGGTCGGCGAGCCACTGCGGCTCGCAGTACGCCCGCTGGACGGCGAGGACGCGCTGCGCGTGCGGGCCGCCGTAGGGGTCCATGAGGACCGGCAGGCGGCCGTCGCCGGGCCGCCATCCGTCCGGCAGCAGCACGGCGGTGCGGATCTCCCGGTCGCCCGACCGCAGCAGCTCCACCCGCGGAGTGATCACCGGGGTCTCGGCGAGCGACACGACCGGATGGGTACCGGACGGTCCGCGCACCTCGACCTCCACCCCGGGACGGTCCGGCCGCGCGCCCGTGACCACGGTGATCTCGCCGGAGCGGGTGCCGCCGAAGACGCCCGGCCCTTCCGTGTGCCGGATCACCTCGCCCCTGTCACAGGAGAAGAGGTGGATCTCGGTGGGCTCCTCCGACGCGGTGAACAGGATCGACTCGCCGTCCACCCCGATGACCGACCGGACCTGCAGGCCGGCGGGCGTGACGGGCGTGCCCGCGACGGTGATCCGGCGCGTGTCGGTCTCGCGGTCCTCGGTGGCCCAGACCAGGTCGCCGCCGCTCGTCCGGGCGGGCAGCCCGGGGACGATGTCCGTCCACACCGGGTCGTGCTCGGTGTGCAGGAGTGTCGTCGCCCCGTTGGACGGGTCGACCCGCAGCACCCGCAGCACCCGCTGGTCGCGCGGCTGGACGACGATCAGCAGGCCGTGCGCGTCCCAGGAGGCCGTCACGACGTAGGGGAACATGCCGCGGTCCCAGGCGACGCCGACGCGGCCGCCGTCGATCTTGAGCAGCACCAGCGACACCAGCGCGTTCGGCGTGCCCGCGGCCGGGTAGGCGATCTCGGCGGGCGGCGCGTCCGGGTTGGCGGGGTCGGCGATGTGCCAGCGCTGCACCGGGGTCTCGTCGACCCGCGCGGCCAGCAGCGTCCCGCCGTCCGGCGACCACCAGTGGCCGCGCATCCGGCCCATCTCCTCCGCCGCGACGAACTCCGCGACGCCGTAGGAGATCTGGTCGGACTCCGGCTGGACGAGCGCCCGGTCCTGCGTGCCGTCCATCTCGATCATCCGGAGCGTCCGGCCCGACACGTAGGCGATCCGGCGCCCGGCCGGGTCGGGGCGCGGGTCGAAGACCGGCGCCTGCGCGGGCAGCTCGCGGACGAGCCCGGTGTCGAGGTCGGCGACGTGGAGGCTCCCGCCCAGGGTGAACACGGCCTGCCGCATCGCCCGGTCGGTGGCGTACCCGACGATTCCGCCCGCCTGCTCGCGGGCGCGTTCGCGCCGGGCGCGCTCCTCGGCGGGCAGGTTCTCCTCGCCCGGGACGTCCAGCGCCGCGGGGTCGGCGACGCAGCGCTCCTCCCCGGTGGCGGTGTCCAGCGTCCACAGGCAGGTCACCGGGTCGTCGCCCGCCCTGGTGCGCAGGAACGCGACGCGCGAGTCGTCCGGCGCGATCTGGAAGGCGCGCGGGACGCCGAGGCTGAACCTTCGCGTGCGGGCGCTCTGCCGCGGATAGCTGATGCTCATGGCATCCGAGTCTGCCAGTACCGCGTCCGCCGGTACGGGGACGGTGCGCAAGTGCGGGGCACGGTGACCTCCGGGGCCCTATGATCACGGGTCGTCGCTTGGTGGGCGGGGAAAGACCCGTGCCCGGGTCCGCGCTCGCGTAAGCTCAAAGCTTCCCCAAACACTTTCATCGTCGCGGGCTTGAGGAGTGGTCAATGCCGGAGCTGCAGCCGGGAGATCCCCGGCGGCTTGGCTCGTACGAGATCGTCGACCGGCTCGGCGAAGGCGGCCAGGGCGTCGTCTACGCGGGTGTCGACGCCTCCGGGAACAGGGCCGCCATCAAACTGCTGCGCGCGGACCTCGCCGGGGACACGATGGCGCGCAACCGGTTCGTCCGGGAGGCGCAGGCGGCCAAGCAGGTGGCGCGGTTCTGCACCGCGCAGGTCCTGGAGGCCGACGTCGCGGGCGACCAGCCCTACATCGCCAGCGAGTACGTGCCGGGGCCGTCGCTCTACAAGCAGATCACCGAATCCGGGCCGATCGTCGGCGCGGCGCTGGACCGTCTCGCGATCGGCACCGCGACCGCGCTCGTCGCGATCCACCAGGCCGGGATCGTGCACCGCGACTTCAAGCCGCACAACGTGATCATGGCGCCGGACGGGCCGCGGGTGATCGACTTCGGTATCGCGCGGGCCCTGGACACCGGGCAGACCGCGGCGACCAAGGCGATCGGCACCCCGTCCTACATGGCGCCCGAGCAGGTGGCGGGCGCGACCCTCACCGAGGCCGTGGACGTGTGGGCGTGGGCGACGACGATGGTGTTCGCCGCGACCGGCCGCCCGCCGTTCGGTGACGACACCGTCGTCGCGGTGATCAACCGGGTGATGCACGAGCCGCCGTCGCTGGAGGGCGTCCCGGACGACCTGCACCGGCTGATCGCGGCGTGCCTGGTCAAGGAGCCGGAGCGGCGGCCGACCGCGCAGCGGCTCATGATGGCGCTGATCGGCAGCGGTCCGGGCGGCGCCGGGCAGACGGTCATGGACGACCCCGCGCAGGCGACGACGATGCTCGCGGAGGGCTCGACGCTCGCCGCGGGCGGTTTCGCCGCCGGCGGGATGATGGCGGGTTCGACCCAGCCCGGCGGCGGGGCGACCCGCCGCGTGTCGCCCGCCGAGTACGCCGGGAACCTGCCGCCCGCCCCGCCCCCGTACGGCGGCGGGGGCCGCGGCCGCCGCGACGACTGGGAGCCCGAGCCCAAGTCCAAGTGGCCGATCTTCGCCGCCGTCGCGGCCATCGCCGCGCTGGCCCTGGTCGTGGGCCTGTTCATGGCGAACCGGGGTGACGACTCGCCGACCGCCCCCGTCACACCGTCCGTCACCGACTCCTCCTCGGTCGAGGAGACCCCGACCGAGGAAGAGGACGACGACCCGACCCCGACCCGCACCCGGACGCGCGAGACCACGCCGCCGCCGCGGACGTCCTTCCCCACGCAGGAACCGCCGACCACCGACACCCCGACGGATACGCCGACCACCACCACCCCGACGGACACGCCCACCGGCGGTGGCGGCGGTGGTGGTGACGGCGGCGACGGTGGTGACGGCGGTGGGACCGGCGGCGGTGGTGACGCCGGTGGCGGTGACCCCGGAACCGGCGGCGGGGGCGGCTGAGCCGGGACGGTGACGCCCCTCCGAGAGGCTCGGTGCAGGGCGGTCATCACCCGGGTGTCGCGCCCTGAGTAGGCTCGGTGACTATGAAGGAGCCGCGGATCCTGTTCGTCCACGCCCATCCGGACGACGAGTCCATCGGGACCGGGGCGACCATGGCCAAGTACGCCGCCGAGGGCGCCCACGTCAGCCTCGTCACCTGCACGCTGGGTGAGGAGGGCGAGGTCATCCCCGAGGACCTCCGCCACCTGGCGTCCGACAAGGAGGACCGCCTCGGCGAGTACCGCATCGGGGAGCTCGCGGAGGCGTGCGCGGCGCTCGGCGTGCTCGACCACCGCTTTCTGGGCGGCCCGGGACGCTGGCGCGACTCCGGCATGATGGGCGCCCCCAGCAACGACCACCCCCGCTGCTTCTGGCGGGCCGACGTCGACACGGCCGCGGTGGACCTGGCCGCGGTCATCCGGGAGCTCCGGCCGCAGGTGATCGTCACCTACGACGAGCGCGGCAACTACGGGCATCCCGACCACATCCAGGCGCACCGCGTCGCGTGGCGGGCCTACGAACTGGCGGCCGACCCGTCCCACGAGGACGGCGCGGAGCCGTGGTGTGCCGCCAAGTTCTACGCCTACGCCACCCCGCGTACCGTCCTCGCCCGCGCGATCGCGGTGATGCGGGAGGCGAAGCTGCCGTTCTCCCGCGTCGCCGGGCTGGACGAGCTCGGCTCCGGCGTCCCCGACGGCCAGGTCACCACGGTCGTGGACGCCCGCGCCCACCTGCCCGCCAAGCTCGCCGCCCTGCGCGCCCACCGCACCCAGATCGTCGTGGCGCCCGAGGATGTCGGGCCGTTCTTCGCGCTGTCGAACAACCTGGGCCAGCAGGTGTTCGGCACCGAGTACTTCATCCTCCAGGCCGGTGAACTGGGCCCGGTCGGCCCCAGCCGGCGGGAGAAGGACCTGTTCGCGGGCCTGAACGGCCCGCGCGCCTGAACGGCCGCCCGCCCGGCGCCGCCGGGCGGGACCGGGCCGGTAGCCTGGCGTCCGTGGACAAGGACTCCGTGGACAAGGACTCCGAGGAGTCGCGGGTGAGCCTGGCGAAGGACGGCCTCACGCGCGTCCCCGCCGGGGGGAGTGGCGGGGCGTCCCCGTACACGGGGGACGGCGCCTCCGCCTCTTCCAGCCTGGAACGCCAGGACGCAGAGGCGCCCCTCGACGCGTTCGTGGCCGGTGCCGCGTACGGGGCGCTCGGGCTGGCCGGCGTCCTGTTCGGGCTGTTCGGCTCGTTCATGCAGAACTGGACCACCGGCCCGGTGCCGGTCGCGGCGATCGTCCTGGTCGCGCTGGTCTTCTGCATGGTGCGGCTGGCCGGGCTGGGCATGGGCGGACGGCTCGGCGCGACGATCCCGGCGGTCATGTGGGCCATCGTGGCGTTCGTCATGTCGATGCGCCGCGCCGAGGGCGACCTGGTCATCCCCGGGACGACCGCCGGATACGTCTACATCGTCGGCGGAATGCTGGCCGCCGTGGCCGGGGTCATGCTGGTGCCCGCGGCGCGCCCGCCGGGCGACTGGCTGCTCGGGAAGGCGGCGCGCCCCCGCGGGTAGCGGCGCCCTTGGCCGGGCCCCCGGTCTCAGCGGACGGCGTCCACCGAGTTCGCCGCGCCGTTGCGGGACACGTAGTCGCCGACGCGGTCCTCGCGGACGGCCGTGAACAGTGCCCGCACACCGTTCTCGTCCAGCAGCACGACGCTCTGGCCGCCCCGCCGGTCCGTCTTCTCGACGGGCGCGGTCAGGTACTCCAGCAGCGACGTGTCCAGCAGCCGGCGCGCCAGCCCGCGCAGCGTCCCGGAGGTCACCGACCCGTCCACGGTCACCGAGCGGGTCGCCGCCCGGACGAAGCGGTCGATCTTGATCGGGTTGCGGGTGTCCAGCGCCTTGTCGGCGAGGGCGTGCAGGAACGCCTGCTGCCGCTTGATCCGGTCGAGGTCGCCGCCGGGCAGGTTCCAGCGCTGCCGGACGAAGTCCAGCGCCTCGATGCCGTTCAGATGCTGACGCCCCGCCTCCCAGGTGCGGTCGTGCATCGGGTCGTGGGTGCGCTTGGTGATGGTCACGTCGACACCGCCGAGCGCGTCGGTCATCTCCACGAAGCCGTTGAAGTCGAGGGCGGCGTAGTGGTCGACGCGGACGTGCGTGAGCTGCTCCACCGTGCGGATCAGCAGCGCCGGCCCGCCGTACGCGAACGCGGCGTTGATCTTCGTCGTGCCGTGCCCGGGGACGGGCACCCAGCCGTCCCGGGGGATCGCGATCACCGAGACCCGCTCGCCGTTCCCGGACATGTGCACCAGCATGATCGTGTCGGCCCGGGCGCCCATCGACGGCATGTCCGCGCGCCGGTCCGAGCCGATCAGCAGCCAGTTCTCACCGCGCCCGGTGGACGACGGCCGGCCCGAGGCGGTGGGCATCGCCCCGGCGATCCGCTTGACCTCGTCGTCGTAGGCGTGTTGCAGCAGGTAGAGGCCGCCTCCGAGCAGCATCACGACGCCGAGCACCAGCCCGCCGCAACCGATGGCGACCCGGCGCCTACCCCATTTCCGCAGCATGCGCCCAACCCTGCTCGCGGGGGCGCGCCGACCGGCCACGCCATGCGGGCACAGGCCGAGACTTTGACGATCCCGGGGTTTCAGGTGACCGCGAAAGCCGCCGCCGGGCGCCGTTGACCGGCGGCGGCCTGCTCGCGGTGCCGGGCCGCCCCGGCGGGACGCTCCCGGCCGGGATCAGCCCTTGAGGGCGGCTTCCAGTTGGTCGAGGGCCCAGTCGAGGTCGTCGCGTCCGATGGTCAGGGGCGGGGCGAGGCGGAGGGTGGTCTCGTGGGTCTCCTTGGCGAGGACGCCGAGGTCCATGAGCCGCTCGCTGACAGGGCGCGCCTTGCCGTGCAGTTCGACGCCCGCCCACAGGCCGCGCCCGCGGACCTCGCGGACGAGGTCGCCCGGCAGCCCGCCGAGCCGCTCGTGCATGTGCGCGCCGAGCGTCCGGGAGCGTTCCTGGTACTCGCCGGTCTTCAGGATCGCGACGACCTCGCGGCCGATCGCGCAGGCGAGCGGGTTGCCGCCGAACGTCGAGCCGTGCTGGCCGGGCTTGAACACGCCGAGGATCTCCGCGTCGGCGACGACGGCGGAGACGGGCATGATGCCGCCGCCCAGGGCCTTGCCGAGGACGTAGATGTCGGGGACGACGCCCTCGTGCTCGCACGCGAAGGTGGTCCCGGTGCGGCCGAGGCCCGACTGGATCTCGTCCGCGATCATGAGGGTGCCGTTGGCGGCGCACAGCTCCCGCACGGAGCGCAGGAACCCGCTCGGCGGGACGTTCACGCCCGCCTCGCCCTGGATCGGCTCGACCAGCACGCCGACCGTGGAGGCGTCCATCGCGGACTTCAGCGCGTCGACGTCCCCGTACGGGACGGTGCGGAAGCCCGGCGTGTAGGGGCCGTAGGAGTCCTTGGCGTCCGGGTCGGTGGAGAAGCTGACGATCGTGGTGGTGCGGCCGTGGAAGTTGCCCTCGAAGGTGATGATGTTCGCCTGGTCGGCGGGGACGCCCTTGACCTCGTATCCCCACTTGCGGGCGGTCTTCAGGGCGGTCTCGACGCCCTCGGCGCCGCTGTTCATCGGCAGGACCATGTCCTTGCCGCACAGTTCGGCGAGCTCGGTGACGAACGGCCCGAAGTTGTCGTGGTCGAACGCCCGGCTCACCAGCGTGACGCGGTCCATCTGCCGCTTGGCGGCCGCGGTGAGGCGCGGGTTGCGGTGCCCGAAGTTGACGGCCGAGTAGGCGGCCAGCATGTCCAGGTAGCGGCGTCCCTCGACGTCGGTCAGCCAGACGCCGTCGGCTTCGGCGACGACGATCGGGAGGGGGTGATAGTTGTGCGCGCTGTGCTCGTCGGACATCGCCCTCAGCTGATCGGTCGGCCTCACGACGCTCCTTCACGGCTCGGCCCGGTCGTCCTTGACCGGGCATAGCTGGGGCACCGGACAGCGGCCCGGTGCCGAGGGGGAGGGCCGGGCGGGTCAGGTGGCCGCCGGTCCGCTTCCCAGCGTATGTTCGGGATCGACCGTCGACCAATGACAAAAACTGACTTAGGGGGTGTTATTTGTTGCGACTTGATGAGCTTGACCGTCGAATCGTTGCGCGGCTCCTGGAGGACGGGCGCGCGTCGTACGCGCAGATCGGTGACAAGGTGGGGCTGTCTGCCCCGGCGGTGAAGAGGCGCGTCGACCGGCTCCGCTCGGACGGCGTCATCAACGGCTTCGCCGCCGTCGTCGACCCGGCCGCGCTCGGCTGGACGACCGAGGCGTTCATCGAGATCTTCTGCACGGGTGCGACGTCCCCGGACGAGATCTACTCAAGCGTGCGCGTCCACCCCGAGGTCGTCGCCGCCTACACGATCAGCGGCGACGCCAGTGCCCTCGTGCACGTGCGGGCCCGCGACATCCAGCACCTGGAGCAGGCCCTCGAACGGCTGCGCCGCGAGGACAACATCACCGCGACGAAGACGTCGATCGTCCTGTCCCGGCTGATCGGCCGCCCCACCGACGCGCCCTCCCACTGATCGTTACCGCCCAGTAGGCTGCCGGGATGGACTTCGCGACCGCTGACCTCATGGACGACTTCGGGGACGAGCTGCGCAGCTGCGAGACGCAGTTCCGGCGCTATGGCGGGCGCGCGTCGTTCGCCGGCCCGGTCTCGACCGTGCGCTGCCACCGCGACAACGGGCTGGTGAAGAAGCTGCTCAACACCCCCGGCGGGGGCCGGGTCCTGGTGGTGGACGGCGGCGGTTCGCTGGCGTCCGCGCTGATGGGCGACATGATCGCGGCAGCGGCGGTGGCGAACGGCTGGGGCGGGGTCGTCATCAACGGCGCCGTCCGCGACGTGGCGGCGCTGCGCGAACTGGACCTCGGCGCGAAGGCCCTCGGCTCGAACCCGCGCAAGAGCGCCAAGGACGGCGCCGGTGAGGTGGACGTGCCGGTGACGTTCGGCGGCGTGGAGTTCCGTCCGGGCGACCGGCTCTACAGCGACGAGGACGGCATCGTCCTCGCGGGGCGCGACCTGCTGGCGTGACGCCGTGCCCGGCGGTGGCCGGGCTCGCCGGTGTGACCAGGGCGCACTGTCCGACATGCCAGGGCAAACAACGCGAGATCGGCTAAGTCGGCCGTAGCCGGGCGCAATCCCCTGCCTTACGTTCTGCGCAACCCACCAGAGGCAGGGGAGACATGCGCGCCAAGAACATGCTGCTGGTGCCCGCGACGGCGATGGGGCTGATCGTGGGACTCGCGGCCGTCCCGGCCGCCGCGCAGCCCGCACCTCCGATCCCTGAACCGACCGCCAACCCGTGGCAGATGCGGCACTGGCCGCAGACGCAGCCGTGGCAGCGCGCCCAGCCGTCGCCCCGCACCTTCGCGGCGGGCGCCCCGCGTCCCATCGACCCGCAGCGCTACGAGCTTCCCGACACGATGACGTGGGACGACTACACGCCGGTGCCGGGAACGTCCTGGGCCGACCCGTCCCGGAAGGGGTCGGTGAAGAACTTCAACGGCGCGATCGTCCTGGTCGACTACCCCAACCAGCCGTTCGAGGTGACGCAGCCGCACAACTCCAGCATCTTCGGCAACCCCGTCGGCGTCAGCGACGTCCCCCGCGCCGAGGTCGCCGCGTTCTACGAGGACTTCCTCAACAAGCCGCAGAAGCTCAATCACGGCCACACCCTCCACGAGTACTGGATGGAGGACTCCGGCGGCCGGTACGGGGTGGACCTCACCGCGTACGGCGCGTACCAGATGCCCTCCAAGGACCACGAGTACGGCGTGGACAGCCGCATGCAGGGCGGGACGGGCTGCCCGGAGGGCGACACCTGCGACCGTGACCTGCGCGCGGACGCCCGCGCCGCGTGGATCGCCGACGTCGGCGAGGAGGAGGCCGCCAAGTACGACTTCGTGTTCTTCCTCAGTGCCGGTCAGGACGAAAGCTCCACGTGGCAGGAGTTCGGGGAGATGAAGTTCGGCACGAAGGAGAACGTGCCGCCGGAGTGGGGTCCCGGTGACCCGAACCTGCCGAACTGGGTGGACACCCGGTACATCGACTGGACGTCCTGGCAGGCCGGGTCCACCATCTGGCCGAACGCCACGTCCGGCAGCTCCACGCAGGCGGAGAGCTCCGGCATGTCGGTCTTCGCCCACGAGTTCAGCCACATCCTGGGCATCGGCGACAACTACAACAACCCGTACGGCGTCCCGCCGCGCCGCGCCTTCAGCGGCCCCTGGGACATGCTCAGCCGCGGCACCTTCAACGGGCCCGGCGGCCCGCACAGCCGGTGGACGATCCCGGCGACGGGCGGCGCGTCCATGGGCGCGCAGCACATGCTCCGCAACAAGATGAAGCTCGGCATCGTCGACCCGGGCAAGGTGCTCCGGCTCGACCGCGAGGCGCTCGCCGCGTCCGGCATGGTCGTCGCCAGGGTGACGGCCCGCGCCACCGAACCGGGCGGGAACGGCCTGGCCGGCATCAACCTGGACCTCGGTGAGGGCGGCGACAAGAGCCCCGCCTGCGACACCTCCACCGACCCCCTCTGCGACGGCGGCGGCTACGACAACTACACCATCGAGGTCGTCGACCGGATGGGCACCGACTCGTTCACCCCCGACTCCGGCGTCCTGCTGGCGAAGACGAAGGACCAGGACCGGGCCCCGTTCATCTGGGTCAAGGACGCCAACCCGCAGGACATCGACAAGGTCGACTTCGTCATGCCGGACGGCACGCCCAGGAAGATGACGATCGGCGACTACCGGCAGCTCTCCGACGCCCTCTACCACGCGGGAACGGACTCCGGCAGCGAGTACGAGTACGTCGACGAGGCCAACCGCCTGCACTTCTACGTCCTCGACCTGCGCCGCGACAGGAAGGGCGTCCTGTCCTACACGGTCGCGATCCGCTCCCTCGACGGCGCCGGGCCGCAGCGCCGCGGCGTGCGGGTCGGCGACGGCCGCGCGAAGCCGGCCGGCGAGGGCTGGATGAAGTGCACGCTGACGCTCCACAACAGGGGCAGGGGAGGCACCGGCCACCACGGCTCCGACGTCTTCCGGCTCAAGGCCGCCGTCTCGGGCGACGGCTGGACGACCTGGCTGCCGAACGAACTGGCCACCGCCGAGGCCGGGGGCCGCACGAGGGCCGAGGTGTGGGCGAAGGCCGGGCCGGGCGCGGACCGCCGCGCGCGCCTGCGGCTGACGGGCACCTCGGAGAGCGACCCGTCGAAGTCCGGCACCGGGACGTGCCGCCTGCGCTGACCCGGAGCGTCCGCGGACGGTCCCCGGCCCGCCGGGGGCCGTCCGCCGACGCCTGCCCGCGGCGGACGGTTCACCTGGGCGACGTAATGGCGAACGAAAACTAAGTTGCCCGTCCCGGGATCCGCCGGCGCCGTTTCGGCCGTCCGGCCTGGGATACGTTGCGGAACGTGATGATCATGCAGCGTACCGTGAACGGTGTCCGCCGCCGGAGGATCGCGCTTCTCGCGGCGGGCGTTCCGCTGGCCGCGCCGGTGGCGGCGCTGCCGGACGTCGTCCACGCGGCGCCCGCGCGGGCGGCGGCGGACCCGGACCTCCGTGACTTCGACCTCCGCCGGGGTTCCGACCGGACCGCGCCGATCCGGGCGCTCGACAAGAGGCTCGGCAGGAGCAGCGTCGACGCGCTGCTCGGCTCGTCCGGCCAGAACAGGCTCCGCCGCGGCTGCGGCAAGGCGGCCGGTGTGCCCGCCCACTCGCTCGTGTACTGCTTCGACAAGACGGACTCCAACACGAGGAAGTGGGTCCCGCAGGGCGTCACGACCGTCTCGGACGCGGTGGACGGCGAACGATGGGCGGGCGGCGGCAGACCCATCCTGGTGTCCTGGCACGACAGCGGCCGCGTCAGGCTCACGTTCGTCAACCCCGGCAAGCGCACCTACCGGCACGTCCTGCTCGTCTATCCGACGATGCGGGGCAAGCGGCCGACGTACACCGACATCGGCATCCACGCGGGCGGCATCGCCTGGTACGGCGACAAGCTGTACGTGGCCGACACCCGCCACGGCGTACGCGAGTTCGACATGCGCCAGATCTACGACCTGGGCAAGAGCAAGGCCGGCTCCACGGGCAGGCCGGGCCGGGTCGGCCTGCACGGCAAGACGTACTACGGGCACGGCTACCGGTACGTGATGCCGCAGACGGGAAGCTGGCACTTCGCCCACGGCAGGACCGGCGGCACATGCCGGGGCTCCGGCCCGCTCCGCATGTCCTGGATCGCCGTCGACCGCACCGCCTGGAACCACGTCCTCATCGCCGGTGAGTGGTGCCGCCGCAAGGGCCCCCAAGGACGCGTGGCCACCTGGCCGCTGCGGGCGCTGTCCGGCAGCCGCACCGTCCACGCCAACTGGGCCGCCCCGCTCCCCGGCGACCGGATCCAGGGCGGCGTCCGGACGAACGGCCAATGGTGGTTCACCCAGGGCCGCGGCAAGAAGCGCGGCCGGCTCCTCATGACCCGCCGCGACTGGTGGGACTGGGACCGCGTCACCTACCGCACCATCTCCCACGGCCCGGAAGACCTGTCCTGCTACCGCGGCCAGCACCGCATCTGGACGGTCGCCGAATACGCCCGCAAACGGGCCCTGTGGAGCTTCCCCGCCGACGCCTGCCGCTGACCGCCCCTCGTGCGCGGGGGTCACGGTGCCGGGCACGGCTCAGGACGGCTCCGGCGGCCGGAACTCGGTGAACCTGCGGAACCGGTCCGTGAAGGTGGGGTCGAATCTGCGGAGGCCGATCATCTGCCCGGCGTCCGCGCAGAGGACGACGACCAGGTCCTCACCGTGTTCCAGCGTCAGCGACCGCAGTTCCTCCGGGAAGAGCCCGCCGGTCGCTTCTCCGGCCTGTGCGTCCTCGGGAGTCCGGCCCATGCGGAGAAGGAGCACTCCGCCACGGCTTTCCCTGAAGAGGTCGGCCATCGTCGTGCCCGGCTCACCGGCGACCCGGCCCAACCAGTCGGCGGTGGCCTCCCGCACACTGCCGTGCGACAAGGCGCCCAGGCCGGCGAGCATCCGCCCGTACAACGTCGCCAGTCTGGCGATCCGTGGCTCGTCCGTCCCTGCGTACACAATGTGACGGGATCGCCACTCGCCCGACGGCCTGGCCGCGATCTCCGAGACGCAGAGCCGCCGGAGCACGTCCATGACGCCCTCGTCCTCCGTGTGAGGGTCGGTCATGAGGAGGTCGGGGAGCAGTTGGTCCGCGTGGTGGTGGTTGGTGCGGATGATGAAGTTCTTGAGGACCGGTCCGGGAGGTTCCGGTGCCGCCGTGAATCGGCGGGGGGTGCCGCCGCCCGCGAGAAGGTAGGCGGTCCGTTCGTCGGGGAAGGGGAGGCTCGCCCGCCCGAGGACGCGCTGGAGCGAGGGCGGCATCCGGCCCGCCGCGATGCGCCAGCCGAGCAGGGGCAGGAAGCGGTCCCAGATGGTGGTGCCCTCGACGGTGGACGAGGACAGCTGGAGCTGGACGCCGAGGGCTCTGCCGCGTTGCGCCAGCGAGAGCAGCCTCTCGGCCACCACTGGTCTGCTGGACGGGAACGTCAGCGACACGTCGGCCACCACGACCAGGCGCGGCAGGTCTCCCGGGGACGGCGCCTCGGCCCGGGAGCGGAGTTCGTCCGACAGGAACTCGGTGAACCGCTGGAGCCTCTGTGGAGATCCGAGCAGTTCGTCGTCCGAATAGCGGACGTGTGGGAGAGCGAGGGGTTCGCGGAAAGGGTGCTCGCCGAGCCCCGCGACGGCGAAGGTGAGGTCCGAGGGTGAGTGGGCGGTGGCGAGGGCAAGGGCGATGACCCGCAGGACGTGCTGGCGTGCGCTGGTGTCTCCCACGATCAGGCCGTGCGGGATTCCGGCCGTTAGATCGAGCGGATACAGGGAGACGGGGTTCCCCTCTGAATCGAGACCGATGGCGGGATTGCGCGGTGTGGATGCCGGAAGCGCCCACGATCCGAGGGATCCGCCGCCGTTCAACTCGAGGACGTCGTCCTGGGGGACGGCCGGAGGCGGGGCCGAGGTTGCAGGGAGGGACGGCGCGTCGGGTGCCGGGGACGGTTCCGCTTCGTCCGGCCATGGGAGTCGGCGCGTTCGCGGCACGCTCTCGCGCATCGCCTCCACGATGGGGTCGCTGACGTCGAGCGATATGTGCGCGGGGCGGAAGGTCGGATGACTGCTCTCGCCATAGACCTGGAGCGACGCGGAGCCCGTTCCACCGGGGATTTCTATCTGCCAGGCCACGAGGTCGGTGAGGAAGGCCACCTCTTCCGGTGAGCAGAAGACGAACCGGATCCCCTGGGCCGGGCGCTCTTCGCAGAGGGCCATGAACCGTTCGATCAGGTCGGGGCGGGCCTCCAGGAGCGGGCCCGTGTTGTCGACGATCACGATCAGGGCGGGCAGCGGATCGAGTGGCCGTCCCTCGGCGATGGCCGCCTGATAGTCGTCCCACCTCGGGGTCCCGGCCTCTCGGAGGACGGCTTCGCGGCGCCTGCGTTCGGTTTCGAGGACGTCCGGAAGCCGGCTGATCACCGGTGACTCCGCCGATGTGGTGTGGACGGCGGTCGCGACATGGGGGAGGTTCCCCAGGCCGACGAAGGACGCACCCCCGGAGAAGTCGGCGAACGCGAAGGTGACGACGTTCGGGGAGTGCCTGATGGCGAGGCCGAACACGATCGTCCGCAGTAGCGCGTCGCGGTCGCGTCGCGGGCCGGTGATCATGCCGTGCGGCCCGAACCGGCCGCTGCGCAGGATGTCGAGCCACACGGTGTCCGCGTTCTCGTCCACGCCGATGGGAGTGGGGTGAGGCGGGCGATCCCAGTCCTCGCCGATCAGTTCGTCGACCGGGGCGTCCTGGATGTCCAGCAGTTCCGGGGCCGCGGGGGGCGCCGGCGGGGTCGCGGCGAGGTGGGAGCGGGTTTCGGGGGTGACGACGGCGAAGTGGTCGGTGTCGGCGGTGAGGGTGACCGGGCCGCCCTCGGCGGGCACGAGGGCGCGGAAGATCTCGGCGGACGTGCCGGCGCGGCGTTCGATCTCGGCGGAGACGGCTTCGAGGACGTGCCGGGTGTGCAGCGCCTCGGGTCGCGGGAGGGTGTCGAGGAGGGCGTCGCGGGCGCCGGGGACGAACTCGTAGCGCGCGCCCCCGGCGGGACGCAGGAGGCCGCTCAGCAGCACTTCGGCGAGCTGCCCGGGGCCTGAGCCGCCGAGGATCCGGTGCTGGATGAGGCGCATCACGGGCAGGGACGGGACGGACACGGCGACGTGGGCGGCGAGTTCGGCGGCGTCGGGGGAGGCCGTGGCGAGGAACCGGCTGACGCGTTCGGCGATCGGCAGTTCGCGTTCGCGGTGCAGCGGGGCCGGCCCGGAGGGGCGGGACGGCAGGCTCGTGATGGCGGCCGGTTGCGGGTCCGAGCCGGCGACCAGCCGGGCCCATGCGCCGAACCAGCGGGGCGCCACCTCCAGGACAGGGACGGGCACGCCGGGCGCCGCGCCGCCGTCGTACGGGGTGAAGCGCAGGTCGCTGTTCGGGGCGCCGGGGCGGGGCAGGGCGGCGAAGCCAGGCGAGGCCGGTGCGGCGGTGCGGCGCCAGAGGCGCTCGGCGAGGGGCTGGAGGATCGCGGCCGGCCCGGACCGCGCCCAGCGGCGGACGGCCTGGCCGGCGCGTCCGTCCCACCAGTGCGGGCCGGAGCAGTCGCTGAGGATGAGCACGGCCTGGCGGCCGGACCCGTCCAGGAGCGTGCCGGGGTCTTGGAGTGGGGCGTCCGGGGTGGAGGTGATGCCCCCCGTGGTGCCGAGGTAGCTGACGTGGACGTTCTGGAAGGCGCCCTGGCGCAGGAGCGTCTCCGCCAGCTCGCGGGCGAGGGGACGCCAGAGCCGCATGGTCGGGCCGGTGTCGACGACCAGGCTGAGGCTGAGCCAGCGTTCGGGGGACGGCACGAGGACGGGCGTCCACATGCGGGTGTCGGCGATGCGGGCGGCGGTGGCCTCCTCGTCCAGTTCGGCGCGGTGCCTGGACGGGACGCGGCGCTTCAGCGGCCGCAGCGCCCGCTGCACGCCGAGAGGGTCGGCCAGCATCGGCGCCGTGGGCACGAGGACCTCTTCGGCTTCGCCGGCGGGCTCGTCCCCGGCGGCGGGGCGGGGATGCAGTGCGGTGACCGGTTCGGGTGGAAGCGGCGGCGGGGGCGGAGGCGTCCGGGCGGGCGGAACCGCCAGGCCGGGGCTGTTCGCGGGTTCTTCGGAGATCTGCGGAGGCGGAACCGGCGGGTCGGGAGGCGCGTCCTGCCCGGGAGGAGAGATGTGGCAGGCGAGCCACAGCATCTCGCTCAGTTCCCGGGCGTCCGGCGGCGGCCCGGCCGCCTCCAGGACGTCCCGGAACCGGTCAATCGTCATCGATGGGTCCGGTCAGGTACGGCATGATGCGGTCGGCGAGGGCCCGGCGGTCCTCGGTGTCGGCGTGGCGGCACAGGTAGACGGCGTTGAGGAGCTGGTCGGTGGCGAGGGTGCCGGCCGTGGAGCGTTCGAGGAAGCGGCGGACGAGGTCGTCGCTCTGGTCGGCGAGCGGCCCCAGGTGCTCGCGGACGATCGCGGACAGTTCGGCGTCCCCCGAGGGCTGCCGCAGCTCGACGGTGACGCAGCGCCGCAGGAACGCGGGCGGGAACTCGCGTTCGCCGTTGCTGGTCATCACGACCAGGGGGAACGCGTGGCAGCGGACGGTCCCGGCGGTGACGGTGACGCGGGCGCCGGGCCGGTCGAGCGGAGCTCGTCCTTTGGATGGCGGTGGGTGGGGGCTGGATGGCGGTGGGTGGGGGCTGGAGGACGGTCCGTCGGCGGTCATGACATCGGCGGACGGGTCGGCGCGGCGGCTCAGCTCCGGGATCTCGTACTCGCCCTTCTCGAAGATGGTGAGAAGGTCGTTGGGCAGATCGATGTCGCTCTTGTCGATCTCGTCCACGAGCAGGACGCGGGGACGGCTGTAGGGGAGCAGCGCGGTCCCCAGGGGGCCGAGCCGGATGTAGCGGCCGATGTCGTCGTCCCTCGGAGCGTCGTCCCGCCCGGCGGCGTAGAGGCGGGTCAGCGGGTCGTACTGGTAGAGGCCGTCGCGCAGGGTCGTCCGGCTGGTGATGGGCCAGTGCAGGACGGGTCCGAGCCCCAGTTCATGGGCCACCGCATAGGCCAAGGTGGATTTCCCGGTGCCCGGCGGCCCCGTCACCAGCAAGGGACGACGCAGATACAAGGCGGCGTTGACCTGCTGCACGGCATCGTCCGACGGACGGTACGTGGTCGCCTGGTGCGCGTTGCCTGAACCGCCGTCCGGGACGGGCCGCACGGGCTCGCCGTCGAACGCGCGCCAGGGCGGCGGGGGCGGGAGCCTGTCGATGCCGTCGTGCGGGAGTCGGCTCCCTGTGTAGAGCAGCCAGTCGGGCACCTATACCTCCATGGCGAGCGGGGGGTCGGGCAGCCGGGACGGATCGTCCCACAGCAGCGTCAGGTCACGTCCGCAGTGCGGCGTGT
This sequence comes from Spirillospora sp. NPDC048823, assembly GCF_043198445.1. NCBI lineage: Bacteria > Bacillati > Actinomycetota > Actinomycetes > Streptosporangiales > Thermomonosporaceae > Spirillospora > Spirillospora sp. NPDC048823. The sequence continues at coordinate 134,718 of NZ_JBICUT010000016.1, read as the reverse complement.
TCTTGGGGGCGACGAGCGCCTCCTTGCGGAGGGCGAGCGCGACCTGCGGAAGCTCACCCGGATGCCTGTCGCCGACGGCGGCGGTCAGCTCGTCGAGGACGCGGTGCCCGCGGCAGTCGCCGTGGGCGGGGGCGTCGCACGGGGTCCGCGTCCACAGCATGACGGGGATGCCGTTGTTGAGCGCGGCCGTCAGCCAGCTCTTCACCGGACGCGACCCGTAGACGAGCACGCAGAAGTCGACGTGGGCCTCCAGCCAGTCCTGGAAGTCGCTGCCCTTGCGCGGCGCGTCGCAGGCGATCGGGCGCGGGTCGCTGCGTCCGCGCTCGTTCAGCAGCCGCCACCGGTGGTGGGCCTGGTCGCGGCGGATCGAGTCGGGACGGAGCCGCTCCACGTCCCGGACGACCACCGGGTACCGGCGCATCGGGATCTTGTTGCGGGGGTCGACGTACCACTGCTCGAACGGCTTGCCGAGCCAGCTCTCCGGCACCGCGAACTCGATCATCCAGTCGCGGCCGAACAGCGCGGGCGCCAGCCCGGCCACGCCCGCCTCCACCACCGCCCGGACCCGCCGCTCGGTGACGCGCTCGGTCTTCTGCGACGGCCCTTCGGCACCGTCGATCCAGGTGTGCACGGTGACGTCGAAGGCGTTGTCGAACGTCACCCGCTCCAGCCGGACGATCACCGACGCGGGCCCGGTACGCGGTGCGGCGGCGGGGGCGGCGCCCGGCAGGTGCCGCGCGGACCAGGCCGCGAGCAGCCGCCGCCGAGGCTCGGGCAGATGCCGTCCGAGCGCCGCGAGGTACCCGGCGAGCCGCTCCTCCGGCCAGCCCTCCGCGACGTACCGGACCGAACCCCACGCGGACCCGAACCCGCCGAGTGCCGCCCGCCCGACGACGCGTTCCAGATCGGCGGCGAGCGGATCGGTGAAACGCACCCCGTCCAGGAGTTCCCGCAGGTCGCGCCGCGCCGCCGGGGTCGTCCACCGCAGCGGCAGCAGATCGTCCAGCTCCTCCCAGTACGTCCGGATGTGGGAGATGGGGAGCATCCAGCCGAGGTCCGCGCGGTCACCGTGCCGGAGTTCGGCGTTCGTCACCATGCCGATGACCTCGCCCGTGGCCGCGTCGTACACGGCCGACCCGCTGTAGCCCTCCTCCAGCCAGTCGCCCGGCGCCGTCTTCAGCTCCCACCATTCGCGCCGCATCCCGCGATGCGGGGACGTCGTCACGGCCGCGTGCCGCTCGTTCCGGTCGGGACGCCGGGGGAACCCGGTGACGCTGAACGTCCGTCCTCCCAGCGTGCGTTCGCGCAGGCTCCCCGGATCGGCGAGCGGAGCCGCGCCGTACGGGACGGGCTCATGCAGTTCGAGCACCGCGACATCGCCGATGTCACCCGCCCGCCGCCAGTCGCCGCACCGGACGACCGTGGCGGGCAGATCCTCCAGCAGCCCGGGGAACCCGACCCGCGCCTCCGCAAGCCCGTGGACGGTGTGCGCGCACGTCAGCAGCCGCGTCTCGGTGACGAGGAACGCGGCTCCGAGCTTGCCGCCCGCCGGGTGGCCGACCCAGGCGCGCCACTGCCAGTCGTCCACGATGCGGCTACGCCCCCTCCGGTTCCTCCGGCGGCGCCGCCAGTGGCCGCCCCCAGGTCATCTTGACCTTGAGATGCCCCTCGACGGAGGTCTTCGCGATGACGGCCCCGGCCGCCGCGTTGAGCTTCACGCCGAACTCCAGCTCGACCGCGTCGGGGTCGAGGGCGCCGCCGCGCAGCGCCGCGAGCGCCGACTCCGCCGCGTCCCGGACGCTCTGGAACGCGTCCTCGAACCGGCCCGCCGCGTCATGCATCATGTCGCCCGCGCGGGACACCGACTGGAACCCCGGTTCCCGGTCGTCGGTCTCCACGACCACGGTCCCGTTCTCGGTCCGCCAGCGCACCAGTTCGTTCAAGGCCGCCCCCTTCGCCACGAAAACCTATCAAGATCATGCGTTTCGGGATGCTTTGCTGGAGACCACACGGCCACAGGAGGACACCGTGATCACAGTCGAGCAGGTGCGGGCGCTCACGCGGACGCTTCCGCGCACGTCCGAGCACCTGATCAGGGACCAGGTGAAGTTCCGCGTCGGCTCCATCGTCTACGTCGCATTCTCGCAGGACGAGACCGTGATGGGCTTCGCGTTCCCCAAAGAGGAACGCGCCGCACTGATCGAGTCGGAGCCCGCGAAGTTCCACCTCCCGCGCGAATCCGACATGCGTTTCAACTGGGTCCACGCCTGGACGGCGGCGCTCGACGAGCCCGAGATGCGCGAACTGGTGCTGGAGGCGTGGCGCATGGTCGTCCCGAAGAAGGTCGCCGCCGCACGCCTCGGCACACCGTGACGGGCGAGACCCCGGCAGGACGCGTCAGTGCGGCGGCGGCATCGGATGGACGGCGTTGCCGGCACTGCAGCCGCCCTCACCGGGCGTCCGCTGGATCCGCGGCGGTGACCACACACTCGTGCGTCCGGGAGCGACACGGGCGAGGACGCAGTCGAGCGCGTCCGACAGGTACGGCTTGACCGACAACACCACCCCTACGACGTCGCCGTCCGTCGTGAACTCGCGGCGTACGGCCGGGTCGAGCCGCAGGGACGCGACCGCCGCGCGGACCTTCCCCTCGTCCGCCCTTCCCCCGGCCGGAACGCGGGGCAGCGCCTTCTCCAGCCGCTCGGCGGGGATGTCCGGCGTCCGCGGCCACGGCTCGAAGGTGAGCGGCTCGCCCGCCGGGCACCGCACGCCGCGCGGCTCGTCCTCGTGCCATTCGGCGCCCGCCGCGAACCGCAACTCGAAGCAGCGCTTCACGGTGACGGGCCCGTGGGCGTCCGGCCACTGCGCCGCCGCGGTGCCGGAGACCCGGACGACCACGCGCACCCCGTCCCCCTCGCCGGTCGTTGCGCCGGCCACCCGCATGACCTCGACGCCCCGGAGGTCCGCCGCACGGTGCGCCACGTCCTGCGCGGGCCGGACCCGGGAGCTGTAGAGCCTTTCGGAGATCTTCACGGCGGCTTTCCGCGCGTCATCGGCGGCCCGGTCCTCGGCCGTCCCGGCACCCGGAACCCCGCCGCAGCCGGCGGCCAGCAGGGCGGAGACCAGAACGATCGCGAGTCGGCGCATACGTCCATGATCGAGACGAACCGGGCACGGCGGCATCCGCGTTCCTACTCATCTTGATCAGAGGACGAACTCAGGCCCGGCTGGGCTGCGCCTCGGGCTCTCTCTCATCCGGCGTTCCCTCGCCGGCCCCTCGGGACGGGTCGGCCGGGACGCGGCGGCGGCCCCACGCCAGCGCCGCGGCGAAGCACGCGAACGGCATGGCGGGCAGCATGTAGCGGTAGTCGAAGTCCACCGTGACCGGCGGAACGGCGAGCAGTGTCACCCCGGAAACCCAGAACAGGGCGGTCCGCGCGCGCGCCCGCCGCCACACGATCCCCGCCGCACCGACCAGCAGGACGATCCCGAGCACCGTACCGGGCACACGGGCACGCTCCTGGTAGCCGCGCATCACCCCGGCGTACGGCTCCACGATGTGGAGGCGTCCCGTGCCGTGCGAGTACTCGTGCACGACCGACCGCCGGTCGGCGCCGCCGAGCACGGGCAGCCCCGGTTTCCGCGCGGTGGGCCGTGTCGGGAAGTGGTACCTGGCCTCGGTGCCGACCGTCGGATACCGGCTCCGGTTCCACGAGAACGTCCGGACGAAGAAGTCGTACGACACGACCTCCAGATAGTCGCCCGGCTGGTTCCGGATCGCCCACAGCGCGAACCGCTGAGCATCCTGGTTGGTCTTCTCGTCGAACGCCTCACCGTTGGACCACCCGACCGGCGAGTTCTCCTTCCAGATCTGGTGGGACGAGGCGGGCCGGTCGCCCTTCTCGCCGTACGGGCACAGCCGCGCCAGATCCGGGGGCGGCGTGAACGCGTCGCAGTCCGCGAACGCCGCCGTGCGGCCCCACAGGAAGATGCCGTCCGTGCCGGTCATCGCGAACCGGCCGTGCTCCTGCTGGAACCACATCGCATACGCGCCGGCCGGCAGCGCGAACGTCGCGGCGAGCGCCACATACGCAGGCCATCTCGTCCGCCGGACCAGCAGGTACAGCACCACGATCAGGAACAGCGGCGCCCCCACCGTCCGCGTGACGGCCGCGAGCCCCAGCAGCGCCCCCACCAGCGCCGCCCGCCGCCACCCCGTCGCGCCCGGCTTCGCCAGCGCCAGCATCGCCCCGAACACCAGGACGGTGAACAGGGTGTCCGACAGCAGCAGATGCTCAAGCTCGATCTGGAAGGAGTCGAGCAGGACCGGCGTGACCGCCAGCGCCGCCCACGTCCGCCGCACCTCGAAGTCGCGGACGAGCATCCGGTAGCCGACCACCGCCACCCCGACGATCGCCGCGTGATGCAGCGCCGTCACCAGCGCCAGGCTGTGGAACGGCTTCAACGTCCACAGGAAGATCCCGTATCCGGACGGGCGCAGCGGATGCGGGAAAGGGTCGTTCGCGATCGCCAGGAAGTCGTAGCTGTCGTTGAACCACAGCGTCCCCCGGAACCCCAGCATCACGATCACCCGGAGCACGACACCCGCGAGCAGAACCACCGAGAACAACCAGTGGCCCCTGAGCACCGTCACGGCGGCCCCGACCCTCGGAAGACGGTCGGCGAACGGGGAGAGCAACACGGGAACCTAACTGTGGACCTGCGGGCGAACGGCGATGGATGTCGGCCGCTTCACGCCGGGGCGGGGATCCTGGCTACATCACTCCGACCGCCCACGCACCGCCCGAGATCCTACCAGCGGCCCGTCCAGCGCCCAGCGCGCCTCTCGTCCGCGGGCCGAGGCCTTCCCGGCCCGGGACCGGTCGTGAGGGTCAGGGGGCCGAGCGATGGCAGAGGAGGACATTGCCGGATTCGAAGGGGCGGACGACTGGTCGTTCCTGCCCGAAGCGGCCGCCGCGATCGCGCAGGCCGGCGCGTACATCCGCGCGGCGGGCTCCTAGAAGGTGCGCCCGCCCGGTGGCCTACCTCACACCGGGAGCGGCCGACGCCCGGAGAGCCCCCGCCTGACATCCCGTACCGCCTGACATTCCGGGTCTTGACGTGCGCGTTTGACGGAAAGCTGACGAGATCGAGTTTTCCCTTAGCGTCACTTCTGTCCGCCGCTGCCCGTCATAGCGGCGACTCACCGGATCCCAGTTAGGCAGAAGATGACACAGGCATCCCGGCGTCGAGGGCTCGCGCTCGCACTCCTCGCCGCCACCCAGTTCGTGCTCGTGCTCGACGCGTCCATCGTCGGCGTCGCCCTGCCGTCCATCGGGACGGACCTGGAGTTCGCGCCCGAGGACCTCTCCTGGGTCGCCAACGCCTACACGCTGACGTTCGGCGGCCTGCTGCTCCTCGGCGGGCGGGCCGCCGACCTGGCCGGCCGGCGCCTCATGTTCATGGCCGGCATGACCCTGTTCGCCGCGACCTCCCTCGTCGGGGCGCTGTCGGTGAACGCGGAGATGCTGGTCGCGGCCCGCGCCGTCCAGGGCGTCGGCGCCGCGATCGTCGCCCCGGCCGCACTGTCGCTGATCATGACCCTGTTCCCGGCGGGGCCCGAGCGCTACAGGGCCATGGGCGTCGTCGGCGCGGTGGCCGGGGCGGGCGGCGCGGCCGGGTCGATCCTCGGCGGTGGCCTGACCGAATGGCTCGGCTGGGAGTCCACGCTGTACGTCAACGTGCCGATCGGCATCCTGGCGATCGCGCTGTCGCCCCTGCTGCTGCCCGAGGCGAAGGACCCCGGCGCCCGCGGCTTCGACCTGGCCGGCGCGGTGACGGCCACCGGCGGGCTGGCGTTGCTCGTCTACACGCTCGTCGACGCCAACAACGCCGGCTGGGACTCCGCCCAGACCCTCGGCCTGGGAGCGCTGTCGCTGCTGCTGATCGCGCTCTTCTTCGTCATCGAGGCGCGTGCCGCGCACCCGCTCGTCCCGCTGCAGATCTTCCGCCTGCGGGGGCTGCGCGGCGCCAACATCGTCGCCCTGCTGAGCACCATGGCGATGTTCCCGATGTTCTTCTACATGACGTTCTACATGCAGCAGGTGCTGGACTACGGCCCGGTCAAGGCCGGGCTGGCCGCGCTGCCGCTCGCGCTGACGATCGCGGTGACCGCCGGGGCGGCGTCCGCCCTCATCACCCGCATCGGTGTCAGGGCCGCGATGGCGGCCGGGCTGGTGGTGACCGCCGCCGGGCTGGCCTGGTTGTCCCGCATGTCGGTCGACGGGAGCTTCCTGGTGGACGTCCTCGGCCCGTCCATCGTGATCGGTGTCGGCGGCGGCCTAGCGTTCGTCACCACCACCGTCGGGGCGACGTCGGGCACCCGCCCGGAGCAGTCCGGCCTCGCGTCCGGCCTGTTCAACACCGCCCAGCAGTTCGGCGGCTCACTCGGCCTGGCGGTCGTCGTCGCGATCGCCACCGCCCGTACGACCCATGTCATCGAGGGCGGTGAGCACGTCATGGCCGCCGCGCTCACCGAGGGCTACCGGATCGGCATGCTGACCGCCGCGGGAATCGCGCTGGTGGCGGGCCTGCTGGCCCTCGCGCTGATCCCGGGCCGCCCGGCGGCGAACGAGAGCCAGGACCGACCGGCCGCCCCAGACCCCGTCAAACTCTGACCCCCCATGGGAACCCGGGGTCTCAGGCACTCGCCCGCAGTGCACCGCCCATTCGCGTCGCAGAGCTCCGGCGACCCGGCCGGAGCTCTGCGGGGGTCGGAAGACTACTGCTGCTTCAAACAGGATTTCCTAGTGAGAAGAGGGCGCCGAGAAAATCTTGGCCCGCGCTTCCCGTTGATCTTGGTTGTGGCCCTCTTACGTATGAAAGGCCCGCCAGGCGCAGCACCCCCGTGGCGAAGGCGGGCCGGGAAGGAGGACTGGACGGCATGAACCTGCTGACGGCACTGGGGGCGGCGGCTCCAGTACTGGCTGCTGTGATCAACCTGGCCGGCACCTTGCTACGGGTTCGCCACGGCCATCGCTCTCACACCGGCGATGAATAGCGATGGCCGCCAGGAGCCCAAGCCCTACCGGGGGGCGTGTCCCGGCCGGTCGGAGTGGTGCTGCGGACTTCCTGGACTTTTTCGACGCCGAGTACCACCTGGTGATGCGGCTGTTAATGCGCGATGGCGCCAGCCTCGCCGACGCGCAGGACGCTGCGCAGCAAGCGTTCTTGCAGGGCTGGCGCAGGGCCAAAGACGGGTGCTGGGCTGAGATCGACCACCCACGGGCCTGGATCCTGCAGGTGGCCTTCAATCATCACCGTGCCCAGCAATGCGCCAGGCCCCAGAGTGCGTTCGGCCCGGACATCGACGTCCCGGAGCCCGGCCCCGGTCACGCCGAACTGACCGATCAGGCCCGCGACGTGGTGGCCCTCCTGCAGCAGTTGGACCACAACTGCCGCGCGGTGATCGCCTTCGACCTGGACAACGTCCCCGCGAAAGACATCGCCATCACGTTGCGCATCACCGAACAGAAGGTCCGGGACCTGCGGAAGAAGGCCCGCAAACAGCTCAAGAAACAGTTGCCCCCACCCGCATACCGCGAGAGGAGGAGAAAGCAGTGAGATGGCCACCCTGGAGCAAGCCGGACCCTGACCAGGCGCTGGACGCGTTCCTGGCCGCCGGGGACGCCGAGCTCCTGAACCATGTGCGCACACACGCCGACCCCACCCCCGTGCTAGCCGCGCTCCTGGAGGAATTTCCTCAGGACAACCAGCCCGACACCACTACCACCTTCGAGCCGGCGTTCACGAGACCAGTGCTCTCGGGACCGGCACAGCAAATCCGGGTTCGCGCCCTAGTCCGCGACCTTGACCTCGAACTCGACCGCGTCCGCGCGCTTGTCCACGACCTCACTCGCACCCGCGACCACGAGGTCGCCCGCACCCGCGTCCGCGCCCTCGTCCGCCCTCTCAACCTTGCCCGCGACCTCGCCGGCGGCGTCGCCGGCTCCCTCGACCTCGACCTCGCCCGCACCTGCGCCCGCGATCGCGGCCTCGACCTCGACCGGGTCTGCGGCCTCGTACGCGCGCTCGACCTCGTCCGCGTCCGCGCCATTGACCTCGAACGCGTCCGCGACCTTGTCCTCGACCGCGCCAGCGAAGTCGTTGGCGCCCTCGACCGCGACTTCGACATCGCCCACGGCCTCGCCCGTGACCTTGCCCGTGACCTCGACGCCGTCCTCTCCGGCGTCCGGTTCCTCGGGAACTTCTTGGTGAGCATGGAGATCGACGCGTCACGGGCAGACTTGGCGGATCTGGAGCTGCCGGAGTCCAGCCTGGCGGAGGTGCTCGTCGGGGTGCTGTGGGACAGGGGCACCCGGTGGCCGCCGAACATGCGGACGTTGATCAGGGCACGGTCCAAGGAAATCAGGCCAGGTGTCTACCGGGTGCAAGACGGTACCGAGCGTGACCCGCAAGAGCGCGTCGGTGTATGACCCATGTTCTCAGTCACCCGCGTCCCCGCTGCCGCTGCCGCGGCCGTGCGGGCGGCGGCGCCGGACGAGGAGAAGGACGACGATGATCGGCGCCGTCAGACCTGCCGCGATCGCCACGCGCCCCGCGACCGGCAGGCCATCATCAGTACCCCGCGGGGATGGCGCCAGGCCGCCTGTGGCATCACCCGGTATGGGGGGACGCGCTGAAACGGTAGGGACCGCGAGGTGTTCGCCGGCGGACCGGGTGCCGCCGCACAGATCCGCCCGCAGTACGCCGCCGTCCCGTTGGGCGAAGACCAGGTACTCGCTTCCCTCGTCTGCTTCAAGTCCGCAACTGGCGCCGTTGGAGGCGGTGACCAGATCCTGCCGACGTGAGACCTTGCCCTTGTTGACCGCACTCACCTCGAAGACCAGAGTCGCGGGATCACCGCTGCCGTGCCTCTTCCACGGCCCCCACCCCCGGGACTGCACCTGACGCTCAACGAGTCGTCCCGTGAACACCGCATCGGCCCTGGCATACGCCTCTTGGTCGGTCATGGCCGCACAACTGCACGCGCAGGCCCGCCCGGGTGTCGCCACGCCGACAAGGGCGACGAGCGCCAACGCGATCAACACTCGACCGGCCGTTGGTGAAAACACGAATCTTGGACGGGACCCGCTACAAGGTGGTTCCGGACTTGGTCGCCTTCTAATTCGCAGAGCTCCGGCCGACCGGCCGAAGCTCTGCGGGGCGAAAGGCTACTGCCGCTTGAGGTCGGTCAAGAGTGCGCGGAATGCGCCGGGGTCGAGGTGGAGCCGCGGCCCGTCCGGGTCCTTGGAGTCCCGCACGCCCACGCCCTCAGCGAGGGACGCAAGCTCCACGCACGAGCCACCCTGGTCGTTGCTCCGCCGAGCTTTCCGCCACACCGTCACGTCCCTGTCCATCGCTCCGAGATAACCTTTCGTATGAACTCGCGGGAGGCGTTGGCGCTCAGTGCCTTGGCTTGCAACATCGAGAACGCCTTGACGATGTGCAAGATATCGCTTTGGTCGCTTGAGGTGACACCTCCGGTGGAGGTCTCCTGATACAGCAGCTCTTCACCAGTTGCCTGGGAAGCGAGATCAAACGAGCCGCTGATGCCTCGGTAGTAGGCCGTCGGCGCTATCTGGAGCGTGACGTTCTCCCAGCGTGATACCTCGAGTAGATAATCGAGTTGTTCGCGCATCACGTCCGGTCCGCAGACTTCCCGTCGCAGGACGGCCTCTCCGATGACGACGCAGATCGTCGGCGCAGTCTCCGCCTTGAGTATCTTCTGGCGTCCGATGCGTCCTTCGTAAGCGCTGTCTGTCACCAGCAGCGTTCGGGCGTATCTCTCGATCTGGAACAGGCCGTAGACGAACGTCTCGTGGTAAGCGCGCAGCAGCTCCGCGGACGACTCGGCCACCGAGTAGTCGGTGAAGAACTTCGGGTGGGCGGAGGACTTGAGGATGTCGTCCCACACGTCGGTCAGCGTGGTGCCGGAGCCGAGGGCTTCGTCCAGCCTTACTGCGAAGTCCCTCCTGCAGCGGGTCGTTCCGTTCTCCACCTGGGCTATGTAGCTGCGGCTCACGGCAGCGCGTTCGGCGAGGTCAAGGCGCGATAGGGCGGCCTCGTCGCGAAGCCTGGCCACTTCCTGGCCGAAGGCGATGGTCTGAGGCGTCGGTCTGCGTGCAGCCAACTGGAACACCCCCTAGAAACCGGCTCACACCACCTGGGACCGGTGTGCGTGAGTTGTTGTTCTTTCGTGGTCACATTACGCCCTGGAGTGGATTCTGTGCGGGGAGTCACGAGAAATCGGAGGTGATCGTTCATGCAGGGCCCCGCGGAGATCGTCGTCCCGGTGCAGGCCGAGTCGATCAAGGTGGTGAGGGACTGGGTAGAGGAGGTGCTCGCACGGCTGGACCAGGACACCTACCTGGCGAAGGTCGTGGTGTCGGAGCTGCTGACGAACGTCCTGCGGCACACCGAAAGCGCGACGGCGACCGTGCGGGTCGTTCAGGCCGACAAGGGGACGGTCGTGGAGGTCTTCGACTCCTGCGACGTGCTGCCGGTCGCGGCGTCGGCGGACCTGTTGAGCGAGGGCGGACGCGGCCTGGCGATGATGGGCGCGCTGGTCAAGGAGTGGGGCGCCCAGCCGGTCGGGGGCGGCGGAAAGGCAGTGTGGGCCCTGCTGCCCGACAGCACCTCGTGAACGAGCCCGATGTACTGGCCCGACTCCGGAAGCGGCACCCCGCCTGGGCCATATCAGTGGACGGGGGCACGTGGCGCTCCTCGGGCCGCCTCCTCATCTGGGCGTCGTCACCGGAACAACTGGAAGCGGCAATGAACGGCGAACCCCCATTCCCACCCGACCTGGCCGCCCGCAGGGTCCGCGTCCGTCACCGTGCAAGATCACGGTGACGAGTCGGGGAGAGTGCAGATGGCCAACCTCGATCCGCTCAACACCGATCTCGCCCACGGCGAGCGGCGTGGGCTTTGGTGCGAAACTCCTGCTCATTCCTCAGCCGTCCAGTACTTCGACGATCGGGGCGGACCCTTCGTTGACTGTGCCCATCGCCTCCTGGGAGACGCCTTCTCTCTTACCGGTGATCTGCAACGGAGCGATCATCGAGACCAGGTAGGTCCCTGGTGCCAGAACATCCGGGCCCGGCACCTTGAGTGTGGAGCTCTGGGTCCACTTGCTCCGGAACGCGCATTCCGCCTCTATGTAGGGTTGCGCATCGCCGCTCTTCTTGCTCTTCGCTGGGATGAAGACGGCGCCCGGTCCAGTTGGGAGCTGCTTCGGCTTCGCCGGGGGAACACGGTAGAACGCCAGATAGGTCCCGTCGGACGGGGCTTCGGTGTCGTACCACCCGAACCCGTAGTTCCCCACGACGTCAGTTCGTTTCGTGTCCTCACCGAAACACTGGCGTCGGCCGCCGGGAAGATACTTCGCGCCGGCGGGCGTCCGGGCTCGGAACTGCTGGACCAAGCGTAGGTCAGTCCCGGGCTTCACCCTGGCCGGAGTGACCGTCATGATCAAGTCCATGTAGGGGGTCTCGGACGCGGGCATGTTGGGTTGCCCGGTCAGCACCCCCGGGCGGGTGAAGTAGGCGTGGATCCCGCCGCGGCTCTCTCCGCCGACACCCGGCCCCGAAGGCCAGAGCACCCAGGCGGCGATCACAGCCCCGACCCCAACGCCCCCGATGGCCGCGGCCCCCTTCGTCCCGCCGACCTTGGCCATGAAGCCCTTGGACGCGGACGTACCGGTCTTGGCCATGAAGTCCGCTGTCGCGGTGCCCTGCGCGTAAACCATTGAGCCGGGCGCCGTCATACCGGAAGTGACCGCGCCCGCAGCTGTGGACGACGCACCGGGGGCGAGTAGCGCGCCTCCGAGCGCCGCGAGTGGGACCGTGGTCGCCACTGCGGCGGCGACGGCTCCGAGCATCAGGAGTCCACGCCGTTCCCAGTCGGGTCCGTACGTCTGGACGGCGATGGCTTCCAGCTCGTTGACGAACTCGTGGGCGTCCCAGAACCGGTCGGCCGGGCTCTTGGCCATCCCGCGCTCGATGAGCGGACGCAGCGGGTCGGGAACCAGTTCGAGTGGTGGCGGAGTGTTGATGTGCTCGGCTTTAAGTGCTTCCGGGGTCGTCCCGTGGAAGGGTTTTCCGCCACTGACGCATTCCAGGAAGACGCAGGTTGCTGCGTAAAGGTCAGTCGCGGGAGTGGCGGGTTCGCCCGCCCACTGTTCCGGCGCCATGTAAACCGGGGTGCCTGCCCGGCCGCCCTGCCCGGTGAGTACCGCCACCCCGAAGTCGATCAGCTTGCTTTGTCCGTCGTCTTGGACGAGTACGTTCGCGGGCTTGTAATCGCGGTGTACGACTCCGACCGCGTGCGCCGCCGCTAACCCGAGCAGTGAGCCCTTCAACGTCGTCAACGCGGCCTCTGGCGTTAAGGGCCCGTCGTGTTCGTCCAGGACCTTGCGGAGCGGACGTCCGGCGACCGCCTCCAGGACGATCGCCGCTCCCCAGGGCGACTCCAAATAGTCCAGCAGCCGGGCCACATGCGGATTGACGACCCGCTTGAGCATCTCCGCCTCGGTGCGGAAGGTGTTCCGCGCTTCGGTGTTCCCGAGCAGATCGACGGCCAGGTACTTGATCGCCACTGGCCCGCCGCCGGATTCATGCCGCGCGAGCACGACCTTGCCCTGTGCCCCGGCCCCTAACTCCGCCAGCTCGACGAACCCGGCTACGGGGTATTCGCGCGACGTCATTGGCCCGTGTTGGTCTGGATCTCACTCACGACGAGCGGCGTGGGCTGGGACGTCACGCTCTCAGGCCCCAGGTCGCCCCCCGGGGCGTCGCAGGCCGCTCCTTCGCAGGTCCAGGTGAGATCCCACGTGATGGTCGCGGTGATCTGGTAAGCGCCTGCGGGTTGCCCAGCCGACGACCGCTTGTAGGTGTAGTTACAGCTCTTGCCTTCTTTGCTTCCCGCGTCCTCGCATTTCTTCTGTGCCTCGCCCATGTTCCAGGTGACGGAAACGGGATTCGCCGTGGCCTGGATCGACTGCCCGCCGCCACCGATCGGGTCCGTTCTCACCACCTCGAAGCCGTCCACCCAGAGGGACGTCCGCATCCTGACGTAGGTCTTGCCGTTCGGTGCGGTGTGCACGATGGGCGCTGGGAGTCTGGCGGAACTCTCGGCCGCCGCCACCCAGTCGAGCGTGGTCGGTGCGGCCGGCGCCGGATCCCCATCGATGGGGACGAATCCCACGTCCTCGTTCTCGGTCAGGCCCACTGGGTCGGGTGGCTCCACGGGGCCCGAGCTTCCGCCGCCGGACGATCCGCCCTGTCCGCCGGAGCCGCTGCCTCTTTCGAAGTACTTGCAGTCGAACGGGTTGCCGCTCTTGCATTCATCGGCCTGAGCTGGCAGGGCGATGAATGCCGGGGCCAGCAGCGCCGCCGCGAAGATCGCGGTGGAGGTCAGACGGTGGTGGTTACGGGAATGGGGACGCATCGTGTGTCCTTCCCTGCCGGCGGTCAGCATTTCTTTTCCCGGACGCTGGCGGCGGCCTTCCAGACGCCCGAGTCGTACTGGAGTGTCGTCCGGAAGAGGTGGGTCCCGCCGGGGCCGCCGCCGAGACGTTCACCGGTTTCGGCGGAGTAGCGGTAGCCGACGAGTGTCCGGATGCAGTCGGCGACGTAGACCTTCGTGCTGTCCTTGGACCGGGCGTACACGCGGGGGTTGAACGTGCTGGTGTAGCGCCAGACTTCGCCCTTGGCCTTGGTCGCCTCTATCTGTTCGGTGATCTCGGTAAGCAGGGGATCCATGGCGACCGTGGTGAGTTCGGACGGGTCGTTGGTCTCGTACGCCTTCTTGTAGGCGGCCTGGTAGGCGCGGTAGCGCTGGAGGACCGTCTCGAAGAGTTGCGCCGTGGGGATGGCGGAAGGTGCGACGGCGGTGGGCGCGGGGGCGGCGGCGCCGCCGTCGATGGTGCCGTTGGGGGCCAGTTCGCCGTTGCCGGACGAGCCGGACGAGCCGCACCCGGCGGCCGCGCACAGTGTCAGGGCCAGCGCGACGACCGGCACGGTGGTGGCGCGGCGGGACCCCTGCGGGGAGGAACGTACCAACCGGGCGCGCATCGCCATCCCTGAGCGGCAGCCGACAACGGGGCGGAATACGCGCGAAAGCTTACAGAGGTCTGTGGGGCGAGAAAAGCGATTCGTTGCGAACGACTTGACCTCAACCATGGTCGAGGTAGCAGGCTGCGGGTGAACGATGTGATCGGAGGGGTTCCGTATGCGTGCCGTGTGGTTGAGGGAGTTCGGGGGGCCGGAGAAGCTGGTGCCGGGGGAGGCGCCCGACCCGGTCCCCGCCGCCGGGCAGGTGCTGATCGCGGTCGAGTTCGTCAACATCACGTTCGTGGAGACGCAGATGCGGGCGGGCGCCGCCCCGTTCCCGATGAAGGAGCCGCCGGTCATCCTCGGCAACGGGGTCGGTGGCACGGTGGCGGCGGTCGGTCCGGGGGCCGACGGGGGACTGGTCGGACGCCGGGTCGTGAGTGCCACCGGCGGCACCGGCGCCTACGCGGAAATGGTCGCGGTGGACGCGGCGGGAATCCTGGAGGTGCCGGACGGTGTGGCGCTTGACGAGGCGGTTGCGCTGCTGGCGGACGGGCGCACGGCGGTGATGATGCTCAGGGCGGTGGAGCCGAAGCCCGGCGAACGGGTCCTGGTCGAGGCGGCGGCCGGTGGCGTCGGGACGCTGCTCGTCCAGCTGGCGAAGGCGGCCGGGACGACGGTCGTGGCGGCGGCCGGCGGCTCGCACAAGGCGGAGCTGCCGATGCGGCTGGGCGCGGACGAGGCCGCCGACTACCGGGAACCCGGCTGGACGGAGAAGGTCGGGCAGGTGGACATCGTGCTCGACGGAGTCGGCGGCGACGTGGCGCGCGAGGCGTTCACCCTCCTGCGAACCGGTGGACGGATGGTCAGCTTCGGCCTGGCGAGCGGCGAGTGGGCGAACATCCAGGAGGATGACGCGGCGGCGCGGGGGGTGACGCTCGTCCGGGCCACGGCCACCCCCGAGGAGTTGCGGGAGTTCACTCGGACCGCCCTGGCGGAGGCGGCCGCCGGGAGGCTGCGGCCGGTGATCGGGCAGCGGTTCCCGCTCGACGGCGCGGCCGACGCGCACGCCGCGATCCAGTCACGCTCCACCGTCGGCAAGGCGCTTCTTGAGGTCCGCTGACCCACCTTCTGGACGTCTGCTAACCCACCTTCTTGAGGAAGGTGCCGAGGGCGCGTTCATAGGCGGCGGGGTCGATGTTCCACGATTCGGTGTGGTCGCCCGGAGTGGTGATGTGCGTGACCATGCCGGGCGGGGCCGTCGCGGCGAAGGTGTAGGCGGGGCCGTTGGCGACGGTGGCGTCGTCGGCGGCGGTGAAGAGCAGGACGGGTGTCCGCAGGTTCGGTGCGTACCGGCGGTGGTCGAACTCGGTCAGGTCGATGCCGATGCGCCACTCCAGGACGTGTTTGGCCACGCCGGTGATGAAGCCGGGCAGGTCGCGGGCGGCGCCTTGCTTGTCGAGGGTGGCGTTCCAGTCCAGGACGGGGGAGTCGAGCACGACCCCGCGGACGAACGACGGATCCTTCCGCAGGGTCGCCATGACCATCGCGCCGCCCATGGACCACCCGTACAGGACGACGCCCGTCGCGCCGTGCGCGCGTGCGTAGCCCATGGCGGAGACGACGTCCTGCCATTCTGTGTCGCCGAGATGGTTCTTGCGGTCGCCGGACGACGGCGCCCCCACGTCGTTCCGGTACGCGATGGACATCATCGGCAGCCCCGCCGCGTGGACGGCGCGCATCGCGCGGAACGTCTCGGCCTTGTCCGCGTTCCGCCCGTGGACGCCGATGACCCATGTGCTCTTGGGGGATGTCCCCGGCAGCAGCCACGCGGGCATCGGACCGACCTTGGACGGGTAGGTGACGTCCTGGAACGGCAGTCCGAGCGCCGTCTTCGGGTCGCCGTCGTACATCCAGTGGTCGATGGCCGCGGGAACGCCCTTCGCCAGGGAGCCTTCGACGACGGACGAGACCTTCCGCACGACCCGCTCACCGTCCCGGCTGACGACCGGCCCGAGCAGTGCGCGCCCGCCCTTCCAGACGAGTGCCCACGTGCCCGGACGTTCCGTCGCCGCGTCCCGGGGCAGTGTGACCGTGCCGCCGCCCGCGTCGATGATGGTGAGCGGGTACTCGGCCGCGTGGTCGACCTCGATGGCGACGCCCGCGAAGTACCAGCCGATTCCGCCGACGACCGTGCACAGCAGCACGATGAGGGCGACGGCCGTCGCCATCAGTGCGCGGACACGGCGGCGGCGCCGGGGGGTCGGCGGTTCGGTGATCGCCGGGATCGGCGACTGGGGTGCGGCGGTCGACACGACATAGGAACTTAGCCTCCCCCGAGCGTCGCGAACGCCCGGGTCACTCCGCAATATGTCGATCCGTGCGGTTAATCTGCCGGAAAGGTGCCATCGGGGGCGACCGGACGCATGGAGGGCGCGTGTCGTGACGGGGCGAGGCGTGTCGGGCTGGGCGGCCCGGACGGCAACGTGACCTACGCGGCGCGGACCCCGTATCCGCATCGTTCGCTGCCGCCCGAATGGCAGGACCGCCCGTATCACCGAGGTGCGGTACACCTGACCGGGCGTCAGGCGGTGCCGATCGCGGACACCAGCCCGAGCGCCAGGACGAGGTCCAGGTGGATGAACGTCTCCAGCTTCGCGCCCGGCGGCACGTCCGTGTCGGCGCCGAGGCGGTCGAGGACGGCGAGCGCGGCGGGGCTGTCCAGGTCGTCCGCGAGGGCGGCCTGCGCCTCCGTCGCGTACTCGCGGCTCATCGGCCGGCCCGGGGCCGTCGCCCACTCGGCGACCGCGCCGCGCCAGCGTCCCAGCCGTTCGGCGGCCCGCGCGAGCGTCGCCTCCGTCAGCTCCAGCGGCTCCCGGTAGGGGACCTCCAGCATCGCGAGCCGCACCGACAGCGGGTCCGCGGACGCCCACTCCCCGGTCTCACGCGGCACGGCCAGGCTGAGCACGTCCCCGCCCGCGCCGCCGCCGGCGGACACCTGGACGTCGGCGTCCGCGATCGGGGAGTCGAGCACCTCGAACGGCGCGATGTTGTAGTCGGACCAGTCGCCGCCCTGCGGGAGGGACGGGGTGCTCACGACCCGGACACGCCGCCCCGCCCGTTCCGCGACGCGGCGCAGCAGGTCGGTCACCACCAGGACGCGGCGCCCGGCGCCGTCCAGCACCTGGACGCGCAGGCCGCGGCCGGCGGGCAGCGGTTCCGTCCGCCCGGTGCGAGGGTCGTACAGCCGGAGCATGCCCCAACCCTAGGCCGGGCCGCCCCACGCCACGGCGGCGGGTCGCTCGGCGGCGTCAGCGCGCCGGGACGGCGCGGCGGGTCAGAGCTGCGGGTCGGAGGGGAACGGCCCGGTCGGCAGCGGTGTGGCGCTGTCGGCCTTGCGGACGGCCGCGAACCGCAGCCGCACATAGTCGGCGACCCACCCCGACTCGCGGCGCAGCGCCGGAGCGGCCAGGTCGTTCACCCGGTCGAGCAGCGGGTCGACCAGCTCCGGCGGGACGTCCGACAGCGCTCGCGCCGCGTACGCGCGGATCCAGTCGGCGGCGCCGTTCGGGCCCTCGGTCATCCGGGTCGGCCGGTCGGCGTGCTCCAGCAGCCGCAGCGTGAACCCGGCCTCCTCAAGCTTGGCCGCGTACTCGGCGGGGGTCGGGAAGTACCAGGGCAGCTCGGGTTCGCCGAGGCCGAACACGCGCCAGGCGGTCTGCATCGCGGCGATCAGCTCCGCGCAGTTCCCGGCGCCGCCCAGCTCGGCGACGAAACGCCCGCCGGGACGCAGTGCGGCGTGCACGCGTCCGATCACGGCGTCGGGGTCGCGGTTCATCCAGTGCAGTGCGGCGTTGGAGGCGATCGCGTCGAAGGACTCGCCGACGGTGAAGTCGTGCGCGTCGCCGACGATGAACGACAGCCCGGGGTTCAACGCGGTCGCCTGCGCAACCATGTCGGGGCTGCCGTCGATGCCCAGCACCTCGGCGCCCCGCTCTGCGATCTCCGCGCTGAACGTCCCGGTGCCGCACCCGAGGTCGATGACCCGCTCGCCGGGCTGCGGATCGAGTAGGTCGACCAGGGGCGCACCGTGCGCGGAGACGTACCCGAAAGCGGAGTCGTACGTCGTCACGGCCCAATTCACTGTCATAATTTATCGGACAATGGCGAGCGGGGAGGCGGCGTTCGTGATGGTGGACGTCACGTCCGAGGTGCGGATCGCTGGATCCGAGGGGCCCGACGGCCTGGCCCTGCGCACCTCCGGCCTGTCCGCCGGGGGGCTGCCGGAGCTTCGTGTGGAAGGGCTCCCGCCCTATCTCGGGCAGGGCTGGGCGCGCGTCCTCGCCGCACTGGCGCAGCGTCTCGCGGCGGCCGGGGAGATTCCCGCGAGCGTCACCCTCGGCCCCGGAGTAGAGATCAGTCTCACACTCGCCGCCGACGGTGCGCTGGTCGCCGTCCCGCCGCCCGGCCGCGATCCCGGGGACTGGCGCCGGGACGTCCTGCTCCGCCTGTTCCCCGAGGCCCGCACCTGACCGAGGCCCGCACCTGATCGAGGCCCGTACCTGACCGAGGCCGCACCTGCCGCGAGGCCCGCCCGCCGCGTGTTCCTAGAATCTGATTCTGTCCAGCCGGGTCGGAGAAGGGTTCGCAGGTGACGTACACAGAGATCGAGTACGAGGTTCGGGACGGGATCGCCACCGTCACGCTGAACCGTCCGCAGAAGATGAACGCCTACACGTTCACCATGCGCAACGAGATGCTGGACGTCTTCGACAGGATCGACGCCGACGACGACGTGCGCGCGGTCGTGGTGACGGGCGCGGGACGCGCGTTCTGCGCCGGCGCCGACCTGAGCGGAGGCGGCGACACCTTCGACAAGGACAAGACCAAGGACATGTTCGCCGGGGAGAACGACGTCTTCGAGGACGGCACCCCGCGCGACGGCGGCGGCACGGTCGCGCTCCGCATCGCCCGCTGCCTCAAGCCCGTCATCGGAGCCTTCAACGGCGCCGCCGTCGGCGTCGGCGTCACCATGACCCTCCCGATGGACGTCCGGCTCGCCAGCGAGAACGCCAGGTTCGGGTTCGTGTTCGCCCGCCGCGGCATCGTCACCGAGGCCGCGTCCAGCTGGTTCCTGCCCCGCCTCGTCGGCATCGCCCAGGCCATGGAGTGGGCCGCGACCGGCCGCGTCTTCGGCGCCCAGGAGGCCCTCGACGGACGTCTCGTCTCCCGCGTCCTCGCCCCCGGCGAACTCCTGCCCGCCGCCTACGCCCTGGCCCGCGAGATCGCCGACAACACCTCCGCGGTCTCCGTCGCGACCATCCGGCGGCTCATGTGGTCGGGCCTGTCCGCCCCGTCCCCGTGGGACGCCCACGTCGCCGACTCCCACCTCATGGCCGCCCTCGGCGGCGCCGCCGACGCCGTCGAGGGCGTCTCGGCCTTCCTGGAGAAGCGCGACGCGGTCTTCCCGATGCGCGTCAGCAAGGACCTCCCGGCCGCCGTCCCCGACTGGCCCACCCGCTGAAACGCGCGATCAGGTGCTGCGGGGCCTGCGGCGCGGGGGAGGCTGCGGCGGGACGACCTTGGCCGCGACCATGGTCTCCTCGGGGACTTCGACCAGTTCGCCGGTGCGGCGGCGCACCGCGAGCGTTCCGCCGGACCAGGATTCGAGCACGCCGACCACGTCGCTGTACTCTCCCGTTGGCAGACGACGGCGCAGCGAGATCCGCTGCCCCACGTCCGCGCCACTGATGGTGACCACCAGGCGCGCGCCGAATCGGCCTGACATGAGGGACCCCCGCTGTCGAATCGATGGCGCCGTGGTGGCCATACTATTCACAGCGAGCTTGCGGTGAGCCGTGACGTGCGGCGGGGCCGGAAAACCGAGAGGAGTCACTGACGTGACCTACGTCATCGCGCAGCCCTGCGTGGATCTGCTCGACAAGGCATGCATCGAGGAGTGCCCGGTCGACTGCATCTACGAGGGCAAGCGCATGCTCTACATCCACCCGGATGAGTGCGTCGACTGCGGTGCGTGTGAGCCGGTTTGCCCGGTTGAGGCGATCTACTACGAGGACGACACGCCTGAGCAGTGGAAGGACTTCTACAAGGCCAACGTGGAGTTCTTCGACGACCTCGGGTCGCCGGGCGGGGCGTCCAAGGTCGGGAAGATCGACAAGGACCACCCGATCGTCGCCGCGTTGCCTCCGCAGAGCCACGACGACTGACGGGCGGCGCGCGGCGCCGGGATGCGCCCCCGCGGGGCGCGGTTCCCGGGGCGGCCTGCGCCGATTTCGGGGCCGTGGCCTCCCACGCTGGTGGAGGGCCGCGGCCCCGCGGGTTTCCGAGTGACCCGAGGGTCTCCAGTTGAGGGGTGGGACGTGTTCACGCTGCCGGACTTTCCGTGGGACCGGCTCGCGCCGTACAAGGAGCGGGCGCTGGCGCACGCGGACGGCATCGCCGACCTGTCGGTCGGGACGCCGGTGGACCCCACGCCCGAGCCGATCCGGGCGGCGCTGGCCGCTGCGGCGGACGCGCCCGGATATCCGCAGACCTATGGGACGCCGCGGCTGCGCGAGTCGGTCGCCGGGTGGCTGCGGCGCCGCGCCGGCGTGTCGGGCGCCGACCCCGACGCGGTGCTCCCCGTCATCGGCACCAAGGAACTGGTGGCCTGGCTGCCGACGCTGCTCGGCGCCGGTCCCGGCGACCGGGTCGTCTTCCCGGAGCTGGCCTACCCGACGTATGACGTGGGCGCCCGGCTGGCCGGGGCGACGCCCGTCGCGACGGACGGGCTGCTGTCCCTCGGCCCGGTCTCACCCAAGATCGTGTGGGTGAACTCGCCGTCCAACCCGACCGGCAAGGTGCTGCCCGCCGAGCATCTGCGCAAGGTCGTCGCGTGGGCGCGCGGCCGCGGCGCCGTCGTCGTCAGCGACGAGTGCTACCTGGAGTTCGGCTGGGACGAGGACAGGCCGCCGATCTCGGTCCTGCATCCGGACGTGTGCGGGGGGTCCCACGAGGGGCTGCTCGCCGTCAACTCCCTGTCCAAGCGCTCCAACATGGCGGGCTACCGTGCGGGGTTCGTCACGGGCGACATCGCGCTGGTCAAACGGCTGCTGGAGGTCCGCAAGCACGCGGGGATGATCGTCCCCGGCCCGGTGCAGGCGGCGATGGCGGTCGCGTTCGACGACGACGCGCACGTGGACGAGCAGCGGGAGAGGTACGCGCGGCGCCGTGCCGCGCTGCGCGCCGCGTTCGAGGGGCACGGTTTCCGCGTCGACCATTCCGAGGCGTCCCTGTACCTGTGGGCCACGCGGGACGAGCCGTGCTGGGACACCGTCGCGCATCTGGCGTCCCTCGGCATCCTCGTCGGGCCCGGCGAGTTCTACGGCCCCGCCGGGGCGCGGCACATCAGGGTCGCGTTCACCGCCACCGACGAGCGTGTCGCCGCCGCCGTCGGCCGCCTCTGACGCCCGGCAAACCCTTCGGCGCGGGCCGGCGTCGTTTGTGTGCCGTTTCGTTGTTTTTCGCGTGCAACCGACCACTCGTTTGATACGTCTGAACACGGTATGGGCCTGGAAGGCCGCAGTCGGTAGGATCCGCAGGTCTGCGACCGGGTGTGCACGAAACATAGGAGGTGTCCGTGAGCGGAACGGCGATAGTGATCCTGCTCGTGCTGATCCTGATCGCCCTGATCGTGTTGATCTTCGTCCTGCTGCGGCGCCGGCAGCCCCCCGCCCCCGCCGCCCCGCCGCCCCCGCGCGACCCGTTCGCCGCCGAGGACCAGGTGGCGGGCGATCCGCGGACGCTGAAGGCGGGGGACATGGTCGAGTATCTCGGCGTCCGCTACTTCGTGCGCGGTTCGGTGCGGCTGCGCGAGGGCGGCTTCACCTGGAGCGAGCATCTGCTGGACGCCGACACCATCGAGGGCGCCAAGGTGTGGATCTCCGTCGAGGAGGACCCCGACCTCGAGGTCGTCTGGTGGACCGAACACGACATCGGCGACATGACGCCCAGTGAACGGACCCTCGTCGTGGACGGCGTCGAGTACCGCCGCGACGAGCACGGGACGGCCGACTACACCAGCGAGGGCACGACCGGCGTCGGCGTCCAGGGACGGGTCGAGTACGTCGACTACGAGGGCCCGCGCGGGAAGTACCTGTCGTTCGAGCAGTACGGCGGCGGGCAGTGGGAGGCGGGCCTCGGCGAACGCGTCCCGACCGGGTCGATGACGATCTACCCGGGCGGCGGTGCCTGACGTTGCGAGCCTCCCTCCGCACCCCCTACGCGGACGCGCGCGCCGACGCGCTCTCGTTCGCGCTCGGGCTGGCGCCCCTGGAAGCCCTCGCCGTCCTGCCCGTCGAGCGTGCGGGCGTGACCGTGGAGTTCCGGCTGCTCGGCGCGTCCCACCAGGTCATCGCCGGGCCGCTCAGCGAGACGGTGGCGTGCCTGCCCGGCGACGCCGAGCCGCTGCCCGGACGCGCGAGCACCAGCATGCCCGGCTGGGCCTACGAATTCGCCGCGACGACGGCCACCCACAGCGACGACACGGCGTTCGGCCGTGCCGTCGAGGCGGTCTGCGCACGGCTTGCGGACCGCGGTGACGCGCTGACCGGCGCCTTCCCCGGCTCACGGCACGCCGTCACCGCACTCGCACTGGAGAACCACGCATTGGAGGACGGCGGGATCGGCTGGCGGACGTGGCACGCCTACCCGCAGACCCGGGAGATCGTGATGACACGGAGCCGGTTGGTGAGACCATCGTGAACAGAGGACACCGGATGATCGGCGGCGTGTTCGCCGCCGTTCTGATCGTCCCGGCGCTGGGGGGCTGCGGCACCTCGAACCGGGACTGGATCGCCGACAAGTACAGCAAGGCCGGGCCGGACACCTACCGGTCCCCGAAGGCTCCGCAGGCGGTCGCCTCGGAGATCAGCCGCAAGTTCAGGCCGATCGACCGGGTGAACAACCTGGCGACGAGGGGCTCGGCGGGCGGCATATTCCTGCAGTATCCGAAGCTGGTCGTCGGCGTCCTGCCCAGCGGGTCGGGCAGCCGGATCACCGTCGACAGCCCCCGCCGCGGCTACAGCCGCTACCACTCCCATGTCGGCGGAATCTGGCGGAGCCCGGGCAGCAACGGATGGACCAGCAGCGGCGTCGCGTCGTTCCGCGGCGGCGGACCAGGGTCGGGTAAATGAGGAGCAATAGATGAACGACGACATCCTGCAAGAGATCGGCGCCACCTTCGCCTACGGCGCCGTCGGCATCGCCCTGATGGCGCTCGGCTACCTGGTGGTGGAGGTGACCACCCCCGGCAGGCTCGGCAAGCAGATCTGGACCGAGGCGAACAAGGGCGCCGCGCTGCTGCTGGCGGTCAAGCTGTTCAGCGTCGGCGTGATCGTCACCACCGCGATCGTCACCAGTGACAGCGACCTGAGCGCCGGCCTGATCGACACCGCGGTCTTCGGCGGCATCGGCATCGTGCTGATGGTCATCGCGTTCCTGCTGCTGGACGTGATGACGCCCGGCAAGCTCGGCGCGACGCTCGTCGACGCGGACGGCACCGGGAAGCAGATCCATCCGGCCGGCTGGGTGGTCGCCGCCGCCGACCTCGGCGTCGCCGCGATCGTCGCCGGAGCGGTCTCCTGAGTACGAGGCGCCGCAGCATGAAGGGATCGCTGACCTGGGCGGGGCTGCTGGCCGCGTTCGGCGTGATGATCCTGCTGATCGCGATGTTCGCGGGGAGGACCTCACCCCGCGGCGACATCCCCAAGGACTACCGGAAGGTGGCGGACGGCACCTACACGTCGTCGAAGAAGCCCCTGGCGGTGGCCCAGGAGATCACCGAAAAACACAAGACGGACGAACGCGTCTACACCCCCAATGGCATCTACCTGCGCTACCACGACGCGGTCGTCGGGATCCTGCCCGCCGCCGGCGGCTCCCGGATCACCCTCGACAAGCCCGCACGCGGATACGCCCGCTACTACTCCGTCGTCGGCGGGACCTGGGGCGGGCCCGGCGGCAAGGCGTCGTCCTTCCGCGGCGGCGGCCCCGGAGGTGGAGGCAAATGACCAAGGGTGACGGCAAAGGAGGCCCGTCGAACCGCCCGGCCCGGAGCGGCGCGGGCGGGAACGCGAAGCCGGCCTCCGCGAGTCCGGCTTCCACGAGTCCGGCCTCCAAGCGGCAGCAGCAGGTGCAGGGATGGGGCTGCGTCACGGTGTTCGCCCTCCTCATCGTCGGCGGGATCCTGTGGTCCCTGTACGACGAGGGCGTCTTCGAGAAGAAGGCGGCGAAGGACGCGCCCGTCTTCGGGCCGCAGCAGACGGGACGGCTCGTCGAGCAGCTCTCCACGGCGGCCGACGCGCAGGGCATCTGCTACGGCTGGGTGATCGACTCCGGCCGGAACCGCGAGATCAAGCCTGTGACGCCGTCCTATCCCGGAACGTTCCGTCCCCACCCCCCGAAGCAGGCCCCCGCCCCCGTCTCCGCCCCCGCGCCCGTCCCCACGGGGGATGGGCACTTCTCCTCGCAGGGGGAGATCGAGTACGACCTGAACCAGCTGGACGGGCCGGGAGTCGAGTTCGGCTCCAACCTCGGCCCGGGCAAAGACCCGCGACAGACCCCCGGCCAGTGCCCCAAGTGGGTGATCCTCGAAGCCCGCTACAGCTACTCGGAGTCGTACGGCGAGTATTCGTTCGGCCGGTTCGAGATCAAGAGCAGTTTCGACGAGCGCTTCCGGGAGGCCACGTTCGAGCGCCGCCTCGGACAGGTCGGTGAGGACGACATCGACGGCGAGTACGGGACCGCCAGGCTCCGGGACGCCATCGGCGCGCTGCCGATGCTCGTCGCGGACGAGGGCCTCGCCCCGCCGGTCCCCGCGGAGACCTCGCGGGCGGCGCAGGCGCCCCCGAACGACAGGCTGGCGGAGTCCACCATCACCGCCCGCGCCGTCTGGACGGTGATCGGGATCGGGCTGCTCGCCGTGGCGATCGTGGTGCTCACGGTCGGTGCCGTGCGGAACCTGCGGAGCCGGAGCTCATGACGGAGGACACGGCCGTGAAGGCGGAGCCGGAGCACGCCATGGAGGCGACCCCGGCTCCGCTGAGCATCCCGGCGCGCATCGCGCGCGCCATGGTGCTCGCGGCCGTGTTCACCTGCGCCGCCTGCGGGCTGGTGTACGAGCTGGCGCTGGTGGCCCTCGGCAGCTACCTGATGGGCAACTCGGTCACCCAGGCGTCGATCGTGCTGTCGGTCATGGTCTTCGCGATGGGCGTCGGGTCGCTGCTCGCCAAGCCGCTGCGGCGCTGGCCGGTGGCGGCGTTCGCGATCGTGGAGGGCGCGCTGGCCCTGATCGGCGGGCTGTCGGTGCTGGCGCTGTACGCGGCGTTCGCATGGCTCAGCCTGTACAACCCGGCGCTGATCGTGGTCGCGTTCCTGGTCGGGGCGCTGATCGGCGCGGAGCTGCCGCTGCTGATGACGCTGCTGCAGCGGATCAGGCGGCAGGAGGCGGGGGCCGCGGTCGCCGACCTGTTCGCCGCCGACTACGTGGGCGCGCTGATCGGCGGGCTCGCCTTCCCGTTCTTCCTGCTGCCGCTCTTCGGGCACATCAGGGGCGCGCTGCTGGTCGGCGCGGTCAACGTGGTGGCCGGGATGGCGGTGGTGCTGTGGCTGTTCCGCCGCGAGGTCGGCCGCGGCATGAAGGCCGCGCTCTGGACGGGCATGGCGGCCGTGCTGCTGGTGCTCGGCGGCACCTACGCCCTGGCCGACGAGTTCGAGATCTCCGCCCGCCAGGTCCTGTACCGGGACCCGATCGTGCTGACCGAGCGGACCCCGTACCAGGAGATCGTCGTCACCCGGCAGGTCTCGCTGTCGGGCCGTCCCGACGTGCGGCTGTTCCTGAACGGGGACCTCCAGTTCTCCTCCGTGGACGAGTACCGGTACCACGAGTCGCTCGTCCACCCGATCATGTCCGGCCCGCACGGCCGGGTCCTCATCCTGGGCGGCGGCGACGGTCTCGCGCTGCGCGAGGTGCTGCGCTACAAGAGCGTCCGGAGCGCGACGCTCGTCGAGCTGGACCCGGAGGTGCTGAAGCTGGCCCGCACCTACGCGCCCCTCGCGTCCCTCAACGAGCACTCGTTCGAGGACCCCCGCGTCACGACCGTCACGGCCGACGCGTTCTCGTGGCTGCGCGGCCTGAACGAGCGGTTCGACACGGTCATCGTCGACATGCCCGACCCGGACGACGTCGCCACCGCCAAGCTGTACTCCGTCGAGTTCTACGGCATGGTGAAGCGGATCCTCGCGCCGGGCGGCCGGATGGTCGTCCAGTCGGGTTCGCCGTACTTCGCGCCGATGTCGTTCTGGAGCATCGAGAAGTCCATCGCCGCCGCCGGTCTCGCGACGGTCCCGTACCACGTGGACGTGCCGAGCTTCGGTGACTGGGGGTACGTCATGGCGTCCCCGACCGGCAGGCCCCCGGCGCTGGAGATGGCGCCGGACGTCCCGGACCTCCGCTTCCTCGACGAGGCGCTCCTCCAGGCGTCGACGGTCTTTCCCAAGGACCGCCGGAGCCGCGACGTGGAGGTCAACACGCTCGTCCACCCCCGCCTGGTCGAGTACCAGAAGCGGGAGTGGAAGGACGCCTGAGCGTTCAGTCCGGAACCGACTGCCGGATGGCCTTGTCGACCGCCCGCTGGAACGACGTGACCAGCGACTGGATCATCAGGGGTTTCAGTTTCCCGGTCATCTCCATCAGCCGTTCCCGCTCGTGCGGCGCGCGCCCGCCTTCCCGGTAGGGCCGGACGACGGTGTCCTGGAAGACCCGCTGGAGCTCGGCGGCCAGCGCGGTCGTGTGGCGGTCGACGGCCTCGTGCGAGGCGACCAGCGTGTCCAGCGGCATCGGCAGCGCGGCCAGTTCGGCGCTGATGCCGAGCAGCGCCGGGCTGAGGACCCGCACGATGTCCTCGGAGACGAGTTCGACGACGCCCAGGGCCTCCAGCCGCTTGAGCACGTCGTCGTCGAGGTGGCGTCCGGCCCGCCGGTCCAGATCGTGCCGGCCGAGGTCTTCGGGGCGTTCCGGTGCCCACGGGGACAGCAGCGCACGCTGCAGCGCGAGGTCCTCGGCCGGAGCGTCCAGCGGGATCCGCTGCAGGTGCTTCTCGATCGAGGCCAGCGTGAGCCCGAGCGACTGCAGCTCCCGGACGAGTTCCAGCCGCGCCAGATGGTCGGCGCCGTACAGGCCCGTCCTGCCGCGCAGCTTCGGGGGCGGGAGCAGGCCGCGCCCGGCGTAGAACCGCACGGTCCGGACGGTGACCCCGGCGCGTGAGGCCAGCTCGTCGACGGTGAGTTCCATCCCGCCTCCCTCTATGTGACAGTGCCAGTGTTACATTAATCTTGTATCAGCGGACACTTACTGAGGGAGACCGCCGGATGGGACGGGAAATCTACACCGACGAGCACGAGGCGTTCCGCGACATGGTGCGCTCCTTCATCGAGAAAGAGGCGGCCCCGCACCACGAGCAGTGGGAGAAGGACGGGATCGTCTCGCGCGAGGTGTGGCTGGCCGCCGGACGGGCGGGCCTGCTCGGCATCGACATGCCCGAGGAGTTCGGCGGCGGCGGCAACTCCGACTACCGCTACTACGTGATCTTCAACGAGGAGCTGGCGAAGGCCGGTGTGCACGGCCCCGGCTTCGCCGTCCACAACGACATCAACGGCGGTTACCTGCGCCAGCTCTGCAACGACGAGCAGAAGGCCCGCTGGTTCCCCGGCTACTGCTCCGGCGAGATCATCACCGGTATCGCGATGACCGAGCCCGCCGCCGGCTCCGACCTTCAGGGCATCAAGACCACCGCGGTCAAGGACGGCGACCACTACGTCCTGAACGGCTCGAAGACCTTCATCTCCAACGGCATCCTCGCCGACCTCGTCATCGTCGTCGCCAAGACCGACCCGTCCGCCGGCGCCAGGGGCGTCAGCCTCCTCGCCGTCGAGCGCGGCATGGACGGCTTCGAACGCGGCCGCAACCTCGACAAGGTCGGCATGCACGCCCAGGACACCGCCGAGCTGTTCTTCGACAACGTCCGCGTCCCCAAGGAGAACCTCCTCGGCGAGGAGGGCATGGGCTTCATCTACCTGATGCAGAACCTCGCCCGCGAGCGCCTGTCCATCGGCGCCACCGCCCAGGCGGGCGCCGAGGTCGCGTTCGAGCAGACCCTCGAGTACTGCAAGACCCGCGAGGCGTTCGGCCGCCCGATCGGCAAGTTCCAGCACAACCGCTTCACCCTCGCCGAGATGAAGACGGAGCTGACGGTCACCCGCGCCTTCACCGACGACTGCATCCTCAAGGAGAGCAGGGGCGAGCTGTCCGCCGAAGAGGCGGCGATGCTCAAGTACTGGAACACCGAGCTGCTCAAGCGGGTCGTCGACCGCTGCGTCCAGCTCCACGGCGGCTACGGCTACATGACCGAGTACCCCATCGCCAAGGCCTACCAGGACGCCCGCATCCAGACCATCTTCGGCGGCACCACCGAGATCATGAAGGAGATCATCGGCCGCTCCCTCGGCGTCTGACCCCGCGCGGCGGCCGGAGCGGTCCGGGCCGCCCGCACGGGCGGCCCGTTCAACTCAAACGGTGGCCTGAATGAGCGGCTCGAGCGGACGCGACCAGCCCGAAGTCCCGCACGTTGAGGTTCTTGTCCACGATCCGGCGGCCGATCGAGATGATCTCTTCGGCCGTCAGGTAGCGCACGCTCATGCGTCGCGCTGCCGGTACTCCTCCAACGCGGTGATCAGAATCGCGTTCTTGGACTGGTGTTCGGCCGAGGCCACCTCGTCGAGCCATGCGTCCAGATCGGCGGGAAGACGTGCTGCGAAGGCCATCTGGATACTCCTCCACGCGGGACGGGTGGTATCACCGATGATACCGAGCATGGAATCGCCGGTGTTCGTGGCCGCCGGTCACGTCTGCGCGCCCGTCGGGGTGTGCGGATGTGTTCAGGAGCGTTCGGCGAGGCGTTCGACCTTGTCGATGGGACCGGCGACCAGGATGACGTCGCCGTACTGCAGGATGGTGTCCTGCGTGGCGTAGGTGAACTGCTCGCCGACCGGCTTCACGGACACGACCGTCACGCCGTGCTTGGACCGCAGGCGCGTCTCCCCCAGGGGGACGCCGACGAGCTCCTTCGGCGGGTGGGCCTTGACCAGGGCGAAGTCCTGGTCCACTTCGATGTAGTCGAGCATGCGGCCGCTGACCAGGTGGGCGACGCGTTCGCCCATGTCGTGCTCCGGGAGCACGATGTGATGGGCCCCGATCCGTTCCAGGATGCGTTTGTGCTGGTGGGTGACGGCCTTGGCCCAAATGTTGTCGATCTCCAGCTCCGCCAGAAGCGAGGTCGTCAGGATGCTGGCCTCCAGGTCGCCGCCGATGGCGACCACGGCCCGGTAGAACTCGTCGACCCCGAGTTCACGGAGCGTGTCGATGTCGGTGGCGTCGGCGGCGATGATGTGGGTCAGCCGCCCCGACAGTCCCTGGACGATCTTCGGGCGGTTGTCGATGGCGAGCACCTCGGTGCCGCGCCGGGCCAGTTCCAGGGCGAGCGCGGAGCCGAACCGGCCCATGCCGATCACCACGACGGGGAGGTTCTCAGCCAACGATGGGTCTCTCCTCGGGCAGTTCGTAGCGGCGGGTGCGCTCGCGGAGCGCGAGCGCGGTGGCGAAGGTGAGGGGGCCGATGCGGCCGACGAACATCAGCGCGACCAGGAGCAGGTGCCCGGCGGGCGGCAGCTCGGCGGTGATTCCCGTGGACAGACCCACGGTACCGAACGCCGACACGACCTCGAACAGCACGCGGTCCAGCGTATGGGACGTCATCGCGAGCAGGACGAACGTCCCGGCGGTGACCATGCCGATGCCCAGCAGCACGATCGAGATCGCCTGGCGCTGGGTGCCGTCCGGCAGCCTGCGGTGGCCCACGTTCACGCGAGCCTCGCCGCGCATCTCGGCCCACAGCACGAAACCCAGCAGCCCGAACGTGGTGACCTTGATGCCCCCGGCCGTTCCGGCGCTGCCGCCGCCGATGAACATCAGAACGTCGGTGACCAGCCAGCTCTCGGGGCGCATCTGCGAGGTGTCGACGCTGTTGAGGCCGCCGCTGCGCGGCATCACCGCCATCATGAAACCCGACTGCATCCGGTCGGACCTGGGCAGCGCGCCCAGAGTGCCGGGGTTGTTCCATTCGGCCGCCGACAGCATCAGCGTTCCGCCCACCAGCAGCACCACCGTGGCGGCCACCGTGACGCGCGTGAGCATCGACCAGCCCCGCGGCCGCCGCCACTGCCGGGCCAGCTCGAACACCACCGGGAAGCCGAGCCCGCCGACGATGACCGCCGCGCAGACCGTCAGGATGATCCACGGATCGCCCGCGAACCGGACGAGGCCGTCGGGCCACAGCGCGAACCCGGCGTTGTTGAACGCCGAGACCGCGTGGAACACGCCCAGGTAGGCGGCGCGGCCGGGCGGCTCACCGTAACCGATGAGCAGCCGCCCGGTGAGCACCACCGCCACCACGGCCTCGCTCGCCAGGCTGAAGACGACCACCCGCCGGACGACACGTCGCACATCGGCCATCCGCAGCGTCTTCGTCTCCACCTGGGCCGCCATCCGTGCCCGGAGCCCCAGCCGCCCCGACAGCAGAATCGCGAAGAGGGTCGCCAGCGTCATCAACCCCAGCCCGCCCACCTGGGCCAGCCCCAGAATGACGAGCTCGCCGAACGTCGACCAGTGCGCACCGACATCGTGGACGACCAGACCGGTGACGCACACCGCCGACGTGGCGGTGAACAGCGCGTCCGTGAAGGAGGTCGAACCGGCGTCCGTCGCGGCCACGGGCAGCGACAGCAGCAGCGTGCCCGTGAGGATCGTGACCACGAACCCGGTGACGACGACCTGCGCCGGATGGTGGAAGCGCTCCAGCAGCGCCGTCCCCCACGGCTTCGACCACCGCCCCAGCTCCCGCCGAAACAGCGCGCACACCCCCGCCTCGATTGACCAGCCTGCGACATACCACCACACATCAGGCCGACTGCCATGCCTGATGGCAGAACTGGGATGGTACGGCGTCCGCGCGGCGGCCGGTCCAGGCCCCTCACCACAAGCCTGCGCCCTCAACCTCGGTCGAGGTCAACCCGGACGGGCGCCGGTGACAGCCGGTAGTTTTGGCCGGGTGATGAAAGTCGTAGTCGATGACCTCTCCGGTCCCCGGATCGCCGAGTTCCTGGACGAGCACGTCCGGGAGATGCGGGCCATCACGCCGCTGGAGAGCAAGCACGCCCTCGATCTCGACGGTCTCCGCAGGCCGGAGGTCACGTTCTGGTCGATCATGGACGGTGAGGCCGTGGTGGGCTGCGGCGCGCTCCAGCGGCTGGACGCGACCCACGCCGAGCTGAAGTCCATGCGCACGGCCACCGCTCGGAAGCGGAGCGGAATAGCGTCGCTCCTCCTGGAGCACATCCTGACGCAGGCGGCCCTGATGGGCCTCACCCGGCTGAGCCTGGAAACCGGGTCGGCGGAGTTCTTCGCGCCGGCCAGGAGGCTCTACCAGAAGTTCGGATTCGAGTACTGCGAGCCGTTCGGGGACTACAAGCCCGACCCTCACAGCGTCTTCATGACCAGGGAGCTGTAGGAGAACCGGCGCAGGGAGCCGATCATGATCGATACGGTTCGGAAATGAGTGAAGTGACCCCTCGCCATGTCCTGTGCGTTCTCGGCTCCGGTCTCCGCCTCGCGGAGATGGAACGGATCGCCGCCGGCTTCGGCGGATTCGTCCTCGACCACGAGTACTCCGAGGCCGCCCCCGACCCCCGCATGCCGGAGGCGTTCGAGGCCTGCCAGGCGGCGGCGTCGTTCGACGAGGCGGACTGGGATGCGGTGGAGTCCCACGACACCGTCGGCTACCTGCTGTCCGCGCCGATGACCCGGGACCTGGCGGCCGACACCTCGCGGAGACTGCTGGCGGCGACGGCCGCACTGCTGCGCGCCGGTGCCGCCGCGGTGAAGAACGAGAGCAGCGGCATCACGCACGGCCGGGACCGCTGGCTGAGCCTGAACGACCAGGCGTCCGACGCCAAGGACGAGGACCTCGCCGCCGCGCTCACGGCCGCCTGGGTGAAGCGTCCCATCTACGACGGCGAGGTCCTCTACAGCTGCGGCATGCACCTGCTCGGCGCGCCCGAGGTGGAGATCGAGGTCGCCGGGGAGCAACTGACCGAGGACGGCGTACCCGACCTGGTCCTGCACCTGGACGCGCTGGCGATCTACCTGCTGACGGACCCCCGCGCCCAGGAGATCGAGGACGGCGCCGGCTTCCGCGTGACCGAGGACGCCCCCCGCCACATCCTCCGCACCGGCCCCTGCACCCGCTACGACGAGGACGACCTGTTCTTCAACCCCTACGGCCACATCCGCTTGACTCAGCCCCAGTAAGGTCCGTTGGTACGGTGTACCGGTAGTCGGTCATGGTCAGGGGCGCTGTGGAAAGTCCGTTGGGCTTTGCGTGGAATCACGAAGACATTGATGATTCACTCGGTGCGCTGACGGCGCACTCGCGGGAGCGAGCCCTCTGGCGATACCGCCGGTCATTGCCCGAGTTCGTGTGGGACGCAGCCCAACTGGAGTGCAACCCCTTCACGTATCCGGAGGTGCAGACCCTCATGGAGGGGGTGACCGTCGGTGGCCGAAAGATCAACGATGAGCGTCAGGTCCTCGCTCTGGCCGATTCGTCACACGAGTTGCTGGATCTTGTCGCCGACGGTGAATTCGTCCTGGACAAGGCGACCTCGGACCGTCTGCATGGGATCATCGCGCGCGATGAGGCACTGGAATCCGGTGCCTTCAGGGGTGAGGGGACGATCATGCTCACGCCCGGCGTGAGCCTTGGGGAGCACGGCCGGTACATGCCCCCCGAGACCGAACCCGGTGGCGCGAACTTGCGGGCCCTCCACGCAGAGGGAGTGGCGTGGCTGAAAGAAGAGCTCGCTGATGTCGCCGCACAGGCCATGGCCTACTTTCTCTTCGCCGCGCTGCGGCAGTTCTACTTCGACGGGAACATACGGACCGGGCGAGCCATGATGAACGGCCATCTGATGATGCACGGAATCGATGCCATCAGTGTTCCGGCGGCTCGGCGGCAGGAGTTCAACACCGAGATGGTCCGCTTCTACCTCGAACGAGATGCGACTCGGATGCTCGCGTTCCTTCTGTCGTGCCATCCCGAGCATGCCGGCTATTGAGATGCCGTCCGGGGGGCGCCGCAAGGACCCGGACGGCCGGCTCGTCGACAGCCTCGGCCGGCACCGCTACCCGATCGCCGTCGACACCGAGCGGGAGTACGCCCCGGCGATGGAGCGCGCACGCCGGGAGCGGGTGACGATGCAGTGGGTGGTGCAGTCCCTCACCCGTGCGTACGGCGCCGGACTGGTGGGACTGGGGTCGCCACCCTCGGGTCCGCCGGGTCGTACGGGCAGGCCGTTCGCCCAGACCCGTCAGTTCTGGTTGCACCGGGGCACCGAGCACGATGCCGCACAAAGACGTGCTGCCGAGCAGGATGGGGTGGCCTTCAGTACCGCCGTCCGGCGCCTGCTTCGAGCCTACGGCGAAGGCGAGATCGACCTTGAGGTCGTCGCAACCGACAGAAGACTCCAGGGTTAGACACGCTCGCAGTGCCATGTCAGCACGTGGCCTGTGTGAGCCCCGGCAGCCGGGTTCACCGGGTGAGGCCGGCGGCGGCTTCCGTGCCAAGCCGCCGCACCCGGCCGACCCCGCCATGATCACGACTGCGGGCGGTCTCACCAAGCGGACATGACGCTGAGGCCGTCGGCGGGCAGGGACGGGAGTGCCTGTCCACGCGTCACCGAGCCGAGCGGCTTGCCCGTGCAGTTCTGGCCCGAATACATCAGCAGGACGACGGGGTAGCCCACGCCGCCCCCGAAGGTGTTGGCGACGGACCGCAGTGGGAACGGCGAGTCGAAGCATCCGCCTCCCGGCCGGAACGTCGTGACCTTGCCCATGAACCCGGCCTCCGACCATCCGCACAGCGAAGCGTCCGGGCAGTCCCAGGGTTCCTGTGGGGTCGACGCGGACGCCACCGACACCGGCAACACCGCCGTCACCGCCGCCACCGATGCGATCAGCGATGCGCGAGCCAAGGTTCGCCACATGGGTGCACTCCTCCGTAGGCGTCAAGGCCCACAGGCTGACTCAGAACGCGAACACGGTCCAGAAGGTTGTGAAAGTTTTCATGGTCTTGGAAACATCCGGGGGCGGTGTCGAATTCGGGCCGAGCCGTTCGTAGCAGGAGTGAGAGGCCGCCCACGAGGGCGGCTCAACCACAGGAGGTTCGGCCGGACGGACTCTGCTGCGACCGGTGGGACCGGCGCCGCGGTCACGTCGGACCGGACGACGGCGATACCCAGCGAGAACGGAGCCGCGACCATGAAACTGACGACCATCACGAACATCTCCGTCGACGGAGTGATGCAGGGACTCGGCGGGGCGGACGAGGACCTTCGGGGCGGGTTCGAGCGCGGCGGATGGGCCTTGCCGCTGTTCGACGACGAGGCCGAGACGTTCCTCGGCCGGGTCTACCAGCGCGCCGACGCCTTCCTGTTCGGCCGGAAGACCTACGAGATCTTCGCCGACTCCTGGGGAACCGGCTCCTGGGGGGCCGATCAGGGCGACAACCCGATCTCCGTGGCGTTGAACGCGCGGC
Organism: Spirillospora sp. NPDC048823; assembly: GCF_043198445.1. Taxonomy (NCBI): domain Bacteria; kingdom Bacillati; phylum Actinomycetota; class Actinomycetes; order Streptosporangiales; family Thermomonosporaceae; genus Spirillospora; species Spirillospora sp. NPDC048823. The sequence goes on along the minus strand of NZ_JBICUT010000016.1, from coordinate 99,839 downwards.
CCAAGTACGTGGCATCGACGACGCTCACCGACCCGCAATGGGCGGACACGACCGTCCTGTCCGGTGACGTCGTGGCCGCCATCCGCGAACTGAAGGCCAAGCCGGGGGGCGAACTGCAGGTGCACGGCAGCGGCGACCTGGTCCGCCGGCTGTTCGACCACCGGCTCGTCGACGAGATCATCCTGCTCACCTATCCCGTGGTCGTCGGCCAGGGCACGCGGCTGTTCCCCGACGCCGGCCCGGACACGGCACTCGACCTGGTCGACTCGCGAGTCACCTCGAACGGCGTGACGGTCCAGGTGTACCGGCCCAGCGGGCGCCCGCGGTACGCACCCGCCACCACGACGTAGGTGCGGCAGTCAGCGGGAGCGGACCGGTATCGGCCACGGAACGAGCAGAGCGCCTCGGCGGAGATGAGCGCCTGGCCGAACTGTGGCTGAACGGCTCGGTGCCCTTGCCGCGCTTGACAGTGGACGAGTTCGTTGCCCGGCCCGAGCAGGTCGGAAGGGCTCGAAGCCGTTGGCGCGCTTTCACCTTTCTGGCGGGCATTGTTCTGAGAACTCGCGCGGATAGGCGGCTTGACGCCGCCCGTACCGGTGTGCCGAGCAGACCGTTGGCGAGCCGAGCGTCAGAGGGGGCTGGCAGGGTGTCGGTATGTCGGTTCACTCCTCCTTGCTCTCCAGTCAGCCTCCGTCCCCCCACCACATCATCGATTTCGACCTTGTCACCCTCGACGGTCGGCTGATCCTCGTCGGCAGCCCCGACAGAGACCGGCTTGCGTGCACCTGGGATCCCGCCAGCCATCGCTGGACACAGTACGAGCTCGACATTCCGGACGAGGAATTCCCGTATACGGAGCTCACTTCGATCGGTGCCGCGGTGGTGGACGGTCGGATCGTGATCGGTGGTGGAGGTGACCACCAAGGCTTCGCCATGTGGGACCTGGAAACGGGCAAGGTACGGCTGAGCGCACAAGAGGGCGGTACGTCCTCGGTGGTCAGGGCCGACTTCGGTGACCGCTCGAGGTTGCTCGTGGGATTCACCGGCACGTGGGGCGTGGAGTTGTGGGATCCGTCCGTTGCCGAGCCGGGGGACCGGCATGACGACGATGGCGACCTTGAAGACGAGGACGACGAGGACGATTCCGTGACAGAGCCGGAGCGGCCTTCGCCTTACGACTCTCTTGTGAACATTGAGGAACTGGAATGCAAGTCGCGCGCCAGTAGCGCTGCCGCGGCGGGACTGTTGGCGGGCCGGCCGGTCGTGGTGGCCGGTGGCCGGGACGGTGGCGTGCTCGTGTGGGATATCGAGGAAGAGCGGCACCTCGCCGAATTCGACGACCTAGACGAGACGTCCACCGAGTTCGCCCTGGCCTCGGTGGACGGTCGTATACAGGTCCTCGCAGCGGGAGGGCAAAGCCTCGTGCTGGGAGACCCCGAATCCAACGAGTGGGGCGAACCCCTCACCGTGCCCGGGGACGAAATCAGCTGCTTGACCGCCGGCACCGTTTACGGTCGTCCGTTCGCCGTCACCGGGGCGATGGACGGGACCATCTGCGTGTGGGACCTGGCCGAGCACCGGTTGCTGGGCCAGTCGCTCCGGGGGCACATCAGCGAGGTGCTCGGGCTGCGGGTGGCCTATCTCGACAGCCGCCCCATGATCATCAGTACTGCCCACTGCGACTCAGTCCACCTCTGGGAATTTCCGTTGTAGATGTCATTGTGAGAGTCACGCGGATCCGCGTGCGGTCATGGTCTGCGGGTCGGGCGTTCGTCCCCGCGGCAGGTGGTCCATGCCCGTCGGATCAGGCTGCGCACGGTGATGATCGTGTCGGCGAGATCGAAGAAGGCATCGATGACGTTGACCTGGCGCTCGGAGCAATGTGTCCCTATGGGATTCGTCAAGCGGCCTGGGGCGCCGGTGTGCGTGAGGGCTGGTAGGGCTGTTTGTCGCGGAGCATGGCTTACATCCCCGAGGCCTGACGACTTCGTCCGGGTGGGGGCCGCCGAGACGTCGGCCTGGGGCGCAGCTCGGCCTCGATCACCAAGTGGCCGCCGGGTCAGGAGGAGACGCCGCCCTGGGCGGAGGCCCCACGCTCAGGAGGCATGCCGATCGGGCTGGCGATGGCACCTCGGCTCGCTGCCGTCGGATCTGACAACCGCGTAGGTGCTGCCTGCGAAGAACTCCTCCCGCAACCCGGGCAGCGGGAGCTGTCCCTGCCGCATGAGCCGCGTGTACTCACCTGATGGGAGTTCACTTAGTTGCTTCTGCTCCTGCCGTCGCCTCGCCGGATACGTCTTCTCCCACTCGGCTCGTCGTTGTCTCTCTTTGATGGCGATCTGACGCAGGGTGCGGCGGTATTGGTCGCAGTCGGCATCCTCACCACTGAATGGCGCCGGTGTGCGTGAGGGTTGGTAAGGCTGTTTGTCGCGGAGCATGGCGAAGATGACGTCGGAGCGGCGGCGGGCCAGGCAGATGAGGGCGGCGTTGTGTTTCTTGCCCTCGGCTCTCTTTCCGGTTGTAGTACGCCCTGCTCAGCGGGTCGGAGAGCGAGGCGAACGCGGACAGGAACATGGCTCGTTTGAGGTTCTTGTTGCCGCCTTTGGGTGGGTGTTCGCCTTTGATGGAGGAGCCGGAGCGGCGGGTGACGGGGGCCAGGCCTGCGTAGGCGGCCAGGTGGCCGGGGGTGGGGGAGGCGGAGATGTCGCCGATCTCCAGCAGGATTCGTGCGCTGGTCCTGATCCCGAGGCCGGGCATCGAGATCAGGACCTTGGCGAGAGGGTGCGTATCGAGGATCTCCTCCACTTCGGTGGCGACCTGTTTGCGCTGGTCATGGACCGATCGCAGCGACCGGGCGAGGTGTGGCAGAACGGTCGCGGCCGCGGTGGTGCCGGGGACGACGACGGTCTGGGCGTCCAGCGCGGCCTTGACCGCCTCGACCAGGCGGCCGGCCATGCGCGGCGCGAGGGGCTTGGTGGTGGCCAGCAGTTGGTCGGCGGTGGCGGCGTCAACGCGATCCCTGAGGAAGTTGCTACCGCCAGCGACGATCTGTTCAATAATGTGATCTTGAATCCCGGTGATGCCGTTTCGGGCGGACACCGCCAGATCGCCAGATCGCCAGACGTGCAACGAGCCAGGACGGGTGAGGACGGAAGATGGTCTCGTATTTTGATCTTGTCAGGACGTTTGGCCAGGCCAACGTCACATCGGCGGATTACGATCAGCTTCGCCAGGTGGGAGTGGATCCGGACGCCGCGCGGGTGCTCGCTGATGTCGGCCTCCCCAAACAGGTTTCACCCATTTTCAACACTTGGGTGAAGGGCGAGCCGCAGACCTTCTCCGTCCATGACTACCTTGCCGGTGACCACGGCCAGACTCCTCGTGATCGGTGGTGCCGGCGATGATGAGCACGTGCGGTACTTCCTCGACTTTCGCAACTGGTTCGTCGGGATGTTCGCCCTCGCCGAGGGTGACCCGCGAATGGAGACCATCAACAGCTCGGTCCATGACTTCATCGAGTTCCTCTACCAGTGCGGCGTCTACCAGACAAAGAGCAGCAACGCGGACGGTGAGGAACGCCGGGCGCTGGCCGAGGAAGCCCGGTCACGCCTGACGGCACAGGATTCCCCGGCGCTCGAAGTGCCCGACAGTTGGTGGTCCATCACCCTGAACAAGATTCTGACCTGACCCGACCGTTCGCAACCCCCCGTCCAAGGGCTCGGCACACCAACCTCAGCTGAACAGACCTACAAGCCCACCCGCTGCGACAGCCATCGCGCTTCGCCTCACGGCAACACCGGCCCACCTCAAGCGCTGACCGGCCAACCAAAGCGCCCACAGCCACAGCAGCTCAGATATCCCTACGAAGGAACTACTCCCTGCGGTGAAAGGCGTTCTGCCAGGCGTGGGTGCGTTCGACAAGGCGGTCCGGGGTGGGGGGCGAGCAGGGGGAGTCGTGGCGGTTGGCGCCGGCCAGGACGCGGCCCAAGGGAATGCCGTATCCGTCCGTCATACCCGAGCGTTCAGGCCCTGTTTGCCGCGGTCGACCGGTGAGCGTCCGGCGACCTCGCCGCGGGGGCTTTCGTAAGAACAGCCGAAGCGCAGCAGTTGCAGCAGCTTGTCGAAGATGATCCGGTCGCCGATCCGCTGACGGTGACAGCCGAGCGGATGGTCCGGGTGGTACACCGGCCGCTCGGGCAGCGGGGCCGCGAACTGGTCCCAGAGCGGCTCAGTCAGCCATGATGGCAGCGCGGGCACGGGTCTCCTCGATGATCACAGAGTGTCGCAACTCCCTGATCACCAAGACCCGTGCTCGTTCTGCTGCCGAGGTCTCCCGCCACCTCGATCTGCGTGGCCTCTTAGATGCCTGAATGGGAGTTTTGGACGCTTTTGTTGTCTGTTTGGGTGACAGTAATCTAACCCTCACGAGGCTTATCGTGGTGGCTGCTTCGGGGGCGGTGCGATAGCATTCAAACATGTGTTCGACGGAGAGCTGGGTTGATCGGGCCTCCACCTCAGAATTGGTGGACGTCCTGTCGAAGGTCGCCGCCGAACTCGCCCGGCGTGCGGCACCCGAGTCCCCGGCCGCGTGCCTGGATCTCGCGGAGACCCTGTCGGCCGCCGGTGACATGACCGAGGCCGCCTTGGCCGGATTCATCTCCGTCGTGGACGCCGGCCGTGAGGCGCAGCGGTGGGGTTTCCCTTCCACCCAGTCATGGCTGCGCAACCGGCTCGGCATGCGCGATGCCCGCGCCAAGGAACGGCTTACCCTGGCCCGGCAGCGGCACCGCCTGACCGACGTCACCGGACGGTGGAGCACCGGCGCCCTGTCCTTCGGGTATGCCGCCACCATCGCGGTAGCGGTCGCCAGGCTGGATGACGACGATTGCCGGGCGGCGGAAGAGATCCTGCTCGGCATGGTCGACCAGGACTTCTCTGCCGGGAAGGTGGCCTCCTTCGGGAGCCGGATCCGCGATGTGATCACCGAACGCGACGGCACCGAGACTCCCGATGACGACTCCCGGCGCGGCTATGAGCGGTCCTGGGTCGACTCGACGCGTTCTCTGGACGGTGGTCGGTACATCAAGGGATGGCTGAACGCAGAGGACGCCGCAGTCTGGGAGGGGACGCTCGGGCCGCTGGCCAAGCCCGCCGGGACCGACGACCGCCGCGACCTGTCCGAGCGGACGGCGGCGGCGCTGACGGGCGTCTTGGCCGATGGGCACCGGGCCACCAAGGTCACCGTCATCTGCGACCTGGACACCCTCACCGGCGGGACCACGCCCGGTCACCTCACCGACGGCACCCCCGTTCCCGCCGCACATGCCCGCCGCATCGCTCTCAACGCCGGTGTTTCCCCGCTGCTGCTGGGACGCGGAAGCATCCCGCTCTACTTGGGAAGACGAGTCCGCTTCGCCACCGGCCCCCAGCGGCAGGTGCTGGAGACGCTCTATCCGACCTGTGCGGTCCATGGCTGCGAAGTTCCGGGCACCTCGTGCGAGGTTGACCACGTCCGGGGCTGGGTGCTGGGCTCGTCGACGGACATCGACCAACTGGCCCTGGCGTGTCGCTGGCACAACCAGTTCAAGCACACCCACCCCGATCGGTTGGACATCGAACAGGGGCGGGACGGACGCTACGTCTACCGCCTCCGTCCGTCCGGGACGGGAATGCCCGCAATGATCAGCCGACCGCCACCGTGGGCCCAGGCCGCGTGATCCTCGCATCGCGGCTCCCGAAGTCACCAGCCAAGATCCAAATGGCTGCCGACGCGGGGCTATCAGGCTTGCGGCTTCGCGTCAGACGGCCGATCGAGAATGGACCCGGAGCGGCTGCCGGCCCAGGGGAGGGAACCGTTCGGCGTCCGGCGCATGATCGGGGCACGCAGGCGCCGTGCGCGGCAGCCGCTCCGGGAGATCAGCGGTGTTTACCGACGTAGCCGGAGTCGGCGAGGGCCATGCTGATGAAAAGGATCAGCATCCACACCGAGAGGACGGCCACGAGCGAGGCACCGGTGATCGCCAGCACAAAGATCACAAGGTTTCCTCGATCTTACGCTGGCCGGCGAGGGCCTCGCCGAGCAACTCGTAACTGTCCTCGACGATGGTCGCGCAGAGGCCGTAATAGATTTCCCGCTGCGTAAGCGGACGGCCGAGGCGCGTGGCTATGAGACATTCCATCGTCGGCGGCCGGCGAATGTGCCAGCTCGGGTACTGGTCCTGCAGACGTTCGCGTTCTTGATCGTTCACGGGCGGGGTCCCTGCGAATGGTTCGGCTTTTCGAGGACGAGCCTGGCAGGGGAGGGTTACTGTGAGCTACGAACCGCTCACCCCCCGACGAGCATCCGAACAAGACAGGTGACACCCCCGAACAAGCGGGCCGACACCCGGGAGACACCCGATGGCACCCTCGCGTGACAACAGCCCCTCCGCCTATCAGGAGATGTTCGTCAACGAACTGCGGGCACGACGTGAGGCGTCTGGCCTCTCCCGGAACAAACTCGCGGCCGTGTTGGGCTGCACGCCGCAGTGAATCGCCAAGGTTGAGACCTTCGAGAAGCCTCCGTCCGAGGGCCTCTCCGACGACCTGGACACCTATTTCCAGACCGGCGGCATGTTTCGCCGCACGTGGGAGAAGCACCAGGAGGCGCGGAAGCGTGGGCTGATCCCTACTGGGTTCATGCCGTTGATCAATGCCGAGAAGGAGGCGGCACAGATCAGCGTCTACGAGCCTGTGCTAATCACTGGTCTGTTTCAGACCGAGGAGTACGCCCGATTGGTGTTCAGCCATGGGCTACAGAGGGACAAGCTCGATGAGCTCGTCGCGATCCGCATGGAGCGGCAGGCGGTGCTGACGGCTCCCAATGCGCCCATGGTGTTCCTGTTGATTCGAGAGTCTGCTCTCCGTGACGTCCCATCAGAGGTTCGTCTTGGACAGTGCAAGCGGCTGTTGGAGTTGGCTGAATTGCCAAACATCTCCATCCAAGTACTTCCGGCGTGTGCGTATGTCTTTCAGCCGACTGGATTCCAGATCCTCACCCTCGAAAGGTCAGCAGACGTCGCGTACATTGAGGGCACCGGCCGAAATGGTCAGATGCTCACTGACGTAACAGCGGTCCAGAACCTCACCGTCCTGTTCAATGTGGCAAGATCTGAGGCGTTGTCGGCAACGGAATCCGCTGCACTGATACGGACCATCATGGAGGGCACGTGAGCACCCCCGACCTGTCATCCAGAGACTGGCGCAAGAGCACGTACAGCGACTCCGAAGGGGACAACTGCGTTGAGGTTGCCGGAGTCGCGTCGGTCGTGGCTGTGAGAGATTCGAAGGACCCGGAGGGGCCGAAGCTGGCGTTCGGGCGGGCGGCATTCGGTGCGCTGGCGCGTGACATTCGCGCCGGACGGTACGACCGGTAGCCATAGCCGGCCGGCGTCCCGGCTCCGTGGATCGAAAACGGGTAGTTCTGAGGAGACCCCAGTACCAGGCCGACGTGTCGGCGTGCCTGGGCGGGCATCTGCTCGCTGTGCGCGCCAGGGCCGACACAGAGTGACCGGCCCCTACGAGTTCCGGGACGGTGTGGCCGCCGAGTGCTCCGGTCCCTCCGGTGACGACAACCTTCATGTCGGTCCATGCAACCCACTCCAAGCCCCGCTCGACAAGGGAGGCTGGGCTTCCGGAGTTCTCGCGGTGGGCTGGTTCGGGTGTCGTCGAAGGCCGTTGTCAGGTGAGGCGGTCCAGCAGGGCGCCGTCCGGGCCGAAGAGTTCGGTGCGCCAGCGGGTGAGGATGCCGGCGGCATCGAAGTCGTCGGGGTGGAAGCCGGGGCGCTGGTAGGCGCGGATGCGGGCGCGGACCTTCTCGCTCAGGAACGGCGAGTGGCGCAGGGCGCGCAGGCTGGCGGCGAGGCGCCGCGGGTTGTAGGTGGCCGGGTCCATGAGCATCGACACGATCGTGAAGAAGATCGTCACGCCCAACAGGCCGACGGTCGCCTCGATCATGGTGCGGCGGCGCAGGCGCTCCGAGCCGCCGGCGGCACGGTAGACGTCGAAGGCGACCGACTTGTGCTCCGACTCCTCCAAGGCGTGCCACAGCAGGACGTTGCGGACCTCGGTGTCGCCCAGGAGCGCCTGGGCGCGCGGGTCGGTGAGCAGGCACTCGGCGAGCGTCGCGGTGTAGTGCTCCAGGGCCGCGGTGTGGCCGAGTGCGGCACGCGGCGGCATGAGCCGCAGGCCGAGCCCGGTGCTGCGCTTGACGAAGGCGTCCACCCAATGGGTGGGGTAGCCCATCCTGCGCAGTTGCCCGTTGAGGGTGTCGTGCTCGCGGCCGTGCACCACCTCCTGGCCGATGAACGCCTTGACCTGCCGCTTCAGTTCCGGGTCGGTGATCTGTCCGGAGCAGGCGCGGACGGAGCGGATGAAGAAGTCCTCACCCCTCGGGAACGTCGCTGAGAGCACGGCCACGACGTGGCTCAAGATCAGATCGTCGTCGGCGTAGTGGCGGCGCATCGCCCCTTTCGGGTAGGTGAACCGCAGACGGCGCACCTTCATGGTCCTGGCGGGCACGGGCCGCGCGGGGGCGGGGCGTTCAGGAGCGGTCATGCAAACCTCGCCTCGGGTCGGTGGCCGTCCACTGCCGTTGCTGGATAGTCAGTCCAATAATCACCCGGGCGCTCACTTCGCCGCAACCCGGCGACGGCACCGCCGAACGAGCCGGAAGCCGCCCGGGAACAGGCCGAGACTTCGGCTTCCGCCGCTTGCTCACCGAGGCAACGTTTTTCAAGATCAAATTGTGCCGGATCCCAAACCCGGGGTGTTTTGACCCGGCTGTAGGAGCCTGGGAAAAGGGCCGGAATGGGGCCCCTTGTTCTCGGGTGCCACATTGGGTCCGGGGGCCCTCGTGCTGCCGCGGAAGCGCGGCCACGCTTCCCTCATGTTGCAGCGCACCAGGGGTTTTGGCCGCGTCGCCGACCGTGGGGCGAGCGCCGCGGAGTACGGCGCCGTGCTGTTGGTGGCGGCCGTGGTGGTCGGGGTTCTGGTCAGCTCACCCGTCATGGACACGGCGTCCAGCAGAATCGGGGACGCGCTCTGCAAGCTGTTCGGTGGAGAGTGCGAGTCCGGCACGCCTTCCGGCCCCCCGGCGCTGAGCGCATGCACCGTCCACCAGGGCATCGACCAGACGACCACGGGCCGGAAGGTCATCCTGTTCGGCGACCAGGATTCGCACAGCGCGCAGGTGGACAGCAACGCGGACGGGTCGATCGTGGTCACCACCAGCAACTCGTCGGGCTCGGGCATCGACCTCGAGGCCGGTCTGGGCGGCCGGGTCGGCGGCACCGGCTGGGGGGTCAGCGTCGGCGGGGGCGTGCTGTGGACGGGAGAGAACCAGCAGCAGGTCACCGTCCAGAACCAGGAGGAGCTGGAGGAGTACCAGGGACGGCTGCAACGCCGGGGCACCGATCTGATCGAGGAGCACGGCGGCATCTGGGAGATGCTGGACGACGAGGACGCCATGGCCGAGCTCGAGGAGATGCCGCTCCAGATCGCCGAGGAGATGGACCTCCCCGCGATGATCATCAATGCGGACGGCACCAACGCGTTCGTCGAGGTCGACGGGTCGGTGGGCAGCGACGTCGGCGACACCGGACTGAGCGGCTCGCTCCGGCATGAGGAGAGCCGGCTGCTCGGCACGTCGGAGTCGATCGAACCCGGCGGGGAGCGCGTCCACGGCGAGTACTACGCGGCCACCGACACCGACACCGCGCGGCTCGGCGTGGAGCTGACGCCCAGTCCCGTCCTGGGCGCGGGCCGGGAGATCTCCTACGAACGGGTCGGCGGCAACGTGATCCATGTCGAGTACGACGAGAACGGCGACCCGAAGAAGATCACCGCGGTCAACACCAGCGAATGGCGTTTCGGGGCGGGCGGATCGCTGCAGCTGGGGTTCGAGACGGACCGCGGAGGCGGCGGGGCGGGCGGTGGCGTGATGGTCGAGAACGGCGACGTCACCGTCAACACGACGACCATCGAGATTCCGCCGGATCAGCGCGGCGAGGTCGCGGACGAACTGAGGGGCATTTTCGACGACGACTTCGCCGGCCGCATCGAAGGGGCCCTCACCATCGAGGAACTCGCGGACGGCCCGAACGTCACGACCACGCAGCAGCTTTACAACGCGACGGGCCACACCGTGCAGGGCGGCGCCGAGTTGGACCTGGTGATCGAATGGTTCGACTTCAACTCCAGCCACAGCGAGCGGAACATGACCCTGGACGAGGCGCACTACGTCGACCCGGCCACCGGTGAGTGGCGGCGATGGTACTCGTGCGAGCGGGGCGGGGACTGAAACCCATGTCGCGACTGATCCCGGCCGTGGCCGCCGTCCTGCTGGTCGCCGTCGCGCCCGGCTGCGGCGGGGAGCGTGAGCTTCCTCCGGTCGATCCCGGCCTGTCCGTCTTCACCGGCAAGGGCTTCACCGTCGGGTATCCGAAGGGCTGGAAGCAGGACCCGGGCAAACGGATCTTCCGCGGCGCCGACTTCGAGGTCCTGCGGCCCGAGCCGCCGCAGCGCCCGCCGCAGGCCTCGTGGTCGGTCTTCACCGAGGAACGGAACCGTTTGATGGGCCGCATGGTGGACGCGTTCGTCGCGCAGAGCAGGACCGCACGCGACTTCCGCCTTCTGGAGCGCCGGAGGCTCACAATGCAGGACGCCGCCGCGCAGGTGGTCCGCAAGTCCTACACCGCCCCGAGCGGCATGGACGGCTGGACGACGCTTCAGCAGGTGGATCTGTTCGTCGACCTCGGCACCGGGACGGTGGCCGACGTCCGGATGATCGTCATCGCGCCCGGCGCCGATCAGGCCGCGCGGTTGATGGACGGCGTCGCCGGCTCGTTCAGGATCACCGCGTGAAGGGCGGCCCGGCCGCCGCGGTCGTCCTGCTTCTCGCGGTGCTGCTGATGAGCACGCCCACCGGCAGAACCGGCTTCGGTGCGCTCTCGGCCGCGTCCGGGGGACCGTCCGCCTGGACGGCCTCGCTCCTTGCGGCCGCCTGGCTGGCGGCTGCGGCGTTCGGTACCTGGTTCGGGACGGTCCGGACCAGCCGCGGCGAGGGCGCCGAACTCCCGGCGAGCATCTCGGCCGCACTGGCCGCGCTCGCGATCGTGATGGCGGGCCTGCTGATCTTCTTCGTGACGGCGGGCGACTGGCCGGCGGGCAGCGCCCTCCTCGCGATGGCCGCCATCGCGGTGGCGGCGCTCGCCGGGGCCGGCGCCGGCCGGGTGGCGGTGCCGCGGCCGTCCCTCACACCGGTCGTGCCGGCCGCCACCGCGGCGTTGCTGCTCGCTCTCGCCGCCCGGTTCGTGCTGGCCCGGACTCTCGCCCCGGACCTGCTGATCGGTCCCTCCGGCGAGGTGACCGCCGACGCGATCGACGCGCTCGGCGATCTGGAGCGCTGGTCGCTCGTGGCGGCCGGCTGCTCGGCGGGCGTGGCGGGCGTGCTCGGGGCGCGCCTGATGCCGCGCGGCCCCGGTTCGGCGGCCGGCCTGCTTCTGGTGGCGGTGTCCCCGCTGCTGCTGAGGGCCGCCGGCGCCGCCCTGGGGATGCTCTGGGCCGGCACGACGGTCTGGTCGGCCGTACCTGAGCGGGAGTGGATCTACCTCTGCGCCGGCGGTGCCGCCGGCACCCTGGTCGCCGCCCTCGTCCCCGGCCGCCCACGGGAGCCGGGACGCTCTTCCGGGTAGTGGTCATCAGGCCGGTGGGCGCCGGGGCGCGCGGCATGTTCCAGGGCGGCCGTCACGCGGCCACGCGCGATTTCCGCCACGCCGACCGGGCTACGGGGCGCAGTTGACCGATGATGGTGCGCGGGCACATTCGGGTCCGCCCGAAGCGATAGGCGGCGGCCGGAAGTCCGGGCCGCCATGAAGTATGCCTCCGTCCTTTACGGACCTGACCAATGTCTGATTCTGAGTCTCCATAAAGAAGTGAGTATTTATCCATGGTCGTGCATCGCATGCCGCGTTACAGTGCCGGTGTGGCCCCTCGCGGGAGGAAGGTCAAAGATCATGGCTTTCGGCGAAGTGTTCGACGCAATGGTGATCGTGCCGCCGCCCTCGCCGTCGGAAACGAATCCGCCGCTCGGCCCGATGATCTTGGCTCGGGCCGCGGCCGAGCGCGGATTGAGGGTCGAAGTGCGCGACCTCAACATCGAATATCTCCGGCAGTTTACAAAAAGTGCCGGCGGGCGACCCGGGGAAGTCCTCGGCGACCATGGAAAGAATCGTGCCCTGCTGGCGCTCGCGGCGGAGCGGTTCTTCGACAGCACGGGCCTGCGCGCCGAAGAGGCGGTGCACCTTCCCGACACGGCCGACGCCCGTGCGGGAATGCATTTCGGATTCGAGACGCTGTACCGGGCCGCCGAGCGGGCCGCGGCGCCGGGCTCCGGCTGGACGACATGGCTCGACGAACGGATCTTCCGGCGGGTTCGGCAGCCGCCACCGGTCGTCGGCATCTCCATCATGGGGCCGTCCCAGGTCTTCCTCGCGCTGGTCCTCGCCCGGCTGATCCGGCGGCACTGGCCGGGTTCGGTCACCGTTCTGGGCGGCAGCCACGTCACCCTGCTCGCGGAGGAGATGTCCCTGGACCAGCGGTATCTGGAGGAGTTCGTCGACCATGTGCTGCCCGGCCACGCGGAGGAGACCTTCGCCGGGCTCGTGGAGCGGGTCCGCGATGGGTGCCCGCCTGCACCGGGCGTCGCGGCCGCCCCGCCGGCCGGTGAGCCGTTCGGCTACCACCCGCTGGCGGCACCGGGGCAGCTCGCTCTGTACGGGCCGTCAGCGCTGACCATGCCGCTGCAGTTCACGCGCGGCTGCTCCTACGGCCGCTGCACCTACTGCACGTACCCGGTCGTGGAACCCGTCGCGACCCGCCTGGACGCGCCACGGGCCGCTGCCGCGATGGCGGCGCTGGCGGTCGAGCACGGCGTCACCCGGTTCTCGGTGAAGGACTCCCTGTTCACGATTCCGATGATGCTGGATCTCGCCGAGGCGCTGGAGGACGCTGGAGTCCGCGCTCGGTGGAGCGCCACGACCAAGGTCACCCGGAGCCTGGCGATCCACGCCCCGAGGCTGGCGGAGGCGGGACTGGCGACGCTGGAGTTCGGCGTGGAGACCGTCCATCCGGTGGGGCAGCGGCTGTTCGACAAGGTGACGGACCCGGGGGCCGTCGAGGACGTGGTGGCGGCCTGCGTGGACAGCGGCATCGCCATCGTCATCAACCTGATCTTCGGTCTTCCGGGTGAGACGGCCGAGCAGGCGGAGCGGCAGCTGGAGTGGTTCGTGGAGCTGTGCGGCAGGACGCCCGGGATGGTCGATGGTTCGCTGAACCTGCTGGAGATCGTCCGCGGGTCGCCGCTTGCCCTGCGTCCGCCGCCCGGCGTGGAGTTGCGGGGCGTCGCGCCCTGGGCCTACTGCTACGACTGGAACGCCCCCGCGTGGCGTCCGGGGTTCGTGCGCCGCATACGCGAGGTGGAGCTGCGGACGGGCGGTCTCAGACGGCCGTCAGCAGTCTCCTGAGATCCCTGATCCGATGGTCGGCCTCGCACTCACGGAACCGGAACCCCGGGTGGGTGAACAGGTACCGGCTGCCGCCGCCGACCTCCACGAGCCTCATATCGCTCGGCGAATCACCGATGATCACGATGTCGTCGTAGCTGTCGTAGTGGTCGCCGCGGCCGAGGTACTCGGCGAGGACGTGCGCCTTGGTGCGTTCGGCCTCCCGGCTGTGCTGGTCGACCGCGAACGCGGTGCCCTCCGGGAAGAACTCCTCCAGGCCCAGGACCTTCAGAAAGATCGCGAGGGTCGCGGGCCGGGTGTTGGAGATCACGATCTGGTCGTGCCGCCGCCCTATCGCTGCCAGCGTCTCGGCCGCATGAGGGGTCGGCTCGATGCCGTTGCACTGCATATTGGGGTTGCTCTCGGACAATTCGAAGCAGGCTTCCTGGAGTTCGATCGCCAGCGCGTACTCGTCCTCGCCGAGCAGCCAGGTGAAGTACTCGTACCACTTCTTGCCGTAGAGGGCGATGCTGTCGGCGTGGTCGAAGCGCTCGGTGTGGCCGAAGCGTCCGAGGACCTCATTGGAGATGTCGATGACGGCTCGATGATTGCCACGCTCAAGCGTCCCGTGCAGATCCCAGACGAACAACTTTCCCATGAGAACCACCTCGCTTTTGCGCGCGGCGGAGCATCAACGCCACCGGAGTATTTCTATCATCTCCGCCAAGCGAGCCCACAGCGTAGCATCGATCTGTTCGTTATGGAGGGCCTGGTGAAAACTTCGTAGACGTTCGAGTCCCTCTCGGGGGACAGAGAGATCGCGCACGACGAGGACGTCCAGGAAAGTGTAGAGATCGATGCCGATGCGGAGCGTGGACACCTTGTGGGTTGAGGTGGAACGCTCGAATACGTCCATTATTGTGCGGAGCGTGTTGGTGCAAGAGCAGTACGGCGGATTGTCCAGATATGGCGGGCCGTCATCGCGTTCGATGTCGCCGTAGTAATAGAGAACATAACCTCGGCATAGAGCGCGAAAGTCCGGGTCCGCGTCCAGGCGCTCCAGGAACCGCCGGTCGCTGCCGGGGACGCCGCGATGGCAGTGCGCCCAGAGCACCGCGGCCGACAGGAACGGGTCGTCCTCCCGGTCGAGCAGGTCGGCCAGCACCGGCTCACTGTTCGGGACCGCCCTGGAGAGCAGATAGACCAGGAGGTTGCAGATGGCCAGCACCTCCCGGGTGGTGCCCTCCGACCGCGCCACCCGGTACGCCTCCGCGAGCCTCTCCCGCAGGTCGCGCGGCGGAGTCGAGCTGAGCTGGGCGATCAGGTGGTGCCGGATCTCGCGGGTGAGGTCGCGGCGGAACAGCTCATGGATGCTCCCGGCGTCCGGCCCGGCAAGGAGGACGTCGCTGACGTGGGCCGCGACGAGATACTCGAAGAAGGAGTAGTGGAGGAACTCGCCCACCTCGCGATTCCGGACGCTCCGGACGTTGAGGATGAAGTCGAGAAGGCGGCGGGCGCGCCGGGGGTCGAGGGTCGCGGGCAGTGTGCGGACGAGGTCGGCGAGAACGACGGTGTCCCCGGCCATCGCCCCGGACGAGTGCGCCGCCCACGCCGCCGTCTGCCAGGTCACGAGCGCGTCCGATGGCCCTCCGGCGGAGGCGTTCACGGACGCTCCGGCGACGTGGGCGAGCTTTGTCAGGTACTCGCCGTAGAGCGACACGGGGTCGGCCACGTCCTGTGCTCCGGGCTCGCCGATGAAGGTCAGCATGCGGGCGTAGAGCGGTCGCTCCACGAGCCTCCGCAGATCCTCCCGTTCGGAGGTCGCGTGGTAGAGCCGGTCCGGCTCGTCCAGAAGCCCCGTGCCGTGAAGCCGTCCGAGGAACTCGGGGAACTCGACGTCCTGCCGCCAGGGGAGCAGGACGTACACGTCGTCGAACCCGGCGTCGGCCAGCAGCGGCGACCACGCGTGCTCGTACTCGCGGAGCCGGGAGGTGACCAGGGTCGGGCGGCGCCGGAGCATTTCCATGACGTCACGGGCCAGGTCGGAGTGGTCGTCCGCGACCTCGTCCAGGCCGTCCAAGAGAAAGACCGCCTCCGGCAGGTCCTGCAGGTCCGGCCACGCCGGGTCGGCGAGGAGAGCGCGGTGGTCCCTGGCGCGCGCGGGGAAGGGGAGGAGCCCCAGTGCCAGGCTCCGCTGCATCAGCTCGTACAGGGCCACGCTCTTGCCGGCGCCGGGTTCGCCGAGCAGCAGTGCGGACCGCCCTTCACGAAGTCCGCGCAGGACAGGCTCCAGTGTCAGCGCCTGCCCGCTCCACCGGCGCTCGTGGTAGCGGGCCACCCGCGTCTCGACGAGCAGCGAGGCCGAATGCAGCTGATGAAGGCTCATGTCGAGGGGGTAGGCGGTGCGCCGCCGCCCCAGGCTGCGCACGAGCTCGGCGGAGAGCGCGGCGACCCTGCCGTCGGGAGCCGCGTCCGCCGCGGCATCGGACGCGTCGGCCGGAACGTCCTCAGCGTGCCCGGGGACACTCCGCCCCAAAGCCAGGACGATCTTGGTCAGATCACGGACCAGCGGTTCCTTGCGGTAGTTCCGCTCCCACGACCAGTGCCGGTTCCGCCGCTTGGCCGCGGCCCGGTGCCGCTCGGTGACCGGGCGGCCCGACCACTCGCCGATGCCGAGGAGCATGCGTGCGACGACCCTGTCGTCGGCGCGCAGCCGGGTCTCGACGGTCTCTTCGAGGACGGCGATGAGCGCCTCGGCGCGGTGGTTGCGCGCCGCGCCGCCGCCGGTGCGGGCCCGCACCGCGGGGTGATCCAGAAGGGGTGACGCCTCCAGGTCCGCTCCATAGAGGCCGGGTGTGATCAGCGCCCGCAGAGCGGTCACCCAGCGCTCCACGGGGTCGGGGGTCAGCGCAGCACTCATCGAAGGTCTCGCAATCGCCTCCCCGCGATGCTAGGCACGGCCGCCGCCCGGAAATGAGGCCCTCGACGCATGTCGACGCATCTTCCCGGGTTTGGGCGTCAATGGTGCGGCACGCGACGCGGACAACCCGGAACCCTCGGGGTATCACCACGCCCCGAAGGAGTGGCATGTCGATGGACTGGCAGCTCGTCCACACGGTCATCAGTGACGCGATGCCGCTTGTCGCGGCGTTCCTGTCCGCCTGGCTCACCCGCGGCCGCCGGCCCCCGCGCCCGCCGGGAACCTCCGACCCCCTGGAGGACCCGGACGTTGCCGAGGGCCGCGACCCCTGACACCGCCCACGCGGACGGTGTTACGGCTGCTGGATGTTCCAGCCGTTGCCGTCCGGGTCCTTGAAGAAGACGAAGCGGCCCCACGGGAACTCGTGCACGTCGCTGACCTCGACTCCCCGTCCGGCCAGTTCGGCGCGGGCGGCGTCGGCGTCCTCGACGACCAGTTGCAGGCCCTGGACAGAGCCCGGGGTCATGTCGGCCCCGAGCCCGGTGCCGATGGAGATCGAGCACGCCGAACCCGGCGGTGTCAGCTGGACGAAGCGGATCTCCTCGTTCACCTGGTGGTCGTGGTCGGCGTTGAAGCCGACCTTCTCGGTGTAGAAGGCCATCGCGCGGTCCACGTCCGAGACGGGCACCGTCACCAGTTCGAGCTTGAAGTCCATGACGTGATCTCCCCTCGCTGATCTTGTCGTCATCTTGATCGAGCATCTCATTCCCGGCCGCACCACGTCGTCTTTGCGGCCGGGGCTCCGGGGGGCGGCGGGGCCGGATGTGGTCTTCGCCATTCCACAAACCGACCGGACGGTATGTAATGCCTTTGATCTTCCAGAGGAGCATCATGCGCATCCGAGCCCTCATCGCATCCGCCGCCACCGTCCTCGCCCTTGTCGTCCCGCTGGGTACCGCGGGGACGGCCCATGCCGACCGGACACCGGGCGACCAGCCGCTTCCCGGGTACACGATCGAGAATCCGCCGCTGCCGCCCGCGCAGGTGGACGGGAAGCCGTCACGGGTGCTGCAGGGCGTGCACAACCATTCGGCCTACATCATCGAGACTCCGCCGGGCTGGAACGGCAAGCTGGTGCTCTACGCGCACGGGTACGCCGGCCAGGGGTTCGTGCTGAGGGTCGGGCCGCCGCCGTTCGGGCTGCGGCAGCGGCTCCTCGACCAGGGGTACGCGTGGGCGGCGTCGTCCTACTACCGCAACGGGTACGACGTCCGGGCGGGTGTGCTGAGCACGCGGGACGTCGCCGAACTGTTCGCCGACAAGGTGGGACGGCCCGGGCAGCGCCTCATCGTCGGCGTTTCGATGGGCGGCCACGTCGTCGGGCGCTCCATCGAGCAGTGGCCCCGCTACTACGACGGCGCGCTGCCCATGTGCGGGGTCCTCGGCGACCATGAGCTGTTCGACTTCTTCCTCGACTACAACCTCGTCGCGCAGAATCTGGCCGGCGTCCGCGAATACCCGGTGACCGACGAGTACGCGACCGTGACCGTCCCGAAGATCATGGAGAATCTCGGGCTGACGGAGTTGACGCCGGGCGGCCCGGACACCACGAACGAGCGCGGGAAGCAGTTCCGCTCGATCGCCGTCAACCGGACGGGCGGGCCGCGTCCCGGCGACGCGCAGGCGTTCGCGTTCTGGAAGGCGTTCCCGTTCACGCTCGCGGCCCCGCCCGTTCCGGACGCCACCCTGGCCGAGAACCCGGATCAGCTCTCGACCAACCTGTTCACCCGGTACGAGCCGAACGAGCCGTTCGACGTCAACGCGAGCGTGCAGCGGGTCCGGCCCGAGAACCTGCCGGCGCGGTTGTCGAACCGGCTCTCCCAGATTCCGCGCATCAACGGGCGGCCGGGGGTTCCGGTGCTGAGCCTGCACGGCCTGGGGGACATGTTCGTCCCGTTCTCCATGGAGCAGATCTACGCCTCCGAGGTGGCGCGGCACCACCGGTCGCGGCTGCTCGTGCAGCGCGCCGTCCGCACGATCCAGCACTGCGAGTTCTCCGCCACCGAGGCGGGGACGGCCTGGGACGACCTGGTCCGCTGGGTCGACACCGGCAGCCGCCCGGCCGGTGACGTGACCACGAAGCCGCGGGTGGTGGCGGATCCCGACTACGGGTGCCGCTTCAGCGACCGGGCCGCCTACGACGCCGGCGCGGGCACGCGGAGGTTGTTCGGCGCCTGTCCCTGACCACCCGGTCAGGCGGATTCCGGGTGTCCGGAACGGGCGCGGGGTCTCCGGATGAGGAACGCGCCGGCGATCACGATCAGGCCGGACACGGCCAGCACCGCCTGGGCCGGTTGCATGCCCAGCGGAGTCTCGTCCCAGTGCCGCAGCAGGTCGGCCGCCGCGCCGGCCACCAGCGCGGCGAGGGCCAGGCCGAACCGCAGGGTCGCGTGGAACGCGGTGAGGGCGAGATTGCGCCGGTAGCCCTCCAGTCCTTCCTGAAGGTAGGTGATGCCGCCGACGAGGGCGGCGGTGGCGGCGGCGCCGAACACCACGGCGCCGGCGAACGCCCACGCCACCGAGGCGATCAGCCCCATCGTCGCGACCACGACGCCCTGGACGACGGTCGCCGTCCTGATCTGCTTCATCAGATCCCACGCCCCCTGGCGGACGAGCACCAGGCCGGTGACCGCGCCGACCCCGAACAGCGCCACCAGGGTTCCGAACCCGATCGGGCCCGCGTCCAGGATGTTCCTGACGAACACCACACCGAGGGAGAACAGCGCGCCCAGTCCGAGCGCCACGACCGCGATGCCCGGCAGGACCGCGCGCACCACCGGGAGCCGGAGCCCTTCGATGAACGTGCCCTCCTGCTTCATCGGGCCCCGGGGACGCCGCTCCCCGGGGGCGGGGCCGAGGTCGGCGATGGACCGGATCGCGAGGTAGCACGCCAGATAGGTCAGGGCGTCCAGCCAGAACACCGCGAGGTACCGCCAGTGGCCCTCCCAGCCGAGGGCGTCGGTCGTCCACAGCACCAGCCCGAACACCCCGGCGCCGACCGGGATCATCCCGTAGGAGGTGGCCATCGTGATGCCGTTCGCGACCTCCAGCGTGCCGGTGTCGTGCTCGTCGCCGTGCTTGCGCTCCCCGGGGTCCTCGATGAGGAAGGGGATGGAGGCGTCCCGGGCCGGCAGGAACACCAGGGCGGCCAGCTCGATGGCGAACGCCCAGAAGTACAGCCACCACAGCAGCGGGACGATGGGAAGCGCGAACGCCATGCCCATCATGGCCAGGTTGGCGTACATCATCACCTGGCGCCGCGGCCAGTGGGTGACGATCCGCGCCGCGAGCGGGGCGCCGACCGCCGAGGGCAGCAGGCGCAGCACCAGGACGCCGCCGACCGCCGTCGTGGAGTCGCTCAGCTCCAGCACGAAGTACATCAGGGCGAGCGTGCCCATCCAGTCACCCAGGGAGGAGACCGTCTGGCCGACCATGAGGCGCCAGAAGTCGGGGCGGTTCAGCCGCTCCTTGAGTCCCATGCGGGGCTCACCCTCCGTGCCGCGTCCTGAAGCCCCGTTCCGGGCCGGGCCGCCGGTGCGCTGGATCCCGCGGTTCCGGCGGGTTCGGCGGGGGCGCCGCGGAGGAGGTCGGCGAGCCGGGCGGCCGCGCGGTCCCAGCTCCATTCGTCGCACACCCACCGGCGGCCTGCCCCGCCCATGCGGCGGGCGCCGCGCGGGTCGTCCAGCAGCCCGTTCAGGGTGCGGGTGAGGGTGCGGGGGGACGCCGCGTCGATCACGGTCCCGGTCCGCCCGTCGAGGACGGACTCGGGGCTGCCGCCGGACCGGCCCACCACGACCGGCAGCCCGGCCGCCGACGCCTCCAGGACCGACAGCCCGAGGCCCTCGACCTGGAGCCCGCGGCGGTCGTCCCGGCACGGCAGGACGAAGGCGTCGGCGGCGGCGTAGTAGCGCGGCAGGTCGCCGCCGGAGACGGGCCCGGTCACCGTGACGGTGCCGGGGGCCAGCCGCGCGGCCTGGCCGGTGAGCCACCGCCGCATCGGCCCCTCCCCGACGATGACCAGCCGGGCGTCCGGATGCCGCCGGACGACGTCGGGCCAGGCCTCCAGCAGCCGGTCGTGGCCTTTGCGGCGGACGAGGCGGGAGACGCTGACGATCACGGGCCCGTCCCCGAGCCCGTGCCGGCGGCGCACCGCCGCGCCGTCCAGCCCGGGACGGAACCGGACCGGGTCGACGGCGCCGGCGAGCCGGACCAGCCGCGTCCGGTCGCCGAGGACGCCGGACATCTCGTCGCGGCTCACGGCGGTGAGGAAGGTGAGCGCGTCGAACGCGCGGGCGGCGGCGCGGAGCGCGCGGCGGGTGGGCGCGGCGCGGAACCAGCCGAGTTCCTGGCCGTGTGTGGAGCCGATCAGCCGTGTCACCCCGGCCGCCTTCACCAGCGGCGCGTACATGGCGAACGGCGCGGCGGCGGGGATCCAGCCCACGTCCGTCCCGTGCTCGGCGACGAGCCGGCGCAGCCCGCGGAACAGCAGGTAGCCGTGCCGCCGTACGACGGGGAAGTCCAGCCGGGCGTCGAACTCCGCGGCCCCGGGCCAGGCGGGCGCGACCACGAGCAGCCGGTCGGCGGGGAGCCTGCGCACCAGTTCCCAGGTGAAGGTCTGCACCCCGCCCGGCTCCGGTGGGAAGTGCCCCGTGAGCACCAGAGTCCGGGGAATGTCCATGGGGACCCGTTTCCCCGGCATCCGCGGGCCATTCACCGGACGTCCGGCCACACGCGCCCGTGGCCGGACCGTCGTCAACGGCGCGTCAAAGGAACGGTCACAGATCGGTCGTGATGATCTTTTCGATGTTCCGCTCGGCGAGGGCGGTGATGGTGACGAACGGGTTCACGCTGGTGTTGCCGGGGATGAGCGAGCCGTCGATGGCGTACAGGCCGGAGTAGCCGTGCAGGCGGCCGTAGTTGTCGGTGGCCTTGTTGAGGACCGCTCCACCGAGCGGGTGGTAGGTGAGGTGGTCGCCCCAGATCTTGTAGGTGCCGAACAGGTCGGTCCGGTAGATCGTCCACTCCTTCTGGTTGATCTTGTCGAAGATCGTCTTTGCCATGTCGATGCCCTGCTGCTTCCACGCGGTCTGCCAGTTCAGGTCGACTCTGCCCGTCCCGGCGTTCCAGGAGAAGGCGGCCCGGTGCGGGTTCTTGGTGATCGACAGGTAGAACGACGCGTAGGTCTCGATGCCGGTGGGAAGCGGCGCGACCTCGGCGAACGCCCCGCCGGCGTCCCAGTTGTCGATGCCGACCGTGGGGATGGACGACTGCAGGCTGCCGGTCGCGTCCCACATGTGGTTGGCGCGGCCGCACATGACGTTGCCGTTGTCGCCCCAGCCCTTGCCGACCTCGCTGTTCAGGTTGGGCAGCGCGCCCGTGGCCTTCAGCTTGACCAGAAGTTTGCTGGTGCCGACGCTGCCGGCCGCGAAGAACACCCTGTCGGCGGTCACGGTCTTGGTGCCCGTGACGTCGCCGCTGCTGTTGAGCTGCTCCATGACGACCGTGTAGCCGCCGCCGGACGCCGGGGACACCGAGGTCACCCTGTGCAGCGGTGAGATGGCGACCCTGCCGGTGGCCTTGGCCCGGGCGAGGTAGGTCTGCTGCAGGGACTTCTTGCCGTGGTTGTTGCCGTAGAGGATCTCGGCGTCCAGCGCCGATCTGGGAACGTTCCCGGCCGCCTCCTGCTCCATGTAGTCGAAGTCGTAGACGTTGTTCACGTAGACGAAGTCGAAGCCCGAGCGCTCGGCGTGCTTACGTCCGACCCGGGCGTACTGGTAGCAGTCGGTGCTGTCGAACCAGGCCCGGTCGATCTGGTTGACGCCGAGCCCGGCGTTGGCGCGCGGGTAGTAGACGCCGTACATCTCGTTGGCGTCCACGGACGGGAGGACGTAGCCGAACCGGCTGCGCTCCGGGGTGACGGCCATCCCGCCGTTGACCAGCGAACCGCCGCCGACGCCGCGGCCCTGGTAGACGGTGATGCCGCTGAAGTCCTCGGCGTCCAGGATCCCGGTGTAGCGGGGGACGTCCTTGTCGAGCGGGAAGCCCAGGAAGTTGCTGAGGGGCTGCTTGGTCCTGGTCCGGAGCCAGTACGACCGGTAGTCCGGCGTCCTGGTGTTGGCGAAGATCTTTCCGTCCGAGCCGGGGGTGTCCCAGGCCATCCCCATCTCGATCATGTGGACCTGGACGCCCGCCTGGGCGAGCCGCAGGGCGGCGACGGAGCCGCCGTACCCGGTGCCGACGATCAGTGCCGGGACGTGCGCCCCGTTGCCGATCGGACCGGCGGCGGCGGTGGCCGCGGCACGGGCATGGCCGGTGCGGCCCAGCATGCCCAGGCCGACGATAGAACCGGTTCCAGCGAGGAGCGTGCGACGTGAGATGGCAGTGGATGGACCGGCTGGCATGGTGGAGTCAGCCATGTGACCTCCCTCACTCTGGACGAGATTGGAACAGGTTCTATCCCTCGAATTGAGCGAAGTCACTACATACCTGAAAGTAACTTTTGTTTGATCACGCACCCGTAGCAACAGGTTACGGGCTGTCAACCAAATGCTTGCTTGGCAAGCGGGCGGGGCCTTGTTAGCCTCTGGCCATGATCTCCGCGATCGTCTGGGGCACCGGCAACGTCGGCAGGCTGTCCATCCGCGCGGTGGAGGCCCATCCCGCGCTGAAACTCACCGGCGTGATCGTCCACGACCCCGGCAAGGACGGACGGGACGCCGGCGAACTCGGCGGCCTCGGCCGCGACCTCGGCGTCGCGGCGACCACCGACGTCGACGCCGTCCTGGCCACCGGCCCGCAGGCCGTCGTGTACGCGGCGTCCGGCGACATCCGCCCCGACGACGCCCTCGCCGACATCGTCCGCGCGATCCGCGCCGGCGCCGTCGTCGTCACCCCCGCCCTGTACGCGCTCTACGACCAGCGCAACGCCCCGCCCGAGATGCGGCAGGCCGTCCTGGACGCCGTCGCCGAAGGCGGCGGCTCACTGTTCGTCTCCGGTGTCGACCCCGGCTGGGGCAACGACGTCCTGCCGCTGATGATCAGCGGGCTCGGCGGCACCATCGACGTGATCCGCTGCCAGGAGATCTTCGACTACACCACCTACGACCAGCCCGACTCCGTCCGGTACCTGGTCGGCATGGGCCAGCCGATGGACTACGAGCCGCCCATGCTCGCCGCGACCGTCCCCACCATGGTGTGGGGCGGGCAGGTCCGGTTGATGGCCCGCGCGCTAGGTGTCGACCTGGACGAGATCCGCGAGACCGTGGACCGCCTCCCCCTGGACGAGACCGTGACCACCAAGTCCATGGGCGACTTCGAGAAGGGCACCCAGGGCGCGGTGCGCTTCGAGGTGCAGGGCATCGTGCAGGGCGAACCCCGCATCGTCATCGAGCACGTCACCCGCATCCACCCGTCCTGCGCCCCCGGCTGGCCGGTGCCGCCGGACGGTGACGGGGCGCACCGCGTCATCATCGAGGGCGACCCGCGCATCGAGGTCACGGTCGAGGCCACCGACGAGGCGGGCAACCGCGCCGCCGGTGGCAACGCCACCGCGGTCGGACGCCTCGTCGGCGCCGTCGACTGGCTCGTGGACGCCGAACCCGGGCTCTACGACGCGCTCGACGTCCCCGTCCGTCCCGCCGTCGGCAAGCTCGGAGGCACCCGCCCATGAACCTCGACATCCCCGACGGCAAGGACCCGATCCAGTACGCGTGGGGCGAGATGGTCCCCGGCATCGGCCCCGCCGCCGCGAACCTCTCCCTGGCCGTCTACCAGCACACCACCCTCGGCCTCCGCGAGTTCGAGGCCGCGCGGCTGCGCATCGCGCAGATCAACGGCTGCGTGTTCTGCCTCGACTGGCGCACCGAACGCGACGGCCAGAAGGTCGAGGACGAGTTCGCCGACGCGGTGACCGAATGGCGCACCACGACCGCCTTCGACGACCGCACCCGCCTCGCCGCCGAATACGCCGACCGCTACGCCCTCGACCACCACGGCCTGGACGAAGAGTTCTGGGACCGGATGACCGCGCACTACACCCAGCGCGAGATCGTGGAGCTGAGCATGTGCATCGGCTCCTGGCTGGCGTTCGGCCGCCTCAACCACGTCCTCGGCCTCGACACCATGTGCATGCTCCCCAGGCCCTGACTCACTCGTCCTCGATGCGGGAGAGCTTGTCCGGGTTGGCGACGGCGTAGATGCCCTGGACGCGGTCGCCCGCCGGCGCGAGGTCGAGGACCATGACGCCGAACGGCGCGTCCGCGTCGAACAGCACCGCCGACGGGTCGCCGTTGACCGCCCGGTAGCGGACGTGGAGGTTCTCGGGCCGGTGGCGGGCCGTGGTCCCCACGATGACGCGGGCCACCCTGTCGCGGCCGTGGACGGGCCGCAGCATCGTCCCGGCCCGCCCGCCGGCGTCCCTCCACAGGGTCACGTCCGGGGCCAGCATCTCCAGCAGCGACTCCAGGTCGCCGCCGAGCGCCGCCTGGAGGAACCGCTCGGTCACCTGCCGCTGGACCTTCGGGTCGGCCTGGTAGCGCGTCTCCAGGACGACGAGCATCGCCATCGACACCGCCTCCGTCCGCTCCGCGGCGTCACCGGAGTCGGCATGGCTCACGAGCGGCTCCGGCAGCCACGGCCCCACGTAGGGTGCCGTCCGGCTACCTGCTCACCTACGGCGGGTTCAGGCTGCTCGGCGGCCGCCTCGCCGACCTGCTCGGCCGCCGCCGCGTCGTCGTCGCCGGGACGGTGCTGTTCTCGCTGTCCTCGGTCGTCGGCGGCCTCGCGACCGGCTCCGGGGCCCTGATCGGCGCGCGGCTCGCGCAGGGCGCCGGCGCCGCGCTCATGCTGCCCGGCACCCTGTCCATCCTGACGACGATGTTCAAGGAGGGCGGCGACCGCGCCAAGGCGCTCGGCGTCTGGGGCGGCGTCGCCGGCGGCGCCTCCGCCGCGGGGGTCCTCCTCGGCGGGCTGCTGACCGAGGGACCGGGCTGGCGCTGGGTGATGCTGGTCAACGTCCCGGTCTGCGTGCTCGTGATCGCCGGCCTGTTCCTCCTCGTCGAGGGCGACCGGCGCAGCGCCCGCCTGGCGAACTTCGACGTCCTCGGCACCGTCCTGGTCACCGGCGGGATGATGCTGCTCGTCTACACCCTGGTCAAGGCCCCGGACGCCGGCTGGGACACGGCGCGCACCATCGGCGGCCTCGCCGGTTCCTGGCCCTCCTGGTCGCCTTCCTGGTGAACGAGCAGCGCGGCCGCAACCCGCTGCTGCCCCTGTCGATCTTCCGGATCAAGGGGCTCGCCGCGGCGGACGTCACCCAGCTCGTCGCCGTCGCGGGTTTCCTGTCGATGTTCTTCTTCCTCAGCCTCTACATGGTGAACGTCCTCGGCTACTCGCCGCTGGAGACCGGCTCGGCCTACCTGCCGCTCTGCTTCGGCGTCGGCATCGCCGCCGGCATCTCGACCAAGGTGATCCCCCGCGCCGGGACCCGGCCGCTGATGATCGCGGGCCTGCTGCTCGCCGCGGCCGGCCTCTACCTGCTGTCGCGCATCCCCGTGGACGGCCACTACCTCACCGACCTGCTGCCCGGCCTGATGCTCGCCTCGTTCGGGCTCGGCTTCACGTTCGTGTCCATCACTGCCGCTGCCAATGCCAACGTCCCACCGGACAAGGCCGCCCTGGCCGCCGCCCTGCTCAACGCCTCGCAGCAACTCGGCGGCGCACTCGGCCTCGCGGTCCTCTCCGCGGTCGCGGCGTCCCGCACCGGCGACCTGCTCGCCGACCGGACCCCGATGCCCGAGGCGCTGACGTCGGGCTTCTCCCGGGCCCTCCTGGCCGACGCCGTCTTCCTGGTCGCCGCCGTCGTCGCCCTCCGCGCCGCCAACACCACGGGCGAAGCCGAGGAGGTGCCCCTGGACACGAGCCCGGAACCCGTCCCGGCCAAGTAGAAAGACCACGGCCCGGCCCCCGATCCGCACGGCGTCGGGGGCCGCCCCGTCAGGTGTTGATGCCGTGGTCGCGCAGGATCTCGTTGAGGGACGCCTTGTCGTGCCGCTGGCCCTCTTCGAGGCGCTTCAGGATGAGCACCGCCGGGAGCCCGAACGTCCCGCCCTTGAACTCCTTGGTGCGGGTGCCGCCGACCGCGACGCACCAGTCGGGGATGCGGCCACGGCTGATCTCCTCGCCGGTCTCCACGTCGATGACCGGCATGGACGCCGACAGGTTCGTGCCGGACCCGACGACGGCGCCCTTCCCGACCCGCGCCCCCTCGACGATCATCGAGCGGCTGCCGATCATCGCCTCGTCCTCGACGATCACCGGCTTGGCGTTCGGCGGTTCCAGGACGCCGCCGATGCCGACGCCGCCGGACAGGTGGACGTTCTTGCCGACCTGGGCGCAGGAGCCGACGGTCGCCCACGTGTCGACCATCGTGCCGGAGTCGACGTAGGCGCCGATGTTGGTGAACGACGGCATCAGCACCACGCCGGGCGCCAGGTAGGAGCCCCAGCGGGCGATCGCGCCGGGGACGACGCGGACGCCGTCCAGGTTGCTCTTCAGCGGGATCCGGTCGTGGTACCGGAAGTCGCCGACCTGGGAGCGCGCCATGCCGAGGACCTTGAAGCTCAGCAGGATCGCCCGCTTGGCCCGCTCGTCGACGATGACCTCGTCGGACGCGGGGTCGATGTGGGCGACGCGGGCCTCGCCGGCGTCGATCTGGTCGACGGCGGCCACGATGGCGGCCCGCGCGTCGGCGTCCTCGGGGCTGAGGTCGGCGCGCCGCTCCCACAACTCGTCGATGCCGCCGGAGATCGGGCTGGTGAACGATTCGGTCATGGCTCCTGAGCTTAGTGGTGGCCATCTCCCGGTACCTTCGTCGCGTGGCTGTTTGGGCAAGGTTGAGGACACGCCCCGACGGGGGCGCGGACGGCGGCGGCGGGCGCCGCCGGCGTGGCGGCCTGGGCTGGGCGGCGGGCCTGTCGGTGATCGTCGTGCTGCTGACCGTGGGCGGCTATGCGCTGTTCCAGCGTGCCCGCCCCTATCTGCACGGGTCCGGCTGCGAGGTGGCGGCGAGCACCGGCAAGATGCCGCTCGACCTGGAGCAGGGCGCGAACGCCGCCACGATCGCCGCCGTCGCGTTCCGCAAGCGACTGCCGGAGCGGGCCGTGGTGATCGCCTACGCGACCGCGATCCAGGAGTCGCACATTCGCAATCTCCCGGGCGGCGACCGCGACTCGGTGGGCATGTTCCAGCAGCGCCCGTCGCAGGGGTGGGGCACCCCCGACAAGCTCCGCGACCCCGTCCAGTCCACGAGCAAGTTCTTCGACGCCCTGGTCAAGGTGAAGGGCTACCTCGACCACGACCTGCACATCGCGGCGCAGGAGGTGCAGCGCAGCGCCGACGGCGGCGCCTACGCCCAGCACGAGGACGAGGGCCAGGTCCTCGCGCTGGCGTTCACGGGACGCGAGCCGGGCACCGCGCGCTGCTGGTATCCGCCCGACAAGGTGACCGAGTCCCGCCGCCCGGAGGCGATCCGGGAGATGCGCCGCGCGTTCGGCAGCCGGCTCCAGGTGAGCGGCCCGAGCCCCCTCACGGCGGGCGCGCCGTCGCGTCCGGAGTCCTGGAACGCGGTGAAGGCGACCAGCGCGCGGTTCGGCTGGGCCGTCGCCGCGTGGGCGGTGACGCACGCGCAGGTGTACGGGCTCAGCGAGGTCCGCTACGCGGGCAGGCACTGGGAGGCCGGCGCGGGCCACGACGGCTGGACGCCGGACGGATCGGCCCCGCGCGACAGCGTCATCGTCAAGTGACCTCGGTGATCTTGAGGGGGCGGCCGGTGAGGACGGCGGCAGCGGCGGCGTAACCGGGGCCCGGGGCGAGGTCGGCCAGGCGGACGGGGGAGACGGCCGCGTCGCCGTCCCACGACAGGACCTCGGCGGGCTCGTCGGGCGCGGAGACGCGGATGGCCGTCATCGGGGCGGCCAGGCCGTGGCCCGTCGCCTTCAGCAGCGCCTCCTTGCGGCTCCAGTACGAGTGGAAGCCGCGCCTGCGGTCGGGCATGGCCGCGAGCGCCTCCCGCTCCGGGACGGTGAGGATCATCTCGGCGAGCCGGTCGATGTCGCGGTCGCTCTCCCGCTCCACGTCCACGCCGACCTCGGCGCCTTCGGCGAGGACGAGGACGACGCGGTCACCGGAGTGGGAGAGCGAAAAGTCCACGCCGGTGCCCGCGAGCCGGGGCTTGCCGTGGGTGCCGCCGCAGTGGCGGCAGTCGGTGGTGAAACGGATGCCGCGCGGATCGCGGCCCGTGACCTCGGCCAGCGTCGTCCGCGCGAGGAACCGGCCGGTGACGAAGCGGGCCTTGTCCTCGGCGCGGCGGAAACGCTCGTAGCGGTCGCGTTCCGCGTCGTCCAGGAGGGAGCGCATCCCGGGTTCGTCGGCCGGGACAGCCCAGCGGACGGCGCACTCCAGCACAGTCATGTCCACGACGCGATGATAAGACTTGAGCATGGGCCTGGATCTCTTCTCGGACGTCGCGGACCTGACGGCGGCGATCGTCGACATCGAGTCGGTGAGCGGCGACGAGAGGCTCCTCGCCGACGCCGTCGAGGAGGCGCTCCGGACGCTGCCGCATCTGGCGGTGGAACGCGACGGCGACAGTGTCGTCGCCCGCACCGATCTCGGACGTGCCGAACGGGTCGTCCTGGCCGGGCATCTCGACACCGTGCCGCTGAACGGCAACCTTCCGTCCCGCGTGCTGGGCGACCGGCTCTACGGCTGCGGCACGACGGACATGAAGAGCGGCGTCGCCGTCGCGCTGCGCCTCGCCGCCACCGTCACCGAGCCGACCCGCGACATCACCTACGTCTTCTACGAGTGCGAGGAGGTCGAGGCCGAGCGCAACGGGCTGCGGCGGCTCGCGGAGACGCGCCCCGATCTCCTCGCCGGCGACTTCGCCGTGCTGATGGAGCCGACCGGCGCGCAGATCGAGGGCGGCTGCCAGGGCACGATGCGCGCCGAGGTCACGGCGAAGGGGGAGCGGGCGCACAGCGCGCGGGCGTGGATGGGCTCCAACGCGATCCACGCCGCGGGAGCGATCCTGGACGTGCTCCGCGCGTACGAGCCGACCCGCCCGGTCGTGGACGGCCTGGAGTACCGCGAGGGCCTGAACGCCGTGTTCATCGGCGGCGGCGTCGCGGGCAACGTCATCCCCGACGAATGCGTCGTCACGGTGAACTACCGGTTCGCGCCCGACAAGTCCGCCGCCGACGCCGAGGCGTACGTCCGGGAAATCTTCGGCGGCTTCGAGGTGAAGGTCACCGACAGCGCGGCGGCCGCGCGTCCCGGGCTGACGCATCCGGCCGCCGCCGCGTTCGTCGCGTCCAGCGGCGCCGAAGTCCGCGCCAAGCTCGGCTGGACGGACGTCGCCCGCTTCGCCGAGCTCGGCGTCCCGGCCGTCAACTACGGCCCCGGCGAACCGACCCTCGCCCACACCAAGGACGAGTACGTCGAGATTCCCCTGATAGCGGAGTGCGAGCGACGTATGCGCACGTGGCTGGAGGGGCCTACTAACGTGGCCCCATGACCTTGCATCCTGATTCCCCCATGCGACGGCAGGGGCCCGCCATGCTGCGGGGACGGGCCGTCCCGAAGACCACCACCGACCAGCGGCTCCTGGAGGCGCGCGGCCCGGTCGACTGGCTGCACGCCGACCCGTGGCGCGTGCTGCGGATCCAGGCGGAGTTCGTCGAGGGGTTCGGCCTGCTGGCGGAGCTGCCGAAGGCGGTCAGCGTGTTCGGCAGCGCCCGCACCAAGCCGGACTCCGAGGAGTACAAGCTCGGCGTGGAGATCGGCGCCCGGCTGCACGAGGCCGGTTACGCCGTGGTCACCGGCGGCGGCCCGGGGATCATGGAGGCGGCCAACAAGGGCTGCGACGAGAGCGGCGGCCTGTCGGTGGGGCTCGGCATCGAGCTGCCCTTCGAGCAGAAGCTGAACGACCACATCGACATCGGGCTGGAGTTCCGCTACTTCTTCGTCCGCAAGACCATGTTCGTGAAGTACTCGCAGGCGTTCGTGGTGCTGCCCGGCGGTTTCGGGACGCTGGACGAGCTGTTCGAGGCGATCACTCTCGTCCAGACCAGGAAGATCACCCGGTTCCCGATCGTCCTCGTCGGCACCGAGTTCTGGGGCGGCCTGATCGAGTGGATCCGCTCGACGATGCTCCCGTCCGCCAAGATCTCGGCCCACGACCTCGACCTGATCCACGTCACCGACGACCCGGAGGAGGCCGTCCGCGTCATCGTCGACGGCCACACCCGCGCCGAGCAGGAGATCATCGAGGCCCGCGCGGCGGCGGAGGCGGGGGAGACCGGGGCCGAGTGACTCACCGGCCTCGCCGGCGGCGGGACGAGGGCTCGGGGGCCAGCCGCCCGCCGACGACGATGCCGTACAGGAGATGGTCCAGGGCGACCACGGCCCGCCATTCGAAACCGTGCTCGTGCACGTGCCTGACACCGAGCACCGGGGCGATGCCGGCCTCGAAGCCGAGCCAGATCACCAGCCCGTAGACGGGGCCGCTGAGGGGGTTGCTCCGGATCCGGCGGGGCAGCAGCCCGTACACCGTGCCTCCAGCCGCGCCGTACGTCCAGTGGAAGAGTTCGGTGAGGGCCTCCCGGTGCCTGTCGGGCAGTTTCCGCAGGGCCGGCAGATGTTGCTTCACGATCGCCTCGGGCGGGCTCTGCTCGTGCGGACCGACGGCGGCGGTCACCGTCCGCGCCCCGGTCATCGCCATCGCGGCGACCAGTCCGCGCGCCCCCGCGCGCACGACCGTGCCCGCGTCCCTCTCCGGCATGTCCGCTCCCATGACGACCTCCCCAGAGGTCGTCTGCCCTCGCATCCCGCACCCATGCGCCGAGCCGGTGTCGCGGCGGCTCGGCGGGGCGGCGGAGCCCGTGCTCGGCGAAGTCCGTGCCCGGCGAAGTCCGTGCTCGGCGAAGTCGGGGCCGGTTCGATGCCTGTTCTCCGGGAGGCGGGAACAAGTCCGTCCGGAGGTGGAGCGTGAACAGGAACGCGACGATCAAGACGTGTGCGGCGGCGATGGGGCTCGTCCTGCTCGCCGGATGCAGCGGCGACGGCGGTAACGAGGAGGCGACCGGGGGGGCGGCACGGACTCCGGTGCCGGCGACCGGCGCGGCGGCGGAGGTACAGCAGCAGTTCGAGAAGGTCGTCGACGCCGTGCTGCCCTCCGTGGTGAAGGTCGAGACGGGCCAGGGCGAGGGGTCGGGCGTCGTGTTCGACGGCCAGGGCCACGTCGTCACCAACGCGCACGTGGTCGCCGGGGCGGAGCAGATCAGGGTGGTGGCGGCCAGCGGCGGCACGCCGCGGGAGGCGCGGCTCGTGGGCGCCTTCGTGCCGGACGACCTGGCCGTGCTGAAGGTGGACGGCGCCACGCTGAAACCGGCGCAGTGGGGCGACTCCAGCAAGGCCGAGGTCGGGCAGATGGTCTTGGCCATGGGCAACCCGCTCGGGCTGGCCGGAAGCGTGACCAACGGCATCGTGTCCGCGCTGCACCGGACGGTGTCGACCCAGGGTGCGGGCGACTTCGCCGGCTCGACGATCGCCGACGCGATCCAGACGAGCGCGCCGATCAACCCGGGCAACAGCGGCGGCGCCCTCGTCACGCTCACCGGGAAGGTGATCGGCGTCCCGACCGCCGCGGCCACGGGCTCGGGCGGCGGCGCGGCGCCCGGGATCGGTTTCGCGACGCCGAGCAGCACGGTCAAGCGGATCGTTCCGCAGCTCATCAAATCCGGGAAGGTCTCCGATTCGGGCCGGGCGGCGCTCGGCGTGGTGGTCCGCACGCTCGTCGACCCGGAGACCGGGCGGCCCTCCGCGGTCGCCGTCGTGGAGGTCCTGCCGAACACCGGCGCCGCCGGGGCGGGCATCGAGGCGGGCGACCTGATCCTGTCGGTGAACGGCACCGCCACGCCCACGCAGACGGCCCTGACCACCGTCCTCGCGGGTGCCAAGCCCGGCCAGACCGCGACGGTCGAGATCAAGAAGCCGGACGGCTCGAAGCGGCAGGTCAAGGTGAAGCTCGGCGAACTTCCCCTGAACGACTAGCCCGCGACTAGCCCCTGAACGACCAGCCCCTGGACGCTCTCGCCTGTACGCGAGTACAGTGTACAGACGTACAGGCTACTGAACATGCGTACAGGCGGTTGAGAGTGTCAGGAAGTGAGCGACCCGGCGACCTGACCGGGCGGGCCCGGATCAGGGACGCGGCGCTGCTGCAGTTCGCCGAGCTGGGCGTGAAGGGCGCGACGATCCGGGGCATCGCGAAGGCCGCCGGCGTCTCGCCCGCCCTGGTCCAGCACCACTACGGGACCAAGGAGGCGCTGCGCCGGGAGTGCGACGAGCACGTGATCGAGGTCATCCGCGACGTCAAGCAGGAGGCGCTCAGCGGCGGGATGGCCAACCCCGGTTTCCTGGCGATCGCCATGCGGACCGCCCTGCCCATCCAGCGATACGTGGCCCGCGCCCTGACCGACGACTCCGAGGCCGCACGCACGCTGTTCGACGACGCGGTCGAGTTCAGCGAGGAGGTCCTGAGTCGCGGATCGCCCGGGATATACGAACCGCAGACCGACGACCTGCACGCCTACGCGACCGTCATGACCGCGATGAACTTCGGGTTGATCGTCCTTCACGAACACCTGTCACGCGCCTTGGGCGGCGACGTCCTGATGGGCGAGGGCTATCCCCGGATGGCCCTGGCGATGATGGACGTCTACGACGACAGACTCCTGACCCCGGAACTGTCCGAGCAGGCGCGCACCGCCCTGAAGTCCATGCTCGCCGAGGGCGGACAGCCCTCCCGGGAGGAGAACCGGTGACCACGAACACGCCCCCCGTCGAAATCTCCGGCCTGGTCAAGAACTTCGGCCGGACCCGCGCCCCGGACGGTCTCGACCTGACCGTCCGGCAAGGAGAGGTGCACGGTTTCCTCGGCCCGAACGGCTCCGGGAAGTCGACCACGATCAGGATCCTGCTCGGCCTGCTGTGCGCGGACGCGGGCACGGCCCGGCTGCTCGGGGGCGACCCCTGGCGCGACGCCACCGAGCTGCACCGCCGTCTCGCCTACGTCCCCGGCGACGTGACGCTGTGGCCCAACCTGTCCGGCGGCGAGGTGATCGACCTGCTCGGCCGGATGCGCGGCGGGACGAACGCGGCCCGCAAGGCCGAACTGCTCGATCGCTTCGAACTGGACCCGCGCAAGAAGGGCCGCGCCTACTCCAAGGGCAACCGGCAGAAGGTCGGCCTCGTCGCCGCGCTCTCCTCCGACGCCGAGCTGCTGCTCCTGGACGAACCCACGTCCGGCCTGGATCCCCTGATGGAGGAGGTGTTCCAGGAATGCGTCCGCGAGGCGCGCGGCGAGGGGCGGACGGTCCTGCTGTCCAGCCACATCCTGTCCGAGGTCGAGGCGCTGTGCGACCAGGTGACGATCATCCGCAGGGGCGCCGCGGTGGAGTCCGGCACGCTGGACGAGCTCCGGCACCTGACCCGCACGTCGATCCACGCCGAGCTCGCGTCCCCGCCGGACGGCCTCGCGATGCCCGGCGCCCATGACGTCCGCGTCGACGGCACCACCATCAGGTTCGAGGTGGAGACCGCGCGGCTCGACGACGCGCTGCGCCGGCTCACCGAGATCGGCGTCCGGAGCCTGTCCAGCAGGCCGCCGACGCTGGAGGAGCTGTTCCTGCGGCACTACAAGGACGAACTGGCCGAAGAAGCCGAAGAAGCCGAAGCCGGAAAAGCCGAAGAAGGCGCACGATGAGGGGCCTCGTCGGAACCGGTGGGCTGAGCCGGCTGATCCTGCGGCGTGACCGGTTCATCCTCCCGGCCTGGGTTCTGGTGGCCGCCCTCATTCCGATCAACTTCGTGGCGGCCACCGAGCAGCTGTTCCAGACGGACGCCGACCGGTTGCAGTACGCCGCGACCACCGGGACGAACCCGACGTTCCTGGCGCTGTACGGGCCGCTGTACAGCAGTGATCTCGGCGGCATCATCGTCCAGCGCGCCGGGTTCCTCCCCGTGGTGATCGGGCTGATCAGCATCCTCACGGTCATCCGGCACACCCGCACCGAGGAGGAGGCGGGACGCCGCGAGCTGCTCGGCGCGACGGTGACCGGACGCGGCGCGGGCCTGGCCGCCGCTCTCATCGTCACGATGGCGGCGAACCTCGCGATCGCCGTGCTGCTCGCCGCCGGGATGGCGGCGCAGGGCCTGCCGCTCACCGGGTCGCTGGCCTTCGGCCTCCAGTTCGCCGCGGGCGGGTGCGTGTTCGCCGCGGTCGCGGGCGTCACCGCACAGCTCAGCGAGGGCGCCGGCGCGGCCAGGGGAGTGGCCGTCAGCGTGCTCGGCGGCGCTTTCGCGGTCCGGATGGCCGCCGACGTCGGCGGCGAGGGCAACGCGCTGACATGGCTCGGCTGGCTGTCCCCGCTCGGCTGGGCGCAGCGGATGCGTCCCTACGGCGGCGAACGCTGGTGGACGCTTGCGCTGACCGTCGCACTCATCGCCGTCCTGGTGGCGGCGGCCGGGGCGCTGTCGGCCCGCCGGGACGTGGGCGCGGGGATCATGCCGCCGAAGCTCGGGCCCGCCGACGCGCCGCCCCGGCTGTCGGGTCCGTTCGGGCTCGGCTGGCGGCTGCAGAGCCGTCCCCTGTACGGCTGGCTCGCCGGGTTCGCCGCGCTCGGCGTCGTGTACGGCGGCGTCGCGGGCGGCGTGAAGGACATGGTGGCGGACAACCCCGAACTGAAGGAGATCTTCACGGCCCTCGGCGGGCAGTCCGGCATCACCGACGCCTTCTTCGCCGCGTCGATGAGCATCCTCGGCCTGATCGCGGCGGCGTACGCGGTGTCGGCGACGCTGCGGCTGCGGACCGAGGAGGCCGGCCGGCGCGCCGAGCCGCTGCTCGCCACGGCGACCGCCCGGCTCCGGTGGGCGGCGAGCCACCTCGTGTTCTCGCTTCTGGGACCCGCCGCCGCGATGACCGTCGCCGGCGCCGCCGCGGGCCTGGCGCACGGACTGAACGTCGGCGACGTCGGCCGCGAACTGCCCCGTGTCCTCGGCGCCGCGCTGGCGCAGCTGCCCGCCGTCTGGCTGGTCGCGGCGATCGCGCTCGCCCTGTTCGGCCTGGCGCCCCGGTTCACCGGCGCCGCCTGGGCCGCCGTCGCGGCCTTCGCGGTGATCTCCATGTTCGGGGCGGCGCTCGACCTGAACCAGTGGATCATGAACGTGTCGCCGTTCACCCACATCCCGAAGCTTCCCGGCACCGCGCTCACCGCCGCGCCCTTCGGCTGGCTCGTGGCGCTGACCGCCGCCCTGTCCGCCCTCGGCCTGGCCGGCTTCCGGCGCAGGGACATGTCCGCCCACTGACCGGCTAAATTGGCCTGGTGGAATCCGCGAAGCCGCTTGCCGTCTGTGTGTTCTGCTCGTCCAGCGGGAGGATCGACCGCCGCTACGTCGACCTCGCCGCGCAGGTCGGCACGGAGCTGGCCCGGCGGGGCCACAGCCTGGTCAGCGGCGGCGCCCGGGTGTCGTGCATGGGGGCCGTCGCCCGCGCGGCGCGGGCCGGCGGCGCCCGCACCGTCGGGGTGATCCCCGAGGGGCTCGTCAGCGTCGAGATCTCCGACGAGGACAGCGACGAACTGATCGTCACCGGCGACATGCGGACCCGCAAGGGCGAGATGGACCGCCGCAGCGACGCGTTCCTCATCCTGCCCGGCGGCATCGGCACGCTGGAGGAGCTGTTCGAGGTGTGGACGGCCCGGGTCCTCGCCATGCACGACAAGCCCGTCGTCATCCTCGACCCGACCGGCGTGTACGACCCGCTCCGCGAGCTGATGGAGGGTCTCACCGCGCAGGGCTTCGCCCGCCACCGGATCTGGGACGCGATCGGCTGGACGGCCACGGTCCCCGAGGCGTTCGACCTTCTGGAGCGTTCGCAGCCCCGCATCGAGTTCTCCCCCGGGGACTACGCGGAGACCCAGCTCTGACGGGCCCGCGGACGGCCGGTCCCGGTGGTCCCGGTCGCGGTGGTCCCGGCCGTCCACGCCCCCCCGGGGCCGTGTCCTGCGGTAGGCCGGTCAGTCGTGCTTGCGGCCCGGCATGTTCTCGTACATCTCGGTGAGCTTCTGCCGGAAGCCGCGCGCGGCGATGCCGGCCTTCTGCGGGTCCCGGAAGCCGGCCTTGACCGCCTTCTTCGCCTGGTCCTTCATGATGTGCGGCGGGATCGGCGCGATCTCGTTGTCGACGACGAACTCCACCAGCACGGGACCGTCACTCGCGAGGGCCTCCCGCCAGGCGTCGGTGACCTTCTTCGGCTTGTCGCAGTAGATGCCCTTCAGCCCGCACATCTCGGCGTACTCGGCGTACGGGAAGTCCGGGATGGACTGCGAGCCCTCGTACTTGGGGTCGCCGCCCATCGCGCGCTGCTCCCAGGTGACCTGGTTGAGGTCCTGGTTGTTGAAGACGGCGAAGATCAGCGGCGGGGAGCCCGCCATGCGGTCGGCGTACCGCTTGACCGTGAGCATCTCGTTCATGCCGTTCATCTGGAACGCGCCGTCGCCGACGAAGCAGATCACCGGGCGGTCCGGGAAGGCGAACCGGGCGGCGATCGCGTACGGGACGCCCGGCCCCATCGTGGCGAGGGTCCCCGACAGCGACGCCTTCATGCCGTCGCGGAGCTTGATGTGGCGCGCCCACCAGTTGGTGGCCGAGCCGGAGTCGGCGGTGAGGACGGTCCCGTCCTGGAGCAGCGGGGACAGCTCGTGCGCGACGGCCTGCGGGTTGATCTTGCCTTCGAAGCTCTGCCCGGCCCGCTTCTCCATGACGGTGTTCCAGCTGCGGACGTTCTCCTCGATCTCCCCGCGCCAGGACCGGTCCGCCTTGCGGCGCAGGAGCGGGATCAGCTCCTTGAGGGTCTCCTTGGCGTCGCCGACGACATGGGCGTCCATCGGGTAGCGGATGCCGATCATGCGGCCGTCGATGTCGATCTCGACGCCGCGGCAGCTGCCCTCGTCCGGCAGCCACTCGGCGTAGGGGAAGCTGCTGCCGATCATGAACAGGGTGTCGCAGTTCATCATCATCTCGTCGCTGGCCTTGGAGCCGAGCAGGCCGATCGGGCCCGTCACGAACGGCAGGTCGTCCGGGACGACCTCGCGCCCGAGCAGCGCCTTGGCGATGCCCGCGCCGAGCAGTTCCGCCGCCTCGAGCACCTCGGCCTGCGCGTTCGCGGCGCCCTGGCCGATCAGCATGGCGACCTTCTCGCCCTCGTTGAGGATGTCGGCGGCCTTGCGCAGCTCCTCGGTGTCGGGCAGGACGCGCGGCCGGCTCCACCCCACGCTGGAGTACACCGACCCGTGCTCCTTCGGCGGCGAGGGCATCGCCTCCGACTCCTGGACGTCCTCGGGGATGATGATGGTCGCGACGCCGCGGGTGGTCAGCGCCGTCTTGAACGCCCGGTCGATGACATGCCGGACCTGCCCGGGATGCATGCAGATCTGGCAGTACTCCGACACGTCGGCGAACAGGGTCTCCAGCGCCACCTCCTGCTGGTAGTGGGTTCCCTGGGCGAGGCGTTTCTGCTGCCCGATGATCGCGACGACGGGCTGGTGGTCCAGCTTCGCGTCGTACAGGCCGTTCAGCAGGTGGATGGCGCCCGGCCCGGACGTCGCCACGCAGCAGCCCACCTCGCCGGTGAACTTGGCGTGCCCGCAGGCCATGAACGCGGCCATCTCCTCGTGGCGCGTCTGGATGAACTCCGGCTTCCCCTCGGCCCGGTCGAAGGCGCCGAGCATGCCGTTGATGCCGTCACCCGGATACCCGAAGACCCGCTCAACGTCCCATTCGGTCAGCCGCTGGAGGACGTAGTCGGCGACTTGCTGAGCCATTGATCTCTCCTCGTCGGTGGTGTCGTCATGCCCGTCTCGCCGGGGCGGCCCGTCAGCGCCGCAGCAGCTTCGCCGCGCCCGCCGCCGCGCCCGCCGCGGCCCCGGCCGTCGCGGCGCCCACCAGGTACTTGTGCCGCCCCGCCCACATCTGCGGGCTCCTGGCGTGCGACTGCTCGTCGAACCGGCCGCGGCTTCCGTGGTCGTGGCCGGACGCGTCGTCGGCGGGCTCCCACAGGTTCGCCGGCTGGTCCGGGCGGGTCGGCTTGTCCGTCTGCTGCGACGCGAACGCCGACCGGGCCAGATAGCGGTCCAGCAGCCCGGCCGCGAACGTGTTCGCGATGATCGTGCCGGCCGTGCTGCCGCCCACCCAGTACTCGCGGCGCCGCGGATGCTCGGCGGCGTAGACGAGCGCGTCCGCCGCGATCTCCGGCTGGTAGATCGGCGGCACCGGCTGCGGACGGCGCGGCAGCCGCGCCAGGACCCAGTCGAACTGCGGGGTGTTCACCGCCGGCATCTGCACCATCGTCACCTTCACGCCGCTGCCCTCGTGCATCAGCTCCGCGCGCAGCGAGTCCTGGAGCCCCTGGACGGCGTGCTTGGCGCCGCAGTAGGCGCTCTGCAAGGGGATCCCGCGGTAGGCGAGCGCCGAGCCGCATTGGACGATGACGCCGCGGTCGCGCGGCATCATCCGCCTCAGCGCCGCCCTGGTCCCGTTGGCGTAGCCGAGGTAGGTGACCTCCGTGGTGCGCTTGAACTCGTCCGGCTCGATCTCCCAGAACGGCGCGAAGACGGAGGAGAACGCCACGTTCACCCACACGCCGATGGGCCCGAACTCCTCCTCGACCGTCTGCGCCGCCCGCTCCACCCCGGCCATGTCGGCCACGTCGACACTGATCGGGAGCGCCCGCCCGCCGGCGGACTCGACGTCGGCGGCGGCGCCCGCCAGGCCCTCCTCGCCTCGCGCGAGAAGGCCGACCCAGGCCCCCCGGCGGGCGAACGCCGCGGCGGCGGCCCGGCCGATCCCGCCGCTGGCGCCCGTCACCACGACGACGGTGCCCTTATCGATCTTGTGTCTCATCTCGTCCTCACGGCAGCGCTGGTCCCGGCACAGAGACCCACTGCCCGAGCCGGGCACGCTGTAACGCGGCACCGGCCGGCGTGGTCCGGCCGGTGCGTCCCCGGCCGGTGTGGCCGGGGAATCCTCGGATACCGTCGAAACCGCGTGCCACCGCACTCGGACGACCGCACCGAGGGAACCGCCACCGAAGGAGACGCATGAACGCCGACGTGCCCGCCTCGCGGGAACTGGCCGGGATCGCCGAACTCGCGGCGCGCACGACCGGCGACCGGCTGCGGACGGCGTTCCGCTCCCGTCCCGAGGTCGACCTCAAAGCCGACTTCCACGACCCGGTCACCGAGCACGACCGCGCCGCGGAGGAGACCATCCGGGAGGTGCTCGCCGAGCAGACGCCCGGCAGCGTCGTCGTCGGGGAGGAGGGCGGCGTACAGGGACGCGACGGGAACCTCCGCTGGTATGTCGATCCCATCGACGGGACGGCCAACTTCGCCGTCGGCCTGCCGTTCTTCTGCACCTCCATCGCCGCCGTCGCGGACGGCGAACTGGTGGCGGGCGTGGTGTACGACCCGATCCGCGACGACATGTTCACCGCGTCCCTCGACGGCGCGACCTGCAACGGCGAGCCGATCCGCAGCGGCGGCGCGGCCGGCGACCGGGCCGCCGTGCTCGCCACGTCCTACCCCAGCGCGCGGGACCTGGCCGGCGACCGGACGGAGACGCTGCGGCGCTACGGGCTGCTCGTGGACGCCTTCGCCACCGTGCGCAGGCCGGGCAGCGCCGCGCTCACCCTCGCGCACGTCGCCGCCGGCTGGACGGACGTCGCCTACGACTCGTCCATCAACGCCTACGACATCGCGGCCGGGCTGCTGCTCGTCAGGCAGGCGGGCGGGACGTACCTGCCGCTCGGCGGGAAACCGGGCGGGGACGACTGGGACGCCCCCGGGTACCTGGCGTGCGTCGGCGGGTTCGACCTGGCCGGCTCCGTCGTGTCCGAGGTCGCGGACCTCGCGGCCCGCTGAATGCAAGATTGTCCTGGGGGTTTGCCGACCGGCCGGTGATCGTTCATCGGTGGTTCAGGGGCGGCGACCAGGCTCCGGCGTGATCCCCTCACGTGAAGGAGTGCCCATGTCCGTGACTCGTCGCGGAGTCGTCAAGGGCGGCGCCGCCGGTGCGCTGTCCATCGCCCTCGCCGGAAGCCTGGACGGAATCTTCCAGACGTCCGCAGGTGCCGACACCGGAGAGGCGTACGGCTACGGCCCGCTCATCCCCGACCCCAAGGGCGTCCTGGACCTGCCCAAGGGTTTCTCGTACAAGACGCTGTCGAAGGAGGGCGACTCCATCTCCGACGGCGTGGTCGTCCCCGGCCACCACGACGGGATGGCCACGTTCTCCGCAGCCGGCCACGGCCACGGTGACCGGGGCCACGGCAGGGGCGGCCACGGCCGGCCCGGCAACACGCTGCTGGTCCTCAACCACGAGCAGGGCACCAACGGCACCCGTGCCGTGGGGACGCCCGAGCTGACCTACGACCCGGTCGCCAACGGCGGCACGAGCACCCTTGAGGTCGACGGCCGCGGAAACCTCCTGTCGCAGTACGTCAGCCTCGCCGGGACGGCCGTGAACTGCGCCGGCGGCCGCACCCCCTGGGGCACCTGGCTGACGTGCGAGGAGACCGAGGGCATCCGCGGCGAGAGCAAGAGCCACGGCTGGGTCTTCGAGGTCGACCCGCACGGCCGTCGCACCGAACCCGTCCCGCTGACCGGGCTCGGCCGCTTCGCCCACGAGGCCGTCGCCGTCGACCCGCACACCCACACCGCCTACCTCACCGAGGACGCGTCCAGGCCGTTCGGCCTGTTCTTCCGGTTCCTTCCCCGCTCACACCGCGGCGGCTACCACACCTACATGGCCGGGGGGAAGCTTGAGGCGCTGAACGTCCCGGGCGTCCCGGACCTGTCGCTCGTGACCGAGCCCGGGACCCGGCTGCGCGCCCGGTGGGTGGACGTCCCGGACCCGCTGGCCAAGCAGACGTCCATCCGCAAGCAGTTCGAGGACGGCGACGTCACGCGGAGCCAGAAGCTCGAAGGCGCCTGGTGGGGGCACGGCAAGGCGTACTTCGTCGCCAGCTTCTCCAGCAAGGAGGACGGCGCCGCCGGCGACCACGCGGGCCAGGTCTGGACCTACGACCCGCGCCGCAACGAGGTCGAGCTCCAGCTCATCTTCAAGCCGGGCGGCCGCTTCGACGGCCCGGACAACATCACGGTGTCCCCGTACGGCGGCGGCGTGATCCTGGCCGAGGACGGCGACGGCGAGCAGTACCTCGTCGGCACCACGCGCAAGGACGAGCCGTTCGCGATGGCCCGCAACGCCCTCAACGGCAGCGAGTTCACCGGCGTCACGTTCTCCCCGGACGGGCGCACGCTGTTCTTCAACCGCCAGTCCGGCCCCGGCGCGACGTTCGCCGTCACCGGCCCCTGGCACCGCCTGCGCGGGTAGCCCCGGCTCCGGGGTCAGGCGAGGCCGCGGCGGGCGACCGCCGGGGGGCGGGTGCCCTGGATGGACGCCACCATGTCCAGCACCTCGTGAAGCGCCTCCGCCTGCGACTCCGGCACCCGGAACAGAGTCACACCCAGCCACGCGTAGACGGACGCTGCGGCGAGCAACCCGGGATCGGGCTCCCGCGCGTCCGTCTCCAGCGTGACGAGCACCGCGGCGTCACCGGCGGTGAGCCGCTCGACCCGGCTCACCGGTGGCGCCGTGCCCGCGTCCGCGGCCCCGTCCGGAACCGGCGCGTCCGGTGAAAGGACCTTCCGCTCTTGCATCCTCATGCCGCCAAGCGTGGCACGATCGGGGACTGGGGAACGTCTCTCCAGTTGGGTGTGAGCAGAACGGAGCCTGATAGTGGTCGTGGTCCTCGTCCTGGCCGGCGTGGCCGTGCTGGGCGCCGTCGTCGTCCTCGCCATGGGCAGGGGCGGCGAGCTGGCCGAGACCCATCCCGACTATCCGCCGCTCCCGCTCGGCGCCGACGGCCGCCCCATCACCGGGGCGGACGCCGCCTACCTGCGGCTGCCCCGTACGTTCTGGGGCTACCAGCCGCAGGTGACGGACGAGGCCCTGCACCGCCTCGCCGACGCGCTGGCCGAACGCGACGCCCACGTCGCGGCGCTCGAACAGCAGCTTCATGACCTTCACCGCCGCGCGGGCGACACCGCCGCGGGCCCCGTCGGCGCTCTGCACGGCCTGGAGGAGCCGCCCGTGAACGGGACCCCGCCGCTGCTCCGCAAGGACACCGTGATCGATGAGCCGATCGACGACGGTTTCGTGAAGGAGGACGCGAAGGAGGAATGGACATGAGCCAAGTCGCCGTCCATGCGGAGGCCGTCTCGGACGCCCCCGCCGAACGCGTCTTCGAAGTCCTGACCGACTGGCCGAGGCACGCCGAGTGGATGCCGTTCACCCGCGCGGAAGGCGGCGACAAGGCCGGCGACGAACTCCAGGCGTGGACGGGCATCGGGCCTGTCGGGTTCCTCGACACGATGGTCATCACCGACTGGCGGGACGGCCGCCGCGTCGCGGTCCGGCACACCGGGCGCGTGGTGCGCGGCGAGGCGTGGTTCAGGGTCGTCCCCGAGGGGGCGGGCAGCCGCATCGTGTGGGCCGAGCGCGTCGACCTGCCGCTCGGGCCGCTCGGACGGGCCGGATGGCTCGTCGCGGGCCCGGTCGTGAAGGCGTTCATGACCCTGGGCCTCCGGCGCCTGGCCGTCCTGTCTCAGCGCCGCTCTGTCGCAGGCGTGAGGTAGAACGGGCGGGTGAGCACCGCGATTCGGGGCGAGGACGGGCTGGCCCGCTGCCCATGGGGGCTGTCGGCACCCGACTACGTCGCCTACCACGATGAGGAATGGGGCCGTCCGGTCCGCGACGACCAGGGCCTTTACGAGCGGCTCTGCCTGGAGGCGTTCCAGTCCGGGCTGTCGTGGCTGACGATCCTGCGCAAGCGCGAGGGCTTCCGCGCCGCCTTCTGCGGGTTCGACCCGGAGAAGGTCGCCGCGTTCGGCCAGGACGACGTCGAGCGGCTGATGGGCGACGCCTCGATCGTCCGCAACCGGGCGAAGATCGAGGCGGCGATCGCGAACGCCCGCGCCGCCCTCGGCCTGCCCGCCGGCCTGGCCGCGACCGCCTGGCGCCACGCCGACCCCGACGCCCCGGTGTACGCGGACACGGCGGACGTGCCCGCGTACACCGATGGATCGAAGGCCCTGGCCAAGGAGCTGAAGAAGCACGGCTTCCGCTTCGTCGGCCCCACCACGGCCTACGCCCTCATGCAGGCGTGCGGCCTGGTCGACGACCACCTGACCGGGTGCCACCGCCGCGGCGCCTACCGCTGACGTCCGAGCCCCGGCCGCCAGGGTGCGGCCTACCTGCCCTCGAACTCCGGCTGCTGCTTCTTCAGGAACGCCTCGGTCGCGTTGTGGTGGTCGCTGGTCTTCTCGCACTCGTCCTGAAGCTCCGCCTCCCGCTCCAGCGCCGACGCCAGATCATGCGTCGCCGCGTGGTCGAGTGCCGCCTTGACGGCGCCGTAGGAGACCGTCGGGCCGGCGGCGAGGCGGCGGGCCAGCTCCACC
Source organism: Spirillospora sp. NPDC048823 (assembly GCF_043198445.1). Lineage (NCBI taxonomy): Bacteria > Bacillati > Actinomycetota > Actinomycetes > Streptosporangiales > Thermomonosporaceae > Spirillospora > Spirillospora sp. NPDC048823. Next base: position 55,680 of record NZ_JBICUT010000016.1, on the reverse strand, counting down.
GACGCCGGGGCCAGCTCGTCCGCCGGGACGACCCGGTTGACCAGCCCCATCTCCATCGCCTCCTGCGCCTTGACCGGCTCGCCCAGCAGCAGAAGCTCGGCGGCCTTGGCACGGCCGACGAGACGCTGCAGCGTCCACGACATGCCGCTGTCGGGGGCGAGGCCGATCCCGGTGAACGCGGTCGCGAAACGGGCCTTGTCGGACGCGACGACCAGGTCGCACGCGAACGCCAGCGACGCGCCCGCGCCCGCGGCCACGCCGTTCACCGCCGCCACCACCGGCTTGCGCATCCCCGCGATCGCCAGCACGATCGGGTTGTAGTGCTTGCGGACGGTGTCGTCCAGCCCCCTGCCGGCGGCGAGGTTGTCACCGTGCTCACGCAGATCCTGACCGGCGCAGAAGGCCCGCCCCGCACCGGTGAGGATCACCGCGCGGGCGGCCGGGTCGGCGGCGGCGCGCACGACGGTCGCGCGCAGCAGCTCCTTCATCTCGGCCGTCAGCGAGTTCATCCCGTCCGGCCGGTTGAGTGTGATTGTTCCCACACCGTCGGTCACGTCGTACAGCACGGTCTCAGACATCGTCGTCCTCCCGGGGTCCTCAGTAGATCTTCCCAGGCCACTTTCGACGAACCGGAAACGGGGGGCAAGGGCCGTCCCACCCCGGCACGGAGGGGCCGCACGGCCCGGTCCCGTCGTTTCGGTCCTCCGATCTGGAGGCTGATCGTTACCACTTCGCGCCCGGAAGACGAGATAATGGACCACTACTGATGACGCGGATGCGACACGCGGCCACGCGGCCAAGGGTGTGCGAGGCCGCGGCCCTAGGCAGGAAGGGGATTCACGCATGGCGGCGATGAAGCCGCGGACGGGAGACGGTCCGCTCGAAGTGACCAAGGAGGGGCGCGGAATCGTCATGCGGGTCCCTCTCGAAGGCGGCGGCCGTCTCGTGGTCGAGCTCTCCGCCGACGAGGCCAAGGAACTCGGCGAGGCCCTCAAGGAAGTCGTGGGCTGACGGCTCCACCGATCCCGGCTTGCTGGTGACGGTCCCGGCGGCATCGCCGGGGCCCTTGCCATTCCCGTACACGTGGCATGACCCGAGCCTTCACCGGCCACAGCCTTCACATCACTGCGTCATCACCACGAGCTTCAGCACCAGCGTCAGCACCACAGCATCAGCATCACAGCGTCAGCACCACAGCGTCAGCACCACAGCGTCAGCACCACAGCGTCAGCACCACAGGGGGGAACCGCCACCATGCCCATCGAGACCCGCATCCACGGCGCCGGGGGCACCGTGTCGCAGACGGCGGTCGACCTCGGGGCCGAGGTGGTGGCGGTACCCGTGCGGAAGGGGCCGGTCGCACCGGCGGCCGAGGTGGCCGCGTCACTGCCGTTCACGCTGGAGGAACTGCTGGCCCTGCACAAGGCCAAGGGCGAGCCGGGCGAGATCACGTCCGCCCAGGTCCGCGTCGGCGACCGGGTGCGGGAACTGCTGCTGTACGGAGTGGGCGACGCGGCCCCGGCCGACCTGCGCAAGGCCGGCGCCGCACTGGCCCGGCGCGGCAAGGGCCGGGCGGCGCTGGTCGCGGGCGTGCCGGCCGGCGACCTCGCCGCGTTCACCGAGGGGGCGCTGCTCGCCTCCTACACGTTCAAGATCGGTGCGCCGCCGGCGAAGAAGGCGCTCGGCACGCTGGCCGTGCTGACCGAGGCCGGGCCCGAGGCGGACGCCCCGGCGATCGAGCTGGGCACCGCCCGCGCCCGGGCCACCGCGCTGGCCCGCGACCTCGCCAACACCCCCGCCCGCGAGAAGGACCCGTCGTGGCTTGCGGGGCAGGCCGAGCAGGTCGCCGCCGACGCCGGCCTCTCCGTGCGCGTACGCGACGAGAAGGAACTGGTGGACGGGGGGTTCGGGGGCCTGGTGGCCGTCGGCGCCGGATCGTCGCGTCCGCCTCGGCTGATCGAGCTCTCGTACCTCCCCGAGGGGACGCCGGACCGGCATGTCGTCCTCGTCGGCAAGGGCATCACGTTCGACAGCGGCGGCCTGTCATTGAAGCCCAACGAGGGCATGAAGACGATGAAGACCGACATGGCGGGCGGCGCGGCGGTCATCGCCGTGATGGGCGCGCTGCGCGGTCTCGGCGTCCGCGCCCGCGTCACGGGGCTGGTCGCCGCCGCGGAGAACATGCCGTCCGGGTCGTCCATGCGCCCCGGCGACGTGATCGCCCACTACGGCGGGAAGACGTCGGAGGTGCTGAACACCGACGCCGAGGGACGTCTCGTCCTCGCCGACGCCCTCGCCTACGCGGACGCGGAACTCGACCCCGACGTCGTCGTGGACGTGGCGACGCTGACCGGCGCGGCCAAGGTCGCGCTGGGCCTGCGCCACGCGGCGCTGTTCTCCAACGACGACGACCTCGCCGCCGCTCTCACCCGGGCCGGGACGGCCGCGGGCGACCCCGTGTGGCGGCTCCCGCTGGTCGACGACTACCGCGCCGCGATCGACTCCGACGTCGCCGACATCAACAACATCGGCCGCGGCGGCTTCGGCGGCGGCTCGATCACGGCCGCGCTGTTCCTGCGCGAGTTCGCCGGCGACCGCACCTGGGCGCACCTCGACATCGCCGGGCCGGGCCGGGCGACGTCCGACGACGCCGAGGTCACCCGCGGCGCGACCGGCTTCGGCACCCGGCTCCTGCTCGGCTGGCTGGCCGCCTGACGCGGCCGCCCCGGCCGGCGGCCCGCCCGGTCATTCGGTCCGGGTCATTTGGTCCGGCGGTCGATCACCGGGACGCGGCGGCGGCGCCTGGCCTCCTTGACGACCTGCGGGAGCGTCGCGTCCCAGCCCTGCTCCACCGCGAAGCACCACCGGACGGCCTCCGCCGTGGACGGCACGTCCCGCATCGTCAGCGCCACGAGCCGCGCCCGCCCCGAGGTGCGGGCCAGTTCGGCCAGCTCCGCCGTCGGCAGGAAGACGACGTAGTCCTGCTCGCCCCTGCGGGTGCCGTCGACGCCGCGCCGCAACGCCGTGATCGCCGCCACGTCCGCCCAGGGCAGCGTCCGCCCCGCCCGGCGCGGCAGCGGCCAGCGCGGCGGCCGCCGCACCCCGTCCCCGTCCAGTTCCAGGACGGGACGGCGTGCCAGCATCCCCCCGGCCGACATGGTCAGCCCCGTCCCGAACAGCGCGAGCCCGGCGAAGCCGAGGACCGTGAACAGGACGCCGCCCACGCTGGCGCCGCCCGTCACACCGCCCGCGACGAACCCCGCCGACGCCAGGAAGAGGATCAGGGACGCGAGCAGCTGCCAGATCCCGCGCCACGTCGCCCGGACGCGCACCGCGAACACCTCGGCCGCCTGCACCGCGCCGGCGGCCCCGGCGCCTGCGGCGGTGTCGCCTTGGGCGTCTGCGGCGGTGTCGTTTTCGGCGCCCTCAGGGACGCTCTTGGTACGTTCCGTCTCAGGCATCGGTCAGTCGCACTTGACCGCGCACAGCAGGCCGTCGCCCACCGGGACCAGCAGGGGGACGAGCCGCTCGTCGTCGCGGACCATCCGGAGCACCTCGCGGATCGCCTCGGTGTCGGGGTCGCGGTGGCCCGGGTCGGCGACCCGGTCGTGCCACAGCGCGTTGTCGAACGCGACGACGCCGCCGGGCCGCAGCAGCCGCAGCGCGTCCGTCAGGTACTCGGGGTACTCGCGTTTCTGCGCGTCGCAGAACACCAGGTCGTATCCGCCGTCGGTGAGCCGCGGCAGCACCTCCAGCGCCGGCCCGCTGATCATCCGGGTCCGGAAGGAACCGAGGCCCGCCTCCACGTACGCCTGCTTCGCCATGCGCTGGTGCTCGGGGTCGATGTCCACGCTCGTCAGCACCGCGTCCTTCGGCATGCCGCGCATCAGCCAGATTCCGGACACACCGCAGCCGGAGCCGACCTCCACGACGTTCCGCGCGCCGATCAGCGTCGCGAGGAAACGCAGCGCCGCCCCGCCGGCCGCGCCGATCGGAGCCGCGCCGACCTCCGCGCCGCGGCGCCTGGCGTCCAGGAGCGGCTCGTCTTCCGGGAGGTAGTCCTCCACATAGGCCCGGGTGGCCTGAACGGCGTCGATGGCTGCCTCCTCGCGGGACCCCCGCCTGGCTCATGCTGGAAAGACCATATCGCTGACAGGGAACCAACTGGAGTTTCAGCGCGTTGTAACCACGGAAGGAATCCGCTCACGAGCGGGTGAAAACCGCGAGAACCGAAGTCGGTCCAGAAGCGCCCCAGCCCAGGCGAGACCGTGCCGTTCCAAGGCGAGACCTTGGCTCACGAGAGAGGAACAGCCCGGCACCATGGGAGTGGCAGCACTGAGTTTCAGAAGCGCTGTAGGGGTGGGCCCCAGGCAGGGAGTGGGCAGTGGCACGCGCACTCGCGAGAACGCCCCCGAGGCCGAATGGGCTCCGCCGTCCTGGGACGAGGTCGTCCGCGAGCATTCCGCGCGCGTCTACCGGCTCGCGTACAGGCTGACCGGCAACCAGCACGACGCGGAGGACCTCACGCAGGAGGTCTTCGTGCGCGTGTTCCGTTCGCTGTCGAACTACACGCCCGGCACGTTCGAGGGCTGGCTGCACCGGATCACCACCAACCTGTTCCTCGACATGGCGCGGCGCCGCCAGCGCATCCGCTTCGAGGGGCTCGCCGACGACGCCGCCGAACGACTCCAGGGCCGCGAGCCGACCCCGGCGCAGGCGTTCGACGACACCAACTTCGACGCGGACGTGCAGGACGCGCTCGACGCGCTCGCGCCCGAATACCGCGCGGCCGTCGTGCTGTGCGACATCGAGGGACTGTCCTACGAGGAGATCTCCGCGACACTCGGCGTCAAGCTGGGGACCGTGCGCAGCCGCATCCACCGGGGGCGGGCGCAGTTGCGCTCCGCGCTGGAGCACCGCGCGCCGACCCGCCGCCGGCCGGGGACCAGGAACGAGTACCAGGCCCTCCACGCCATGGACGCCGTGGAGGACGAAGCCGGGGGGCTGCACGTGGCGGGCGGTGTCCAACCGCAGCCGGAGGGCGTGTAGCCGACCCGGGTCACCTGCAGAGTAATGCTGTGCCTACCGCGCGCGGTGCGGGACCGCGCGCCGGATCGAACGGAAGCGACGGAGGCGGCGTGAGTTGTCTGGGGGAGCGTCTGACCGCTCTGGTCGACGGTGAGCTGGGGCACGAAGAGCGCGACCGCGCTCTGGCCCATCTCGCGGGCTGCGCCCAGTGCAGGGACGAGGTCGCCTCGCTGCGCCTGATCAAGGGCCGGCTGCGCGGCCTGTCGGACATCCCGGCCGTGGACGCCGCGGACGACCTCCCGTCCGACGACTTCCTGACCCGGCTGCGCTCCCTGCCCGCGTCCGCCGGCCCGCCCGCCGGCGGCATCCCGCCCGGGCCGCATCCCGGCACCCCCGCCGGAACCCCGGCCCGGCATTCCCGCCCACCGCTGCGATCATCGACCCGCGCCGCGAGGACGCCCCCGGCCGTGCGCTCGCGCGACAACCGTCCCGCCGGGCACGCCGGCGTCCTGCAGATCCAGCCGCGGCGCCGCTACCTGGTCGTGGGCGCCGCCACCCTGTTCATCGGCCTCGGGACCGCGTCCTACGCCGCGGGCGGACGCCAGGAGGCGCCGGACGTCACGCCCGCCTTCGACCGCTTCGCCGTCGAGCACGCGCTGACCGCCGGCGACGCGCCGATGACCGACCCGCTCACCGACCCGCTCAACCGGGTCACGGTCTCCCCTGGGCCGTGACCGCGAGGACGGTGATCGGCCGGGGACGGCGCCGCTCCGTCCTGGCCTGCGGGCTCGCGGGCGCCCTGGCCCTGGCCGCCGCGCTCGCCGGCGACCCGGCTTCGGTCCGGCGCGTCCGCAGCGACCCGGGCGCGGTGGCGCTGCTGCGCGCAGCCGCCGACGCCGCCGGGCGCGTCCCGTACCAGGGCAGGCGGTTCCTCACGACGGCGGGCCGCGACCGCTCCACCACCTCCCGCGTGACGGTCGCCCATACGCCCGGCGACGGCATCCGCTACCGGTCCGGGACGGCCGGGAAGGGCTACCGGCCCGAGTCCGCCGCCGGGGACACGACCGGCTTCACCTCCGCGACGCTGTCCCTGCTGACCAGCAACTATTCGGTGGTCCGCGCCGCGGACTCATCGGTCTGCGGCAGGCACACCCGCGTCGTGGAGGCTCGCAGGGCCGACGGGAGCGCCGCCGGACGCTTCTGGATCGACTCCGAGACCGGGCTGATGCTGCACCGCGAGCTGATCGACGCCACCGGCCACCGGGTGGTCGCCACCGGCTTCAGCGAGATCAGCTTCACCGCGCCTCCCGCGGAGGCGGTGGCGGCCGGCGGCGCCCGGGGCGGGCTCGCCCGGTTCCCCGGCACGACCTCCGGCGAGCCCGTTGACGGCGTCGGCGGCCGGGGTGCAACGGCCCGCTGGGACGACGAACTGGACCGTGCCGAACTCGAAGGGCTGCGCGATCGCGGCTGGCCCGTCCCGCAGGACCTGCCGGGGCGGCTCTCCCTCCACGACGCCCGCCGCGAGCCGGGCGGCGGCGCCGTCCACCTCAGCTACTCCGACGGCCTCGCCGCCGTCTCGGTGTTCGTGCAGCGCGGCAAGCTGGACGAACACGCCCTGGACGGCTGGCAGAAGACCGTCAAGCACGGCCGGACGGTGTTCCGGCGCGAGTCGCTGCGGCGCTGGGCCGTGTCCGAGGGCGACGGTTACGTCTTCACGGTGCTGACCGACGCCCCGCAGAGCACGGCCGAGTCGGTGGCGGCGCACCTGCCCCGGGACGCCGACCCCTTCTGGTCGCGCGTGTCGCGCGGCGCCCGGCGCCTGGCCTCGGCCGCGAACCCGTTCGAATGAACACCTTCCATCCGGCCCTGCCGCCGGACCCGGGTCCGAATGCAGGCCATTGAGGACGAAGAATGCTCGATCCCGATGATGATCGTCCAGGATGAGCGTATCGACAAAAGGTCTTATGCTCGCCACATGCCTTTCCGGGCACGATGAGCACGGATGACGAGAACCATGCTCGGTAGGAGAGATGGGGATGACGGAAGACAACCGCGGGCCGGTCAGGGCACCGTCGGAGGACGACGACGTCGCCTCCGGCCGGGAGCCTGAACGGCAGGAGGCGGCGGCTCCTCCCGAGACGGTGACCGACCAGGAGATTCCGCTGGAGCTGCCGGTGGACGACCCCGAGCCGGACCCGTGGTCCGAGGGGGAGGCTCGGTCCGAGGCCGACGACCCGGAGCCGGAGCCCGAGCCGGATGCGGCTCAGGGCGGCGACAGGCTCGTGGCGGGAGGATTCGCGCCGCCGGACTCGTCGTTCGGGGGGCCGCCGGACACCAGCGAGGACGTACTGTCCCGGTCCCCGCAGGCCGACATGGGGCCGCAGGAGGTGCCGCTGCAGGACGCGTCGCCGAACGACATGCCGCAGCCGCCGCCGCCGGTACCGCTCGACAAGCCCCTCGCGGAGGGCCCCGAGGACCGCAGGCGTCCCGGATTCGTCCCGCACAACCATGACCCGCGTGCCGCGCACGGCCAGCCATATGGCGGCTGGGCGCAGCACCCCCACCAGGGGCCGCCGCCCGTGGGCGGTCCGCCGCCGATGGGCGGTCCGCCGCCCGCGCCGATGGGCCCGCCGCCCGGTGGCCCCCGCCCGATGGCCGGGTTCGGCATGCCGCCCGGGGGCGGCCCGAACTGGGCGCCGGTTCCCGCGCCGCCGTCATCGGGGCGCGGCGGTCCGGGCCTCGGGCTCCTCGCCGTCATCACGGTGATCGTCGCGCTGGTGGCCGGCGCGGTCGGCGCCGGGGTCGGCGTCGTCGCGACCAACGACGGCGGCGGCGGCTCGGTCAGCCTCGGCGGCAGCGACAGCAGCGGCACCGAGGCACAGGCCCGTCCGCCGGACTCGGTCGCGGGCGTGGCGCAGCGCGTGCTGCCGAGCGTCGTGATGATCCGCGTGCAGTCCTCGCAGGGCGAGGTCGGCGGCACCGGCTTCATCGTCAACGGCGGCTACGTCATCACCAACAACCACGTCGTCGCCGGCGGCGACGGCGGCGCCATCCAGATCGTCTTCAACGACAAGAAGACGCTGCCCGCCACCGTCAAGGGCGCCGACCCGAGCTCGGACGTCGCCGTCCTGAAGCCCGAGGGGCAGCATTCGCTGCCCGCGCTCACACTCGGCGACTCCAGCAAGATCGCCGTCGGTGACCCGGTGATCGCGATCGGCTCGCCGCTCGGCCTGCAGGGCTCGGTCACCACCGGCATCGTCAGCTCGCTGAACCGCGCCGTGCCCACGCGAGGTGAGGGCGGCGACGCGTCGTTCCTCAACGCCATCCAGACCGACGCGGCGATCAACCCGGGCAACTCGGGCGGTCCGCTGGTGGACGCCAAGGGCCGCGTCATCGGCATCAACACCGCGATCGCGACGCTCGGCGGCCAGGGCCTCGGCAGCGAACCGGGCGGCAGCATCGGCCTCGGCTTCGCGATCCCGGTCAACCAGGCCAACCGGGTCGCCGAGGAGATCATCCGGACCGGCACCGTCCGGCAGGCCAAGCTGGGCGTGCTGCCCGACCCCCGCTACCAGGACGGCGGCGCGCGGATCATTCCGGAGCCCGTCAACGGGCAGGACCCGGTGACCAAGGGCGGCCCGGCGGACAAGGCCGGCCTGAAGGCAGGCGACGTGATCACCCGTGTCGACGACAAGCCGATCGAGGACGCGACCGACCTGATCGCGCAGATCCGCAGCCGCGCACCCGGCGACCGGATCACGATCACCTACCAGCGCGACGGCCGGGAGAGCACCGTCGAGGTGACGCTCGGCTCCGACTGATCAATGTCCCGCCGGGCCCGATGAGCCGTCCCCGGAGGATGCACAGAGGGTTCAGGTCCGGTTCATCCGGGCTCGGGATACGCTGGGGGGACCGGTCCGCCGCAGGGCCGGTCCCTGCCGCATGTGGAGGACAGGTTGTTCGACGTCGGACTCGGTGAGATGGCGGTGCTCGTCGTCCTCGCCCTGGTCATTTTCGGAGACAAGCTGCCCCAGGTCGCCGGGCAGGCGGGCCGGATGCTGCGGCAGTTCCGCCAGATGGCCAACTCCGCCAGGGCGGACCTCCAGGAGGGCCTCGGACCGGAGTTCAAAGACTTCGACATCAACGACCTCAACCCGAAGACCTTCGTCCGCAAGCACCTCTTCGAGGACGAGGACCCCTCCCTGAACAGGGGCAACGTCTTCGACGACGAACCGTCATACGCGACGGCATCCGGAAACGGCCACCTCGCCTACGACGAACGCCCCCCCTTCGACCCCGAAGCGACCTGAAGGAACGGCCGTCAGACAGCAAAGGCCCCGCCCGGCAGGCGGGGCCTTTTCGCGTTTCAGCGGGCGGGTCAGCGGCCCTTGGGGGAGATGCCCAGGGACATTCCGGCGAGGCCGCGGTTGCGGCCGGCGAGGTCGTCGGCGATGGTGCGGAGTTCCTTGGCGGCGCCGGAGTCCGGGTCGGACAGCACCAGCGGCTTGCCTTCGTCGCCGCCCTCGCGGAGCCGCGGGTCGATCTGCACCTGGCCGAGCAGGGGGACGCGGGTCCCGAGCGTCTTCGTCAGCGCGTCCGCGACCGTCTGGCCGCCGCCCTCACCGAAGATGTACTGCCGCTCGCCGCAGTGCGCGCACGTCAGGTACGACATGTTCTCGATCACGCCGACGACCTGCTGGTGCGTCTGCGCGGAGATCGCGCCCGCCCGTTCGGCGACCTCGGCGGCCGCCTGCTGCGGGGTGGTGACGACGAGGATCTCCGCGGACGGCAGCAGTTGCGCGACGGAGATCGCGATGTCGCCGGTGCCGGGCGGCAGGTCCATCAGGAGGATGTCGAGGTCGCCCCAGTAGACGTCCGAGAGGAACTGCTGCAGCGCCCGGTGCAGCATCGGGCCGCGCCACACGACCGGCTGGTTCCCGGCGGTGAACATGCCGACCGAGATGACCTTCACGTCATGCGCCGTCGGCGGCATGATCATGTCCTGGACCTTGGTGGGCGAGGCGTCCACGCCGAGCATGCGCGGCACCGAGTGGCCGTAGATGTCGGCGTCGACGACCCCGACCTTGCGGCCCTGCGCGGCGAGCGCGGCGGCGAGGTTGACGGTCACCGACGACTTGCCGACGCCGCCCTTGCCGCTCGCGACCGCGTACACCTTGGTCAGCGAGCCGGGCCTGGCGAACGGGATCTCCTTGGCCGGCTCGCCGCCGCGCAGCTTGGTCTGCAGGTCCTTGCGCTGCTCCTCGCTCATCACGTCGAGGTCGACGCGCACCGAGGTCACGCCGTCGAGTTTGGAGACGGCCTCCGTGACGTTCTTGGTGATCGTGTCCTTCATGGGACATCCGGCCACGGTCAGGAAGACGCCGACGCGGACGGTGCCGCCGTCGATGTCGATGCTCTTGACCATGTCGAGCTCGGTGATGGGCTTGCGGATCTCAGGATCGTTCACGGTGGCGAGCGCCGCGGTCACCTGCTCGGTCGTCAACTGGGAGGCCATACGCCCATGGTATGAACCCCATGCAAGAACCTGCTAATCAGGGTGGCCGTCTTCACACCGCCGTGTGCGTCGGCATCGCGCGGGAGGCGGCGCAGCCGTAACATCGGTGCGTGACAAGCAGCACGATCTCGGCCGCTGAGCTGACCGTCTGGCGCGGCATGCTCCGCGCCCAGGCGCAGATCTCCCGCCGGCTCCAGGCCGACCTGCTGGCGCACCACGACCTCGCGCTGGGCTCCTACGACGTCCTCATGCATCTCGGCGAGGCCCCGGGCGGCCGGCTCCGGATGAACGATCTCGCCGACCGCGTCCTGCTGTCGCGCAGCGGGCTGACCCGGCTCGTCGACCGGCTGGAGCGCGAGGGGCTGGTCGCCCGGCAGTCCTGTGCGAGCGACGCCCGCGGCCTGTACGCCGTCCTGACGTCCGCCGGGCGGGCCCGGCTGGAGGAGGCAGCGCCCACCTACCGGCAGGGCGTCCGGGACCACATGATCAGCAGGCTGGACGCGTCGGACCTGCGCACCTTCCAGCACATCCTGGACAAGCTCACCGGCGAGCAGGTCCCCGCCCGCGCCTGACGGGGGCTAGGCCGCGGAGTCCTTGGCGTCCAGCTCCCGCATCATCTGCTGAAGCTCCGAGCGCAGGAAGTCGCGGGTGACGACCTCGCTCACCGCCACCCGCAGCCCGGCGATCTCCCGCGTCAGGTACTCGGTGTCGGCGATGGTGCGTTCGTTCCTCGCCCGGTCCTGCTCGTACTGGACGCGGTCCCGGTCGTCCTGCCGGTTCTGGGCGAGGAGGATCAGCGGCGCGGCGTAGGACGCCTGGACCGACAGGATCAGCGTCAGGAAGATGAACGGGTAGGGGTCGAACCGCAGGAACGACGGCGCGAGAAGGTTCCACGCCACCCACACGGTGATGAACACGGTCAGGTAGACGAGGAAGCGGGCCGTCCCCAGGAACCTCGCGATCCGCTCGGACAGCCGCCCGAACGACTCAGGATCGTAGTGGGGCCGCGGCACCAGCGTCCGGCGGATCTCCCTCGGCTGGTCCAGGCGTGCGGTCATCTGGCGTGTCGTCATCACGTGTTCCCCCGGAGAGCCTCTTCCTCGGGATCCGCGGTCTCGTCCGCGGCGGCGTCCATCAGGGCCTCCCGCCAGTCCACGGGCAGCAGATGGTCGAGGACGTCGTCGATGGTCACCGACCCCAGCAGGTGGCCGTTGTCGTCCACGACGGCGCCCGCGACGAGGTTGTAGGTGGCCAGGAACATCGCGACGGCCTCCAGTGACATGGTGGGCCGCAGCGGGTCCAGCTCGGTGTCCAGGATCCCGGCGACGAGCGTCGGCGGCGGCTCCCGCAGCAGTTTCTGGAAATGGACCGTCCCGAGGTAGCGGCCCGTCGGCGTCGCGGTCGGCGGCCGGCACACGTACACCTGCGCGGCCAGGGCGGGGTTCAGGTCGGGCCGCCGGATCAGCGCGAGCGCCTCGGCGACCGTCGCGTCCGGCGCGACGATCACCGGGTCGGTGGTCATCAGGCCGCCGGCCGAGTAGTCCTCGTAGGTCAGCAGCCTGCGCAGCGGCGCCGCCTCGTGCGGCTCCATCAGCGTCAGCAGCTGCTCGCGCTGCTCGGTGGGCAGGTCCCCGAGCAGGTCGGCGGCGTCGTCGGGGCCCATGGCCTCCAGGACGTCCGCGGCCCGGTCCACGCCGAGCTTGCTGAGGATCTCGATCTGGTCGTCCTCCGGCAGTTCTTCCAGGACGTCCGCGAGCCGCTCGTCGTCGAGCGCGGCGGCGACCTCCGCGCGCCGCTTCGCCGTCAGCTCGTGCACGATGCCGGCCAGGTCGGCGGGTTTCAGCTGCCCGAACGCGGCGATCAGCCCGGCCGCGCCCTGCCCTTGCTCGACGGCGGAGAACCCCTCGACGGCGTCCCAGTCCACGACGAAGCTCTCGCCGCGCTTGCGCAGCCCCCGTCCTTCCTTGCGGCGCACCGCGACCTTGCCGATCAGCCAGTCGCGGGTCCGGGTCGGCTCCATCGCCACGTCGACGACCGAGACGGAGTCCCCGCTGCCCGAGAGCCGGACCGTCCGGTCCAGCATCTCGGCGATGACCAGCGTCTCGGATTCGCGTTTGCGGAACCGCCGCATGTTCAGCCGCCCGTCGAAGACGACCGCGTCCGCCTCGATCACCGTCACCCGCGTGATCGGCAGGAACACGGTGTGGCGGGACGCGACCTCCACCACCAGCCCCAGCGCCCGCGGCGGCCGCGGCGCCAGCCGCAGGCCCACGACGACATCGCGGACCCTGCCGACCTGGTCACCGGCGGGGTCGAACACCGCGACCCCGGCGAGCCGGGCGATGAACACCCGTGTCGGAGCTCCGCTCATGGCCAGGACACTACCCATGATCTCCCGCCTGATCCGGGACCGGGCAGGTGATACCGGACGCCGCCGGGCGGGACGTGTCACATCCCGCGCCGCCGTCCCGTCCCCGTGGTCAGGAGCCGCGCGCGGACGATATGAAAGGCTGACGACCATGAGTGAGGCGTTCGAGGGGCCGTTCGAGGAGCATCGGAATCTGCTCTTCGCGGTGGCGTACCGGATGCTGGGCACGGCCGCCGACGCGGAGGACGCCGTCCAGGACGCGTGGCTCCGCTGGTCCGCGGCGGACCGCTCGGACGTCGCCGAACCCAAGGCCTACCTCGTCCGCATCACCACCAACGTCGCGCTGGACCGGCTGCGGTCGGCGCGGGCCCGGCGCGAGACCTATGTCGGGCCGTGGCTGCCCGAGCCGATGCTGACCTCCCCGGACGTCGCCGAGGACGCGGAGATGTCGGAGTCGGTGTCGATGGCGATGCTCGTCGTCCTGGAAACGCTGAGCCCTCTGGAACGCGCCGTGTTCGTCCTCAAGGAGGTGTTCGGCTACCCGTACGCCGAGATCGCCAAGGCGCTGGACCGCGCGGAGACGTCGGTGCGGCAGCTCGGCACCCGCGCCCGCAAGCACGTGGAGGCGCGGCGTCCCCGTTTCGAGACGGGCGGCGCGGAGCGGCGGCAGGCCACCGAGCGGTTCTTCGACGCCGTCCTCGGCGGCGACATCAACCGGCTCATGGAGGTCCTCGCCCCCGACGTCGCGCTGTGGACGGACGGCGGCGGCAAGGTCAGGGCGGCGCGGCGCGTCATCCACGGCGCGACCAAGGTGGGCCGCTGGCTCTCGGCGATCACCGGCCAGCCGTACGCGGGCGTCGAACCCGCCGACATGCGGGTCCGGCGCGTCCACATCAACGGCGAGCCCGCCCTGGTCGTGGACGGCCCCGACGGCCCGATCAGCACCGTCACGGCCGACATCGACGACGAGGGCCGGATCCTGGCCGTCCACCTGGTCGCCAACCCCGACAAGCTCCACGCCATCGCCGAGGGCCGCCGGCTGCCGATGTGACGCCCCCCGGCGCTTCTACTGGTCGACGCGGCGGCGTTTGCCGCCGTACATGCGCGGCGGCGGGCCCGCGGTCGTCGCGGGCGTCGGGACGGGACGGACGGTGGCGTAGTCGCCGGTGGACCCGGGGGCCTCGAAGGCCGGGGTGAGCCGGATGATCCACGACTCGGTGGCCCAGCGTTCCACCTGGCCCTCGTGGGACGCGGCGTTCAGGCGGTCCTTGGCCAGCAGCGGTGTCACGGCGTCCCACAGCTCGGAGCCCGGCTCGACCGGCTCGGCGTCGGCGGCGAACGAGATGAGCCGGCCGCCCTTGTCCTTGCTGCGCAGGATCACCGTCACGTGCGTGGACTCCGGCAGGCCCGGCAGCGGCTGCTCGCCCTCCCCGCCGGTCAGGACGTAGGCGGAGCCGTCGTGCCACACGTGCCAGGCGGCCCTCGGCTGCGGCAGGCCGGGCAGGTCCAGCCACAGCAGCCCCGACTTCTTGGCCGCCTCCTCCACCAGCGCCAGGTTCAGCTCACCCATGCCCTGAAGGGTCTCACACCGCTGGATAGCATCCGGGCCATGCGCTCTCGACGTACCACGCTCGCGGTCCCCGGCAGCAACGCCCGCTTCATCGAGAAGGCGCAGGGGCTCCCCGCGGACGAGATCTTCCTCGACCTGGAGGACGCCGTCGCGCCGTCCGCGAAGGAGGAGGCCCGCAGGACCGTCGTCGCCGCGCTCAACGAGGGGGAGTGGGCCGGCAAGACCCGGGTGGTGCGCGTCAACGACCTGGACACCCACTGGGCCTACCGGGACGTGATCGAGGTCGTGGAGGGCGCCGGCGCGAACCTCGACGCCGTCATGCTGCCGAAGGTGCGGGACGCCGGCCACGTCCAGTGGCTCGACCGGCTGCTCACCCAGATCGAGCGGGCCATGGGCCTGCCCGACGGCGGCATCGGCATCGAGGCCCAGATCGAGGACGCGCGCGGAATGGTCGGCATCGACGCGATCGCCGCGTCCTCGCCGCGGCTGGAGTCGCTCGTCCTCGGCCCCGGCGACCTCATGGCGTCGATCAACATGAAGACCCTCGTCGTCGGCGAGCAGCCGCCCGGCTACACCGAGGGCGACGCCTACCACTACATCCTGATGCGGATCCTGATGGCCGCCCGCGCCAACGACCTGCAGGCCATCGACGGGCCGTACTTCAACGTCCGGGACGTGGAGGCGTTCACGCGGGTCGCGCGGCGCTCCGCGGCGCTGGGGTTCGACGGCAAGTGGGTGCTGCACCCGTCGCAGATCGAGGCCGGGAACGCGGTGTTCTCCCCGTCCCAGGACGACTACGACCACGCCGAGCTGATCCTCGACGCCTACGACCACTTCGTCACCGTCGAGGGGCGTGGCGCCGCCACCCTCGGCGACGAGATGATCGACGAGGCGTCCCGGAAGATGGCGCTCGTCGTCGCCGCCAAGGGCCGGGCGGCGGGCATGACACGCACCGAGCGGTTCGACCCACCGGGGAACTGAGGCCCCGTACGATTCGTCCCTACGTACGCGAAGGCTTTCGGGAGGGTCCAACGTGTCAGAGCCAGGGGATGCCGACGGCTGGGCCCCGCTGGACCCCGACCTTTCCGGCGGCCGGCCCGCGGAGCCGCATCCTCAGGAGCCGCACCCTCAGCAGGGTCCTCAGCAGGACCCGCAGCCCTACGGCACGCAGCCCTACGGCACGCAGCCCTACGGTGCGCCGCCCGAGCAGGCGCAGCAGCCCTACGCGGCGGGGATGCCGTACTGGCCGGGTTCACCGGCGCAGCCCCCCGGGTGGGACCGGGAGTACGGGGCCGCCCCTTACGGGCAGGCGTATCCGGGGTACGGGGCACAGCCCGTGAAGACGCCCTGGACGGTCGCGGCGCCGGCCGGGAGCCCCTTCCACAGGCTGGCGCGCACCGGTAGGCATCGGTGGTGGCGCCCGCTGGTGGGGACCCTGACGATCGCGGGCATCGGCCTGAGTCTGACGGTCGGGCTCATGCTCATCGGGATGATCATCCGGGTGGTGGTCACCGGTGAGCTGTCCGAGACGACCGGCACGGACCCGAACACGATCTTCGGTGACGACACGGCCGACCTGGCGTTCAACCTCGCCGCGCTCGCGGTGTTCCTGCCGGTGGCGCTGTTCGCGGCCTGGGGGATTCAGCGCCGCAGACCCGGCACGCTCTCGTCGGTGGCGGGACGGCTGCGCTGGAAGTGGATGCTGGCCTGCTGCGGCCTGGCGATCCTGTTCTGCATCGTGGCGTACGGGACGTCGTTCCTGGCGGCCCTCAGCCTGGACGACCAGTCAGGCGGGGACGAGCACTGGGTCGGGTGGGACAAGTTCCTCGTTCCGGCCGTCGTCATCATCCTGCTGGTGCCGTTCCAGGCGGCGGCGGAGGAGTACGTCTTCCGCGGCTGGGTGCTGCAAGCCGTCGGCGCCTGCACGCTGGAGAACGCCAGGGGACGCATCGGGCAGGCTTTCAGCGTCGTGTTCCGGACGCCGTGGCCCGGCATCGTGGTCGGGTCGGCGCTGTTCACGGCCGGGCACGGCTACACCGGCTGGGGCATCCTCGACATCTTCGTCTTCGGTGCGGTCGCGGCCTGGGTGGCGGTGCGGACCGGGGGGCTGGAGGCGAGCATCGCCCTGCACGTGTTCAACAACCTGCTGGCGTTCCTCGGTTCGGCCGCGATCGGCCAGCTGGACATCGAGCAGGGCGGGGTTCCGTGGCAGGTCGTCGTGGCCGACATCGTCCCGATGGTGCTGTTCGCGGCGGCCGCCGTCTGGCTGGCGCGGCGGATGCGCGTCCAGACCGTCACCTCCGACGACCCCGGCGACCCCGGCGACGACGTCCCGGTGACGGCGGACAGCCATCCGGCGCACGCCTCATAGGAGGCCCCACAGGGCAAGGGCGTCGAGAAGGCCGGGCGTGACGGGGAGTCCGCGGAGCCCGTCGGGGGAGACCCAGCGCACGTCGGACGCGTCGTCCCCGGCACGGAGCGTCCCGCCCGCGACCGTCGCCACGTAGTCGTGGATGTCGTAGGTGACGCCGCCGGGCCCCGGACGTTCCACCGTTCCGGCCGGCGCACCGACGACGACGTCCAGCCCGGTCTCCTCCTTCAGTTCCCGTGCGACCGCGGCCGGGTCGTCCTCGCCGGGTTCGACCCGCCCACCCGGGATGGACCACAGTCCTTCACCCGGCGGACGCCCCCGCCGCACCATGAGCAGCCGCCCCTGCCCGTCCCGCACGATCCCGCCGACGCACCGTATTCGCATGACCCCATTTTGTTCCCCCTTTCCCAGGTGGCGACCCGCGCGACCTTGACGAGTCGGGACGTCGCCGCGCAGGGTGGGTAATCATGAGGGCGGAGCCCACATGCCCGCGCTGCGCGGGTCCCGTTCTAGCGCCGAGTCTCTGGTCGAGCGACTGGACCTGCGGCGTGCACGGCGCCGTCCTGCCGAGGCAGCCGTCCAAACGACCCGGCCCGGACGGGCTGGCCGCCGTGCTGCGCGACGCGAGAGTCCCCGTCTGGACGCCCTGGCCCCTTCCGATGGGCTGGCTCGTCACGGGGTTCGCCACGGTCGGGGACGACCGCAGCGGGGCGCGGGCGACGGCCGTCGCAGTGTCCGGGCCGGGGCTGCTCAGCGGCCCCGCCGACATGGTGCTGATCGCCGAGCAGCCGGGCGTCGGCCTGGGCGCCCACTACGCGGGGCTGGACGGCGCCGACCCGGGTGAGGTGTTCGACGGCAGCCCGCCGCACGTGAAGCTCGACGTGAGCGGCCCCGCGGCCACCTGCGGCCATTCGGTGCCGATGTGGGCGGTCGGCGGCAAGCCCGACCGGGCCGTGTACGTGGGCGAGGCGATGGGCGACTGGCTGTGGACGGTGCTGTGGCCCGCCGACGCCGGTCTCCTCATGCTGGAGCGCCAGAACCTGATCGATCTGCGCGAGCCGGGGATGGAGATGGACCTCCCCTACGGCGCGTACAGCCCGCGGCTCGACGAGTGACGCCCTGATATGAACGGCGGCATGCGGATCGATCTGCACAGCCACAGCCACGTGTCCGACGGCACCCGGCCGCCCGCGGAGGTCGTCCGGCTGGCGCGGGCGAAGGGACTGGACGTCCTGGCGCTCACCGACCACGACACCGTCGCCGGCTGGGACGAGGCCGCCGGTTCGCTGCCCGCGGGCCTGACCCTCGTCCCCGGTGTCGAGCTGTCGTGCCGGGAGGACGGCCGCAGCCTGCACATGCTCGGCTACCTGTTCGACCCGGAGGAGCCGGTGCTGGCCGCCGAACTCGCCCGGATCTGCGACGACCGGGTGATCCGGGCGCAGGGCATGGTGGACCGGCTCCGCGAACTCGGCGTGGACGTCACCTGGGGCATGGTCCGCGCGCTGGCCAAGGGCGAGGCGGTCGGGCGTCCGCACATCGCGCGGGCCATGGTCGAGGCGGGTGCGGTGGAGACGGCCGACGAGGCGTTCTCCGCGCGCTGGATCGCGCAGGGCGGCCGCGCCTACGTCGACCGGTACGCGCTCGACCCGGAGCGGGCGATCGGGCTCGTCCGCGCGGCGGGGGGAGTGTGCGTCCTGGCGCATCCGAGGGCGCGGCGGCGCGGATACGTCTTCACGGACGCGGTGATCGAGAGACTCGCCGCCGCCGGCCTCGCCGGGATCGAGGTGGACCACCCCGACCACGTCCCGGAGGACCGCGCCCACCTGCGCGATCTGGCCGCCGCCCTGGGGCTGGCCGCCACGGGTTCCAGCGACGATCACGGTGCGCCGACCGGCGACCGCCTCGGCGCCGAGACCACCGCGCCGGACGCGTACGAGAAACTCCTCGCCGGTGCGTCCGGCGATGATCTCCGTCTGCCCGACCGGGGACCCGAATCACGGTAGGGTGCCAAGGGTGGACGCGCGCATCGAACAGGTGGTGACGTCGGGGCAGCTCACCCTCGACGACACCGACCACGACGTCGAGAACAACACCTACCTCATCGGCGACGACGACGAGGTCATCGTGGTCGACCCGGCGTACGACGCCGAGGCCATCCTCAAGGAGGTCGGTGACCGCGAGGTCATGGCCGTCCTGCTCACCGACGGCAACGAGCACCACCTCAACGTGGTCCTCGAGGTCGCCGCCGCGGGCGAGGAGGACGAGGAGAACTGGGCCCCGATCGCGCTGCACCGCGCCGACCGGCTGCTGTGGCGCGATTTCTTCGGCCGCCTCGCCAAGGAGGAGGACGACGAGGACGACGCCAAGGCGCTGCGGTCCCTCGAACCCGACATCTGGCTGGAGGACGGCGGCGTCTTCGAGATCGGCGACGCCCAGCTGGAGGTCGTGCACACCCCCGGGCACACTCCCGGCAGCGTCTGCGTGATCAGCGAGCAGCTCGGCGCCCTGTTCTCCGGCGACACCCTGCACCGCGGCCGTCCCGGCTCCATCGGCGGCGTCCACGAGGACCTGCGCACGCAGCTGAACTCGATCGGCGCGCTGCTGACCCCGCTGCCGAAGGACCTGAAGGTCCTGCCCGCGCAGGGCGAGGAGACCACGGTCGGCGAGGAGGACTCCCGCTGGGAGACGTGGGGCGCGCTGGCGCAGGACGACGACTGACCGAACGCCGACCCGGAGCCTGACGACGTTGGATGCCGAGCAGCTGGGCTTCGAGGGGATGCCCCGGCGCCTGTACACGTGCACGCCGTCGAGGCTGAACACGTGGCTCGACTGCCCGCGCCGGTACCGGATGACCTACCTTGATCGTCCGATGCCGCCGAAGGGCCCGCCGTGGGCGCACAACAGCGTCGGCGCGAGCGTCCACAACGCCCTCGCCGGCTGGTGGCGGCTGCCCGTCCGTGAACGCACCCCCGAAGCCGCCGGGAGCCTCCTGACCCGCGGCTGGCTGACGGACGGGTTCCGCGACGACGCCCAGTCCGCCGAGTGGCGCGACCGGGCGCGCGAGATGACCGAACGCTACGCGGCGGGCCTCGACCCGTCCGACGAGCCGGTCGGTGTCGAACGCACCGTCGCGACCCGCACCGACCGCATCGCCGTGTCCGGCCGCATCGACCGCCTGGACGCCCGCGGCCCCGAGCTCGTCGTCGTCGACTACAAGACGGGACGCCGTCCCCTCACCTCCGACGACGCGCGGGGCTCCCTCGCCCTGGCGATCTACGCCGTCGCCGCGTCCCGCGTGCTGCGCCGCCCCTGCCACCGCGTCGAGCTGCACCACCTGCCGTCCGGTGAGGTCGCGGAATGGGAGCACACCGACGAGTCGCTGGCGCGGCACATCCGCCGCGCCGAGCAGATCGCCGGTGAGGCAGCCGAAGCGGACGAGGCGTACCGCGCGGGTGCCGGGAACCGTCGCCCCGCAGGGAAGCGCACCCGCGTCCCCGAGCCTCGCCCGGCCGACGCCCGTCCGGCCGTCGTCGACCACACTCCGCACGACGAGCGGTTCCCGCCCCGTCCGGGCAATCTGTGCTCGTGGTGCGACTTCGCCCGCCACTGCCCGGAGGGCCAGGAGGCCGCCCCGCGCAAGGACCCGTGGGCGGCCCTCCCCGTGGAAACCCCCTGAACGCTCGTTCACTTGCGGCGGGGCGCCCTTATGAGGAGCTCATACGGGCAACACGCCGCAGGCCGACCGCTAGGCCGGGGTGAGGGACGTGGGGGCGGGCCAGCGTCTCGGGTCCCGGAGGCCGAACAGGCCCCTGCTCACGTCGTATCCCTCCGCGGCCAGCCTCTGCCGGGTGCGTTCGAGCATGTCGCGGGTGGGCTTGGCGAACGCGTAGTCGTGCAGCCGTTCCGGTACCGAGTTCATCGCCAGGCGGAACGACTTGAGCGCCGCCGTCACCGCCGGCTGCGGCACCTCGGGCAGCGCCCCGTACAGGTCGCGGGCCCAGCCGGGCAGCGTGTAGTAGCAGAGCGCGCCGAACGGGAAGTAGCCGGGCTTGCCGGGCGCGAGGAACCTCAGGTTCTCCGGCATCGTCGGCCACATCAGGAACCGGACGGTCTCCGCCGCCTCCTCGGTGACCCGCAGCCGCGGCCGCATCTCGGCGAAGAACGCCTCCATCTCGGCGACGCTGCCGGGGACGTCCTCCGCGTGCAGCCCGACCAGGGTCGCCGATCTGCGCTGCTCGTCCAGGTACCGGTCGGCCATGGCGTCGGTCAGCAGGAGCCCGCCCCGGCGCGCCACCTCCAGGTAGGAGTAGACCTCGGCGCAGTGCACCCACAGCAGCAGTTCGGGCTGGTCGAGCCGCTCCTTCTTACCGGTGTCGTGGTTGAGGATGCGCAGGCTCCGGTGGATCTCCCGGACCCGGTAGGCGGCCTCCTCGACCTCCTCCGGGCTGCCGAACGTCCCCAGGCCGACGAAGTCCGAGGTCCGCTGCAGCCGCCCGAAGGGGTCCTCACGGAAGTTGGAGTTCTGCCAGACGCCCCACATGGCCATCGGGTGCAGTGCCTGGAGCATCAGGCTGCGCACCCCGCCGACCCACATGGACCGGTCGAGGTGGACGCGCCAAGTGACGCTCTCGGGGGGCTGGATGGTCGCGGGCATGTTTCTTTCACACCTCCATGAGACAAACTCATGTAAGTGTGTCATTACCCTTGTCGTCACAGGACACCGGCCCCCCGGGACACGGCCGCGGCGCCGGGGTCAGGGAACCTCGGCAAGGACCTCCCGGAGGCGGACGGCGAATCCGGCGGGGTCGTCGGCGAAGCCGATGTGGCCGCCGGGGAACAGCGTCGGCTCGATGCCGAGGGCGCCGGCGAGCGCCCGGGTCGCGCGGTCGCAGATTTCCCCGGCCGAGTCTTCGCCGATGGCGGCGACGACGTGGGTTCCGCCGGCGCGCAGGGCGGCGATGTCCGGCCGCCAGAACGTGGTTTCGAGCAGCTCGTGCTCGAACCAGCGGCGTTCGTCGGTGACCTGCTGCGGGTCGCGTTCGCCGCCGAACATCTGCTCCAGCGCACCCTCGGGCAGATTGATGTCGGCCTGGGCCATGAACTTTCCCCAGGCCCCGATGACGTCGCCGTCCAGGTAGGTGGCGATCATGTCGTCCGTCCCCTTGCGGAGTTCCTCACGGTCGTCCAGCAGCTCGGCGAGCGGCGGCTCGTGGGCGATGACCGCGCGGGCCCGTTCGGGATGGGCCTGCGCCAGTGCCAGAACGGTGCACGCCCCGCCGCTGGACCCCAGCGCCACGGCCGGGCCCGCGTCCACGTGCGCGATGAGCCGGGCCAGGTCGCCGGCGCGCAGCGGCGGCGTGGAGTCCTGCCGGGGGTCGTCCAGCGGGCTCCGGTGGATGCCCCGGGGGTCGGTGGTGAGGACGGTGTGGTCCGTCGCGAGCAGGTCGGCCAGCGGCTCGAACGCCTGGGCGTCCATCGGCGCGCCGACGAACGCCACCAGCGGCCCGCTCCCTCGCACCTCGTAGTGCAGCCGCGCGTCGTCCACCCGAAGCGTTCCGGTGATGGCTGAAACAGTCGTCATGGGTCCTCCAGGATGAGAGTCGTTCCGTGGGTGGACTCGCGAACCGGGAGAAACTCATCGCCCGGCCAGAATTCACCCGGCGGCGAGGCCCTCGTAGTGCGCGCGCTGCGCGGGGTAGTAGTCGTCGAAGTCCGGGTGCGGGGTGCCCGCGACCGAGGCGGAGAGCCGGTCGAGGTAGTACTCCCACCCGGGTCCGGTCGAAGCCACCTCCGCTTCGGGGTCGAGATGGTGCACGAAGGTCAGCGTCGTCACGCCACCGGCCTCCTCGAGACGCGCCTCCAGATGCCACCGCCCGTACTCGTCGACGGCCTCGACCTCCAGCCGCCGCGGCGGTTCGCAGGCGATGATCGTCATATCGCTCTCCGGCCGGCCCTCCTCGTGCACCAGCGTGAGCCGCACCGCGGCGCCGGGCCTGCCTTCGCCGCTCCAGTGCGCGAACCACCGGGCCGTCCGGTCCGGCTCGGTGATGCTCGCCCAGACGTCCTCGATCGGGGCCTTGAACTCGCGCGTCATCTGCAGATCGTTTCCGGTGGCCGTGGCGATCAGGCGGCCGGTGGGGGTGGGTGTCATCCTGCGCTCCTCGAATCCATGGGTGGTTCCTCCTCGGCCGCACGTGCGCGCCGCGTCCGGTGGACTTCCGTCTCCAGCGCGTCGAGGCGCTGCTCCCACACCTGACCGCGGACGGTGGACAGCCACCGTTCGATCTCCCGCAGAGGCCGGTGGTCGACCTGGTAGTGCCGCTCACGGCCCACCATCTCGGCGGTGATCAGCCCCGCCTCGCGCAGCACCCGCAGGTGCCGGCTCACGGCAGGACGGCTGATCTCCGGAAACGCGGCCGCCAGTGCCCCGGCGGTCCGCGGCCCGTCACCGAGCAGGACCACGATGCGGCGGCGCACCGGGTCGGCCACGGCATCGAAGACGTCCACGGCGAACATGTAACCATCGTGTTACGCGTTTGTCCAGAGATCAGGCAGGGGCACGGACAACATGGACACGCCCCCGCCTGTGCCGGTCAGAGTGATTCGTCGCGCATGACGTCCAGGTTCATGAACCGTGGGCCGTTGGTGCACCGGGCCTGGATCTCCGCGGCGATGTGCCGTGTCTCTTCCAGATCGCTGTTGCGCATCGCCGCCTCGTACGACGGGAACTCGACGATGTCCACGAAGTGGGCCGGATTCTCACGGTCTTGGGTGTGGGTTTCGTGCGACGCGGTCCGCTTGCCCTCGGTCGCGGTCGCCCACTCGTCGAACAGCATGTCCAGTTCGTCCGGGCGGTTGGTCTCGTACTCGATGATCTGCATGAAAGTCATGTGCCGCCCCCTACCGGACGCTCAGTTCCTCGTTCTTGAGCCCGCTGCGGATCTCGTCTCGCAGCTCAGAGCTGTCTGTGTGCCCGTGCACCGAGGCCGCATGCTCGGCGGCGGCGCGGACGACCTCGTCCTCCTCGCCGGCGATGGTGAGCGTGCACCCGGACTCACTCGGCAAGTCCCGGCAGTCGACTACCTTCCGCATCGTTCCTCCCCCCGAGTGGGCGGCTGCGCCGTCGGAACGAACGAAGAGACCTCCCATGGCGCCGACCGTCACAACTGCCCGAAATAGTCACTCTCATCACCGAGCGTGGCATATGCCCAGTTCGATGGGAAGGCCGCTCGGGCCTCGTCCCCGTCAAGCCTCGGCCACGAACACATTGCCTTCCGCATGCCCGCGTGCACCCCGGCCGAAGCCGGGCCCTGGCCGCAGTCGGCCTCCTCCGACATATCGGACACAGAGAACTTGACGGGGCATGTCGGATTAGTTCAGTCTCTCACCAGGTAAGTGGGCACCGACACCCCGCATGCGACTGGACACCGTTCGGCATCGGTGCCGCTTTCGCCCGGCAGTCGAAAGGGCTGACCAAGCGTGGGTGTCGACCAGACGGACAACGGCATTGATGACGGTGCCGAGAATGTCGAGAAGCCGCCCGCCAAGGACAAGGCATGGCGACCTGCGCCTGACCGGCCGGGCTCGCCCGGACAACCGTCCCGCCTCGAAAGCCACAAGGCAGCCGCAGCCGCCCGTGAAGCCGCGACCGAGCAGCGGGACGAACGCGACGACAAGCAGCCCCCGCCTGCCGGGGAGAAGCCCGGCGCCGCAACTCAGGAGAAGCCCGGCCGAGCGGAGACGGACACTGCGGACCGCGAGACCCGCGACGCCGAACCCGAGTCCGGCGACCGGTCACGCGACGACCGGCCCCCGGCCGAAGCGCCGGGTGAGGACATGGGACGGCAGACGGAGCAAGACCGCCCGACCACGCAGGCAGTTGAAGACAAGGGCGAGGCCGACGCTCCCACAACAGATGACCGGCCAGGCTCGGAGCGGCCGGAGCGAGTCGCGGAGGCGGACGCCGAGGACGAGCCCGGCGATGCCCCCGCATCGGATACTCAACCGGAGCCCGAAGGCCAGCCGGAGAAGCCCTCGGGGCGGGACGTGTGGGAGGAGTTCGCGAGCAAGCCGGCGACCTATGAATTGGACGGCCGTCAGTTCGGGTTCCGTACCTGGGGCGAAGAGTTCGCGGCTCGCCGGGCGTCCCGGGAAGCGCGACAGGCCCGCGAAGCCGAGTCGCAGGATGGGCCGTCGGTCCCAGACCAGGCTTCGCCCGAAGAACCGAAGAACGCGACCGACACGGGTACGGGCCGACCCGGTGCTGAGAACCTTGGGCCAGGTACCCCCGCCGACGCCAAGGCGAAGGCGGGCGAAAAGGGCGATCCGGGAACCGGTGCCGCCGACACCGATGAGTCCGCCGAGCCCGAGACAACAGGTCAAGACGCCGCGTGGCGCGAACATGTCGACGCCATGAGAGCCAAGTGGGCCGACCTCCAATCGGAGCAGGTCCCTGACCGCGCGCCGGAAAAAGACGACCAAGGCGACGGACTCCAGCGAGAAGGCGCGAGCGACGGGGGTCTCTCCGGAGACGAACCCGGCTCATGGCGCGCGGATAGCGGTCGTTATCTGAACTATGAGGAGAACTATTCGGTTGATGGGGCTTTCGACCGCATGAGCGGGCGTGAAACAGGCATCACCGAAGGGCTCCAAGTCAAGGAAGCTGAGGTGGATGGGGCGAAGCTGGTTGGGCTTGAGTATCGCCTCAAAGGGGAAGAAAGGTTCAAGGAGAAGGTCGCGGAACAACTTGCTGCCGATCTCCGCGAAGATCCTCGCGGGGTCGCCGAATCAATTCCAGATGCATTGCGCTACACCTATCAGTTCTCCAGTGAGGACTATGTGCGTGGATATGGCGAGGTCAGGGATCGCCTTGAACGAAGTGGCTTTGAGATGGTGCAGAGTCGAAACTTTTGGGGCGAGTCAGAATATAAGGGCATCAATTCTCGCTGGCGGGCACCAGATGGCCAGTTATTTGAAGTTCAATTCCATACTCCTGAGAGCTTTGAGGCTAAACAGTTGACTCATGGTGCCTATGGGCGCATCAGGGATCCGAATGCTGATCCGCGCGAGGTTGAAAGACTTGATAACTTCCAGCAAGAAGTATCGTCCGGGATTCCGGTGCCGGAAGGCGTCCTCAATATATCGAATTACCGTAGAGAGGGGTACTGAGGCGAATGTCCGAAGAATATGTTACCTACTATGCCATTACGGGCGGCGGAAATACCGTT
This sequence comes from Spirillospora sp. NPDC048823, assembly GCF_043198445.1. Taxonomy (NCBI): domain Bacteria; kingdom Bacillati; phylum Actinomycetota; class Actinomycetes; order Streptosporangiales; family Thermomonosporaceae; genus Spirillospora; species Spirillospora sp. NPDC048823. The sequence continues at coordinate 29,601 of NZ_JBICUT010000016.1, read as the reverse complement.
GACGACCCACGTGGCATCGTGCGGCGTCGCAGACCAGCGGATGGCGGCATCCTGGACGAGGCTCTCGAAAGGGATCTCGAATGGCATCGAACCGGCGTCATCGCTGAGTGGAAGCGAGGCAACTTTGCTCGGGAGCTTGAGGAGGTCAGTGAAGAGAGGGCGATGGAGATTGTCGACGCATTCCGTGCGGATGGCCCCTACTGAACGGTCCAGCAAGAGGGCGGTGATGCACCAGGACGGTCGTCCCCGCTCCATTCACTTGCGGCATGATGGGCTACTTCGCGTCCCGAGCCGGCATTACTGCTTCGTCCGCCGCCTTCAGCCGGCGTCCCGATCGGACGCCAGCCCGACGTGAGCCCCCACGTCATCGTCGCGTGCCGCCCGGAGCACGGCGTCCACCAGGCCCGGGAAGCGGGTCTCCAGATCGTCCCGCCGCAACTCCACGAAACAGCGCGTCCCCTCCTGGCGTGTTCGCGTCACCCCGGCATCGCGCAGGACGCGCAGATGATGGCTCAAGGTCGACTTCGCCACCGGCGCCCGCAACTCACCCCACCCGCGCTCACGGCCATCGGCGAGTATCCGTACGAGCCCCATCCTGATGGGGTCGCTCAGGGCACCCATCACCCCCACAAGTCCGATCTCATCCAGATCGGGGTGGTGCGCCTGCTTCATGACCCCATGCTAACTTGTTCGATGTTCGCCGAACATCGAACAAGGAAGAGTCGTGGACTTCACCGACACCGCAGTCATCGTCACCGGCGCCGGGTCGGGCATCGGACGCGCCGCCGCCCGCCTCTTCGCCGGCGCCGGCGCCCACGTGCTGGGCGTCGGACGGCGCGAGGACGCCCTCGAAGCGACCGCCGCCGACCACCCCCGAATCGCCGTCCACCCCGCCGACCTGCGCACCCCGGAAACCGCGCAAGGAGTCATCGACGCGGCCATCGCGCGATGGGGACGCCTGGACGTCCTGGTCAACAATGCCGGAGCGACCAAGATGATGCCGCTGACGGAGACCACGGCCGAAGGCATCGCGGGCCTCTTCGACCTCAACGTCACCGCACCGAGCCTGCTCGCCGGCGCCGCCCTGCCACACCTGCGCGACGCCGAGGGCACGATCGTCAACGTCTCCAGCACCTACGGCCATCGTCCGCTCCCCGGCGCCGCCCACTACGCCGCGTCCAAGGCCGCGCTCGAACACCTCACCCGAAGCTGGGCGCTCGAGCTGGCCCCCGACGGCATCCGCGTGAACGCCCTCGCCCCCGGCCCGACCGAAAGCGAGGCCCTGACCGCGGCCGGCCTTCCGCAGCCAGTGGTCGACCAGATCAAGCAGGAGGAGGCGTCCCGCATCCCCCTCGGCCGGAGAGGCGACCCCGAAGAGGTCGCGGCCTGGATCCTCCGCCTGGCCGACCCGCATACCACCTGGCTGACCGGCCAGACCCTGACCATCGACGGCGGCCTCGAACTCACCTGACGCGACCACGCATTCCGTCGCCCCGGATTCCCTCGCTTTCACACGACCGCTGCTCAGTGTGTCCAGGATTCGTGGAGGCTGCGCCAGAGGAGGCCGTTGCGGGCGGCCGGGGCCGGAACCATGATCGCGACGGCGCGCCGGGCGGTGTCGGGGTGGTGCTCCTCGTACGTGACGACGGTCAGGTCGTCGCGGTCCAGGAGCACGCGTGGTTCGAGGATCCGGATGCGCAGGCCCGGTGCGGTGCCGTGGGCCTCGTCCATGACGGTGCGCAGATCCCCGAGCGTGAGCATCGCGCCGTCCGGGTCGTACCAGGTGAAGTCCGGTGTGTGCATATCGAAGAAGCCGCCCAGGCCGGTCGCCGTCCCGCTCAGCCAGGACTCGATGAAGCGGTGGTGCTCGATGACCTCCTCGATGGCGTTCATCGGGCGGCCCACGTGCGGAGCGGGGTGAGTTCGACGCCGAAGAGCGCCTCCACCTTGTCCGGGTCGCCACCGTAGAAGTTCGCGTTCTCGGGGGCGGACAGCCAGCGGTAGGTGTCCGCGACGCCCGTCGCGGCGGCCTCGCCGATCATCGGGGTCATGAACGCCTGGAACGCGTCGGGCTCCAGCGGGACGTAGCCAACGCCGAGGGCGGACGCGAGTTCCGGGCCGGTGACGACGTCCTTGCCGCCGATGTCGACCGAGGTTCCGACGAGGTCGTCGCGGTCGAAGGCGGCGGCGGTGAGGGCGCCCAGGTCGTCGTGGGCGAGCCAGGCCACCCGGTGGCCGGGCGGGATCGGGTACGGCAGGACACCGTCGGCCGGGTGGAGGTTCTCCAGGTAGACGGGCGGACACAGCACGACGGTGGGGATGCCGGAGTCGAGCAGGGCGTCGGCCGCATCGCGCCTGGTCTCGAAGGCGGCGACGGACGTGCGGGTCGCGGGCAGCCGGTTGCCGGTGTTGAGGACGAGCCGTTCGCAGTGGCGGGCCGCGGCGATGATGTTGTCCACGTACCGTGCCACGAGGTCCCGGTCGAACACCATGGGCAGCGTCACCGACGCGCGGGACACACCCCCGAAGGCGTCCCGCACGGCCGCCGGGTCGGCGAGGTCGCCGTGCTTGCGGCTGAAGCCGCGGATGCTGTGCCCGTCCCGTTCGAGATGTTTCGCGACGGCGCCGCCTTGCGCGCCGGTCGCGCCGATCACCAGGTATGTCTCAGTCATGAGGCTCAGCGTGCCGGAGGCGGGGAGTACCTTCTATAAGTGTGAATCCTGGTCTGATTAACGATCGTCCAGCCGATCTTCTTGATGAGCTGCTCGCTCCGCTGCGGCTGGAGGGCGTGTTCGTCAGCCGCTGGGAGGCGCGGGCGCCGTGGGGGTTCCGGGGTGACCAGGAGCGCAACGCGATCCTGCACTACGTGCGGTCGGGCGAGTGCGCGATCACGATGCCCGGGTCGTCCGAGCCGGTCATGCTGGGGCCCGGCGAGCTGGCGGTCTTCCCGTACGGGACGGCGCACGAGCTGGCCGACCGGCCGGGACGCGCCACGACCCCGCTGGACCTGATGCTCCCCGGGCGTCCGGCGGGGAGCACGACAGAGGTGCGGGTGGACGGGCCCGGCGGCGTGACCGATCTGCTGTGCGGCGGCCTCCACTACGACGAGGCCGCGATGTCGCCGCTCTACCGGTCGCTGCCGGAGATCATCGTGCTCGACCGCGAGGTGCTGGCCGGCGAGCCGCTGCTGTCCGGGACGCTGGAGGGGCTGACCGAGCGGTACGGGGGACTGGCCGCGCTGCGCGCGTTCGAGCTGGTGTTCGTGCTGGCGCTGAGGGTGGCGCTGGAGCGCGTCGGCGGCATGCCGCCGGCACTGCGCGACCCGGCGGTGGGCCGGGCGCTGCTGGCGATCCAGACCCGGTACGCCGAGCCGTGGACGCTGGAGTCGCTCGCCCGGGAGGCGCGGATGTCGCGGTCGGCGTTCGCGGCGGCGTTCACCCGGCTGGTCGGCGAGGCGCCCGCCCGCCATCTGGCCGGACGGCGGATGCGGGAGGCGGCCCGGCTGCTCGCCGAGACGGCGACGCCCCTGGCGGCGATCCCCGAATTGGTCGGGTACCGCTCGTCGGTGGGCTTCCACCTGGCGTTCCGCCGCCATTCCGGCGTCCCGCCCGGCGAGTACCGCCGGTCGGAGCAGGCCATGAGAGCCAGCGTTCGATAGCTCCGCAGAGTCATCCGGAAAGTCTGGTCGGTTCGCCTCCTCCCAGGGGCGGATGCGACCGGAAGCGGTCTCAGCGAAGGTTCTGCTCGGACTGGTTCCAGAAGGCCAGGAGCGCGGCGGCCGTGGTCTCGGGGGCGTCCCAGGCGGGGGAGTGGGCGGCGCCGGGGATGACGACCTTGGACGCGTTCAGGCGCTCGGCCATCACGGCCTGCGCGGCGGGCTCCCAGGCGTCGTCGTCCTCGCCGTAGAGGACGAGGGTGCGCAGGCCCGTGCCGGCGCAGTGCTTGGCGAGTTCGTCGACGAGGTCGGGGGCGGTGAGGATCTCGTTGGACATGCAGATCAGGCCCCGCTCGGAGTTGCCGAGCGTGCGGGCCTTGATGAACGCGATGACCTCCTCCTGGAGCCCGCGCCCGGTGTAGTCGGGTTCGAGGGCGATCGACCAGATCGTCTCCATGCCGAGTTCGGGGATGGCGTCGCGCAGGGCCTTGGCCTTGTCCGCGGTCGGGCCGGTGAGGGCCGCGGGGCCCGAGCTCATCAGGGTGAACGACGCGGGGCGGACCCGGTCGGCGAGCACCGCCTCGCGGCAGACCAGACCGCCGAACGAGTGGGCGACGAGGTGCGCCGGGTCCGGGCCGAGGGCCTCCAGCAGGGCGCTGATGTCCTCGCCGAGCGCGGCCCGGGTGTAGGCGGACGCGTCGTCCGGCCCGATGGACTCGTACTGGCCGCGCATGTCGATCGACACGACCCGGCGGCCGGACGCGGCGAGGGTCTGCAGGACGGCGAGGAAGTCCTCCTTGCTGCCGGTGAGGCCGGGGACGAGGAGGGCGGGGCGGCGTTCGGGCACACCGGATCCCGGAAGGGCCTCCAGGGCGGCGAACGTGCCGCGGGAGGTCTCGATGTTCGTCCGGCGGACGCCGGGGGGCAGGGTCAGGAACCGGGGCGTACTCACGGGGAACCACACTAGTCAATGGGCGGCAACGAACACCCGTGAAAAAGTTTCGGTGGTAGCGTCGGCAGCGTGCGTCCGAAGCCTGCCATCTCCGCGCATCGCCGCGACGAAGCGGGCCTGACCGGCCTCAGCGCGGCCGCCGAGTCCGGGGCCGAGTACGTGGAGATCGACATCCGGCGGACGGGGGACGGGCGGCTCGTCGTCCACCACGACCCGGAGATCGCCGGTCTGCCGCTGAAACGGCTCGCCTACGAACGGGTTCAGGAACTGTCGCCGCGTCCCGTCCCGCTGGTCGGCGAGGCCATGCAGATCATCGCCGGCCGGGCGCGGGGGCATCTGGACCTCAAGGAACGCGGCTGCGAGCACGAGACCGTGGAGCTGGCGATCGAGGCGTTCGGGCGGGACGGCTTCGTCGTCACCACCCGCGAGGTTCTGTCGCTCGTGCAGATCAAGAGCGCCTTCCCGGGGGTGCGGACGGCCCTGTCGGTGGGACGCAACCTGTGGGAGAAGGGCGTCGCGCACGACTTCGCTCCGCTGCGGCTGATCCGCAAGGCGGGCGCCGACATGGTCGCCGTCAACCACCGGCTGGCCCGCGTCGGGGTGCTGCGCCAGTGCGGCCGCGCGGGGATCCCCGCGATGGTCTGGACGGTCAACGCCGAGCCGGTGATGCGTCGGTTCCTCGGCGACCCGCGCGTCGCCGTGCTCGTCACCGACCATGTCGACATCGCCTTGAAAGTGCGGGAAGCGCAGCCCTGAGACCGCGACTCAACCGCGAGACGACTCAACCGCGAGACCGAGCGGTGGCCTCGCGGTTGATGCTGCGCGGAACCTAGGCGCTCTGGGACGCCTCGGTGGTTCCGGTCGTCGGCTTGCCGGCGCGGGTGCGGCGGCGGCTCCTGCTGCGCTTGCGTTCCGTGGCGACCGCATCGACGACGTTGTCGTCCGCGGTGGCCTCCTTGTGCGGGGCCGGCCCCCCACGGCCCCCGGCGTCGGCCTCCGTCGCGGTGGCCTCCACGGGCTTGCCCGCGCGGGTGCGGGTCCGGTTGCCCTTGCGGCGCCGCGGCCGCGGTCGCTCCCGCTCCCGGTCCCGGTCGTGGTCCCGGCCGCGGTCATGGCTGCGGGTCTTGCCCGTCTCGCCGATGTCCTCGAGCTCCTCCGCGTCCAGCCCGGCGCGGCCGTGCCGCTTGTCCTTCGGCAGCTTGCCCTTCGTGCCCTCGGGGATGCCGAGGACCGAGAAGAAGTGCGGGGACGTGGAGTAGGTCTCCTCCGGTGTGGCGAACGGCAGGTCGAGCGTGCTGTTGATCAGCTTCCACCGGGTGAGGTCGGACCAGTCGACGAACGTGACGGCGACGCCCTCCTTGCCCGCGCGGCCCGTCCGGCCGATGCGGTGCACGTAGGTGTCGGCGCTGTCGGGGCACTCGTAGTTGACGACATGGGTGACGTCGTCGACGTCGAGTCCGCGGGCCGCGACGTCGGTGGCGACCAGCACGCCGATCTTGCCGTTGCGGAAGGCGCGGAGCGCCCGCTCGCGCTGGCTCTGACCGAGATCCCCGTGGACGGCGGCGGCGTCGAAGCCCCGCTGCGCCAGATCGGCGGCGACCCGGTCGCAGGCCCGCTTGGTCTGGCAGAAGATCATGGTCAGCCCGCGGCTCTCGGCCTGCAGGAGACGCGCGATCATCTCCGGCTTGTCCATCTGGTGGGCCTGGAAGACGTGCTGGACGACCTGCGGCGTCGCGTCCGACTCGGTGTGCGACTCGGCCCGCACATTGGTGGGACGGGTCAGGTAGCGGCGCGACAGTGCGACGATCTCGCCCGGCATGGTCGCCGAGAACATCATCGTCTGCCGCTTCGCCGGGATCCGGTCGATGATCCGCTCGATGTCCGGCAGGAAGCCGAGGTCGAGCATCCGGTCGGCCTCGTCCAGCACCAGGATCCCGACCTGCGACAGGTCGAGGTGCTTCTGCTTGACGAGGTCGAGCAGACGGCCCGGGGTGCCGACGACGACGTCGACGCCCTCGCGGAGCGCCTCGATCTGCGGCTCGTACGCGCGGCCGCCGTAGACCGACAGGACGCGGCTGCCGAGCTTGCCGCCGGCGACCAGCAGATCGTCCGTCACCTGGAGGGCCAGCTCGCGGGTCGGCGCCACGACGAGCGCCTGCGGCGCACGGCCGCCGTGCTCGATGCGCTGCAGCAGCGCGGCCCCGAACGCGAGGGTCTTGCCGGTGCCCGTGCGGGCCTGGCCGATGATGTCGTGTCCGCCCAGCGCGATCGGCAGGGCGAGCTCCTGGATGGGGAACGCTTCGACGATGCCCTCTGCTTCGAGGGCATCTGCTATCTCGGGTACGACCCCGAGTTCACGAAAGGTAGTCAGGGCTTTCAGCCTCCAATATGCGGGGTCTCCGCTCCCGGGTGCGGCGCGGCTCGCCGGAGGGCGCGGCCGTGTGGCACGCCCGCCGATCGTTTCCTTTGGCCGCGCGCTCGCGCGGGAGGGACCAGCCGTTGATCAAAATCCGTCGGCGACCGCAGTCAGGGGTTGAAAGCAGTCACTCGCTGTGGCTGCGTGCGGTCACACTCCGCGACGCAGTGTACCGACCGTTGATTACATACACCAATAGCCGATCACAGGACTCAACGTTTCCCACGTTTTCATCTATTCCATGCCCTGCTCGCCAGGGAGTATCCGCCGTCGGCGGAACCCGTCGGACGGCCCGTCGAGGGGCCTGTCAGGACGGCCACATCCGGACATCGGTGCCCGGGAACGGGGGAAGCCCCCGCCTGCAGGTGGCGGGGGCTTCCGGCCCGGTGGGGCCCGCGCTTGGTCGCGGTCGGTGCGGTCCGGCGGTGCCGTCCGGCGGTGCTGTCCGGCGGTCAGAAGGTGCCGCGGCGGCCGGGGCGCCAGCCGTGGCGCCGGCCTCGGCGGCCGTCGCCGCGGGTGTTCAGCGAGGTGAGCGCCGCCACCCCGAGCGCTGCGATCACCACGGCGAACACGACGGCGATCAGCGTGCCGGCGCCGAGTGCGTCGGCGATGACTCCGCCGACGACGGCGCCGGCGATCCCGACGAGGATCGTGAGCAGGACACCGATCGGGTTGCGTCCGGGGACGACTAGCCGTGCCAGGGCTCCGATGACGGCACCGACGACGATGAACCAGAGGATCGTCGTGAGCATGTCGATCATCCATTCCTTTCCGTGGGGCCCGGGGGCCCGTGGTCGGAGATCGATATGCCCGCTGTGCCGGAATGAAACAAAAAGCCGGTCAAGGCCCGGTGGAACGGGGTAAACCCGTGCTCACGCGTACTGGGAGCCGAAACCCACGTTGCGCTGCTCGTCCTCGGAGATCTCCAGGTAGCCGACCCGTTCGGCCGGGACGACGATCCGGCCGGCGCGGCGGTCCTGGAGCACGAAAACCCCGCGCGGCTCGGACAGCGCGTCAGCCAGCGCCTCCTGGACCTCGTCGGCCGACTGCCCGGTGTCTACCACGAGTTCCTTGGGAACGTTCTGCACACCGATGCGAACCTGCACGCGATGCTCCCGTCGTCCATCGACGTCCCGCCGACCACCGGCGGGCTCTTCTCCCGATGGTCGCACGGAGATCGTCCGACGCGCCGTCAACGGCGTTCGGCCGAGGGTGAAACCCCGGCTCGGAGGCGCCCCACGCCGCCGAGGCCCGGCCCCGTCAGGTGGACTCGGTGGAGAGGGGGAAGCCGGAGATGCCGCGCCAGGCCAGCCGCGCGATGATCTTCTCGGCGGTGTCCTTCGGGATCGCCCGGTGCTGCGACAGCCAGAAGCGGGCGCTGACCTCGGCCATGCCCACCAGGCCCATGCCGAGCAGGTGCGCCTCCTCGGCCGGGGCGTTGGTGTCCTCGGCGATGACCTGGGCGATCATCTCGGCGCACTGCTGGTTCGCGCGGTCGACGCGCGCCCGCACGGGCGCGACGTTGCGCAGGTCGGACTCGAAGACGAGGCGGTACGCCTCGCCGTCGCCGGCCACGAAGTCGTAGAAGGCCCGCATGCTCGCCTGGACGCGCAGTTTGTTGTCCGAGGTGGAATCGAGGGCGTCGCGGACGATCTTCACCAGGGCCTCGGCGTGCTCGTCCAGCAGGGCCAGGTACAGCTCCAGCTTGCCCGGGAAATGCTGGTAGAGCACGGGTTTGCTGACGCCTGCGCGCTCGGCGATCTCGTCCATCGCCGCCGCGTGGTACCCCTGCGCGACGAACACCTCTTGGGCCGCGCCGAGCAGTTGCCTGCGGCGCGCCAGTCGCGGCAGCCTCGTGCCGCGGGGGCGTGCGTCCGGGGTCGCGGTCACCACACTCTCCGATCAACGATCGTTGCGGCGGTCGGGGTGTCCGCCGCTCAGGAACAACCTCATCATCCTACGTGCGAGTAACTCCGCCGGTCACGGCCGAAGCACCTCGACGTTCCTCACTCGGGTCAGTGTATTTCCGGTGAAGACCCCGGGCATCCACCGCGGCGCCTTCCGGAAACCTTGCCGACCGTCACGGAGACCAGCGGGACCGGCGGTGCGGGGCCCGGCCGGTGTCACCGGTAGTCGTCCTCGTCGAGCGGCACCTCGAACCGCTGCTCGACCACGTCCGCCTCGTTGACGTCGTCCGGCATCTGCGCGTACCACTCGCGGGGCCGCTCCTCCTCTTCGTCGAGCGCGGCCCGCTGCTCGGCGGCATCGGCCTCGTCGGCCTCGCTCGCGCCGTCGGGTGCGGGCTGTTCCAGGTCGTCGGTCTCGCTCATCACGCGTCCTCCTCATGCGTCCTTTTCACGAACGGCTGCCTCACAGGTTCGCGGCCAGTTCCCGAAGCGGCGCCTCGACGGATTCGCCATAGGTCGGGAACGCGTGGACGACGTCGGTGAGCAGGCTCAGCGGCGTCTCCGCACGGATGGCCAGCGCGATCTCGCTCATCCACTCCTCGGCGTAGAGTCCGGCCGCGGCGGCGCCGACCAGCAGCCCGCGGGACCGGTCGGCGTACAGTTCCACCCGGCCGCGTTCGTCGGCCTCGACCGCCGCCCGGGCCGTCGCGGCGAGGTCGTACCCGGCGGTGTGGAGGTCTATGCCGAGTTCGGCGGCCTGCCTGGGCGAGATCCCCACGGAGTAGACGGTGGGCGTGGTGTAGACGACGCGGGGGACGGCGCGGTAGTCGGCCTCGCGGCGCCGCCCGAGGAGGTTGGACAGCGCCACCTGCGCCTGGTAGCGCGCGGCGTGGGTGGTGCGGGCGACCCCGGTGACGTCCCCCGCCGCCCAGACCCGGCCCGAGCCGGACGGCACCCGGCACGTCTCGTCCACCGGTATCCCGTGCCCCGGCGCGAGGGCGACGCCGAGGTTCTCCAGCCCGATCCCCTCGACGCGGGGACGGCGGCCGGCGGCGACGAGGACGCGGTCGGCGTCGAGCGTCCCGCCGTCCGACAGCCACACCCGCAGCCCGGTGTCCTTGCGTCCGGCATGACCGGCGCCGGCGCCGAGCCGCAGGTCGACGCCCATCCGGCGCAGCGCGTCGGCGAGCACCTCCCCGGCGAACGGAGCCTCCGCGGCCAGCAGCCGCCCGGACGCCTCGACGACCGACACCTGCGACCCGAACGACGCGTACACCTGCGCCATCTCGCAGCCGACCGGGCCGCCGCCGAGGATCACCAGCCGGCGCGGCAGGTCGGGCACCGACAGCGCCTCGTCGCTCGTCCACAGCGGGACGTCGGCGAGGCCGTCGACGGGCGGGACCACCGGCTCGCTGCCGGTGCAGACGACGAGGTCGTCGAAGCCGTGCCCGGCCCCGTCCACCTCGATCAGGCCCGGTTCGGCGACGTGACCCCGGCCGCGCAGGACGGTCACCCCGGCCTCGGCCATCCGCGCGACGGCGGAGTCGTCGCCGCGGTGCCCGGCCAGCGCGTCGCGCCGGGCCAGGGCCATCTCCCACGTCTCACCGCGCCGCGCCGACAGCAGCAGCGACTTGGACGGCACGCACGCGAAGTACGGCGACTCCCCGCCGACCAGGCGTTTTTCGACGAGCGCGACGTCTCTGCCCGCGCGGGCGAGACCGGACGCCACCAGTTCCCCGGCCGTCCCCCCGCCCAGCACGACGGCGTCGTAGTGGTGGTTGTCCGCCAACTGTTCATCCTTCCGGCCCGTGTCCCCGCGACCCATGGTGACGGAAGCCGGCGCCGGAGAGTGCCTATTCGAACACATAGAGCACGCGGATGTGGCAGCGGGTGAGCCAGGGCCGGGCGGGTCAGGGGAGCGGCCGGTGTTCCGTCAGCAGCGGCTCCAGGAGGTCGCCGTGCTTGTCGACGCGGCCGAGGACGTCGCCGGGGGTGAACACCAGGTCTGCGGCGTCCTCGCAGGACTCCAGCTCGTCCCAGGTGATGGGGGTCGAGACGGACGGGCGGCTCGCGGCGCGCAGCGAGTAGGGGGCGACGGTCGTCTTCGCGGGGTTGTTCTGGCTCCAGTCGACGAAGATCTTGCCCTTGCGCAGCCGTTTCTCCATCTTCGCGACGACCAGCCGGGGACGCTCCTCGGCGAGCCGCTGCGCGGCGGCCTTGGCGTACTCCGACGTCCGCTCCGCCTCGTTGGGCGCCTCGACCGGGACGTACAGGTGCAGCCCCTTCTTGCCGCTCGTCTTCGGGTACGACTCCAGGCCGTCCTCGGCGAGCACGTCGCGGAGCAGCGCCGCCACCTCGCACGCCTCCACGATGGTGGCGGGCGGACCCGGGTCCAGGTCGAAGACGACCAGATCGGGGGTGTGCACCTTGCCGCGCGGCCCGACCTTCCACTGAGGGACGTGCAGTTCCAGCGCGGCGAGGTTGGCGCACCACACGAGCGTGGGCAGGTCGTCGACGACGACGAAGTCGAGTGTGTCGCGTCCCGTGGAGCTGCCGGGAGTGGGGATCGTCGCGGTCCGCACCCAGTCAGGGGTGTGGGACGGCGCGTTCTTCTCGAAGAACTTCCCGCCGTCCACCCCGTCCGGAAACCGGATCCGGGTCGCGGCACGGTCCTTCAGATGCGGCAGCATCACCGGGGCTATGCGGGCGTAGTAGTCGATGACCTCGCCCTTGGTGAACTCGGGGTAGAGGTCCTTGTCGAGGTTGGACAGCGAGAGCTGCCGCCCGTCGACCTCCACGGTCGTCCTCTTACCGGCCACGGGTCCTCCAGGCGCTACTGCTCACTGGTGACCTCCAGGGGGTCCTTGTCGTCGCGGAGGCCGCGCCAGGAGGGGAAGCGCAGGCGGCCGTCCCGGGTGCGCGCGCTGTAGGCGACCTCCCCGACGAGTTGTGGCTCAACCCATTGGGCGTCACGGGCGAACTCACGCGGGACGGGCTCGTCGTAGGGGCTGGTGGGGCGTCGCAGGGGCCACAGCGTCTCGTACAGCTCGTCCAGGGCCCGGTCGGTGAAGCCGGTGCCGACGTGCCCGACGAAGCCCAGCAGCCCTTTGACGTCGTACTCGCCGAGGAGCAGCGAGCCGACGCCGCCTTCACGCCGCCCCTTGCCGGGTTTCCAGCCGCAGACGATGACCTCGCGCGTCATGAAGTTCTTGACTTTGAGCCAGAAGTCGACGCGCCGGCCTGGGCGGTACGGGGAGTCGAGGCGTTTGGCGAGCAGCCCCTCAAGGTGCTGCTCCCGGGTGAAGTCGAGTAACTCGTTCACCTGCGCGGTGTCGCCGCCGTGCAGGTACGGGGGGACCTCCACCGGGCCGGTTCCGGCCAGGTCCAGTTCGTCCAGCAGTGTGCGGCGGTCGGCGTACGGCATGTCGTACAGGACGTGCCCGTCCAGGAACAGCAGGTCGAAGACCACGTACCTGACGGGGACCTCCCGGATCAGCCTGGGGTCGGGGTGGGTCACGTGCATGCGGCGCTGGAGGCGTTCGAAGCTGGGCCGTCCCTCCTCGAAGGCGACGACCTCACCGTCGAGGACGACGTCATGGTGGGGGAGGAGGTCGGCGAGGGCGGACAGCTCCGGGTAGCGGCTCGTGACATCGTTGCCGCGCCGCCCCGCGGCCTGGACGCCGTCGGCGGAGACGTGCGACAGGACGCGGACGCCGTCCCATTTCAGCTCCAGTCCCCACTGCTCGCCGTCGGGGGGAAGGGTCCCGGTGGCGGCCATCATCGGGTCAACGGGCCACGGCATGGTCATACCGCCGTCTTACCCGGTCCGGCCCCGCAGAAAAGGATCAAGGGTCCGTTCTGGCGCAAATCGAACGAGGTTGCGACGCTATGAGCGGGAAACATGCCGGGCCGGAACGTGGTGGGTTGTCGGAACGTGGTGGGTTGTCGGAACGTCGCGGGTAGGGGCAGGTCATGCGCAGTATCTGGAAGGGCGCCATCTCGTTCGGGCTGGTGACGATCCCGGTGAAGCTGTATTCGGCGACCGAGCAGAGGGACGTCAGCTTCCATCAGGTTCACCGGGAGGACGGGGCGCGCATCAAGTACAAGCGGGTGTGCACCGCCGACGGCGAGGAGGTGCCGTACTCCGACATCGCCAAGGGGTACGAACTGCCGAGCGGCGAGATGGTGATCCTCACCGACGAGGACTTCGCCGACCTGCCGCTGACGTCCAGCCGCCGGATCGACGTCCTGCAGTTCGTGGAGGCGGAGGAGGTCGACCCGATCTACTTCGCGAAGTCGTACTACCTGGAGCCCGACGCGCAGGGCGCCAAGCCGTACGTGCTGCTGCGGGACGCGCTGGAGAACTCGGGCCAGGTCGCCATCGTCAAGATCGCGATCCGGCAGCGGGAGTCGCTGGCGACGCTGCGGGTCCGGCAGGGCGTGTTCGTGCTGGAGACGATGCTCTGGCCGGACGAGGTCCGCGCGGCCGACTTCCCGTTCCTGGACGAGGACATCGAGATCCGCAAGCAGGAACTGTCGATGGCGACCTCGCTGATCGAGTCGATGGAGGGGGAGTTCGACCCGTCGGAGTACAAGGACGCCTACCGGGAGGCCCTCCAGTCGGTGATCGACGCCAAGGTCGAGGGCCGCGAGGTTGCGCGGCCCGCCGAGGGGGCCGAGGAGGAGCCCGCCGCCGACCTGCTCAGCGCGCTGCGCGCGAGCGTCGAGGCGGCGAAGAAGAGCCGCGGCGACAAGGACGGCAAGGCCGCGTCCGGCAAGGGGGAGGCGGAGAAGAAGCCCGCCGCGCGCAAGTCGCCGAAGTCGGGCCAGAAGAAGGAGCCGGCGAAGAGCCGCAGCCGCAAGTCGGCCTGACCACCCTGCCCGCACCGGAGCACGAACCGGCCCGCCGCCCGGCGACCTTCCACGGCCGGCGGGCTCGCGACCTAGTTGTCGCGGCGGGCGGTGAGGACGCGGGCGAGCGCGGTGGCGGCGGCGGACGGGTCGGCGACCGGCGCGATGCGCTCGCCCCAGCCGTAGAAGTACGACCAGCTGTCGTCCGACCGCTCCCGGGCGGCGATGACGTTCTCGTTCATCGCCCGCGTCCGCGGGTCGGCGACGATCGCGGAGGGCCACCGGTCGGCGGGGGCGGCGACCTCGACGGCCCAGCCGCGGGAGCGCAGTTCGTCGGTCAGGCGCTCCAGGTGCCCGAGTGCCGTCTCGGCGTCGCTGATCACTTGCGTGGACATGCTGCCTCCAAGGGAACGTCCCGTTAACGCGATGGGGGTCGCCGGGGGCCGTGCCGTGGGGCGTGTCACGCGAGGGTGCCGCCGGTGGGACGACGCTGTGCCGCCGGTCGAATGACGTTCAGTCTTCCGGTGGGTGAGGAAGACCACAAGCGGTTTGCGCGCATTGGCGGCCGGCGCGTCGCACGCGCCGGCCGCCGGAAGGGGGGCGGGGGTCAGCCCACGGGCTCCAGCTCCGGCCGGGACGGCGGCGCGGGCGAATCGCCCTCGCGGATGCCGTACCGGCGGTAGAGCCTGGCGAGCGGGCCCGGCGCCCACCAGTTCGCGCGGCCCAGCAGCCGCATCGTCGCGGGCACCAGCAGCGCCCGGACGATCGTCGCGTCCAGCAGGATCGCGATGGCCATCCCGACGCCGGTCATCTTGATGAACGTGATGCCCGAGGTCGCGAAAGCGCCGATCACGACGATGAACAGCACGGCGGCGCTGGTGATGATGGCGCCGGTGCGCTGGACGCCGGCGGCGACCGCCGCGGTGTTGTCGCCGGTCAAGTCGTACTGCTCGCGGACCCGCGACAGCAGGAACACCTCGTAGTCCATCGAGATGCCGAACAGCATGGCCAGCATCAGGATCGGCATCGCCGGGGAGATCGTGCCGGTCGCGGTGAAGTTCAGCAGCCCGGACAGATGCCCGTCCTGGAAGATCAGCACGACCGCGCCGAACGTGGCCGACAGCGACAGGACGTTCATCACGATCGCCTTCAGCGGCAGCAGGAGCGATCCGAACGCCAGGAACAGCAGGGCGAACGTCGCGCCGCCGACGAGCACGGCGAGCCAGGGCAGCGTCGAGCCGATGCTGTCGAGCTGGTCGACGACTCCGGCGGTGGCGCCGCCGACGTGCGACTGCGCACCGGGTGGTGCCGGGACGTCCCTGACGTCCTGGACGAGGTCGCGGGCGGCGCCGGAGTTGGGGTCGGCGTCGTAGCGCAGCGCGATCCGCGTCGTGGTGCCCTCGGCGCCGGTCACCGTCGCGTCCGTGACCCCGGGCAGCGCGGCCAGGCGGTCCCCGTACGCCTGGACCGCGGCCCGGTCGGACGTCCCCGTCACCACGGCCTCGATCGGGCTCGTGGCGTTGCGCGGGAACCGCGTCTCCAGCGTCTCGGCGACGACGCGGGCGTCGGCGCCGTCCGGCATGACCCTCGCGTCCACGCCGCCCCAGTCGATGCGCAGGAACGGGCCGCCGAGCGAGAGGAGAAGCGCCACGGTCGCGACGATGTAGATCAGCGGCCGGCGCATGACGCTGTGCGCCACCCGCCCCCACCAGCCGTCGACGCGGCTCTCGGAAGTCCTCTCCCCGCCGTTCTTTCCGCGCCGCCGGACCGACAGCGCGTTCACCTTCGGGCCGAGCGCGGCCAGCAGCGCGGGCAGCACGGTCAGCGCCCCGACCATGCAGACGACCACGGTCGCGATCCCGCCGTAGCCCATCGACACGAGGAACTTCTGGTCGAACAGCAGCAGCCCGGACAGCGACACCGCGACGGTCACGCCGGAGACCGCGACGGTGCGTCCGGCGGTGGCCATCGTCGCGGCGAGGGCGTCCTCGGCCGTGTGGCCGTCGCGCCGGATCTCCTCCCGGAACCGGCTCACCATGAACAGCCCGTAGTCGATGGCGAGGCCGAGCCCGAGGAACGTGGTGATGTTCACCGCGAAGATCGACACGTCGGTGACGTAGGTGAGGACGTGCAGCGCGGTGAACGAGCCGAGGATGGCGAGGCCGCCGACCAGCAGCGGCAGGCTCGCCGACACCAGCCCGCCGAAGATCAGCACGAGCAGCACCAGCAGCACGGGGATGGCCATGGCCTCGGCGCGCCCGATGTCGGACGAGACGCGCTCGTTGATCGCGGTCTCGGTGGCGACGTCCCCGCCGGCCTTGGCGGTGAGGCCGCCGCCGACCTCGGTGAGGTCGTCCCGGATCGACTCGTAGGCGCCGTCCCTCGCCTCCTGGTCGGCGCCGGCGAGTTCCAGGACGGCGTAGGTGGCGGTGTGGTCGCGGCTGACGAACTGCGGCGACCCGGTCGTCCAGTACGTGGCGGTGGCGGCGACCTTGTCCGCCGGCAACCCGGCCAGCGCCTGCTCGACCGAAGCCCGGAACGCCGGGTCGTCCACGGTCGTCCCGCCCTGGTAGAGGATCACGACGTCCGCCGCGTCCCGTCCGAGGTCGCGTTCGGCGATCTGTGCCGCCTTCGCGCTCTCACTGCCCGGTGTGTCGAATCCGCCGGACGAGGTCAGCGCGCCGAAGACGCCCGTCCCCCACACGCCGGCGAAGACCAGTGCCGCGCCCGCCACCGCGAGGACCCACCGGCGGCGCCTGTGGACCCATCGGCCCCATCGATCGAACATCGTGCTCTCCCCTGTCCAGTGACATCCGTGAGCTTCAGTGAATGCCGTTTACTGCGAACGGCGTTAACATTGCATACGATGTTCGCTTTAGTCAAGGCCGTTTCTGGGGAATCATGCGGGGACGGCCGGACGCGGGCCGACGAGGCCGGCAGGGACCAGAAAGAGGGCGGCGTAGTGGGAACACGGCGTGATCGGCTGCGCGCTGCGACGGTCAAGGAGATCTCCGAGACCGCCCGGCGGATCCTCGTCAAGGAGGGCCCCGAGGCGGTGACGCTCCGGGCGATCGCCCGGGACATGGGGATGACCGCGCCGGCGCTCTACCGCTACTTCGGCAGCCACGGCGAGCTGCTGCGGCACCTCGTCGGCGACCTCTTCACCGAGCTGACGGGCGAACTGCACGCCTCGATGGAGGCCGTCCCGCCCGGCGACCTGAGCCGCAAGCTCCTGGAGGTGTCACGCAGGTTCCGCCGCTGGGCGCTGGCGCACCCCCGCGAGTACGCGCTGCTGTTCGGCGCCCCCGTGCGCGGCGCCGGCCACCGGGAGGAGAGCGACTTCGCCGAGGAGTGCGCCCGCAGATTCGGCTGGACGTTCATGGCCCTGTTCCTGGAGCTGTGGAACAAGAAGCCGTTCCCCATCGCGTCCGACGACGAGATCGACCCCGCCCTGCGCCCGCAACTCGCCCGCTACCGCGACGAGGTCGCCGGCGTCGACCTGCCGCTCGGGGTGATCCAGCAGTTCCTCAAGTGCTGGATCAGGTTGCAGGGCGGCGTCAGCCTCGACGTCTTCGGCCACCTGGAGTTCGCCCTCGACGACGCCGAGCCCATGTTCGAGCTGATGCTCGCCGAGATAGTCCCGTCGCTCGGTCTCACCTACACCCCGCCCGCCCGCGACTGAGCGAACGCCCGCGACTGAGCGGGCGCCCGCGGACCCCGCCACCGACACGCGCCGCGGATTACCATCGACTGGTGATCACATGGCGGCGCGTCACCGAGGACGACTTCCCGCTGCTCGGCCGCTGGCTGCGGCAACCGTACGTGGCGCGCTGGTGGAACCACGACACCTCACCCGAAGGCGTCGCACGCGACTTCGGCGCCTCGGCCCGGGGAGAGGAACCCTCCGAAGACTGGCTGGCACTTGTGGACGGACGCCCGTTCGGCCTGGTCCAACGCTGCCGCCTGGCCGACTACCCCGAATACCTGGACGAACTGGCTCCGGTGGTGACCGTCCCGGAGGGAGCGGCGAGCATCGACTACCTGATCGGCGAACCGGACCTCGTCGGACGCGGCCACGGGACGCGGATGATCCGGGCGATGATCGAGCGGACCTGGCACGACTACCCGGACGCGACCTGCGTGATCGTGCCGGTCGTGGCGGCCAACCGCGCGTCCTGGCGGGCCCTGGAGAAGGCCGGACTGCGACGCGTGGCCGAAGGCGACCTCACCCCGGACAACCCCATCGACGACCCCGCCCACGTCATCTACCGCATCGACAGGGACGATCGCCGGCGTTCATCGGCCGCACCCCTTGAGGCCCAGTCCCCCTAGAAGACCTTTGTTCAAACGCATTGTTCTGCCGCCTGGGTGAACTCGCCGGGGTGCTCGCTGGGCAGGTCGTCCCACCGCAGCTGCCACGTTTGTGTCGAGGCATTGGTCCATGACCCGCCCGGGAGGGTCCGGCGCTGTAGCCCCGTGGCGTGGGCGACCGGCCTCTGCGTCCGGCGGTGTCTCCTGTCCGAAG
The DNA here is from genome assembly GCF_043198445.1 of Spirillospora sp. NPDC048823. Classification (NCBI taxonomy): domain Bacteria; kingdom Bacillati; phylum Actinomycetota; class Actinomycetes; order Streptosporangiales; family Thermomonosporaceae; genus Spirillospora; species Spirillospora sp. NPDC048823. Next base: position 11,295 of record NZ_JBICUT010000016.1, on the reverse strand, counting down.
CACACGGAAGGAGAAGCCTGAACACTGCTGTCCACCAGCCAGCTTATATAGATTTTTGTATAATCAGAGCGTGAGCATGCCATGGCGTATCGAGATCGAACCAGAGGTTCGGCAGTGGTTGGAACTCCTCAGTGACCGGCACTACGACAAGGCTGAACGGGCGGCCGACATGCTCGCATCACAGCCGACCACACTCGGCGAGCCGTACTCGCGGCACCTCGGCGGCAAGGTGCGGGAGTTACGCTTCGTCCTGGACGGCGACTGTGTCCGCATCACCTACTGGCTCGGCCCGCAGCAACGAATCGTGTTGCTTACGGTGTTCCGCAAGACCCGGCAACGCGAAGGAACGGAGATCGAACGGGCCCGACATGCGCAGAAGGTGTGTGAAACCGAGCACGACCCTGCCGAGCACACCTACGACAGGAGCAAGGAGGAAGCGTCGTGAATCACTCGCAGTGGAAGACCCGCCAGACCAAGAGGCTCCTGGGCGAGGAGGTCGAAGAATCCTCTGCCTACGTCGAGGCGGGACACGCCTTGGCGCTCGGCCAGGCCGTCCACGACCGCCGCGTCGCACTCGGCCTCTCCCAGACCGACCTGGCTCACCGCGCGCACATGACCCAGCCCCAGATCTCGAATATCGAAGGCGGTGATTCCGTACCGACCCTGGCCTTGCTCACTCGACTCGCCGGCGCACTCGACGCTTCCTTGACCATCCGGCTCGACAACGGCGACTCCACCTTCGTTTTCACGCCCCACCAAGAGTCTGGCCCCGGAGCGTCGTCCAGACACGGCCGCACCTCCGCCGCATGACCTGGTCCCCGCGGCGCCGGGACTGTTCGGGCATTCACGGCGTGGTTCCGGGGTAGTCGCCCAGGTGAAGAAGCCGAACTCGTCGTTGCGGACGCCGGCGAGGAAGGCTTCCCATTCGGCGCGGGTGTAGAGGATGACTTCGGCGCGGGGACGATGGCCGTGTCGGATGGCTACGCGGTCGGTGCCGTCCGTGGGGGGGCGGGTGATTCGATGTATATAAGTGGTGGTCGGGCACATGGCGCACCTGGACGGTTGTACCGGCGGGGATGTACACCGCCGACCCATCGCAACCGTCCAGGTCGGGAAATGCGAACAGCAGAAGGTGGCCGTCGCGGGGCAATGGGAGGTTCGTCGCCTCCTCGGGCAGGGCCGCGAGATCGATGGTCGCGATGAGGTGCTCGGGGAGGTCCCCGTCCAACGCGGCAACGCGGAGATCGGGCGGAAGCATCACCGGACCTCCGAGGCGGCCCACAGGCGGCCCTTCCGCCTTTGTCGTCAGATTGACGCGCCGGCGGGCCAATTCCAGCCACCGCTCCACGTCCTCGGACGGAATCCCGGATTCGAGCGCCGCGCTGCGGAAGCGGTCCAGCTTCTCCCGAAGTGCCAGGGGCAACGTGCCTGCCGTACTTCTCGCGTTCTCCGCGGTGCCGGGTTCTGTGCTGCGTCCGCCGGATCCGGCCGGTGAACCCTCGGACTTGTCGGGCAAGAGGTGCTCCAATGGGTCGTTCCAGTCGATGCGCTCGCCCCGCCCATCCGACTGGACCGGCGGACACGGGGGCACTCTCGCACATGGATCCGACGATCGCCGGACGGCGGCGCCCATGCCCCACCTGCGGAGCTCCTGACGTCTGGGCGGGGCTGCTACGCCGCAGTTGCCTCGGCGTCGGGCGTGTAGCCGCTGGTGCGCCAGGCTCTATGGCGCGTGTTCGCGCCCGGTTTGTGATCTTGCCGTCATAAGCTCCCCGTGTGACGATGCCACCTGACACTGACGACGTTTCTGAACCCGCGATTCCCGCCCCGCCCACCGAGCTCACCCGGACGAACCGGTTGGCGATCATCGCGCTGGTCACCGGTGCCGCCGGCCTGGTGGCGTTCGCAGTCGGCTTCGCCGTCGCCGCGCTCGTCCAAGCGGGCCGGCGTGGTGAGAAGGGGCGGGGGCTCGCCGTCGCCGCCCTGGCGGTGTCCGGCGTCTGGCTTGTCGCGGCGACGTTTCTACTGATCGCCGCCGGCGGAGACGACGACGAGGAGGCCTCTGCTCGAGAAGTGGAGGGGCCACGGGCTTCGGCCCTGGCGGACGAGGACTGCTTCACCGACTTCCGGCAGGCGGGAACGAAGTTCTTCGCGCGAGCCGTGCCGTGCACGAGTTCTCACCAGGGAGAGGTCGTCGCCAAGCCGGACCTGCCCATCCTTGACTACCCCGGTGATGGGCGGCTGGCCGCAGAGGGGGAGAAGGCGTGCCGGGTTCAGGCGTCGTCGCTGTACGCGGCCGGCCGTGACGACGAGTTCACCTTGGTCGTCGCCCGTCCGGACAAGAAGGCGTGGGACAGCGGCGAGCGGGCCGTGACGTGTCTCCTGCGCTACACCGGAGGGCCGAAGAACTTCCGGCTCCAGGGGGTTTGGCATTCCCTGTCCTTGCTGGTCACGGGCCAGTGTGTTGGAACTTGGAGGGATACGGGTGTGGTGGACGTCGTCGAGTGCACGAAGAAGCACGAGGTCCAGGTTTTCGCGAGGCTCACACTGAAGGGCAAGAAGGCTCCCGACCAGGTGAAGGTCTACGCCCGTTGTGCCGAGCGGGCACGGCGTATCTTCGGTCGGAACCCGCCGGCGCATCTGCTGCTGCGCATCGGTGGGCCCAACCTGCGGGAGTGGGGGAGCGGGGAGAAGTATGCCGTCTGCCTGGTCGCCGACAAGAACGGCCCACTCACCCGCTCAGTGATCCCGAAGTGAGGACGGGTTGGCTGCGGCACTCATCCTGCGGGCCTCGCCCGAGGTTGCGGTGTCAGCCGACCGGCTTGTGGACGGCGGCGGACAGCGGCGTAGGCCGCCGTCTCGGCGGCAAGGTGTGGCACCCGACGTCGGGGCCGGCTGCAGTGCGGCGTGCATGCCAGCGGTCTGGGCGGCGAGCACCTCGATCGCCTCGACGAAACAGCGGTGGGCGGTTGCCTCGATACCCGGTCGTCACCGCCGAGCAGAGCCGTGTCGGTCCGGTCCTGAACCGCCGTAGCACCAGCACCGCCTCTCATAAACAGGTCAGCATCCTGATCGCCTTTACGCACTCAGAGGCTTGTTTGTGACATGGAAAGCTTCCTTGTCCGGATCGGTTTCGATGAGATGCCCTCAGTCAATCGTGGCGTCTTCTGCGGTTGACGGCGGAAAACCTATGTGGTCCGACCTCTGATCGCCCTTTCCGGATGCCCAGTATCCTCCGAAATACAGGACCGCAATTCTGCTCCGCGTGCGCAAGGTCACTGAGTGTTGAGCGGAGGTATCAAGAGCCCAGGGCAGGCGATCAAGCGCTTTGGTATATCCCTTCGAAAACCGTGAGGTAGATCACAAAAGGTAGATCATCAGCTGGTCTTCTCGGCAGCCGGCCGGCGAGTTACCTTTAAGCGGTTAACAACCCTTCACGCCTTGGGATTCACATGGGTCGCGGTGTGGCATGCCGGTCTACATCGGTTTCTCGTTCGTTGTTGTGGCGGCGCCCCGCCTGGTTGGCCCGTGTTCTGGCATTGGTGTTGGTCGCCGGATTCCTGCAGGTTCCGGCCGGGTTAGTGATGCGGGAGCCCGCAGCTCACGCTGATGAGCCGAGAGTCGAGGCGAGCGAGAAGGAGGCTCTTGCCACGGCCAAACAGACCGGTGAAGCGGTGGAGATCGCCTCCCGGCGTGGCGAGACCCGGACTGTACGGGCCCTGCCGAACGGCCGTATCGAGATCGAACAGCGTGTGCAGCCTATTCGTGCACGTCAAGGCGGTGAATGGGTCGATATTGATACCACTTTGCGTCGTTCGGGGGACGTGGTGGTTCCGGGTGCGACGACGGTCGGGCTGAAGTTCTCCGGTGGAGGGAACGGCCCGATGGTGCAGTTGACCCGGGCGGGTCGTACGTTGGCGCTGTCGTGGTCGCAGGCATTGCCCGAGCCGACCCTGGACGGTGACACCGCCGTTTATGAGGGTGTGGCGGGCCCGGATGTGGATTTGCGGTTGCGGGCGCGGGCGGACGGGTTCGCGCATGTGCTGGTGGTCAAGACCGCCGCGGCGGCCACGAATCCGATGGTGGCCGAGTTGGTGATGGCGATGTCGACCACCCGCCTTGCGGTGAGTGAGGAGCCGGGCAGCGGGGTGTTGAAGGCCACCGACCCGGGTTCGGGTGCAGCTGTGTTCGAGGCGCCGTCCCCGAAGATGTGGGACTCCTCCCAGGCAGGGGCGACGTCGCAGTCCCGCGTCCAGGCGGAGGCAGAGCCGACCGAGGAACCGGCGGAGGGTGCCAAGATCGCGCCGATCGATGTGGCCGTCGGGAACGGCAATCTCACTTTGACTCCGGATCAGGGGCTGCTGACGGCGCCGGACACCAGGTTCCCGGTGTACATCGATCCCGTGTGGGCGACGTACAAGGCGTCCAGTTGGGGGATGGTGTCCTCGGGCTGGCCGGACCAGTCGTACTACAAATTCGCCGGAAAGTCGACCGAGGGGATGGGCCGCTGCGAGGTGGCCGATGACCCCAACTGTGTGAAGAACCAGACCAAGCGGCTGTTCTTCCGAATGTCGCTGCCGGCGATCAAGGGCCGCTACATCCAGAACGTGGAGTTCACCGCGTTCGAGACCTACGCCTACAACTGCAGCAATCCGACTTCGGTGCAGTTGTGGCGGACGAACACGTTGCAGTCGTATGCGACGTGGAACAACACCAACAGCTCCTCGGTGTGGGATGAGCATCTGACCTCGCAGGATGTGGCGTACTGCTCCAAGACGCCGGTGGAGTTCGGCGGGTCGAAGCTGCGCGCGCATGTACAGGACGCGGTCAACAAAGGTCACAGCACGATCACGCTCGGGTTGAAAGCCTATAGCGAGTCGGGCATGGCGTGGTGGAAACGGTTCGCTGATGACGCGTATCTGAAGGTGCAGTACAACAACCCGCCTTTGCAGCCCGACACCGACACGATGTACGCCGACCCGGGCACCAAGTGCCTGCCCAGCGGCGAGGCCAAGACGGTCAACGACTTCTCCACCCTGTACGCCTATCTGAGGGATCCTGACGACGAGGACGAAAACAAGGTGCAGGGGCAGTTCACGTTGCACTGGGCGAACAACCCCGACGGGTCGGACTGGGGCGAAAAATGGACGTCGGCGTTGACGGGGCCAAAGGCCACGAACAGCAAGTTCGATGTCGAGGTGCCCTCGACGATTCCGCAGGGCACGAAGATCGGCTGGGGCGTGCGGGCCTGGGACGGTGAGCAGTGGGGCCCGTGGAGCTACGCCGGCGCCCAAACCGGCTGCTACTTCTACTACGACCCCGCGAAGCCCGGGGAGCCGACCATCTCCTCGGCCGACTACCCCCAGGACGGCGCTGCGCACGGTGGTGTGGGCCAGGCCGGGACGTTCACCATCTCCGACCCTGAAGGTGCCGCCGACCGCTTCCAGATCACCCTGAACAGCGAGCCGTTGACGACGGTGACCACCACCGCCGGTGCGGCGCGGCAGGTGCAGATCGCGCCGACCCGCCTGGGCCCCAACATCTTGACGGTGCAGGCGCTGGCGCCTTCCAGCCAGGTGGGTCCGTCCGTGTCCTATGAGTTCCGTGCGAACGCCGGTTCGGCTCCGCTGGCCAGTTTCAAGCTGGACGAACCGGCCGGTGCGACCACGTTGCAGGCGGTGACCCGGTCTGGTGAACCGGCCGTTTCGGCGGCCGTACACGGGGGCGTGACGGCGGGCACCGTCGGCCACGTCGATCAGGCGGTCCAATTGGACGGTTCCACCGGATACGCCGCTACTGACAGCCCGGTCATGGATACGAGCGAGAGTTTCTCGGTGTCGGCGTGGGTCTGGGTGGACGCATCCGATCCGGACAACGACTTCACGGTGCTGTCCGCGGAGGGAAACTACTTCAGCGGGTTCTATCTGAAGTATGTGAAGAGTACGCAGAAGTGGGTGTTCGCCAAGACCGCGTACGACACCAATCAGTCCGGCTGGTACCAGGCCACGTCGGCGCGGCCGGCGCATGCCGGGGCCTGGACGCACCTGGTCGGGGTGTGGGACGCGGTGGCCAAGCGGCTGCGCATCTATGTGAACGGCGAGAAGGGGATCGATAGTCCTGAAGTGACATTGACCTGGAACGCCACCGGCGGTTTGCAGATCGGACGGGCCAAGTACGCCGGTGTTCCGGTCGACTACTGGCCCGGAAAGATCGACGACGTGCACGTCTATGACCGCATCCTGGGCGCCAAGGAAGCCGAGGACATGGTGGCCGAGCATCCCGTGCTCAAGGCTCGGTGGATGCTGAACACCAACGGCCAGGCGGACCCGTTTCCTGAAGATGCCCCCGACCTGCAGTTCCACAACGGTGCGGTCCTTGCGCCGGATGCGGGCTTCGGGTGGGGGACCTCGCCGGCGGGTCTGATGCTGGGCGCCGGCCAGGCGTTCGCCGAGACCCCGGCGCCGCCGGTCTGGACGGACGAGAGTTTCACGATCGCAGGGTGGGTGCGCAACATGGGGCGCCCGCAGCAGCCGGCCACGGTGTTCTCCCAGCCCGGTTCCCAGGCGAATGTGTTCGCGTTGCGGTACGTGCCTGGAGAGGATCCGGTCGAGCAAGGCGGATGGCAGGTCGTGATGCGCAATTCCGATGATGCGGCCGCCACTACGCTGGTCGCTTCTCACTCCCGGTTCCTCATGGGGAATTGGGTTCATGTCGCGGTGGTGTATGACGCGCTGCGGCATCGGGTCAGTCTTTATGTCAACGGGCAACTCGAAGAAACATCCGGCGGGGTATCGCAGGAGGACCAGGTGTTCCCCTTCAAAGCGCAGAACAACGGCGGCCTGCAGGTAGGCCGCAACAAGTTCGGTGCGCCTGACGGCACCGAGTTCTGGCCGGATGCAGTCGACGACGTGTGGGCCTACCAGGCCGCGCTGACCCCACAGCAGGTCGCCGGTCTCGCCGTCGACACGGAACTCCCCACCAAAACCGGACCCTGACCGCACCCGGCCGCCACATATTTCCGGGTGGCGGCCCTTCGGGCGAACCCATCTTGGACTTGATGCATGCCGAGTGTGCCCGTTGAGGGACCCGCTCTGTGGAGGATGTCGTGAAGGCAGGCCGCGTTACGTTCCGTCGTCGGACGCTGGTACTCGAACCGCGGCGGTCGGCCCGTGCCGTCGCGATCGTGACGGCGGTGGCGCTGGCGGCCGGGCTGGTGTCGGTCCCGCCGGCGCTGGCCGACCCGCCGAACTCTGAGCGACCCAAGGTCGAAGACCACGAGCGGGTGGTAGACGGCCGGTCCCTGAAAGCGCGGCCACGGAAAGCCGCCCCGGCCAAGCCTGGCCCGGCGGCCAGGGCGGCGTGGCCCAAGCCCGCTGCGGCCGAGGTGGACGTGCCGTCCGCCTCGGGCCAGGCCCGCAGCAGCAGGGGCTCTGATGGCGACGAAGGCGAAGTGGGCGAGCTCCCGATCGAGATTCTGGCGCCTGGCGGGCGGAAGCGTGCTGCCAGGTCAGTGCCGCCGGCGCAGCGGGTACAGGTGCAGGTCCTGGACCGGCGAACGGCCCGCGGAGCAGGTGTGGACGGGCTGGCGTTCACGGTGGCCCGCACCGATGCCGCCGCGCCGGGGCGAGTGAAGCTTCGGCTGGATTACTCGGAGTTCGTGCAGGCGTTCGGTGGCGCGTACGGCGCCCGGTTGCGGCTGATGGAATTGCCCGCGTGCGCGTTGACGACGCCGAACAAGCCCCAGTGCCGCACCCCGAAGCCGGTGACGGCTACCAACGACGGCGCGGCCAAAACCTTGACCGCCGAGGTCGAGGCCGCCCCGGCCGCCCCCTCGGGATCGGCGGCGGTGACCGCCACGGGGCAGAACGCCACACTGCTGGTCGCGGCAGCCGGATCTGACAGTTCGCAGGGTGATTACGGGGCGACGTCGCTGGAGGCGTCGGCGACCTGGCAGGCTGGCGGGAACAGCGGGGATTTCACCTGGTCGTATCCGATGCGGGTGCCACCTGTGCCTGGCGAGCTGACACCCCAGGTCGCAGTCTCCTACTCCTCGGGCAGTGTGGATGGTCGGACCGCCAACTCCAACGGGCAGCCGTCCTGGCTAGGTGAGGGATTCGATCTGTGGCCGGGATATATCGAGCGGCGCTACAAGTCGTGTAAGGAAGACGGGGCCCCCACAGATGAATGGGGCAACGATCCCGCGGACCAGTGTTGGGGCTATGACAACGCCACCGTCACCTGGGCCGGCAAGGGCGGGGAGCTGATCAAGGCTTCTGACGGCACCTGGCGGATGAAGAATGACGACGGCACCAAATTCGAGAGGCTGACCAGCTCCTCGAACAGCAATGGTGACGACAATGGGGAGTACTGGAAGGTCACCACCACCGACGGGATCCAGTACTTCTTCGGCCTCAACCGACTTCCGGGCTGGGTGAGCGGAAAACCGGAGACTAAATCGACGTGGACCGTCCCGGTGTTCGGTGACGACTCCGGCGAACCGTGTCACGGGTCGTCGTTTGCCGCGTCCTGGTGTCAGCAGGCTTACCGCTGGAACTTGGACTATGTCGTGGACCCGGGCGGGAACGCGATCAACTACACCTACGGCCAGGAGATCAACCACTACGGCCGCAACCTCAAGGCCGCCGACGAGACCCCGTACGTGCGCGGCGGGTACTTGAAGACGATCTCCTACGGGCTGCGCAAGGACGCCCTGTTCGCCAAGGCACCCGCACAGGTCACCTTCACCACCTCCGAACGCTGCATCCCCAACGCGACCTTCGACTGCGACCCGTCCAAGATCGGAACGAACCCGGACAAGTGGTGGGACGTTCCTTGGGACCTGCACTGCGACGCCGGGCAGGAATGCAAGGAAACCCACGGCGCTCTAGCGCCAACGTTCTGGTCCCGCAAACGGCTCACCCAGGTCACTACCCAGATCATTAAGAGCGACGGTTCGGGGTACCGGCCCGTGGATTCGTGGTCGATGAACCACTCCTGGGGGCTGGCTGACGTCGAACGTGACCTGCTGCTGGACGAAATCCAACACACCGGCCACGCTGCCGATGGCACCACGACCATGCTGCCGAAGGTGAAGTTCCAACAAGTCCAACTCGCCAACCGGCTGGACAAGACCGGCGACGACATCCTGCCCTACGTCCGGTACCGGGTCGGCACGATCTCTGATGAGTCCGGTGGACAGATCGACATAGATTACTCCGATCCTGACTGTTCGCTGAGCAACCTCCCGACGCCGGAGACCAACACCACCCGGTGCATGCCGGTGATCTGGACACCCCCGGGTCGGGAGGACCCGATCACCGACTGGTTCCACAAATACGTGGTCAACTCGGTGATCCAGACTGACCGCACCGGACTGTCCCCGGACATGGCCACCAAGTACGAGTACCTGGGTGGCGCGGCCTGGCATTTCGACGACGATGACGGGCTGACCAAGGAGAAGAACAAGACATGGTCGCAGTGGCGCGGCTACGGCCACGTCCGCACCCTCACAGGCTCCTATAACACCCCTTCCACCCAGGCCGACACCTACTACTTGCGGGGTATGGACGGCGACCGTAAGACCAAGGCCGGTGGGACCAAATCGGTGACCGTCTCCGACGGCGAGGGCGGCACCCACACCGACCACAGCGCCCATGCCGGGTTCACCCTCAAGACCGTCCAGTACACCGGGCCGGGCGGCAGCATCCATTCCAAGACGGTCAACACCCCGTGGCGAATCCAGACCGCGTCACGCACCCGCTCCTGGGGAACCACGACGGCGAACGTTACCGCGACCGACACCTCCCGGACCTGGACCGTCAAGGACGGCGGCGGCTGGACCGAGACCAAGACCGACAACACCTTCGAAGACTCCGGCCCCGGCGTCGGCAGAGCCATCGCGGTCAACGACCTGGGCGACACCAGCACGCCCAGCGATGACAAATGCACCCGCACCAGCTACGCCGACAACACCGGCGCCTGGATGGCGAAGTTCCCCTCCCGGCTGGAGACCGTCTCGGTGGCCTGCACCGTCACCCCCGACCGGCCTGCTCAGATCCTCTCCGACGTGCGCACCTACTACGACAACGGTGCCTTCGGCGCCGGCCCGTCCAAGGGCCGTGTCACCAAGGTCGAGAAGCTCGCCGAATACGACGGCGGCGCCCCTCGATACGTCGCACAGACCGCGACGGTCTACGACGACTACGGCAGGACGACCAAGGTCATCGACGCCGCCGGTCAATCCGCCACCACCGCCTACGTCGACACCCAGGGCCTGAACACCCAAATCACCACCACCAGCCCGCCCGCCAAACCCGGCGACTCCTCAACCGCACTGACCGCGGTGCAGCACCTCGACCCCGCATGGGGCGTCCCGATCACCACCATCGACCAGTCCAACTGGGGACAGCGCACGGACTACGCCTACGACCCGCTCGGCCGGCTGACCAAGGTATGGCTGCCCAACCAGTCCAAGGCCAACGACCAAAATCCCAACTACGAGTACGAATACCGCGTCACCGAGAACCAGATCGTCGCCGTCACCACCACAACGCTGACCGCAACCGGCGGACAGCGGCTATCGGGGATCAAACTGCTGGACGGGTGGCTACGCCCCCGCCAAGCCCAGGTGCCCGGCCAGACAGGACGGTTGATCAGCGACACCTTCTACGACAACCGCGGCCAAGTCGTCAAAACCTACGCCCCCTACGCGGCCGAGGGAGCACCCAGCACCGAACTGTTCGGCGTCGGCACACCCGGCCAGGTCGAAACCCAGACCCGCACCGAATACGACGGCCTGGGCCGCAAGACCCTCGAGAAACTCACCACCGGCAACGGCTCCCAACCCGACGCGGAATTGTGGCGCACCACCTACACCTACGGCGGCGGCGACCGCGTCTCGGTCACCCCACCCGCCGGCGCCACCCCAACCGCCCAGATCACCAACGCCCAAGGGCAGGTGATCGAACGCCGCCAGTACAAGGCCGCCACCCCGACCGGCGACTACGACGCCACCCACTACACCTACAGCCCCGCCGGGCTGCTCGCCACGGTCACCGACCCGTCCGGCAACACCTTCACCAGCACCTACGACCTCCTCGGCCGCAAAACCACAACCACCGACCCCGACACCGGCACCATCACCTTCACCTACGACGACCTGGACCGCCTCACCTCGACCACCGACGCCCGCGGCAAGAAGGTCTTCACCGACTACGACGGACTGGGCCGCAAGACCGCCACCCGCGAAGGCGCGGCCGACGGACCCCTCCTAGCGTCCTGGACCTACGACACCGC
>NZ_JBICUT010000015.1:0-218501 GCF_043198445.1 Spirillospora sp. NPDC048823 | reverse complement strand
AGCCTGACCACCTCGAAACCGGCCCAAGCACACCCTCCCGCGATCACCCACAGCGATCACGCAACACCGAAACGTGCCGGTGCTGAATGCTTACGAATGGGGGTGAAGGTGAACTTGTTCGTCCATCCGAACTGGAGGCTCGCCGAACGTGTACTGGAAGGGGTCAATCCAGGCTCGGGTGGGTTCGAGCCCGATCAGATCGTCGGGCTCTCACCGGCGGCCTGGACGGAGTTCCCGACCGACGATCGCGATCCGCGAGATGTCGCCGAGAGGCTGGTCGACTACTGCCGGCCCGTTTCGACCGGTATCCTGATCGTAACAACGATGCACAGTTTCCAGTCGAATTACGGGCCATTTTTCGTCCATGGCACAGGCTTTTCGGAATTTGTGCATTCCTATGCCGAGGTATTTGAGGACGTGATAACCGCGGGCGATGTCGTCATCATTTCGCCTCGCGCCGGTCGCATGGTGGTCGTGCATCACAACGGACTCATCGCCACGATCACCGGAAATATGTATGAACTTCAATAGTTCCGCCTGCGTTCGTCTCGGAAACCGGGCTTGCGCTTCCGTGGTGGTGATTCCACGACCGGTGGCCGTTGCGCTTGTGGCGGTGACGATCATCGTCAACGGTCGTAGGTCATGCCGCGGTGGAGTGCTCTTCCTGGTGGGGCATTGGCTTGGGGTGGGGTGGGGCGTCAGGATGCTGGGGTGACTTCTTCCCCTGGTTCGCCGTCGCCTGGGATGCCGCCCTACCGGAGGGGGGCTGGGCTGCCTCCGGGAGCACCGCCGCCGGGAGGGCCGCCTGCGGGGATGCAGGCGGGCGGCTCGCGGAGTGTGCCGGAGGCGCGGGGGCGCCGTGAGGTGGGGGAGTTCGTGCTGCCGGGGCCCTGGTATCGGATTTTGGCCATCCCCGCGCCGCAGCGGGACGCGTCTGCTGAGTGGGATTTTGTCAGTGTGCTGCCTGCGGCGTTGTCGGCGGCGCGGTTGGGGCGGCCGTTCGTTGTCGGGTGGTTGTCGGCGGGCGGTGGGGCTCCGCTGGAGCTGATCACTAATGCGGGGCCGATCGGGGCGCCGGAGCCTGGGGCGGAGTCGTACGGGCTGTTGTTTCCGAGTGGTGCCCGTGGGGTTCCCGTAGGGGACGGGTGGTTGCGGCAGGCCGGACGGATGGCGTGGACGCGGTGTCCCGGGCGGCTCGCGCCGCAGGGGGCGGGGGTGGACGGCGGGCCTGGGCTGTTCGAGGCGACGCTCGTCACGTTGATGGAGCGGCCGTTCGGGTGGTTCGTCGTCGCGGAGCCGGGTGACGAGCGGCTGATCGATTCGGAGATGCGGGAGCTGCATCACGAGTTGCGGATGCTGCGGCGGGGGGAGGACGAGCAGGCGCGGCTTGCTGTCGCTCGGGCGGATCAGCGGCTTGCCGAGTTGGACGCGTTCCGCGAGGCGGGGCTGTGGCAGGTCCGGGTGGTGGCGGGGGCCGCCACGCAGGACGAGTTGAGCCAGATCGCGCCGGTGCTGGTCGGGTCGATGGAACTGGGGCATCACCCGTACCGGCTTCGGTCGGGGCAGGGGAGTGGCTCGTTCGGGGAGATGTTGAGCCCCGGTGCGGCGCCTGTCCCGGTGCGCGGGATGTCCGAGCCGGAGCAGCGGTTTCCGTTCGTGGCGACGGCTGGGGCGCTTGCGGCGCTGGCCGGGTTGCCGCGGCGGGAGGTTCCGGGGCTGCGGGTGCTGGACGCCGGGTACTTCGACGTCACGTCCGAGACCGATGGGCAGGGCGAGGCGCAGATCGAACTGGGCGCGATCCTGGATGGGCAGGACCGGCAGGTCGGACGGCTCACCGTCCCGCGCTCGACGATCAACCGGCACGTGTTCGTGACGGGCGCGACGGGTGCGGGCAAGTCGCAGACCGTCCGGCATCTGCTGGAGCAGTTGACGCGCGCGGGCATTCCGTGGCTGGCGATCGAGCCGGCGAAGTCGGAGTACGCGGCGATGGCGGGGCGCATCCGGGATCTCGGCGGGCCGGTGACGGTGGTGAATCCGTCCGATCCGGGGTCGGTGCCGCTGTCGGTGAATCCGCTTGCGCCTGAGCCCGGCTACCCCGTGCAGGCGCACATCGACATGGTTCGGGCGCTGTTCCAAGCGGCGTTCGATGCCGAGGAGCCGTTCCCGCAGATCATGGCGCAGGCCTTGCAGCGGGTTTATGAGAACAACGGGTGGGACGTGGTGACGGGCGGGGGTGTTCCCGGTTCGCTCATCGAGCCCGCCGTTCCGACGCTGGAGCAGTTGCAGAACGCTGCGCTTCAAGTCATCTCGGACGTCGGCTACGGGCGTGAGCTGATGGCCGACGTGCAGGGGTTCGTGGACGTGCGGTTGCGTTCGCTGCGCATCGGTTCGGCGGGACGGTTCTTCGAGGGCGGTCACCCGGCCGACATCGGCGGGATGCTCCGCGACAACATCGTCCTCGCCATTGAGGACGTCGCGAACGATGAGGACAAGGCGTTCCTCATGGGGACGCTCATCATCCGCATCGTCGAGCATCTGCGGATGCGGGAGCGGCGCCGCGACCGGAGCGACGGCCCTGCTCTGCGGCACGTGATCGTGATCGAGGAGGCGCACCGACTGCTGCGCAACCGGGGTCCGGAACGGACCAGTTCGCACGCCGTCGAGCTGTTCGCCGGGATGCTCGCCGAGATCCGCGCGTACGGGGAGGGGATCATCGTCGCGGAGCAGATCCCGACCAAGCTCGTCCCGGACGTCATCAAGAACACGGCGCTGAAGGTCGTGCACCGGCTGCCCGCCTACGACGACCGGCACCAGGTCGGTGCGGCGATGAACCTGGACGTTGATCAGTCCCGGGAGGTCGTGTCGCTGCGCCCGGGTGTCGCGGCGGTGTTCGCGGACGGCATGGACCGTCCGCTGCGGGTGCGGGTGCCGCTGGGGGAGGGCCGGGAGGCGGAGCTGCCGGGGCCGCCGCCGCCGGTGGACGGCCGCCGCTCGGCCGCCTGCGGCTGCGAGTGCCGTTCCGGGCGGGCCTGCACCCTCTACGAGCTGCGCGAGGCCGATCTCATCGCCGGTCACACCGACTGGGCCTGGCTTCGGCTGTGGGCCGACACGCTGGTCCTGTCCCATGTCGTGAACCGGCCGATGCCGGCGGTTTCGCCCGAGCTGCGCCGTGCCTGGTCGCGGCTCACGCCTCGGCTGCGCGAATGCGCCCTGGCGACCGTCGTGGAAAGGTCGGTGACGCGGCGCTCACGGTCGCTGCGCACCGCCTACCCGCCGTCCGATTTGACCGCCGCCGTCGCCGAGGTCGCCGGACGTCTCCTCGACGGCGCGTCCCCGGGTACCGCCCCCGGCCCGAACTGGGTCATCCCCCAGGTCAGGTGGCTGCACGAACTCGACCGCCTGTTCCCCTACGGTGAGGGCGTCCCGGACAAGCACGCCGCCGCGCCGCCCCTCGACTACCAGCTCCCCGGCCTGAAACAGCCGCCGGACCCGAAGCTCGGCCACCGCCTCCGCGCCCTGCGCCGCCACCCGCTGTCGATGGAACTGGAACGCAACCGGCCCATCGCCCTCACCGCCCTTTACGGCGCCGACGACCAGGCGGGCTTCTACCAGGACCTCACCCTCGTCGCGATCGGCTTCGAGGAGGACGAGCAGGTCGACCACGTCGCCGAGACGATGCGCGTCACGCAGTGGCTGGAGCCCGTCCTGAGCTGGTTCGAGCGGTTCGTCGCCCCCTTCGAGGACCCGTCCAAGGGGCTCCCCTTCCTCGGCCAGTCCCGCGACGCGGAGTGACGCCGCGTCAGATGTCGCTTTCGGTGCGGGCCGGGAGGCCGGCCTGTTCGGCGACGGGAGCCCAGTAGCCGATGAACTCGCTCTTGGCGCTGCTCGCGCGCTGGTTGACGTCCGAGACCTCTTCCTCGGTCGGGCAGCCGGGCGCGATGTCCACGTAGCGCTGGTTCGACTCGGTCGACGCCTCCAGCGCGCGGACGAGCGCGTCCTTCATCGGGACGCCGTTGTCGAGCGCGCTGACGTCCAGTTCGCGGGCCCTCTCCAGTTGGCCCATGCGCATTTCCAAGATGCGTCGCAGGCCGTTGGTGGGGCAGCCGTCGACGACCACGCCGCCGAGTTCGGAGCGGGTGGTGCCCATGTCCTTCAGGAGGTCGTCCACCGCCCTGGCCTGGGCTTCGACGTCGCCGCTGTCGCTGTCGCCGCCGTCGCCGGACTCCTCGGTCGCGGGCCCGGTGCCCTGCCCCTGCGCGGACGGGACGCCGCCACCGGGCTGCGCGGGCGTCTCCGACCCGCTCGGCCAGAACACGATGCCGAGAGCCATCCCGAAGAGAAGGACGACACCCGCTGCGGCCAGGAAGTACGGGACCGTGCTCCGTTTCGGTGGCGCGGGCGGCTGCCAGATCGCGGGTTCGGCCCACGGCTCCGGGGAGACCGGGTCGGCCCACGGTTCGGGGGAGAGCTGCGTGAACGTCTCGCCCGACGGAGGCATGGGCGTCGTGTGGTCGGGCGGGGGTCCGGGTGGCGGGGGTCCGGGTGGCGGGGATTCCCATTGGGCGGGCTCCTGCGGCGACACGGTCCACGGCGGCGGCATCGGTTCACCGGGGCGCGGCGCGCCGCCCAGCGGGTCACGGGTGGTCGCGTCACCGGCCGGCGGGTCATGGGACGTCGCGTCGCCCGCCGGCGGGTCATGGGACGTCGCGTCGCCCGCCGGCGGATCATGAGAGGTCGCGTCGTCGTCGCCGCGTGGGTCGGAGGCCGTCGCGCCGAAGCCCGGTGGGGCAACGCCCGGCGGGGCGACGTCAGGTGGGGTGCCGAGGGACGCGTTGCAGTGCGTGCACTGGGGCAACGCCGGGTTGGTGTCGTTTCCGCAGCCCGGACACCGCATGAGGTCCCCCTACCCCGTGACGTCCCAAACGGGGACAAGATACTGCGCCGTCACACGCCCCGAGTGGCTCGGCCGAAGATCGCAACCGGGTCGTGACCGTGCCGTCAGACCCGCTTCCAACTGCGCGTCGGCTGGCCCGTCTTCTTGGCGACGGGGTTCCACAGGACGACGAACTTCTGCTTGGCCGTCGTCGCACGCCGCTCACCGGCCGCGCGTCCGGGAACCTTCGCGGCGGCCGGGCGAGGCTTGCCCCGGCAGTTGGCCTGGTTCTGCTGCGCCCACCGCAGCAGGACCTGGTCGACCTGCAGCGACGCCGTCAGCGCCTCAGCGAGCGACCCGCGCAGACGCTCGCCGTTCGCGAGCTTGTCGACCTGGAGGTTCTTGGTGCGGGCCAGCTGGTTCTGGCGCTGCCGGGCGACCTTCTCGAACCCCTGGATCGCCTGCGGCAGCGTCTGGCACTTGCCCGCCCGGCCGAGCGCGCCGGCGAGGACGCGGCGGGTGGCGACGCTGTCGTCCAGGACCTTGTTCACGACCTGGGCCTGCTGCTTGGTCTCGGTCGGGATCTCGTTCTTCTGCGCGACCTGCTTGTTGGACGGCGACGTCGTGGGGTCGGCACCGGCGGACGAGTCGCCGCCGGACGGCCACACGACGAACACCACGGCGCCGACCGCGACCGTGACGAGGGCGGCGACGGCTGCGATGAGCGGCTTGCTCGTCCCGCCGCCGGGACGTCCGCCCTGGTTCGGCGGGTAGCCGCCGTACGCGGGGTCGCCCGGCCCGCCCTGCCCCATCGGACCCATGGGCATTCCCTGGCCGCCCATCGGGCCGCCCATCGGGCCACCGGCCGGGCCGCCCATCGGCGGCCCCTGGGCCATGGGGCCCTGGCCCATCGGGGGTGCGGCCATGCCTTGGCCCGGGTCCATGCGCGTCTGGTCGAAGTCGCCGCCGAAGCCCATGGGCGAGCCTTGGCCGCCGGGCATGCCGGGACTGTGCATCCCTTGGCCGGGGGCGATCTGCGTCGCGTCCGCGTCGAGCATCGTGGGCGGCTGGGCGTCCGCGCCCGGCTGCTGCCGCCCCCACATCTGGGTCGCTTCGGCGTCCGGGCCGTCGGGCTTGCGCGGCTGCGCGAACCACGACTCCGGGACGATCGACTCCGTGGGTTCGGGCAGCGGTTCCAGCCCGAACGCGTTCGGCATGTGCTCCGAAGAGCCGGAGGCCGGCAGCGCGGGCTGCTCGTTCGCGGGCAGCGCCGGAAGCCCGCCTCCCCACCCGGGCGACGGCGGAGCGCCGAACCCGCCGGACGGGGCGGACGCCTCCGCCTCGTCGTCGTCCTCATAGGGGTTGAACGTCCACGCGGCGGTGTCTTCGGGGTCGGCGGGCGGAAGCGGCGACGCGGGCGGCGTCGGGGTACCCGACTGCGGTGTCGGCATGGCGGCCTGCGGCCCGCCGAGCGGCTCGGACTGCAGGCCGAACGGCGACGGCTGGACGGGCGCCGCGGGCTGGACGGGCGCCGAGGCCTCGAAGGACGCCGAGGTCTCGAAGGACGCCGAGGTCTCGAAGGGGGCCGCGGACTGGTGCACGGGCGGCTCGGGCGGCTCCGCGGACAGCCGAAGCGGCGGCTGCCCCGCCCCCGGCAACTGCGTCGACGCGGGCGCCTGCCCTGCCCCGGGCAGGTGTCCTGCTCCGGGCGCCTGCCCTGCCCCGGGCGATGGCGCCGACGGAGTCGGGGGCATGCCGGCCGGGGGTTCGGGGGCCGTCTGCGAGGGCTGCGAGGGCTGCGACGGCATCCCGAAGTCGGGCGTCACGGGCGGCCTCGCGGTGGAGGCCCAGGAGGGCGTGGGCGGCGGCACCATCATCGTCCGGTCGCCGAGCGCGTCGGCGGAGCCGGCCGCGGGGGCGTCCGCGACAGGGGCCGACAGCGGGACGGCGGGCCCGACCGAGTACACGTCGATCGGGGCCTCGCAGTGCGAACACTTGCCGAGCGTCCCGGGCGTGTCATTCCCGCACGTCGGACACTGCATCGCTCAGACCTCGCCTTATAGCCGCTTTGCCCACGCTTGCGATCGGGGCCGCCGAACCGGGCGGCCCTCGCTTCCCCGCAAATCCGCAGGGCTCCCGACAAAAGTAGTGGGTGACGCCGTTCTCAGACGCGTGGTTGGCAATCTGGCACACCGCAGCCGGAGGTCGCACCGAATCACGACATGTCGGTACTGGTCAAGATTCACCATGCCGGTTTACCCGAACTGCTGTGATGCTTATCACATCAAGGTCCCTCGGGCGGCGGAACGCCCGCAACCCCGCCGCCGGTGCGCCGCGAGCGACGCGCCGAACGGCTAGGCTCAAGTCGGTTTCCCGGCGCATCCAGAGAAGACGGAGTCCATGAGCGATCTTCCGCTGCGTTCGCAGCTGGCCGTCGCGCTCGGTCGTACGGCCGCCAAGATGTCCCGCATGGCGGGCCGCGGGGACGGCTCGGTGATCGGTGGACGGGTCGGCCTCCGCCTCGACCCCGAACTGCTGACCAGACTCGCCAAGGACCGCAAGCTCGTCCTCGTCAGCGCCACCAACGGCAAGACGACGACGACCCGGCTGATCACCTCGGCGATGACGCCGCTGGGAGAGATCGCCACCAACGCGTTCGGCGCGAACATGCCCACCGGCCACGTGTCGGCCCTCGCCTCGGCGCCCACCGCCCGGTACGGCGTCCTCGAATGTGACGAGAAATACGTCCCGATGGTGCTGGCCGAGACGGGCGCGAACGTCGTCGCGCTGATGAACCTCAGCCGCGACCAGATGGACCGTGCCGCCGAGATCTGGCTGCTGGCCGGCAAGTGGCGCCGCGCCCTGGAGGCGTCCCCGCAGAGCCACGTCATCGCCAACTGCGACGACCCGCTCGTCACCTGGGGCGCGTCCAGCGCCAAGAGCGTCACGTGGGTCGCCGCGGGCCAGCACTGGCGCGAGGACTCCTGGTGCTGCCCCGAATGCGGCGGCCCCCTCGACCGCGAGGACACCGACGAGGACAGCGACTGGCGGTGCCGCCAGTGCACCTTCGCCCGCCCCCGTCCCGACTGGACGCTGAAGGGCGACACGGTCACCGCCCCGGACGGCCGGACGTTCTCACTGACGGGCCTGTCCCTGCCCGGCCGCGCGAACCGCTCGAACGCCCTGGTCGCGCTCGCCGTCACCGCCCAGTTCGGCGTCCCGCCCGAGCAGGCGCTCCCGCTGCTGTCGCAGGTCACCTCCGTCGCCGGCCGCTACACCACGGTCGAGCACGAGGGCCGGCAGATCCGGCTGCTGCTGTCGAAGAACCCCGCCGGCTGGCTGGAGGCGTTCGACGTCCTGCAGCCCAAGCCCGGCCCCGTCGCGCTGTCGATCAACGCGCAGGGCCCGGACGGCCGCGACACGTCGTGGCTGTGGGACGTCGACTACCGCATCCTGCAGGGCCGTCCCGTGTGGGTCACCGGCGAACGCCGCATCGACCTCGCCGCCCGCCTGGAGGCCGCCGAGGTGTCCTTCACCGTCGTGGACGACATCGACGAGGCGGTCATGGCCGTCCCGCCCGGACACCTGGACGTGATCTCCAACTACACCGCCTTCCAGAACATCCGAACGAGGTACGGCCGTGTCGTCTGACCGCAAAGCAGAGAACCGGATCAAGATCGTCTGGATCTACCCGGACCTCCTCAGCACCTACGGCGACCAGGGCAACACGATCGTCCTGCAGCGCCGCGCCGCCCTGCGCGGCATCCCGACCGAGACCGTGAACCTCCGCTCGGACGAGCCCGTCCCCGCCGACGGCGACATCTACCTGCTCGGCGGCGGCGAGGACCGTCCGCAGATCCTCGCGGCGCAGCGCCTCGCGGGCGACGGCGGCCTCGCCCGCGCGGTCGAGTCCGGTGCCGTCGTGTTCGGCGTCTGCGCGGGCTACCAGATCCTCGGCCGGGAGTTCGGCGGCGAGGAGGGGCAGCTCCTCCCCGGCCTCGGCCTCCTCGACATCCGCTCCGGGCGCGGCGAGCAGCGTGCCGTCGGCGAGATCGTCGGCGACGTCGCGGGCGAGCTGAACGTCCCCCGCATCACCGGTTTCGAGAACCACCAGGGCGTCACCCACCTCGGCCCGGACGCGCAGCCGTTCGCGCAGGTCGTGCACGGCGTTGGCAACGGCGACGGCTTCGAGGGCGCCTATAGCGGCCGCGTCCTCGGGACGTACATGCACGGCCCGGCCCTCGTCCGGAACCCGGGCCTCGCCGACCTCCTGCTCCGCTGGGCCACCGGCACGGAACTGCAGCCGCTCGACGACTCCTGGGCGGGCCGCCTCCGCGACGAACGCCTCAAGGCCGTCGCGGGCTGATCCGCCGCAGCCGGCTCGTGGTGGCCGGTTCGTGGTGGCCGGCTCGTGGTGGCCGGCTTGTCGTAGCCGACGCGCAGGACCGGTCGCCGGGGATTCGTCCTCGGCGACCGTTTTCTTTGGGTCTGGCCGTCCGGCCGTGCCGGTGCCACCGTAACGGCCATGATCTGCTGCCGGCCCAGCCGCCGAGACGTCATGCGCTGGAGCGCCATCGTCGCGAGCGCCTCCCTCGTGCCCGCCCTCGACGGGACGTCCGCCCGCGCGGCCGACGACGTCCGGCCGGTGAACCTGGAACTGGTCACCGTCACCGAGACGACGGCCGTCCTCACCTGGTACACCGGCATTCCCGGCACGGACGACGGCCTGGGCCGCATGAAACCCGCCCCGTCCGACGCCGAGGTGGTCTACGGGACGCACCCGTCCCGCCTGACGTCCACGGCCCACGGCCTCTCGGGCACCCCGTACCACTACGTGGAACTGACCGGCCTGGAACCGGGCCGGACGTACTACTACAAAGCCTTTTCCAGAGGCCGAGCGGCCACCCCCACGTTCCTCGCCTTCGGCCAATCGGCAGGCACTCCCCACGGCGACGTCTTCGCTTTCACGACCCCGCAGCCGCCCCCGGGCCGCCACCTTTTCTCAGTCGCCCTATGCAACGACCTCCACCTTGGGGAAACGGTCGCCGGACTGGTCGGCCAGCTCCCCTGGATCGAAGGCATCGAGCAACTTCCGGGCCACCCGCCCTACCCCGAAGTCATGGCGAAGGCCCTGATCGCCGACGCCCGAGCCCGAGGCGTGCACTACCTCCTGGCCGCGGGTGACGTGACAAGCGAAGCGGCACCCGCCGACCTGCAGAGCGCCAAGAACATCCTCGACACATTCGGCACCCTGGGGACCGACTATCTGGTGGCCCGGGGCAACCACGACCGAGCCCACTCCGGCGATCCCTACGCCTCCTGCACCCCGGGCGAGCACCAGGGGAACGACTGCTTCAAGGACGCCTTCTCCACGTCCGACGAGACGTACTTCACCCGCGACCTCAACGGCCTCCGCGTCATCGGCCTCGACACCTACGACAAGCCCGGAAACGGCGGCGATGCAGGCGGGCTGTCCGCCTCCCAGCAGGCATGGTTCGAGGCCGAACTCAAGAAGGACCCGGACCGTCCCACCCTCGTCTTCGGCCACCACCCCCTCTTCGTGGAGAACGACCCGCTCGCCATAACCGGAACCCGCTCCCTGGACGCGGGCCAATCCCTGAACATCCTCACGGCCTACAACCGAGCGCCCGGAGTCTTCCTCCACCACGCGGGCCACACCCACCGCAACCAACGCT
The DNA here is from genome assembly GCF_043198445.1 of Spirillospora sp. NPDC048823. Lineage (NCBI taxonomy): Bacteria > Bacillati > Actinomycetota > Actinomycetes > Streptosporangiales > Thermomonosporaceae > Spirillospora > Spirillospora sp. NPDC048823. The sequence goes on along the minus strand of NZ_JBICUT010000015.1, from coordinate 207,932 downwards.
CGGTATTTCCCTTGGCGCCGCGCGTCGTCCAGCAGGAAATAGGCGCCGTCAAGGAGTACCCGGGCGGCTTCACCCTTCTCCGCGTCCACACCGGCGGCTACGCCCTGAACTTCTACAAGACGCGCAGCGATGAAGCCCGCGCGTGGAGCGAACGCAGCCGCCAGGAACTGGCCGGTCAATGGCCCCAACTCTCCCTGGGCAACCGCCACGCGGACCGCAACACCGTCGTCCCGCGAGACCTCTCCGGCCTTTCGCCCCTGAGCTAGCCCCGGACATCAGGCGCCCTCACATCGGCGTGCTGCTTGGAGTGCACCCGCCGGGAAAGCGGCCATCATCTGACCCCTTTCGTTCGTAGCGTGGGCGGCCCAGGCAACGTCACAAGCAAGGGGGCACCACGATGACCATCGTCGTCACCACTCCGACCGGACACGTCGGGTCCCGCGTGGTCCGGTTGCTGCTGCAGGCCGGCGTCCGGCCGAGGGTGCTGGTCCGCGACCCGGCACGGCTGGACGAGGCGACCCGCGAGCGCGTCGACGTGCGGCGCGGTGATCTGACCGATGCCGCGTTCGTCCGCGAGGCGACGTCGGGCTCGCGGACGGTGTTCTGGGTCGATCCGACTCCGCACACGGCCGAGGACCCGATCGAGACCTCGGAACGGACGGCCTCCGGCATCGTCGAGGCGGCCCGCGCCGGCGACGTTGCGCGGGTCGTCCTGCTGAGCAGCGTCGGCGCCGAGAAGCGCGGCGGCGTCGGCCACATCGACGCACTGGCCCGGATCGAGGAGCGTCTCGACGCCACCGGCGCCGACACGCTCCACCTGCGCTGCGGCTACTTCTTCACCAACCTGCTGATGGATCTGGACGGCCTGGCCGGCGGTGTGCTGACCACGTCGGCCCGGCCCGACATGCCCATGCCGTGGGTCGATCCGCGCGACATCGGCGACATCGTGGCCGCGCGGCTGCTGAACGACGAGTGGAAAGGCCGTGTGGTGCAGGCCGTTCACGGGCCCGAGGACCTCACCTATGAGCGGATCGCGGAGATCCTCACCGGGGCGCTGGACCGGCCGATCCGGCTCGAAACCGTCAGCGACGACGACGTCCGTACCGCACTCCTGTCGGCCGGTATGCCTTCCAGCGCCGTGGAGGGCATCGTCGGCATGACCGCCGGAACACGCGACCTGACCCCCGAGCAACCGCGCGACCTGCTGACCACGACCCCCACTCCACTCACAGCCTGGGCTTACGCCCACCTGCGCCCGCTCCTCAGAGGCTGACCGGCTCCACGCTCCGCCACCCTGCCCTCACCGGTCAGGTGTTCCCGCAGCGCCGTCTACGGTGGGGCGGATGAAAATGGGGATCGATGAGATCGAGGGGTGGCTGCGCGACCGGCTGCCGGGGTTGGCGGAGGAGCACGGGGTGCCGGGGGTCGCGGTCGCCGTCGACACCGGGGGGCGGGTGGTCGAGGCGGCCGCGGGGGTCCTGAGCACGGCGACACGCGTGGAGGCGACGGTCGACTCGGTGTTCCAGATCGGGTCGGTCACCAAGGTGCTGACGGCGACGCTGGTGATGGGGCTCGTCACGGAGGGGCTGGTGGAGCTCGACGCCCCGGTGGACGGCTACGTTCCCGGGTTCCGGAAGGCGACCGTCCGGCAGCTGCTCTGCCACACGGCCGGGTTCGAGGGGGACGTCTTCACCGACACCGGCAAGGGCGACGACTGCCTGGAGAGGTACGTGGAGCTGCTGGCCGACGTGCCGCAGATCTTCGAGCCCGGGGAGATGTTCTCCTACAACAACGCGGGTTACAGCGTGCTCGGGCGGATCGTCGAGGTCGTGCGGGGCGAGCCGTTCGACCGGTGCATGCGGGACCACCTGTTCACGCCCCTGGGTATGACGCACGCGGCGAGTGATCCGTACGAGGCGATCCTGCATCGCGCGGCGGTGGGGCACCTCAACGGGACGCCCGCTCCGGTCTGGGCGATGGCGCGCTCGAACGCCCCCGCCGGGTCGATGCTCGCCATGACCCCGCGCGACCTGCTGGCCTTCGCCCGCGCGCATCTCGCCGACGAGGGGCTGCGGGCCATGCGGGAGCCGCAGGTCGTCCTGCCCGACATCGGCTGGGGGACGGCCTGGGGCCTGGGCTGGGAGCTCTACGACCTCCCGGGCGGCCCGGTGTTCGGCCACAACGGCAACACCATCGGGCAGTCGGCCGTCCTGCGGGTCGACCCCGGCCGCGACGTGTCCGTGGCGGTCTTCACCAACGGCGGCGACCGCAAGCCGCTGATGAAGGAGATCCTCGGCAGGGTCGTCGAGTCGCCCGCCGAGCCCGTCCCGGACCCCGCGGCGCGTCCGGACGCCCGGCGCTGCGAGGGCGTCTATCTGTCGAGCACGAGCGAGACCACCGTGAGCGGGGACGAACGCGGACGGCTGTGGCTCGATCAGGTCCCCCTGGGCCTCGCGGTCGAGGCCGGCGACGAGCCGTACCGGACGGAGCTGCTCGGCTGGCGCGGCGACTCCCTGCTGCCCGCGGAGCCCGGCCGCGGCCCCGTCGCGTTTCTGGGAGACGACGGCGAGGGTCGTGCGCGCTACCTGCACACCGGCCGTGCCGACGTCCGCGCGGCCGGACGAATCGACGCCTGAACGTTCGAGTTCCCAGCATCACCCTCCTAAGCCAGTGGAGGACGCGTCGGGAACGACCTCTGGACCTGCTGCGGGATGCGGGTCCCGGGAGGTGCCGGGTGGTCCAGGTGCCGTCCGGCCGGCGGGCGGACGGGACGCGGCGGCGCGTGATCTGGACGCGCGGACGGGCGAGGGCGGCCTGCAGTTGCCGGGCCAGGTCGGCGGCCGTCCTGGCTTCGATCAGTCGGTCGGGGAGCAGGGCCCACAAGGATCCGCTGAACTCGCCGTGCCAGATGCACAGGCCGGGGAAGGCGCGGCGCAGTTCGTCGAGTGCCCGGTCGATGTCGAGGTCCCGTTCCAGGGGAGACGCCGGCGACGTGCGGGCGGAGCCGTGCCGGGTGCCGGGGTGGTGGATGTTCACGGCGGCTACCAGGTGGCGGGGTACATGCGGTGCTTGAGGAGCCCGTCGATCTGGTCGGCGGCGTACTTGGTGTCGCCGCACGGCGCGAGGTACCCGTGCCTGCCGCGTCCGGCCCGGTGGTAGGCCCAGGCGCCGCCGATGACGGCTCGGGCGGTGACGGCGACGCGGACGTGGTCGGCCGGGCTGAAGGCGAACACCCACAGCACCGGCGAACGGGTGGGCAGGTCGTCGGCCTGGTAGAGCTTGACGCACTTGTAGCCCTTGGCCTGGACGGCGACGGCGAGCAGGTCCAGGTAGCGGATCGCGGTGGCGCGTCCGTGCCGGGTGCGCCCCCGCAGCAGGCAGCGCCGGGTCCACGCGGTCAGCGGGCGCAGCGAGCCCATGTGATCTTCCCTCCTTCGTTGAGCAGGCGGACGCCCCAGTCGTGGACGAGCCGGGCCATGAGAAGAAGGCCGCGCCCGCCGATGGCGTCGTGGTCCTCGGACCCGACGACGGGCAACTCCGGCCCCTCGTCGTAGACCTCGATGAGGGTGAGGGGCTCGTGCGGGTCGGGCAGGATCTGGACGACGATCTGCCCGAACCCCACGTGCCGGTAGCTGTTGGTGACCAGTTCGGTGACCACGAGACGGCCGATGTAGTCGTCGGCGTGCCCGAGCTCGGCGAACCGCTCGGTCAGGTACCGGCGCGCCCGCGCGGGCGCCCGCTCGGTCGGCTCCAGAACAAGCGCCGGCGCCTCGGGCACGAGCAGTACTGCTGGCATCGGTGAACTCCCTGCCTGAATGGCGGCTGATCTCGAGCGGGCTCTTCGCCTCAAACCGGAAGATCCCGCCAGATATCACTCTGTGTTGTCGAACGAACACCATTCAGCCACGAGGGGTCTTAGAATTCAGGAGAGTGCCGAAGTACCCACATCTTCGTAGCGGCCGCTAGTGCGCTACTAGCTTCAAAGGGGAGAGCAGCCATGTCACTGCCTGGTAGCGCCCGTCCTAAAATCGACCCCGAGCTGGCGGGCTTCGGGACCGTGGTGAAGCGGTACCGCGAGGCAACCGGCCTGATGCAGGGCCAACTGGCGGACCTCGTCAACGTCGCGCGGTCCTATATCAGCCACGTGGAATGTGGCCGGACGAAGTGCCGCCGGGACTTCGCCGAACGCGTCGACACCACGCTCAATGCCGGAGGCGAGATCGTCGAGGCGTGGGACGACCTCCTGGAGAAGATCAGGCAGGTCAGGTACCCGACCCACTTCGTCGCGTTCCCGAAGGCGGAGGCGTCCGCCGACCAGCTACGGGTGTACGAGACGCATCTTGTCTATGGCCTGTTTCAGTCAGAGGCGTATGCTCGTGTCCTGTTGGTCGATGATGACGCGATAGCCACCAGAATGAGACGTCAGGACCTTCTGTCCAGAAGCCCGCGACCACTGATCAGCGTGGTCCTGGAAGAGAGCATCTTTTATCGACAGGTCGGCTCGAAGAAGATCATGCGGGAGCAGCTTGAGTTCCTGATCGAACTGTCCCGGCAGGAAGGAATGTTCGTGCAGGTGGCCAAGACCGCCCACTATCGAGGGGCACGTGCATCCTTCACAATTGCGACCCAGGCAGACCGAAGTGAGATCGCTTACGTCGTTAAGGCGACAGGAGGTGAAGTAACCCGCGATCCATCAGAGCTGGCAAGGATGAGCGCGGTGATGCACACGTTGAACGCGCAAGCGCTCAACACGGAGGATTCTAGGTCCTTTATCAGAAAGGTGGTTGAGGAGAGATGGAGCTGAGCAGCTCGGCCTGGCGCAAGGCGTCCAAGAGCCACGAAGACGGAGACCAGTGTGTCGAGATCGCGCATGGTCCTAACGCCATTTTCGTCCGCGATAGCAAGGACCCGGAAGGTTCCAAGCTCATCATAAGTCGTGACGACTTTCGGCGCTTTGCTGAGACCCTCAAGGATCTCTAAGTAGAGACTATCTCTGTATACACGGTAAACTGATTGACCGGAGGCGGACCCGGGCCGGGGTAATGTTCTTCACTTTGCTGCGGTGGCCTTATGCTCCGACAGCCAGCGCCGCGCGTAGTCGCCGACGTCCCGCAAGAACCGATCCAGTTCGGGACCGTCGAGATTTGCCGCATGGAAGAGGTCCAGAAGAACCGCCAGGACGGCGATCGATATTGCTTCCTCATCGGCGCCGTATGGTTCACGGTCCTTAAGGTCCTTGTCGCCAAGAACGCCGCGAATCAGTCCCTCGGTCACACGTGGATTCACGCGTGGTACGCGCTCTCCGAGCCTGGTCCGCAGGTCTGTGACGTAGCGGATGATGTCAGGGACGGTGTAGGCCGGTGAGAACTTTTGCAGGACCGCCACGCTGAATGCCGCAGTGAACAACACGCTACCGGTGGGAGTCGTACTCCCCGTCTCGGGGATGAACAGGGGACTAGTGACTTCGTCGCCATCGGCCAGAAATGCGCGAAGCCCGGCGACATCATCATCGGTCACGACAACGCCCGAAAAGTCCATTAGGAATGCATTTCCTCTGCATTACTTCGGGCTGTTGCCAGAAAGCTCTCTAGTTCAGCCGGGCTAAGTCCGGCGTCACTTATGAGGCCCGCCAGCAGAAAGGACTGAAGCCTAAAACCGTCATCGCCGCTGATGCCTGACCTGGCCTCGGGAGGTAGCTTCTCGATCGCGATCTTGATCATGATTTCGCTGGCGTTGGGATCGAGTTTGTCTCCCTGGTCGTCGATCCACATTCGCACGGACGTGACAAAATCTATGATCTCGGCGTCGTCAGCGGGGATGCCGTCCTTGAGGAAACGCCGCCTGGCCGCCTCAAAGAAGGCCCCTCCGACCAGGGACACATAGCCGACATTGGCTGCCTCGGGGTCTAGTTGGTTGAGAAGTCGCCGATGCTTCTCCGAGTCTCCCTTAAGCTGGGCACGCAGCGCCGCCACCTGATCATCGGTCACGATCATCGTTTCTCCTTAGGAAGCCGGTGATTAAAGCCTGAGCTCCGCGCCCTGCGCTGTATAGCAGCATAGCAGCTGATATGACACCTACCAGGCTACTAGGGATCTGTGTCGGATTGTCCACAGCCTTCATGGTGGGCGCGATATCTTTGGTCCCCGTTGGGAAATCTGATGGCGATCGAGGGCCGTCTAAGGGGCCTTGTAGATCGTCATTGATCTTATTGGCGGTTTTTAGAGCGTCCTCGACATCATTACTCATTCCCCGCATTGCCCTTTTGGACGGCGAATCTCTCTCGGGGGCCGGTTCCCGCAAGTCTTGGTTTTCGTTGACTGGAGCGAGTTCGCCACGGTCGGCTGTCCAAACCCCGGCTCCTACCGGGTCGAGGTCGGCGCGGGTCGGTAGGTGGGCGAAGGGGTCTCTGGTCTCCTCCGGGGACGGTGGCTCGGCTGGGTCTTCGGCGGCCTCTTGGGCTTCGCGGCCGCGGTCGTTCCCGTCGTCGCCGGGTTCGTCGGTGGTTCGGTCGGGTCGTTCATCGCCGGGGGTGCCTTGGGCCTCCACCGGCTCCGGCGCTGTGTGCTCCTGGCCGTCCGCGAGCGGGTCGGGTGCCTCGGTGGTCTCGCGTTCAGGCCGGATCGGCGGCTCGACGTCGGGCGTCTCAGTTTCCGGTTCGGCTTCTCGTCCGGCTTCGGGGCCCGTCCGTTCGTCGCCGATGTGTTCGCCGGCCTCGGCTGGTGGTTGCGCATCCGCGACTTCGGACGTCGCAGTTTCGGCGGGTCGCTCGACGTCCTCGGCCCCGTCCATGTCAGGCGGCCGATCCTCGCGCGGCACGGTGCCGTCCTGGCCACCGGGCGGCTTCTCTCCGGCTGCTGCTGTGGGCTCGTCCGTGTTCTGCTCGCGGTCTTCGTCTTCTGCCGGGCCGGTGCCGCCGGGTTGCGTCCCGGCCGCGTCCCGCTGCTCGCCCTCGGGTGCCCCGGTTTCCTCGTCCTCGGAGCTCGGCACATCATCGCGAGCGACCGTCCGGGAGTCGGCGCGAGGCGTCTCGGACGTTCCGGTGTCGTTGTCCCTTTCCGCGTGGGAACCGGGTGCGGTGGCCGGTGCTTCAGCCCGTTCCGTGCTGTTCTCACCGCGCAACCGGGTCTGTCTGGCGATGGCGGCCCGTATTGAGTCCGCACGGGGTGTTCCGACGCGGTTCGGGTCGTTGCTCTGCTCGGCCTGGGGGCTGCGAGTGGCAGGCGGTGTCTCGCGCCTGTCGTCCGTTTCGGCCTCGGGCGGTCTTTGTGCGGCGGCGCGGCTTTCCAGTCGGGACGGCTGGCCAGGGGAACCGGGGTTGTCAGGTCGAAGTGTCGGCGGCCGGTCGGACGGCTTGGGCGGGTCGTCTTTCTCCACCTTGGTCTCGGTCCCGGTGGGGTGCTCGGCGCCCACGCTTCAGCCCTTCCGCAGAAACCCAACTACGGGCATTACGCCCATTTGCATGCTTGGCCGGATGTTTCCGGTGACGTGCGGGGCCGACGTCCGGTCACATCGTTCGTCCATGTAAGCGCGAATGCCAGGGAATTGCACCCTTCGTTGATCATGGAGCCTGGATGTCTGTTTCGATAATGTTGCGGGCTCTCCCCAGATTCCATGCCTTCGTCTGTGCTGCGGCTCCGCCACCGTCAACCGGGCAGGCAGTTCGTTCGGCAACCCCGGACACGCAACCTGCGCATCCAGGGCCGGCCGTGGCACCCTGCCGTCAGGTGCGCCCTCTGCTCGGCCCCCCACGCCGGATCGCACATCGTGATCCTCGCGAACTGGTCATGGCGACGGACATCCGCTGCCCGCCCATGGGCATGATGCGCCCGGCCGGCCGCCTGAAAGCCCTCCGCGAACGTCCCGACGTGGCCGTCACCATCAACACCGACACCCAGCCGCCGGAGGTTCTCCTCCTGCGCGGCCGGATCTCGATCACCGAGGTGGACGGCATGGTTCCCGAACAGGCCCGGTCGGCATCATCAGCCCCTGGCGAAGCCGGGAACGCGTCGAGCCGGACGGGGCTCAGCCGTCGTAGGGAACGTGCGGTGTCCAGGCGGAAACTGCGCCACTGGACGATGGATTGAGGCGCGTCGCCCTACCGGCGGGTCCACTGACAGCTCAGCTCAGGGCCTATCCGCGCGCCCTCTTACTCCGCTGCCGTAGGACGAAGATCAGCAGCATCACGGCCATCGAGACCGCGAGTCCGGCAAGGAGCGTGACGTACTGGAGTGTGTCGAAGAGCTGTCCCTGGCCTTGCTCCCGGCTGGGTGCCACGGCCACCTCGATGTCGTTGCCGTCGGCCTCGCACAGCACGGTGTACCGGCCGGGTGGCTGCGGGTCCGAGGTCTCATAAGCGGGGTACCACTTCGTCCCCTGAAAGGTGACTTCCTGCGAGGTGTTGCCGTAGGTCAGCCGGACCGGTTCGCCATCCGCGTCGTGCACCGAGCAGCGAACGCTGACGCCCACTTTCCATCCCTTGCCGAAGAGGACCGTCAAGCCCTCCTCGGCCAGTTCGACGTCAGCGCGCTCGCCTGTGCGAAACGCCTCCACCGGCTCGGGGGCGGCACTGGCCATCGCGCCGACCGTGACAGACGCGGCGATGCCGATGATCAGTGGCAGCAACCCGGCCAGGTACCACGGGGCCGATGGCCGCGGTTTGTCCGGCCGACTGGGAATCGTCTGCATGCGATCCCATCGATGGATCGTCGGGGTGGGGGGCAGGGCGACAGTTGCAGCTCGGCGGTCCCCTGCCGTCGGACGACCCGGACGCGGGCCGGGCCGAAGCACCGTACCGCGGTCACCAGGTCGGCTAGGGCGATTTTTCCGGGCCGGTATCTCTCCACCGGGACCGGTTCATGGTCTTGTGCCGACGCGTCATGGCTGCCTTCCCTTGATCCTGTCTCGCGTCGCCTGGCACCGGTGCGAACTTTTCGCCAAGGCCCTACACGATGCGGGTCCGCCTCGTGGGGCGGTGCGGGCCCGTGCCGGCCTCACCGCGTTGCCCACGTTGTGGGATGCCTGGCGGCCCTTCACCACGCTCGTCACCAGCGTCCCGGACCTCGACCCGCACAACGGCGGCCTTCCGGACGGGTTCGCGTTCGTGGGGCCGGTGTTCGAGCCGCCCCGGGAGCCGCGGTGGACGTCGCCGTGAGCTCCCGGCGACCACCGTCCGCTCGTGGTCGCGAGCTTCTCCACGGGGCAGGCATGGGGCCAGAGCGGCCGCATCCGGCGGACCGGGGACGCCGTCCCGATGGTCTGCCTGCCCAACCTGGCGGCCGACCAGCCCGCGCTGGCCCACCGGGTCGCCGAACTCGGCGCCGGGATCGTCCTCGACGGCGCCCCCGCGACACCGTCCGACATCGCGGGGGCGGTCCGCACCGTGCTCGGCGACACCGCCTACCGCGACAACGCCCGCCGCCTCGCCGAGGTGATCAAGGCCGCCCCCGGGGCGGAGGGAATCGCGTCGCGGCTCACGGGCCTCCTGGCCGCGAGGTGACGCAGCGCGAGAAAGGCGTCGGTCGCGCGTCGAGCCGGACGGGGCTCAGCCGTCGTAGGGGACGTGCGGTGTCCAGGCGGCGGCGGGCCTGCTGACGGCCTGCCACATCGCGTCCGCGATCGGAGCCGGTGAGAACGGCCCCTCCTTGTCCAGCAGGCCGTTGATCTGGACCGCCACGGCGCGGATGCCGTCTGGTGCGAGGGTCGCGTCGAGGCTGGTGACGAGGTTCCGCACGGCCGCCTTCTGGACGCCCAGCGACGCGGCGCCATGCCACGGCGTGTCCGCCGCGGCGGACCCGGTGACCAGCAGGCGGGCGCCGGTCGGCATGAACGGCCGAGCCGCCTGGACGGCGGGGAGCAGGGCACCGGCCCCGAGAGCGACGTCCTCAAGCAGTTCGGGCACGCTGAGGTGCAGCGGATCCTTCTCGCGCCACACGCTCGGGTTGAAATGCAGGACGTCGATCCGGCCGTGGCGTTCGCCGATCCCGCGGATCACGCCGGTGACGTCCTCGGAATCGGTCAGGTCCACGCCCACGCCTTCCGCGCCGTGGCCCTCGTCGAGGAGGGGCGCGGCCAGCGATTCGGCCTGTTCGGCCGTTCGCGCGGCCAGCACCGCGAAATAGCCCTCGACGGCGAAGCGGCGGGCGACACCGAGTCCCAGACCGGGACCGGCGCCAAGGACGACGCAGACGGGCGTGGTCATACCGAGAACCCTCCTCAACCGGCGATCCGGCCCGTGAAACGGTACCCGAGAGAGTCTGGCCGGTGAGGGGCGCAGGGCGGGGACGCCTGGCCGGACTCGTCCGGATCGGCCCCGGCCGCAGGGCTTTAAACGGCGCCGCGCGGAAGGGTTACCTTGGATCGATCAAAAATTTGCCCCAATTTGAACGCTTTCGCCGCCAAAAGCATGTTCTGTCCGACCATTCTCCGCATAGCGTGGCGGAATGCCGAACGTCATCGCACATCAGCGCGTCATCGACTGCGCCACCAGGCTGTTCGGGGAGCTCGGCTACGACGGAACTTCCCTGCAGCTCATCGCCGACTCTCTGGGCGTTAGTATTTCGACGATCGTCGAGGTCGCCGGGGACAAACGCGCGCTCTACATGGAGGTCATGCGCCAGGCCTTCGAAGCGGAGCGGGGGATGCTGGACGCGGCCGTGTCGCGCGCCGGCCCCGGGCAGGCGGCCGTCCACGAGATCGCGGACGCCTACCTGGACTTCCATGTGGCGAACCCGCGGAACCGTGCGCTGTGGACACAGCGCTCGGTCGCCGACGCCGCCGACATCTCCGAGCTCGAGGACCGCTACGTGCGGCCCCTCTTCCAGCTCGTCGCCCGCAGGATCAGGGACCTGGTGCCCCCGGACGTCGACACCTACTGCCTGCTCGGCACCATGGTCTGGTGCGTGCACGGCTTCCTGGGCTCGGGGCTGTTCAACCGCACCCGGGGGATGAGAATGGCCGACGACCCGGCGGCCGTCGAAGCCTTCCGCGCGCACCTGCACGTACTGATGGAGCGGCTGCTCGCCCCCCAGGCTCCGCCCCCGCTCGAGCCCGCCATGGTCAACGCCTCGGTGTAACCCCGCACACCGCTGCCGAAGACCGGTCGCCTACGACGGCGAAGACACGGATTGTCGTTCGGTTCCGGCCGGGACGACATCGGTCGGTGGCGTACCGGCGGGAGGGGTGTTCCGATCCGGTCTGGCCGGTTGCACCGGCTTCGTCGTTGAGGTGCCGGGAGGCGGGGCGGCGGAGGGGAAAAGCCAGGTCGCCTTCGGCTCGATGAGCCCGCGGGTGACCTTGGTGACGGGCGGCGTGCACAGGAGGGTGGCCACCACGGCGGCGCCGGCGGCGCTGATGAGCATCCCGGGAATGGTCTGCATGAAAGCGGTCTCGTGCAGACCGAAGTGGACGATCGTCATCGTGCCGAAGCCGTGCAGCAGGTAGGCGTACATGGTCTTGGCGCCGAATGCCGTGAACCAGGTCCGCCGGCGGGGGACGAGAGTCAGCACCGCGACGGCGAGGGCCGTGGCGAGCAGCAGCACGCCGATGTGGATGAGCACTCCCGGGAACAGTCCGACGTCCAGCCATGCGTAGCCCCTGTCCCAGTAGGTCCAGTACTCGGGGACGTACCGCCCGCCGGTGTAGTAGAAGGTGATCCCACCGGCCAGTACCAGGACGCCGACGGCGGCCGATGCGGGTTTCTTCAGGAACTGGAAGTGCTTCCGCTCCGAACATACTCCCAGAACAAAGAATGGGAGCAGGGAGAAAACGCGGCGGAGCGTGAGTTCGTGGGGCATTGCGTGGGTGTAGGAGAGGATGCTGAGCGCCACGGCGATCGCCAGGGGCCACCGGACGTTCCGCCAGAACGGAACGGTCAGGCGCCAGATCATCACCGACATGAGAAACCACATCAGATAGGTCGGCAGAAAGAACTGCATTTTGAATTCGGCTACACCGGTATGCCACGCGTACAGGGAGTAGAGCGTTTCAAAGACCACGTACGGCAGGGCGATCCGCGTGATCAGGCCGCGCACCTTCTCGTCGGTGAGGACGAAGTTGCGCGCCAGGTGGCCGGTCACGATGATCAGCAAAGGCATCCGGAAGGTCTGCAGCAGCAGTACCGCCGGGTGTGTCGCATTGGTCGGCGGAAGCAGGGTCACCGTGTGCCCGATGACGACCAGGACCACCGCGAGGAACCGGGCGTTATCAAAAAAGGGATCCCGGGTCTTCTGGTTCTCCGCGATCTCGGGTGACCTCACGAACATCGACATAGTCTGCCACGGGACTGCAAATGGATCGTCCCGGGGCTGCGGTGGAGCCGGAGTTTTCCACACCCGCATTTATTGTGGCGGCCGTCACACGGATCACGGCTTCGGAGGGCATGGTCGGGTCCCCGCCGACTCAGGTCAGGATGTGGCCGCTAAGGCCCCTAGCGTGATGGTCGTCCGACCGAGAACGAACCGACCGAAGGTGGAGACCAATGATCGCCGACGACCCGATCACCGGGGTGCCCGTCACCGGCGAACGCGCCGACCTGCTGGCGATGCTGGCCAAGCACCGCCATTTTCTGCGCTTCACCGTCCGCGACCTCACCGACGAGCAGGCCGGGCTGCGGCCGACGGCCAGTGAGCTGTGCCTGGGCGGCCTCATCAAGCACGTCGCCTCGGTCGAGCGGAGTTGGGCGAACTTCATCGTGGACGGCCCGTCCGCGATGGGGAACTTCGACGACATGACCGAGGAGGACTTCGCCCGGCGCGCCGACGAGTTCCGGATGCTGCCCGGCGAGACGGTGACCGGCGTGCTGGACGCCTACGCCGAGGTCGCCCGCCGCACCGACGAACTGGTCGCCGCCCTGCCCGATCTGGACGCGACCCAGCCGCTGCCGAAGGCGCCGTGGTTCGAGGACACGGACTGGTCGGCCCGCCGGGCGCTCCTGCACATCATCGCCGAGACGGCCCAGCACGCCGGGCACGCCGACATCATCCGGGAGTCCCTGGACGGCGCCAAGAGCATGGGCTGACCGGAGAGAGGCCGCGCCCCGGCGGCTCCGCCGCGCCCGCATGGTGGTGGGCGGCCCGGCCGGCGGGGTCGGCGGTCGCCGACCCGGCCGGGGTCAGCGGGAGGCGGGCTGCTCCTCCTCCTGCTTCTTGCGTTTGCGGAGGGAACCGGGCTTGGCCTTCTCCTCCGGGTGGGCGCGGACGCGGACCAGGCTGGCGACGGTCGTGACGACCAGGATCAGCAGGATGACGACCAGCGAGAGCGTCGTCGGGATCTCGGGGATCGTGTCGGAGACGTCCTCGTGCAGGAACTGCAGGATCAGCTTGACGCCGATGAAGATGAGGATCGCCGAGAGGCCGATCGTCAGGTAGACCAGGCGTTCCAGCAGCCCCTCGATGAGGAAGTAGAGGGCGCGCAGGCCGAGGAGGGCGAACGCGTTGGCGGCGAAGACGAGGAACGCGCTCTGGGTGATGCCGTACACGGCGGGGATGGAGTCCAGGGCGAACAGGAGGTCGGTGCTGCCGATGGCGACGAACACCAGCAGCAGGGGTGTCGCGACGCGCTTGCCGTTCTCGTGGGCGAGCATCCGGCCGCCGTGGTAGTCGTCGCTCAGCGGGAACAGCTTGCGGGCGCGGCGGACGAGGAACGTGTCCTCGACGTCGGGTTCCTCGTTGCGGTGCCGGATGAGCTGGATCGCCGTCCAGATCAGCACCAGGCCGAAGATCAGGAAGGTGAAGGAGAACAGGCTGATCGCCGCGCCGCCGATCGCGATGAGGATGGCGCGCAGGACCAGCGCGGCCGCGATGCCGAACAGCAGCGTCTTCTGCTGATACTCGTCGGGGACCTCGAACCGCGCCATGATGATCACGAACACGAAGAGGTTGTCGACCGACAGGCTCTTCTCGACGATGTAGCCGGAGTAGTACTCCGTGCCCGCGGTGGACCCGGCGAAGGCCCAGACGGCCAGGCCGAACAGCAGCGCGACGGCGATGTAGAAGATCGACCAGAAGGTCGCCTCCTTGATGCCGACCGCGTGCGGGCGCCGGACGGCGGCAACGAGGTCAAGGGCGAAGAGCGCGATGATCAAAGCGATCGTCGCGCCCCACGCCCATGCGGATATTTCGACCATCCGGTGGCTCCAGTCGTACGGGACGTCGGCTCTCCTATATCCGTTCTGAGGCGCTTCTACCGTCGGTTCCCGCGTCCGCCCGCGCCGAGTCACTCAGGTGCATTTGAGTACCTGCGCCGATGTGCGGTGCGTCCCGGGCGGCGAGGCTGCGGGCATGGATACTTCGCGCTGGCGTCCCCTCGCCCTTGCCGCCAAGGCCGCCCTGGCGGTCCTCCTCGCGCTCGCCGTCGTGTTCCCCGAGTGGGACCGGTTCGCGGACAAGGCGATGGGCGCCCGTGTGGCCGCCTATCCGGCCGCCGTCATGGTCGTCACCCTGATCTGGGCGTTGCGCGGGCGGGGGAGGGCGTTCCCGTGGGACCTCGACCTTCTCGTGACGGCGCCGTTCCTCATCGACGTCGCCGGCAACGCCGCCGACCTGTACGACACCGTGACGTGGTTCGACGACGCCTGCCACTTCGGGAACTGGGCGCTGCTCTGCACCGCCGGCGGCCTGGCCCTCCGGCGCTGGGGCGGTGCAGGGCCGTGGACGCTGGCGCTGTGCTGCGCCGGCATGGGCGCCGTCGCCGCGATCCTCTGGGAGTTCTTCGAGTACGGCGTCTTCATCCTCGACACCCCGGAGAGCGTGTCCATCTACCGCGACACCATCGGGGACCTCATGCTCGGCCTCGGCGGCGCCGCCACGGCGGGCCTCGCCCTCGGTGCCGCGTCCGTCCGCAGGACGCCGGTGACATCGGCGGCATCGGCGATGCCGGTGACGTCGGCGGACGAGCGCCCTTCAGTAGACGAGCGCCTGGACGTCGTCCATGGTGATCTCCTCGACGAAGGTGGGCGCCCCGGCGATGCGGATGCCGGGCAGGACGTCGTCGGGTCCGATGTCGCGGCGGGCCGCGCACTGGGTGCAGAGCGTGACGCGCCCGGCGGTGAGGACCACGGTCAGGAGGTCGTCCAGGGGAGTGGCGTGGGGTAGCGAGAATCCGGCGGCCCGCCCCGGCAGGGAGAACCACGCGGACTCGCCGGTCAGCCACAGCGAGACGGGCACGCCGCTCGCCGCCGCGGCGGCGGCCACCGTGAACGCCTGGTTGCAGCGCTCGGGAGCGTCCGCGCCCGCCGTCACCTTGATGACCAGTGGTCTCGCCATAGTCGCACTCTAGTCCCGGCGTCCCGCGTACCATCTCGCGGTATGGGTGGGATGGTGAACGCGGGGATTCTCGTCCTCGCCCTCGGGCTCATGGCGGTCGCCGCCGTCCTCCTGGCGATCCGCCTCGGACGGCTCAAGTAGACGCCGGCGGCGCGCGTCTCAGTCCAGGTAGCCGAGCACGGAGAGCAGGGCGGCGCCGGAGAGACCGCACACGGGACGACGCGGAGGCGCGTGCGCCGCTACGCTCGGTGTCCATGGATCCTGAGCTGCACCCCGACCTTGAGCCGCTGGCGTTCCTCCTCGGCACCTGGGAGGGCGCCGGTGTCGGCGGCTATCCCACGATCGAGTCGTTCAACTTCGGGCAGGAACTGTCCTTCACCCATATCGGGAAGCCGTTCCTCATCTACTCGAGCCGGACCTGGCTGATCGAGGAGGACGGCACGCTCGGGCGCCGGCTGGCCACCGAGACGGGCTACTGGAGGCCGCGTCCCGACAACGGGGTGGAGGTCACGCTGGCGCACCCGACGGGCATCGTCGAGATCTACGTCGGCAACGTCGCGTTCAGCCGGGTGGAGCTGGAGACGGACGTCATCGCCCGCACGGAGTCGGCCAAGGAGGTGACGGCCGGGCACCGCCTCTACGGCATGATCGGCGAGGACCTCGGCTGGGCCTACGACATGGCGGCGGTGGGCCACAAGCTCCAGTCCCACCTGTCGGCCCAGCTCAAGCGGGTCGCCTGACACTCCCCACGGCGAGGGCGGCCCGCCGCGTCCCCCCGGACATGAACGATCCCCGGACCTTCCCGCTTATGGCGGGCGATGGACAGGACGGGTCCATCGGTCCGGGGACCGGGTAACTGCCTGGAATTCGCCGGTCACCGTCGCGACCGGTTGCCACCGCCGGGGGCGGTGGCGCCGAGGCGGAACGGCGACTAGCGGACAGCCACCTCGCGAGCCCTAGAATCGATCATTTCCTGGACCACCTCCTTTCGCGCGTACTCGCACGCTATGCGAGCGCCGCGCGGCGAGGCAAGCGGGATTTCCCGGACCGGGCGCCCTGCCCGGGATCGGAACGCGGGGACGGGTTCTAGACTCGGTACATGGTCGAGTCGTGGCAGGAGGAGTTGCGGGCGAAGGGGTACCGCGTCACCCCCCAGCGCCAGCTGGTCCTTGAGGCGGTCACCAGCCTGGAGCACGGGACCCCCGAGGAGATCTGCACCGAGGTGCAGCGGACCGCCGGCGGCGTGAACATCTCCACCGTGTACCGGACGCTCGAGCTGCTCGAAGAGCTCGGGCTGGTCAAGCACGCGCATCTCGGGCACGGGCCGCCGAACTACCATCTGGCCGCCGAGGCCGAGCACATCCACCTGGTGTGCCGCGGCTGCCACAACGTGGAGGACGTCGACCCCCGCGCGGCGTCGGGTCTGGCGGACGTCCTGGAGCGCGACTTCGGCTTCGAGACCGACGTGCACCACCTCACGGTCTACGGGCGGTGCAAGGACTGCCGCGCGACGTAGCCTGGTCACCATGAAGAGCCCGCTGTTGCAGACGCCCGGAGCCGTCGCCGCCGACGCGCCCGACCAGGAGGTCGCCGCGCACTACGGGGAGCCCTCGCAGGAACAACGCGCCCTGGTGGACGGGACGGCCTTCGTCGACCGGAGCAACCGGGGCGTGGTCAAGGTCTCCGGACCGGACCGGCTGAGCTGGCTGCACAGCCTGCTGAGCCAGCACCTGGACGGGCTGAAGCCGTTCGAGCCGACCGAGGCGCTGCTGCTCGGCCCCAACGGGCACATCGAACATCATCTTTTCGTGGTCGACGACGGCGAGGCCGTCTGGGCCCACGTGGAGCCCGGGGCCGCGGCGCCGCTGGCGGAGTTCCTCGACCGGATGCGGTTCATGCTCCGCGTCGAGGTCGAGGACGTGTCCGACGCCTACGACGTGGTCACCGGCCCCGGTGAACCGGACGGGCTCGCCTGGCCGGACGTCGCCGGCACCGTCACCCGCATCGTCCCTCGCGGCGAGTTCCCGGAGGGGCTCCGCCCGGCGGGGATGTGGGCGTACGAGGCGCTCCGGATCGCCGAGCACCGCCCCAGGTCGGGCGTCGACACCGACCACCGGACGATCCCGCACGAGGCGGGGTACGTGGAGACCGCCGTCCACCTGAACAAGGGCTGCTACCGGGGGCAGGAGACGGTCGCCCGCGTCCACAATCTCGGGCGGCCGCCGCGCCGCCTGGTGTTCCTGCACCTGGACGGCAGCGTCGACCGGCTGCCCGCGCCGGGTGACCCGGTGGAGATCCCGGGCGGCAGGACGATCGGGTTCGTCGGGTCGGCGGCGCGGCATCACGAGCTGGGGCCGGTCGCGCTCGCGCTGGTCAAGCGGAACGTCCCGGTGGACGCGGAGCTGCTCGCGGGCGGCGTCGCGGCGGCGCAGGAGGTCATCGTGTCGCCGGACACCGGGGCGAACGCGCAGATCGAGCTCCGCAGGCGGCCCGCGAAACACGGGTAGATCGCCGACCCCGGGGGCAATATCGTCTGATAGGACGATTTCTAACCGGCCGCCGCCCGGGGAAGGTGGATTCCTGCCGATGGTGCCGAACCTGGGGAAAGAGGAGCCGCCGGCGGCCAGGAAGGGCGCCCGGCGGCTCCCCCGCAGGGAGTCCGCGCTGCTGTGGTGGGCGCTGTTCGCCGCGTTCGCCGGGACGGCCTGGTGGATCCGGTCATGGCGGGTCGCGCTGCTCGGCCTGCTGACGTGGTGCCTGTACGAGTTCCTGCTCGTCCCGACGCTGTGCCGGGTCCTGAAACGGCAGGGGCATCCCTGCACGAAACGCGTCCGGGGCCGGTTGTTCGCCTGCGGCCCCGGCCACCAGCGGCTGAAGAACGACGCGCTGTGGCGGCTCGCCGGGCTGCGCAACCCGTTCCAGAAGAAGGACGAGGAGGCCGGCACCGAGACCGGAGTCGTCGTCCACTCCCCGGACGTGCGCGGCCGCCTCACCCCCGTCGACCGCTCCCTCATCCTCCTCGCCGCCCTCGGCACGACCGCCACACTCGTCGCCATGATCTACGGCTTCCGCTGACGGCCTCCCCGCGCCCTCCCCGCGGCTCCGCGCACCGAGGCCGGAAGTGTCACGTAACCGGCCGCCTGTCTCGTCTCGGAGGTGACAGAACGCTCACCGACTCCGCAGAGGTGTGACCATGCACGTGCTCATCGCAGGCGCTTCGGGTGTGATCGGTCACCGGCTGACCGCGCTGCTGGCGGCGCACGAACACCGGGTCACCGCCACCACGACCAGCGAGACCAAGGCGCCCGCGCTGAAGGCGCTGGGCGCGCGTCCGGTCGTCCTCGACGGCCTTGACGCCGCCGCCGTCGGGGAGGCGGTGGCGGCCGCGGCACCGGACGTGATCGTCCACCAGATGACGGCGCTCGCCGGGAAGCAGGACCTCAAGCACTTCGACCGCTGGTTCGACCTCACCAACCGGCTCCGGACGGAGGGCACCGACCACCTGCTCACCGCGGCGCAGGCCGTCGGAGTGGGCCAGGTGGTGGCGCAGAGCTACACCGGCTGGCCCAACGCCCGTACCGGCGAATGGATCAAGACGGAGGACGATCCCCTGGACGCGGACCCGGCGGCGGCGCAGCGCAAGAGCCTCGAAGCGATCCAGTACCTCGAGGACGCGGTGTGCCGGGCCCCGATGGCCGGAACCGTCCTCCGCTACGGCGCCCTCTACGGGCCGGGTGCCTCCGACGCCATGGTCGACATGGTGCGGAAGCGCCGGTTCCCCATCGTCGGGGACGGCGCCGGCATGACGTCCTGGGTGCATGTCGACGACGCGGCCACGGCCACGCTGGCCGCCATCGAGCAGGGCGCCGGAGGGCTCTTCAACATCGTCGACGACGAGCCGGCGAGGGTCTCGGAGTGGCTCCCGCACATGGCCGGCTGCCTCGGGGCCAAGCCGCCGCTGCGGCTGCCGCGGTGGCTCGGGCGGGCGGCCGCCGGCGAGGTCGCCGTGAACATGATGACGACGGCGCGGGGCTCGTCGAACGCGCGCGCCCAGCGGGAGCTGGGGTGGCGGCCGCGCTGGTCGAGCTGGCGGGTGGGCTTCCGTGAGGCCCTCACCGAGTCCGCGGAGAGGGCGGCCCGCTGATGCGCTCGGACGTGGCCGAAAGGAACGCGGCCGACAGGAACGCGGCCGACAGGAACGCGGCCGACAGGAACGCGGCCGACAGGAACGCGGCGGCCGGGAACGCGGCGGACGTGGCGAGGGACGGCATCGTGCCCGGCACGGCGGGCGCCGCGGAACCGGAAGGGTTCGAGGAGCTCAGACCGCTGCTCCGCTCGATCGCCTACCGGCTCCTCGGCAGTGTCGGCGACGCCGAGGACGTCGTGCAGGAGGCCTGGTTGCGCTACCACGCGGCTCTGGAACGCGGCGTCCGCCCGAAGTCCGCCAAGGCGTACCTGTCCGCGGTGGTCACCAGGCTGGCGATCGACGAACTGCGGTCGGCGCGGGCGCGCCGCGAGGTCTATGTCGGCGAGTGGCTGCCCGAGCCGCTCCTCACCGACGTCCCGGGCTGGTACGTGGCGGACCCCGCGGACGCCGTCGACTATGCCGACACGCTGTCGATGGCCGCGCTGCTGGTCCTGGAAAGACTCGGCCCGGTGCAGCGCGCCGTCTTCATCCTCCACGAGGTGTTCGGCTACCCGTTCGACGAGATCGCCGGTGTGGTGGGCACGACGGCGGCGAACTGCCGGCAGATCGCCCGGCGGGCACGGGGGCACATGGCCGCGGCCACGCCCCGCTTCGAGCCGTCGCATGACCAGCGCGCCGCCCTGGCGTCGAGGTTCTTCGACGCGGTCACCCGCGGCGACGTCGCCGGGCTGGCCGGCCTGCTGGCCGCCGACGTGCGGCTGCACGGCGACGGCGGCGGCAAGGCGCCCCAGTGGGCCCGGCCGATCGTCGGGGCCGGCGACGTGTCCCGCATGATCGCCGGACTGGGACGGCGGATCGCGCGGCTCGGGCTGCGCCTCGAACCCCGCGAGATCAACCGGCAGCCGGGCGCCGTCATCCGCGACGCCGGGGACCGGGTGGTGAACATCTGGTCCCTGGAGGTGCCCGGCGACCGGATCGAGGTCGTCCGGTCGATCACCAATCCCGACAAGCTGCGCCACCTCGGCCCCGTCGCCGACATCTGGGCGCTGGCGCGGCCGTCGGCCGGACGAGAGGCGGGAAGCTAGTGTTCCTCGCACTCCTGCCGGTGGCCGCGCTTCTCGCCGCCCTGCTGGTGTTCTCCGCGGCGATGAAGCTGACCGGGAAGCCGGACGTCGTCGCCTCCTACGCGCGAGTGGGCGTCCCCGCGCGTCGGCTGCCCGCCATGGCGGGCGTTCTGGTGGCGGGCGCCGCCGGGCTGTCGGCCGGGCTCGTATGGCCCCCGATCGGCATCGCGGCGGCCGCATGTCTCGGCGCCTACTTCGTCCTGGCGCTGGTCGCGCACGCCCGCCATCACGATCTGCGGCACGCGGGCACCCCGGCGCTGATGCTGCTGCTGGCGGTGGCCTGTCTCGTGCTGCGCGCGCTGTCCGCCTGACGGGCGTCAGACGTCCACGATCAGGGTGATGGGGCCGTCGTTGACGAGGGAGACCTTCATGTTGGCGCCGAACTCGCCGGTCTCGACCTTGGCGCCGAGGGTCCTCAGTTCGTGGACGACCGCGTCGACCAGCGGTTCCGCGACGGGGCCGGGGGCGGCGGCCGTCCAGGTCGGGCGGCGGCCCTTCCGCGCGTCGCCGTAGAGGGTGAATTGGCTCACCACGAGGAGCGGCGCGTTCACGTCGGAGCATGACTTCTCGTCCTGCAGGATCCGCAGCCCCCACAGCTTCGAGGCCAGCCTGCGGGCCTTTCCGGGGTCGTCGTCATGGGTCACGCCGACGAGGACCATCAGGCCCGGCCCGTCGATCGCGCCCACGACGCGTCCGTCCACGGACACGCTGGCCTGGCTCACCCTCTGGACTACGGCACGCATGACCATGCATTCTGCCGCCTATGGGAGCAACGACGCTCATCACGGTGGCGCCCACCGGCGCGGAGTCCGCCAAGGCGGACGTTCCGGCCCTGCCCGTCACCCTTGAGGAACTGGTTCAGACGGCCAAGGAGTGCGAGGCCGCCGGCGCGGCCGTGATCCACGTGCACATCCGCGACGACGACGCGCGGCCCACGCTCGACCCGTCCCGGCTGCGGGACACCGTGCGGGCGCTGCGGGAGAGCACGGGACTGATCGTCCAGCTGTCCACGGGCGGCGCCGTCACCGACCCTTACGAGGACAGGCTGCGCGTCCTGGACGCCGAGCCCGACATGTGCTCGCTGACCTGCGGGACGGTCAACTTCGGCGACGACGTGTTCATGAATCCGTGGCCGTTCATGGTGGAGCTCTACGAGCGCACACAGGCGATGGAGGTCGTCCCGGAGTTCGAGTTGTTCGACCTCGGCCAGGTCGCGGCGCTGCGCCGGCTGCTGGACGAGCACGGGCTCCCTTACGGCGGGCACGTCCACTGCGACCTCGTCATGGGAGTGCCCGGCGGCATGCCGGGGGACGCGCGGACGCTCGTCGCGGCCGTCGAGGCCCTCCCGGACGGGGCGACGTGGTCGGCGACCGGCATCGGCCGGACGTCCCTGCCGGTGCTGTTCGCCGCGCTGTCGGCGGGCGGGCACCTGCGGGTCGGCATGGAGGACACGGTCACGTTCGCGAAGGGGCGGCCGGTGACGGCGAACGTCCAGCTCGTGGAACGGGCCGCGCGGGCCGCCGAGCTGGCGCAGCGCCCCCCGATGACGTCCGCGGACGCCCGCGCGCTGCTAGGCATCAAGCCCCGTTGACCGGGGAAGACGCAGGCATGATCAATCCTGTGCTGGTCGAGGTGCAACGGTCGGGGTTCGTGGAGTCCCGGCATCGCGGCGCGGCGGTCGGGCTCACCGCCGGCGGGGCGGTCGCCGTCCGGGCCGGCGACCCCGGTGTGCCGGTCTTCCCGCGCTCGGCGAACAAGCCGATGCAGGCGGTCGCGATGCTGCGATCCGGGCTCGACCTGGACGGGGAGCTCCTCGCGCTCGCCGCCGGCAGCCACTCGGGCGAGGACTTCCACCTCGAAGGGGTGGAGAAGATCCTCGCCGGGGCCGGGCTGGGCTCCGCCGACCTGCGCTGCCCCGAGAGCTGGCCGCTCGACCCGGCGACGCAGCAGGACGTCGCGCGGTCCGGCGGCGGGGCGTCGCGGCTGCGCATGAACTGCTCGGGCAAGCACGCCGCGATGCTCGCCACCTGCGTCACCGTCGGCTGGCCGGTGGAGTCGTACCTGGACGCCGATCATCCGCTGCAGCTCGCCGTCCGGGAGACGGTCGGGGAACTCGCGGGGGAGCCGGTCACGGCGGTCGGGGTCGACGGCTGCGGCGCACCGCTGTTCGCCGTTTCCACGGAAGGGGTCGCACGGGCGTTCCGCGGGCTCGTCGTGGCCGCGCCGGGCACGCCCGAACGGCGCGTGGCCGACGCGATGCGCACGCACCCGCAGTGGACGTCCGGTACGCGGCGCGAGGAGCGGCGGCTCATGGACGCCGTCCCCGGCCTGCTGGTCAAGTGCGGCGCGGAGGGCGTGGACGCGTTCGCGCTCGCCGACGGACGGGCCGGCGCCGTCAAGATCGACGACGGGGCGATGCGGGCCCGGACGCCCGTCACGGTCGCGCTGCTGCGCGCCCTGGGCGTTCAGGAAGGCGGTGACGGCGGCGGTGGAACGGACGGCGGCGTCGACGGGGCGGCGCTGGACGAGTTGTCGGTGGTCGAGGTTCGCGGCGGTGACGCCGTCGTGGGCGCCATCCGCCCGACCCCCGGCGCCTTCACCGCCGCGGGGGGTTGACGGCCGTCGATCCGCTCGGCTTGAGCTCCTCGAACTCTTCCTTGAAGACGGTCTGCTCGTACAGGACGCCGTCCGGCCACGGGTTCCTCGGTTCCCGTCCGGGCTGCGGGTTGTCGCGCCGGAACTCCTCGGCCTGCGACTCCTTCGCCGGCGGGTAGCTGTGGGAGAACATGCCGGGCCGGTAGGTGTACAGGCCGCCCTGCTCCATGCCGCGGTGGTTGTCCTGGTCGTTTCTGCGATCCGGGTGGATCTTCCGGGACGACGCCGAGACCGTCATGAAGAGCCGGGCGACCAGCGCCGCCACGGCCACCACCGGGATGATCCATGCCCACATCCAGTGGCCGGTCGGAGCCGTTTCGGCCAGGGTCGGTTCAGCCAGGATCGTGGCGAGCATTTCGGTCCACCTCCAGCGCGGTGTATCGGCCTCGCACGGGTCACTTGGGGATGTGTCCGCTATTTGCCGAGTTAACCGCTCCAGGGGGTTCGGCGGGCGCTCCCACCGAGCGGTTGCGTCCCGCCGCCAGGCCGGGCACCGTCATGACGGCGCAGACGACCAGCACACCGGCCACTGGAACGCTCCACCCGCCGGTGGCGTCGTTCAGCGCTCCGACGGCGAGCGGGCCGAGCGCCGCGATGAGGTAGCCGATGCCCTGCGCCATCCCGGACAGTTGCGCCGCGACGTGCGCGTTGTGGGCGCGCAGTCCGATGAACGACAGCGCCGTGGCGAACCCGATGCCCTGCCCGAGCCCGAGCACGACCGCCCAGACCCACACCGACTCGATCGGTGCCCAGGTGACGCCGATGAACCCCACGGCGCCCAGCGTCGCCGTCGTGAGGACCAGGGGACGCTGGTCACGTGTCCGCCTGGCGAGCACCGGGACGGTCAGCGACCCCACCGCCTGTATCGCCGCCGACAGGGCCAGCACGTATCCGGCGGGCGCCTCGTCCATCCCGCGGTCCTGGCAGATCGTGGGGAGCCAGCCGAGAACGACGTACGCCAGCAGCGACTGCAGGCCCATGAACACCGTGACGTGCCAGGCCAGGCCGGACCGCCACACCTGCGCCGCCACTCCGCGCGGGGCGGCGGCGGGCGGCGCCGACCGCGCCGCGTGCGCCGCCCGGCGCGCCCTCGGCACCCACAGCAGCCCGGCGAGCGCCGCCGGGACCACCAGCAGGCCCAGCGGCAGCCGCCACGTGGAGTCGAAGATGTGCTCCACCGGCACGACGAGCCCGGACGAGATCGACGCGCCGGCCGTCACGGCGACGGTGTAGACGGCCGTCACCGTGGTGATCCTGGACGGATGGTCCCGCTTGATGATCCCGGGCATCGCGATGTTGCCGATGCTGATCGCGATACCGGCGACCAGCGATCCGGCGAACAGCGGGAACGGCGCGTCCAGCAGACGCAGCAGCATCCCCGCGACGAGCAGCGCCATCGCGCTGACCAGGAGCGTCTCGCCGCGCGGGGCACGGCGCAGGAACGCCGCGATCAGCCCGTAGGAGCCGAAGAACACCAGCGGCAGCGTCGTCAGCGCGCCCGCCGCCGCCCCCGACAGCCGGAACTCGCCGCTGATCTCGGTCAGCACCGGCCCGATCGCCGCGATCGCCGGCCGCAGGTTGACCGCCACCAGGACGATCATCAGCAGCGAACCGGCGAGCCCGGCCCGCCGCCCCGTCACCGATCCACCCCGTCACGCGCGGCGAGGGTCTCCAGGACGGCGAGGGTCGGCTCGACGACCGCGGCGGCCGCCCACGCCGCGCCGCCCGGGTCGCCCGCCGCGATCGCGTCCAGGACGGCGCGGTGGGCCGCGGGACCGGCCTCGGGGACCTCGCGGTCGAGCCTGATGTCGCGGATCGACTCGCGCAGCCGGTCGATGAAGAAGCGCATCGCCTCGATCAGCACGGGGTTGCGGGACGCCTCCGCGACGCCCAGGTGGAAGGCCGCGTCGGCGGCGCCGAACGCGTCCGCCTCGGTGGCCTCGTCGCGGGCGCGCAGGAGGTCCTCCAGCCGCGCGAGGTCGGCCTCGGTGCGGCGCCGTGCGGCGAGGCGCGCCGCCTGGACGTCGTAGGCGAGCTGCACCTCGAAGAAGTCCCGGATGGACGCGCGGGCCACCCGCCGCAGCAGCGGACGCGGGTCGGTGGAGCTGCGGACGTACGTCCCGTCCCCGCGCCGCACCTCCAGCACCCCGACGTGCGTCAGCGCCCGGATCGCCTCGCGGACGGCGGGACGGCTCACGCCGAGCTGCGCGGCCAGGTCGTGCTCGGCCGGGATGCGTTCGCCGACCGGCCAGGAGCCGTCGCTGACCTGCGCCTGGAGCTGGTCGAGCACGGCGTCGACGGTCGACCCTCCGGCCACGGGACTCAAACCCACCGAAACCCCCTTGAGTAAGACGTCAGACATCTTACGGCGCAACCGGACGGTTAAGCCCCTGACGTCGGGTAAAGGCGACGTCGAGGAGGTGTCACCATGCTCGCCAGCGCCCCCGACAACCTGGGCGACACCGCCTTCTTCATCGTCGGCCCGATCGCCCTCTTCTTCGCGCTCGCCGCCTGGATCACGATGACGCTGATGACCTCCCGCAAACCGCGGCGTCCCCGGGGCGGAGGCACCGGCCTGCCGCATCGTGGGCCCGTCCAGGGCGGCGTCATCCTGGGCAGCCCGTCCCAGCGCACGCGCCGCGACCCGGCCCCGTCGGTGACCCACCGGCAGGTCATGCGGCACATCGAGGACGAACGTGAACGCGAGGCCCGGGAAGCCCGCGAGGGCGAGTCGCAGGCCGCCGCGCGCAGCGGTCGCGGCAGGAAACACGAGAAGGGGAGGAGGCGCGCACCGGGCAAGAGGCGCCTGCGCGGACATCGATGACCCCCGCGAAGCACCGGAACGCGACGCCCGCCGGAGCCGGCACCGATGCCCCGCACCCCACCCGGCGGGCGTCGTCCGAGCCCGCGGTGATCGCCGAGACCCCTCCCGGCGGTCACCGCGGGTCCGCCCATGCCGGGCCGTCAGACGGGCCCCGCCGGGCGCGGCCCGTCAGATGCCGCGCGACTGGGAGATCGAACCCGAGGTGGCGAGGGTGAACGTGCGCATCGACTCGGCGAACTTCGACAGGTCCCATTCGGCCGGGCCCTCGTACCAGTAGAGGTTGTCCGCGCCCTCGGCCCGCTCACCCGCGTCCTTCACCGTCTCGGCCCACTTCGGGACGGTGTCGAACACGACCGCGTACGGCAGGAACCGCGAGAACAGCGCGATCCGCTGCCGGGCCGCCGCCTCGTCGCCGTCCGGGACGGCGCCGCGCTCCAGGAACGCGCGGAAGCCGATGGTGTGCGCGAGGACGGTCGCGCCCCGCGCCGTCTTGGCGGGCATGTACTGGCCGCCGTACGCCAGCGCCGCACCCGCGATGATCAGCGCGAGCCCGGCGAGGGCCCATTCGGTGGTGAGCGCCAGCGCGACGGTACCGGCGACGCCGAGGACGGTGACGAGGATCCCCCCGACCGTCCACCGGGACCGGACGGTGTCGGGGCGGCGCGCGAACCAGCCCTGCTTTACCACGTCGTCGTACATCGCGGACCGCACCTGGGCGAGTTTCGTGGCGAACGTCCCGCCGAGTTCCGACAGCCTGACCGCGTCGCGTCCGGTGCCGTCCGGGGCGGTCAGCAGCGCGTCCAGCAGGATCCGCTCGTAGGGCAGCAGGTCGACGACGGGACGGTCCAGCCGGCGCAGCGTCCAGTCGAGGCGGCCGGTCAGGGCCCGGTCCTCCTCCTCGATCAGCAGGTAGCCGCGGACCGCGAGGTCGACGATCGTCGCGGTCACGTCGATCACGTCGGCCTGCTCGTCGATCAGCGTGCCGA
Source organism: Spirillospora sp. NPDC048823 (assembly GCF_043198445.1). NCBI lineage: Bacteria > Bacillati > Actinomycetota > Actinomycetes > Streptosporangiales > Thermomonosporaceae > Spirillospora > Spirillospora sp. NPDC048823. Next base: position 180,936 of record NZ_JBICUT010000015.1, on the reverse strand, counting down.
TCTGCCCGGGGCGCACTCCGTCCGGCGGCTCGAACTCCGTCCCGGAGACGGGCGCGTGGTCGCCCTCGGCGGCCTTCCTGCCCACGACCCGGGCGTCGCGTCCCCGCAGCAGGTACAGGGCCGCGAGGCCGCCGCCGAGCAGCACCAGCAGCCCCACCAGCGCGGCGCCGGTGACGGCGTTGACGGAGAACGCCGTCGCGACCGTGTGGCGCCGCTCGTAGATGGCCTGCCCGCCGGTCGTGCCCGCCGGGAGGCCCGCGACGACCGTGAGGTACTCGCCCGGCAGCATGCCCTTCTGCGCGTAGACGCCCTGCGTGTGCGTGTGGTTCATGTAGTACTGCGTGCAGCCGATGGTGCTGCCGATCGGCCCGGTGAAGCAGTTGACGCTGCGGATCGGCGCGCCGGCGTCCACGGTCGCGCGCGCGTCGTCCACCGGGACCTGCCAGCCGCCGATGACCGGCCAGCGCAGCTCCTCCGCCTGCCCCATCCGCGTGATCGCGCCGCGAACCTCGTACTCCAGGACGACCGTGTGGTCGCCGGTCAGCTCCTTGCCGCCGGTCACCGTGACGGTCGTCCGGGTGTCCTCGACGGACGAGGTGACCGTCGCAGGGCCGCCGTCGGGGCTGCTCGCCCGCAGGTTCGACAGCGTGTGGACGCGGTCCTCGGTCAGGCTTTCGTGGCTCCGCGTCGGGAACGTCCGCTCGAAGCCCCGGTGGCCGGCGAACCGGTAGACGATCGTCTCCTTCACCCGGATCACGCCGCCCTGCCCCGCGGTGAGGACGGCCTGGTCCTTCAGCACCCGCTCCTGCGCGGCCCGCTCCCGCACGGCCGCCGGCGCCTGCGCGACCTCCGACGCGGCCGCGGATGTGCAGGTCAACACCGGCAGAAGCGACAGGGCCGACAACACGACGACGACCGACCGCATCCGGAACAACCCCACAAGAGCAGACATGGCGGCAAATGGTATCGCCAATGCGTGCGATGATTTCCTGCTATGGCTGGTCAGTACCCTCCGCCGCCTCCGCAGCGGCCGCCGGCGCCGCCGTACGGCCGTCCCGGATACGGTCCCTCAGGCGTGCCCGGATATGGCCCGCCCGCGTACGGGCCGCCGCCCTACGGCCCGCCCGGCCGACAGCCTGGTCCGCCGCATCAGTACAGGTATGTGCCGATGCGTCCGCCGCCGCGGCGCAGTGCCGGCGGGACGATCGCGGGCATCTTCGGTGCTCTCACGTCCCTGGCCGTCCTCGCGATCCTCGGGCTGGCGGTGCTCAGCGGGCCCGACGGTGTCGCCGGCACCCGTCCGCCCGCCGCGTCCGGCGGCGGCGGCACGCCGACGACCGCGCGCGAGAAGGCCGAGGACAGCAAGCTCTACATGACGGGCGCGCTGACGCCGGTGAGCTGCCGGGTGCCGGGCATCCAGCCGAGCGACACGTCCATGCGCCGCTTCATGAACGTGCTGAGCGACTGCCTGGACGTCTCGTGGTCCAAGCAGTTCGGCAAGGCCGGGATCCCGTTCGACACCCCCGACCGCGTGTACTGGTCGGAGCCGGGACGCAGCCCGTGCGGCACCTACCCGGCGCCGGGGGCGTCCGCGTTCTACTGCCCGGCCAACAACACGATGTACGTGGGGGTCCGGCACGTCGTGCAGACCTCGGGCGGCGAGCCGCTGTCCCACTACTCGGTGTTCGCGCGGGTGATCGCGCACGAGTACGGCCACCACGTCCAGGACCGCGCCGGGATCCTGCTCTACGGGGACCGGCTGATGGACACCGGCGACATCGGCGAGCGCAACGAGGCGAGCCGGCGCATCGAGTTGCAGGCGCAGTGCTTCGCCGGCGCGTTCCTCGGCACCGAGCGGGTCACGCTCCCGATGACGCAGGAGCAGGTCAACGCGATGATCCGGGACGTCCGGGGCCGCGGCGACGAGCGGCTGCCGCCCGAGAAGCGCGACCACGGCTCGGGACGGCACTACGCGGGGTGGGTCATCACCGGCTTCGAGGGAAGCCGCCTGGCCGTCTGCAACACCTGGACGGTCCCGTCCTCCAAGGTCAGCTGACCCGCGGTCCCGGACCGGCAACGTCTCCGCATGCCCGCGCGTCTCCGCCCGGCGCCCGGCGGACGCGTGTGAGCGGACTCACGGGCGAGTGCTAGCTACCGTGCTTGCAATTGCAAGCACCATGACGCAAGGTGGAGACATGGCAAGTTCGAAGGTCGGCTCCATCGGGGAGTACATCCGTGAGCAGCGGACGCGGGCGAAGATCTCGCTGCGTCAGCTCGCGGACGTGTCCGGGATATCCAACCCGTACCTGAGCCAGATCGAGCGTGGGCTGCGCAAGCCGAGCGCGGAGATACTGCAGCAGATCGCGAAGGGGCTGCGGATCTCCGCCGAGGTGCTGTACGTGCAGGCCGGAATCCTCGAAGACCGCGAGGCCGACACGGACGTGCAGGCCGCCGTCCGGGACGACCTGCTCCTCACAGAGCGGCAGAAGCAGGTCCTGCTCGACATCTACGCCTCGTTCCTCAAGGAGAACGAGGCGGCCGGCGTGTTCCCGGCAGAGCACACCGGGCATGACGACGCGGTGCCTGAGAACGCGGCGCCCGAACGAGCCATGCCGCTGCACGACATGCAAGTACGAGCCATGCCAGAGCAAGACGGAAGGGAAGAGGTCGGATGACGCTGGCCAGCAATCTCCGAGAGAACAAGGCCCTGTACGCCGTGGCCGGCGCCGGTGACTTCGCGGTGGAGAAGATCCGCGAGGTCCCCGAGCAGGTGACGAAGTACCAGGGTGAGGTCCGCGAGCAGGTCGACCGGTACCGCGGGCAGGTCCGCGACACCGTGGACCGCTACCGCGGCGAGGTCACCAGGTACCAGGAGCGCGTCGACGCCAAGGACCTGCCCGGTGCCGCCGTCGCCTACGCGACGCATTTCGGCACCCGGGCGTTCGAGTTCATCGACGGGCTCGCCGAGCGCGGCAAGAAGGTCGTGCACCGCGAGGCCGTCGACGTCGCCGAGATCACCGAGGCCGAGGCGAAGCCCGCCGCGCGGGCCCGCACCGCGCAGCCGCGCAAGCCCGCGCAGGCGCGGTCCACCACGAAGAAGAGCGGCGCCTGAGCGCCGGTTGCGAACCCGGCCGGGGAACACCCGGCCGGGTTCTTTCGTCTTCCCAGAGGCGGCTTCGTCTTCGCCGGTGAGGGCGGGCTACCGGTTCGCACTGGACGGCGCGCATAGGGTTGGGGTAGTCAGACACCCCGTGTGCGCGACGTGGAGTCGCCGTCCGAGACGAGCAGGAGCGCTGATCGCCGATGTCGGGCTTCAATGTGCTGGACTACTTCTTCTGGCTGCTGCTGATCATCGCGTTCGTGATGGAGGCGTGGGCGCTGGTCGACTCGCTGACCGTCCCCGAGGGCGCGTACTCCGCGGCCGGCAAGTGGCGCAAGAAGATGTGGATGATCGTCTTGATCGTCGCGGTCGTCGTGGGCTTCGCCTACGCGGTGGCGCCCGCCGCGCTGGGGGCCAGCCCGATCGCCCTGCTGATCGGCATCCTGCCGGTCGCGGCGTTCATCGCCGCCGCCGTCTACCTGGCCGACGTCCGCCCGGCGGTCGCCCCGTACAAGAAGAAGAACGGCCGCGGCGACTCCCGATCGGGCCCCTACGGTCCCTGGTGATCTCTAGAGTGAGCGCATGAGCAGCGACGTTCACGGACGCACGACCCGGCTGGAACTGGACGACCAGGCGCTCCGCGAATGGGAGGCCGTCGTCCTCGACGCCGGCCCGGACGGGATCGTCCTCGACCGGTCGGCGTTCTATCCGGGCGGCGGCGGGCAGCCGCCGGACCACGGGGTGCTGCTCTGGCAGGGCGTGCAGACGCGGATCGCCGGGGTGCGCAAGGGCGATGACCTGGTGCTGATCCCGGTGGAGGACGACCCGGTCCCGCCGGTCGGCACCGTCGTGCGGGGAGCCGTCGAGGACGATCGCCGCACCGCGCTGATGCGCACCCACTCCGGCCTGCACCTCCTGTGCGGCGTGGTGTTCCGCGATTACGGCTGCCTCGTCACTGGCGGCAACATGGAGCCGCTGGCCGCACGCATGGACTTCGACCTGCGCGAGGTCCCGGCCGGGTTCAAGCAGGCCGTCGAGGACGCCTGCAACGCCGAGGTCCAGGCCGACCGCCGCATCGACATCAGGACGCTGCCGCGCGCCGAGGCGTTCGAGATCCCCGACATCATCCGGACGGCGACGAACCTCGTCCCGCCGGAGGTCCAGGACGTCCGCATCGTCGACATCGTCGGCCTCGACACCCAGGCCGACGGCGGTACCCACGTCGGCTCCACCAAGCAGATCGGCCGGATCACGGTCGCGAAGGTCGAGAACAAGGGCCGCGGCTTCCGCCGCCTCCGCATCAGGGTCGAGGACTAGCCGGGTCCGGCCGCGGGCCGGGTGCCGGACCGGGCACCGGGCGGCGGGCGCCTCCGCCGGCCGGTGCCCGGCGGTCAGGGGGACGGGCGGGTCAGCGCCTCGACCGAGACCAGGCCGTGTTCGACGATGTCCACGGCGCGGTCCAGGGCCTTGCGCATCGAGAGCGGGTCGTAGCCTTCGCGGCGGCAGTGCGCGACGACCGCCTGCATGCCGCCGATCGCCACGCCGGACGCGGCGACGGCGTCGATCTCCGCGATGCCCGGGCACAGGTCGCGCAGCAGCGCCTCGATCTGCTCCTGCGTGTCCATCATGCGCTGGAGCCCCCGCGCCTGCAGGCCGGGACGTTCCATGATCAGGGCGATCTGGACGGCCCCGTACTCGCCGTGTTCGGAGACGAGCGCCTCCAGGACGTCCATGACGCTGCGCCGGATCGTCTCCATGGGCGTCTCGCCGGGGGTGCGGCGCAGTTGTTCGGACACTTCGGCGAGACGCTCGTCGATCTCGGCGAAGACCACGTCCTCCTTGGACGGGAAGTAGCTGAAGAACGTGCGGGGGGACACGTCGGCCGCGGCGGCGATCTCGGCGATCGTCGTCTCCTCGTAGCCGCGCTCGGCGAACAGGTGGAGCGCGGCGTTCGCGATGGCCTGGCGGGTGCGGCGTTTCTTGCGCTCCCGCAGGCTCGTCCGCGCGGCGTCCTGACCGCCGTTCGCATCGGCACTGCCGTCCATGTGATGGACATTACCATGACTGCAAAGTTGCATCTATTGCAAAACTGCAGCGATGGGTGTTTTCTGCGAACATGGCGCGGTTTTCTGAGGGCGGTACGGGCCCCTCCGACGGGACGGCGGGACGGTCGGGCGACCCGGGAAGGATCGCGCGTTCCCTGGAGGCGCTCGGGCGGCTCTGCGTGCGGCGGCGCCGCGCCGTCTTCGAACTGTGGTTCGTCGTGATGCTCGGCGCCGGCGTCCTCGGCCTCATGCACGGCGGCATGTTCAGCCAGCAGAGCACGCTGCCCGGCACCGAGACCCAGCGGGCCATCGACACGCTCGCCCAGGACTTCCCGGCGATGACCGGCCCGACCGCGACCGTCGTCTTCCACGAGACCCGCCAGGCCACCCCGGGCGACTGGCGCGCCGCGCTCACCATCGGCGAGTCGATCGACAACATCTCGAAGCTCGACCGGGTCGCGTTCACCGAGAACCCCTACGTCCAGGGCATGGGCGGGTTGAAGTCCGACGACGCGGTCGTCGTCCGGCTCAACTTCACCGGGACGATGAGCGACGTCAGCGGGGCCGACCTCGACGAGCTGAACCAGGCCGTCGCACCCGCGCGGATGGCCGGGCTGGACGTGAAGTTCGGCGGCATCGTCGCGATGATCCTCAACCAGCCGAAGGGCGGCCCGCAGGAGGGCGTCGGGATCTTCCTGGCGATGGGCGTGCTGCTGCTGGCGTTCGGGTCGTACTTCGCGGCGGGCATCCCGATCCTGGTGTCGCTCTGCGCCCTGGCCGTCTCGTACTCGCTGATCCATTTCCTGGCGTCGCTGTTCCAGATCGCGCCGACCGCGCCGATGGTCGCGGCGATGCTCGGCATCGGCGCCGGAATCGACTACGCGCTGTTCATCGTCACCCGCTACCGGCAGCAGCTCGCCGAGGGCGACGACGTCGAGACCGCGGTCGGACGCGCCATGGCCCACTCGGGGCACGCCGTCGTCTTCGCCGGCGGCACCGTCGTGTTCGCGATCTGCGGGCTGTTCCTGTCCGGGATCGCGTTCGTCGGGCGGATCGGGCTCACCACCGCCCTCGCGGTCGCCATCATGGTCGTCGCCGCGCTGACCCTGCTGCCCGCCATCCTGGGGTCGCTGGGGGAGCGCATCGACCGGTACAAGCTGCCCCGCGTCCGCCCGGACCGCAGTTCGCAGCGCTGGATGAGGTGGGGACGGCATGTCGACCGGCATGCCTGGCCCTACGCGATCGTCGCGGCCCTCGTCCTGCTGGCGCTGTCCGTCCCCACGCTCAGCCTGCGGTTCGGTGTGATGGCCGACAGCATGGCCTCGCCGGAGATGGAGACCCGGCAGGCCTACGACATCGTCGCGGAGGAGTTCGGCGCCGGGCACTACGGCCCGTTCGTGGTCGTCGCGAAGATGCCCGGGGAGGAGAAGCGCGACAAACCGAAACGGGCGGTGCCCACGGTCGACGGGATGCAAGGCCTGGCCGGTCTCACCGGGCCCGCGGTCCCCGCACCGAACCCGTCGCCCACCGAGCAGTCCCGGCCCAAGGGCGCACCCGACACGAGCAAGAAGCCCGACGAGCGCGCGGTCCTCGTCGCGCAGGAGTTGAGGCGGGCCCTGTCCGAGGCGCCCGGCGTCGTCTTCGTCGGCGAACCCGTCGTGACCGGGACGACCGCGATCCTGCGGGTCACACCGCGGGACGCGCCCCATGCCGAGACGACCACCGATCTCGTCCACCGGTTGCGGAGCGTGGAGATCCCCGAGGTGCGGGACGCGCATCCGGACGCGGAGATCTACCTCGGCGGCGAGAACCCCGCGATCATCGACCTGGCCGAGACGGTCGGGGACCGCATGCTGACGGTCGTCGTCGCGGTCGTGGGCGTCGCGCTGCTGCTCCTCGTCATCGCCTTCCGGTCGATCGTCGTCCCGGTGAAGGCGGCGCTGATGAACCTGCTGTCGATCGGCGCCTCCTTCGGCGTCGTCACGGCCGTCTTCCAGTGGGGCTGGGGCATCAACCTGCTCGGCCTCGACCAGGCCATCCCGATCATGTCGTTCATCCCCCTGTTCATGTTCGCGCTGATCTTCGGGCTGTCCATGGACTACGAGGTGTTCCTGCTGTCGCGGATCAAGGAGGAGTACGAGCGGACGGGCGACCCGCACGAGTCCGTCGTGATCGGGATCGGGGCCACCGCCCGGCTCATCACCTCGGCCGCGCTCATCATGATCTTTGTGTTCGCCAGCTTCGTCCCGCAGCCCGACCCGATGGTCAAGATGATGGCCCTCGGCCTCGCGGTCGCCGTCGCGGTCGACGCCACGATCGTCCGGCTCGTCCTCGTCCCGGCGCTGATGAGCCTGCTCGGCCACGCCAACTGGTGGTGGCCGGGCCGGGGCCGCCCCGCCGTCCCGTCCTCCCCGCCGCCGCCCCCGGAACCGGCGAGCGAACAACTGGAACTGGAACTGACCCACTGACCCGCCGCCCGGTGCGAGTCCGCGCCCGCAGCGGGGCTAGGTGCGGCGGCGGGTCAGGGCCCTCTTGACGGCGAACGCCCACCCGGCGACTCCGGCGGCTCCGAGGAACAGGAACAGCACACCGAGGCCGTAGGACTGCCAGCCGGCGTCCATCCGGTTCTTGGGGCCGTCCAGGCGGGTGGCGTAGTCGGGGTCGACGAGCAGGACGACTCCGGCGAACAGGATGGTGGCGGGCAGCGTCCATGCGAGGGCTCCGCACAGGTCGGCGAACCACCCGTTGGAGAGCAGCCCGCCGAGCAGCAGCGGAACGCCCATGCCGGCCCACAGCACCGCCGAACGCCAGTCACCGATGCCGGTCGCGGCCCGGCCGACGGCCAGGACGCCGCAGCCGAGCAGGATGAATCCGAGCACGCGCATCCCGATGTCCGGACGCTCGGTGTCGGTCACGGTATCTGCTCGACCCTGACACCCGGCACGCTCTCGTACACCTCGGGTTCCGCGGTGATCAGCGGCCAGCGCCGCCAGCGCGCGGACCAGGCGGCCTGCGCCGCGTCCATCCCGAGGGTGGGGATCGTGGTGACGAGCAGCCCGGTCTGCTGGGCGATCACGTCGTCGAGGTCGTCCACGTGCACGACCTGCATGCCCGGCAGCCGTTCGAGGACGGCGCGGCCGTGGTCGGGGACGAGCTGCCAGGCACGCGCCAGCGACGTCGCGGGGATGACGATCGTGGCGTGCTGGGCGATGGAGGCGCGCAGCCGGGCGCGGACATAGATCGTCTTGCCGGTGGCGAGGTCCAGGAGAGCGGTCGCGTCGAAGACGTGACCGGTGATCACGCGACGTCCCGGCGGTCCGGGACGCCACGTTCGACGAGCCTGTCCACCATGGCCTGCTCGTCCGGACTCGGCGGGCCGAACAGGTCGTCGATGGTGGACGCGTCCCGCAGGAAGGCCAGCTTGAGCCGCGCCCCGTCAGCCAGGAACCCGGACACCGAGGCGATCTTCTTCTCCTCGGCGAGCCCCTGCAGCGTGGCGGCAAGCTCATCGGGGAGCGTGATGTTGAGTCTCGCCATGGGCCACACAATACACACTCGCGACCCCCGCAGTGTGTATTCGCTGTGGTTCAGGTCACGGAATCATCACGCGCAGGACGCTCGCGGCGGCGTCTCACGGACTGAAATTCAGGTGGGAATGTCCGATCCGGGTGGCATGCTTGTGACGTGAGCCCACGTGTGATGAGTGCCCTCCTGGTCGGCCGGTCGGCCGAGTTGGGCGAACTGGAGGACGCGCTCGCCGGGGCACCCGGGGCCGTACTGCTCGGCGGTGACGCCGGGCTCGGCAAGACCCGCCTGATCCGCGAGTTCACCCGGTCCGTGGAAGGCGCGAGCGGCGGTGGGCACGCCACCGTCCTCACCGGCGGCTGCCTTGAGCTCGGCTCCGACGGCCTGCCCTTCGCGCCGTTCACGACCGTTCTCCGCGGGCTCGTCCGCGACATCGGCATCGACGGCGTCGCCGGGCTCGTCCCGCGCGGTGACACCGGCGGCCTCGCCCGGCTGCTGCCCGAGTTCGGGGAGCCGGAGTCCGACGCCGCCTCCGGTGAGGAGCGCGCACGGCTGTTCGAGGTCATGCTGACGCTGCTGGAGCGGCTCGCCGAACGCGGCCCGGTCGTGCTGGTCATCGAGGACGCCCACTGGGCCGACCGCTCCACCCGCGACCTGCTGGCCTTCCTGATCCGCAACCTCGGCGTCGCGCCGGTGCTGATCGTCGTCACGTACCGGTCGGACGAACTGCACCGCACCCATCCGCTGCGTCCGCTGCTCGCCGGGCTGGAGCGGGTCGAGCGCGTCCGGCGGCTGGAGATCGCACCGCTGTCCCGCGCCGACGTGGCCGCGCTCGTGGCCGAGATTCTCGGGGACGAGCACCGCCAGGTCCCGCCGGGCCTCGTCGAGCGGGTCGCCGCCCGCAGCGAGGGCAACCCGCTGTTCATCGAGGCCCTGCTCGACGACGACGGCACGATGGCGTGCGAGCTTCCCGAGTCGCTGCGCGATCTGCTGCTGGCCGGGGTGCAGCGGCTCCCCGAGGAGACGCAGGACGTCCTGCGGGACGCCAGCGGCGGCGGCACCCGCATCGACCACGCGCTGCTGGCCACCGTCACCGGGCTCGGAGACTCCGCCCTGACCCGGGTGCTGCGCCCCGCCGTCGCCGCCAACGTGCTGGTCGTGGACGGCGACGGCTACGCGTTCCGGCATGCCCTGATCCGCGAGGCCGTCCACGACGACCTGCTGCCGGGCGAGCACACGCGGCTGCACCGGCGCTATGCCGAAGCCCTGGAGGACGACCCGTCGCTCGTCCCGCCCGGGCGGCTCTGGGTCGAGCTGAGCCACCACTGGCAGGCGGCCCACGACAGTACGTGGGCGCTGGTCGCGTCCTGGCGGGCCGCCGCCCACGCACGCAAGGCCCTCGCCTACGCCGAGTGCCTGACGATGCTGTCGCGCGTCCTCGAAATGTGGGACCGGGTTCCGGACGCGGCGGAACGCATCGGCGCCGACCACGTCACGGTCCTGGAGAAGGCCGCGTCCGCCGCCGACGAGGCCGGCGAGTTCGACCGCGGCATCAAGCTCGTCACCGCGGCCCTCCGCGAAGCCGAGGCCGGAGCCGAAGCCGGGGCGGGTCCGCTCGACCCGGCCCGCGCGGCGGTACTGCTGGAGCTGCGCGGCCGCATGCGCAATCAGATGGCGCGCCCGGGCTTCGTCGAGGACCTGCGGGCCGCGGTGGCGCTGCTGCCGCCCGACCCGCCGACCGCCCTGCGCGCGCGGGCACTGGCCACGCTGGGGAACTACGTCCGCCTCACCACCGACATCGGTGAGGCCCGCAAGGTCGCGGCCGAGTCCCTGGCCGTCGCGCGGGCGCTCGGCGACCCCGTCACCGAGACGGAGGCGCTGATCACACAGTTCTGCGCCGACGTCGACTACGAGAACGAGACCGGAATCACCGAGGTCGGGCGGACGGCCGAGAGCTGCGGCGACCACCGGGTCCTGCTCCGCTACTACGTGATCAAGACGCATTTCCTGGAGGGCGCCGGCCGGCACGAGGAAGCCGCCGCCGTCGCCGGACGCGGCATCGAACTCGCCCGCGAGCACGGCGTGGCCCGCACCCAGGGCACGTTCCTGTCCATCAACCGGGCCGAGCCGCTCGTCTCGCTCGGCCGGTGGGACGAGGCCGTCACCGTGCTGAACCGCGCCATGGAGCAGGACCCCGCGGTCACGACCCGCACGTCGCTGCTCGTCCTGTCCGGCTGGATGGCGCTGTCGCGCGGGGACCTGGACACCGCCAAGGAGCGGCTGGTCACGTCCCGCGACATCATGAACCTCAAGATGAAGTGGCTGAAGACGCAGGACTACTTCGCCACGCTCTGGCTTGAGGCGAACGTGGCACTCGCCGAAGGACACGCCGAGGAGGCCCTGGACGCGGTGCGTCCCGTCCTCGACCACGCGGGCCTGCCCGACGACGCCCGCTACGCCTGGCCGGCGCTGGTCACCGGCGCGTCGGTCTGCGCGGAGCTCGGCCCCGCCGCCGCGGGCGACCTGCGGCGGATCGAGGAACGCGCCGCCGGCCTCGACGTGAAGGGCCCGCTCCAGCGGGCGCACTGCCTCACGTTCAGCGCCGAACTGGCCCGCGCCCGAGGCGTTCTCGACCTGGCCGCCTGGGAGGAGTCCGCGGCGGCGTGGGAGGCGCTAGGCAACCCGTACTACCGGGCGCGTGCGCTGTTCCACGCTGCGGAGGCCGCGCTGGCGTGCGGCGACCACGATGCGGCGGCGTCCCGGCTGCGGACGGCGGCGGAGCTGGCGGGCGGCCTCGGCGCCGCCCCGCTCGGCGAGCGCGTCGCGGACCTGCTGCGCCGCACCCGCACCCCGCGCGGCGGCGAGACGTCCGCGCCGCTCGGGCTGACGCCGCGCGAGTACGAGGTGCTGCGCCTGGTCGCGGAGGGCCGCAGCAACCGCGACATCGCCGAGGCGCTGTTCATCTCGGCGAAGACGGCCAGCGTGCACGTCTCCAACATCCTCGGGAAGCTGGACGTGGCGAGCCGGGGCGAGGCCGCCGCGACCGCGCACCGCCTGGCGCTCTTCGCCGCACCCGCCGGACGTGACACCGCCGGACGTGACACCGCCCGGAACGGACGGGGCGCCGCGTCCGTGATGTGATTCGGTGGCGGGGATCTCCCCTCCGCAGGACCCCCGCCCCCGAACCGTCGGACCACACGGGAACTTCGTGGCCGGCCTTCACGCACCCGGTCCGCGGAAGCAGGCGGTGCTTCTCCGCCAGGAGAGGCGGCCCGTGACCGCTCCGGCCAATGCCCAGTGTCCTGCCGAAGGGCCGCGGCGTACCGGAGGACATACCGATGCCGGGGACAGGAAAAAAGCGACGGGGACGGGCCACGTTCCGTGACCCGTCCCCGTCGGCGTCCTCGTTCTCACGGCCTCGTCAACGGCTTCGGCCGCGTCCCGCCCGGGACCCGGCCGTGTCAGCGGGGGACGCGGGCGACGCAGAACACCGTCTGCCCGAACGGCGGCTTGACCACGCGTTCGATGGTGCGGGTGAGCGGCACGACCGTCCGGTCGTAGATCTTGACGAGCTTCGGGTCGGGGTAGCCGGCGCCGCCGCGGCGGACCGCGAACCACCAGGCGATCCCGCCGAGGAAGTTGATCGGCTTGAGCACCTCGGGGACGAGCCCGGCCTCGCGGACGGACGCCTCCAGCGTCGCCGGGGTGTACCGGGTGACGTGCCCGACCTTGCGGTCGAAGTCCCCGTACAGCTGCATGTAGCCGGGCACCCAGATGACGATCCGTCCGCCGGGCTCGGTGACGGAGGCGAGGTCGCGCAGCGCCTGGACGTCGTCCTTGATGTGCTCCAGGACGTTCATCATCACGACCGTGTCGACCTTGCGGCGGATCTCGATCTCGGCGGGCAGCGCCAGGTCGATGACCTCGACGTCGCCGTCGCCGTCGTAGCGCTTGCGCAGCTCACCGACGCAGTACGGGTCGTTGTCGCTGACGACGAGGTAGTCGAGGCGTCCGGCGAACTGCTCGGAGAAGTGCCCGAGACCCGAGCCGACCTCCAGCATGGACCGCCCGACGTGCGGGGCGACGGTCTCGTACTCGTACTTGCGGTAGTTGCGGGCCTCGTCCCCGCCCAGATGGTTCTCCAGTGCCCCTTCCCCGGCGGCGGGCTGGACGACGTCCCCGCCCGCGTCGTCACCCGCGGCGGGCGCGGCGGCCGGGCCGGCGGGCCGCTTCTGCCGGCTGCCGACAAGGTTGAGGAGGGTGCCTGCGATGGACTTCTTCTGACCAGGTGACTGCATACTTCCCGCTCGCTGGGTGCGTTGGCGCTGTGCGTTGGCGCTCGGATTCTCGTTCGCCGGACCGGATGACCTGATCCGCTCGGGACGGTCCGATCTCAGGCGCGAAGATCGGGCCAGTCTACCCAGCCGCGGGCGCCGGGCGCCCGGCAGTGCCCGAACACCGCGCGCCGCACGGCATGCGCGCAGCGCGGCGCACGGCATGGGCGCGGCAGGCGTCCGGCCCACCGCCCCGGCGCGTTCTCACTGGTCAGCCGATGGTGCGGTGGACGTCCTCCCGCTCGCTCGCACCCGGTTCGGACGGCGCGATCCACGGCCCCGGAATGGACGGGTCGAGGACGCCTTCCTCCACCCAGGCGAAGTCGCCCGCGAGGACGGCCCGCGCGAGTTTCACGTCCGTCGCGTCGGTGTTGCGCCACAGGCCGTCGAACAGTTCGTCGACGCGGACGCGCGACTGCCGGCAGAACGCGTCCGCGAGCAGCACCGCCGACGCGCCGGGCGCCGTCGCCGGGCCCTCGCCGTCCCGGCCGGCGCTGCCGAGCGGGCCGTCGGCCGACGCGTCGGCGTGCGCGCGGACGCACACCGCGCTCATCGCGTACAGCTCGGCGCCGATGTCGACCATCCGGCCGAGGAAGCCCTGCCGCTGCTCCAGGCCGCCCTGCCAGCGCCCGGCCGCGTAGAAGATCGAACGGGCCAGCTTGCGGGACGCCCTCTCGACGTACCGCAGGTGCTTGGCCAGCGCCCCGAACTCGGCGTAGGACTTCGGGCGCTGCCCGGCCCCGGTGACGAGCGTCGGCAGCCACCGCGCGTAGAACCCGCCCGCCTTCGCCGCCGCCCGCGCCTTCTGCCCGGTGGACGCGTCCGGGTCGATGATGTCGCCGGCGACCGACAGGTGCGCGTCCACCGCCTCGCGGGCGATCAGCAGATGCATGATCTCGGTGGAGCCCTCGAAGATCCGGTTGATGCGCAGGTCGCGGAGGACCTGCTCGGCGGGCACCCCGCGTTCGCCGCGCGCCGCGAGCGACTCGGCCGTCTCGTAGCCGCGGCCGCCGCGGACCTGGATCAGTTCGTCGGCGGCCCGGCACGCCATCTCCGACGACCACAGCTTGGCCAGCGCCGCCTCGATGCGGATGTCGTTGCGCTCGTCGTCGGCGAGCTGGCTGGACAGGTCGAGCATGGCCTCCATCGCGTACGCCGTCGCCGCGATGAACGCGATCTTGCGGGACACGGCCTCGTGCTCGCCGACGGGCCGGCCCCACTGCACCCGCTCCTTCGACCATTCCCGCGCGATCCTGGCGGCCCATTTGCCGCTCGCCGCGCAGATCGCGGGCAGCGACAGCCGCCCGGTGTTGAGCGTGGTCAGCGCGACCTTCAGGCCGGCGCCCTCCTTGCCGATGAGGTTCGCCTTCGGGACGCGGACGTCGTGGAACCGCGTGACGCCGTTCTCGATGCCGCGCAGCCCCATGAACGCGTTGCGGTTCTCCACGGTGATGCCGGGCGTGGACATGTCCACGACGAACGCGGAGATGCCGCCTCGGCGCCCCTCCGCCTTCGGGACGCGCGCCATGACGACGACGAGGTCGGCGATGACGCCGTTGGTCGTCCACAGCTTGACGCCGTTGAGGACGTAGTCGTCGCCGTCGGGGACGGCGGTGGCGCGCAGCCGGGCCGGGTCGGAGCCGACGTCGGGCTCGGTGAGCAGAAACGCGCTGACCTGCTTGGCGCAGCGCGGCAGCCATTCGTCGATCTGCTCCGGCGTCCCGAACAGCTTGACCGGCTGCGGGACGCCGATGGACTGGTGCGCCGACAGCAGCGCGCCGAGGGCGGGGCTGACCGACCCGACGACCATCAGGGCCCGGCCGTAGTACAGCTGGCTGAGCCCGAGCCCGCCGTACTTCTCCGGGATCTTCATGCCGAGCGCGCCGAGGTCGCGCAGGCCTTCGATGACGTCGTCCGAGATGCGCGACTCCCGCTCGATGAGTGCCGCGTCGATCTTGGTGGCGCAGAATTCGGTGAGCCGCGCGAGGAACTCCTCGCCCTTGCGCCGGGCCTCCCCGGCGGGGCGCGGATGCGGGTGGATCAGGTCGAGTCGGAAGTCGCCGAGGAAGAGCTGCTTGCCGAAGCTCGGCAGCCGCCATTCCGTCTCGCGCGCCTCCTCGGCGACCTTCCGGGCGGTCCGCTCGTCGACGTGCGCGTGGCTGCTCTGGCTCATGCGTCCTCCCTCGGGCGGGGACGCCCCCCACGTCCCCGATTCGGATCCGCTGGTCTCGGGTCCTCGGATGCGACGTGCCGCTGCCTCGAAGTTACTCTCCGGTTGTACTTCTGAGTAGTCCCATGCATGTGATCGCCATTTCCCGTGGCCGAACCGGGAAACCCTCCCCGGGCCGGCCGCGGAAGTGATCCAATGGACCGAACCGTCACCAAAGGCCATTGTCCGGACCAGGCCAGAGGGGTTCGCTGTACGTAATGGATGAGACACGCAAGCCCACTCTCATCGCCTCCGTGCAGCGTGCGCTGCGACTCATGGAGGTGGTCGCGTCGCATCCGAGCGGCGCGCCCGCCAAGCAGCTCGCCCGCGAAGCCCGGCTCCCCCTCGCCACCGCCTACCACCTGCTGCGCACCCTCGCCCACGAGGGCTATGCGACGCGCCTGTCCGACGGTGCCTGGGTGCTGGGCGAGCGGGTCGAGTCCCTGCACGGGCTCAGCAGGACACAGCATCTCCTCGCCCGGATCCGCCCGACCCTGTCGTCGCTGCGGGACGAGCTGGGCGTCGCGACCTACTTCAGCATGCACGTGGACGACGAGATCCGCCTCATCGACATCGCCGACGGCCCGCGCGCACCCCGGGTGGACGTGTGGGTCGGCTTCGAGGACGCCGCGCACGCCACCGCCATCGGCAAGTGCGTGCTGAGCCAGTTCGACGAGGAGCACCGGCGCGACTACCTGTCCCGGCACCCGCTCGTCGACCTGACCCCGAACACCATCACCGACCCGGGACGGCTGTTCCGCTCCCTCGACTCCCCGAGCGGCCTGCAGTACGACCGCGAGGAGTACTCCCTCGGCACCGCCTGCGCCGCCGTCCCGGTCACCGACGCCACGGGCGGCGTCGTCGGCGCGCTCGCCATCTCCTGCCGCCCCGGCAAGCTCCCCAAGGTCGAAAGGTCGGCGCACCGCATGCGCGAGACGGCGGCACGCATCCAGCGCACGATCACCCTCACCCCCTGACGGAGATGACGTAGGTGAGCGCCTCCCGCCGGGGCGGTCCGCACCCCCGACGCGGCGGCTAGGAGATGCGGCGGCGCGTCCAGTGGAAGCAGAGCCCCGTCAGGCCGAGGGTGAGGACGGCGAACACTCCCGTCTCGGCCCACTGGAGCGGCCAGAAGCGGTCGGCGGGCTGGTAGCTCACCTTCTGCTTGTAGCCGAGCTGCGCGATCTTGTCGAAGCACGCCTGCGGCGGGCCCGGGGGCGGCTCGCCGTCCGGCCCCGGGCCCGGCGGGTCACACGCTCTGCCCAACGCGGAACCGGGTATGGCGTCGACGGTGCGGCCGGACGCGTCGATCGTCTCGTTCGAGAGCGTCCAAGCCCCGGGTTCCGCCTGCATCTCTACCTGCATCTTCGCGGAAGGGGAGTCCGGGGGCGCGTTCAGCGTCATCTGCTCAAGGCCCTCGGACGCGATCGCGACGGTCTTGCTCACCGGCGGGATGAGGTGGGGGCGCACCCACAGCGGCATCAGGATCTGGACGGCGACGAACACGACCAGCGTGATCGCCATGGTCGGCAGCAGCCGGCGCACGAGGACGCCGACGGTGACCCCGAGCGTGAAGGCGAAGGCCGCGTAGCCGATCGGGGTGATGCCCCGGGCGTCGAACAACAGCGGCGCCATCCGCGGCGTGCGCTCGGCCAGCGCCTTGTCCAGAGGACCGGACCACCAGCTCGCGGCGAACACGGCGAGCCCGGCGGCGGCCACGGCGGCCAGGCCGACGAGGCCGAGCTTGACGGCCAGCCACCGGGTACGGGAGACGCTCTGGTTCCAGACCAGCCGGTGCGTTCCGTTCTCAAGCTCACGGGTGATCAGCGGCGCACCCCAGAAGATGCCGATGAGCGCCGGGAGGAACAGCACGATGGCGACCAGCGCGCCGAAGTACACCTCATGGTCGACGAAGAACCGCCTGTTGAAGTTCGAGCAGTCGCCGAGGGCGGTGCAGGCCGCGAGTCGGGTGTCGTAGTCGTCGGAGAGACCGGGCCCGGTGACCGCCAGGACGGCGCCGAGGATCGCGAGTCCGCCGAACACCACCGCGCCCTGGACGCGGAACTGCCGGAAGGTCAGCCAGATCATCGGATCGCCTCCAGTGCGGGACGGGTCGGGGCCGGTGCCATGTAGGCCAGGACGAGGTCTTCCAGCCCGATCCGGCCGACCGTCCACGCGGGGTCGTGGATCGGGTCGTCCGTCCGGACGATGAGGGTGCTCTGCCGGTCGGTGTGGCTCTCGGACACGACCTCCTGGCCGGACGGCAGCGTCGCCGGGTCGCGGCGCGGCCCGGTCAGCCGGTGGTGGGCGGCGAGGAGGTCGTCGACGCCCCCGGCCACCCGGACGCGCGAGTCGACGAGCACGATGAGGTAGTCGCAGGTCCGTTCCAGGTCCGACACCAGATGGGACGACAGGACGACGCTCAGCGAGTGCTCGACGGCGGCCTCCAGCAGGCCCTGCAGGAACTCGCGGCGGGCCAGCGGATCGAGCGCGGCGACCGGCTCGTCCAGGATCAGCAGCGCGGGCCGCTTGGCGATGCCGAGGGTGAGGGCCAGCTGGGCCCGCTGCCCGCCGGACAGCTTCCCGGCCCGCTGCGCGGGGTGGAGCCCGAGCCGCTCGATGCGGTCGCGGGCGAGTGCGTCGTCCCACCGGGGGTTGAGCCGCGCGCCGAGCTTGAGGTGGTCGGCGATGCTCAGCCCGGCGTAGGTGGGCGTGTCCTGCGCGACGTACCCGACCTTGGCGAGTTGCTCCGGCCCGCTCGCCGGGCGTCCGCCGAGCACCTGGATGCTGCCTGAGGACGGTGTGAGCTGGCCGACCGCCAGGTTCAGCAGGGTCGTCTTCCCCGCCCCGTTCGGCCCGACGAGCCCGACGACCCGTCCCGCCGGAATGTCGAGCGTGCAGTCGGACAGCGCCCACCGCTGCCCGTATCTCTTGCCCAGTCCCTGGGCCTGCAAGGCCGCGGTCATGCTATGTCCTCCTGACTGGCGGACCGAAAGGTCGTCATGAACAGCGCCTCGATGCTCTCGTCGTCCAGCCCGGCCAGCCGCGCCTTGGCCAGCCAGCGCTTCAGGTCTTGACGCAGCGGGCCGTGCGCGGCGAGCGATTCGCCCGCCAGCGTGCGCGTCACGAACGTCCCGACGCCGGGGCGCGGTGCGACGAGGCCCTCGTGCTCAAGCTCCCGGTACGCCTTGAGCACGGTGTTCGGGTTGATCGCGAGCTGTGCCACCACGTCCTTGACCGTCGGCAGCTGATCGCCCACCCGCAGCAGGTCGAGCCGCAGCGCATGCCGCACCTGCCGGACGAGCTGCATGTACGGCGACACACCCGACCCGGCGTCCAGATGGAACTCGATCACCGCCACCTCCATTTAACTAGGATGCTAGTACTTTAGATGTGTGGCTATAGCGGCTGTCAACGGAGACGACGAAAAGAGGCGGCCGGTCCGCGTGGAACCCGGCGGGGCGCCCGACTACGCGGCGACGTTCGTCGGCACCCGGCTGGACGACGACACCGCTTCGTTGACTGTCTGTTTTGTGCCCGGGGCGTAGTTCGGCGATGCTTAGGGCGTGTCAACGGAGACTCTGAACAGCGCCGCCGAGTTGCGCGCCTTCCTGCACGGCCTGCCGGGCGTGGACCAGGTGGGGGCCGAGGAGCGGGCCGCGCGGCTGGCCACCAGATCCATCAAGACGACGGCGAAGGCCGAGGCGATCGACCTCGCGATCTCGATGGTGGATCTGACCACCCTGGAGGGCGCGGACACGCCGGGGAAGGTGCGGGCGCTGTGCGCCAAGGCCGCCCACCCCGATCCGGCGGACGCGTCCGTGCCGCGGGTGGCCGCGGTGTGCGTGTACTCGGATCTGGTGGACGTCGCCGTCCGGTCCCTGGCGGGGACGGGGGTCGGGGTCGCGAGCGTGGCGACGTCGTTCCCGTCCGGGCGGGCGCCGCTGGAGGCGAAGCTCGCCGACACCCGGGCGGCGGTGGCGTCGGGCGCGGCCGAGATCGACATGGTGATCGACCGGGGCGCGTTCCTGTCCGGTGACTACGCCAAGGTCTTCGAGGAGATCACGGCGGTCAAGGACGTGTGCGGCTCCGCACATCTGAAGGTGATCCTGGAGACGGGCGAGCTGGCCACCTACGACAACGTCCGGCGGGCGTCCTGGCTGGCGATGCGGGCCGGCGCCGACTTCATCAAGACCTCGACGGGGAAGGTGTCGCCGGCGGCGACGCCGCCGGTGACGCTGGTGATGCTGGAGGCCGTCCGCGACTACCGCGCGGCCACCGGACGGCAGGTCGGCGTCAAGCCGGCCGGCGGCATCCGGACGACCAAGGACGCGATCAAGTACCTGGTGCTGGTCAACGAGACCGCAGGCCCGGACTGGCTGACGCCCGAGTGGTTCCGGCTGGGCGCCTCCAGTGTGCTGAACGATCTGCTGATGCAGCGCCGCAAGATGGCCACCGGCGTCTACTCCGGCCCCGACTACTTCACGTTGGACTGACCCATGGCATCCAAGAACACGGTCTTCGAGTACGCGCCGGCGCCCGAGTCGCGGGCGGTCGTCGACATCCGCGCCTCCTACGGGCTGTTCGTGAACGGCGAGTTCACCGACGGTCACGGCGAGCCGTTCAAGTCGATCAATCCGGCCGACGAGAGCGTGCTGGCCGACATCGCGTGCGCGGACGAGGCGGACGTCGACCGTGCCGTGTCGGCCGCGCGGACGGCGTTCGACACGGTGTGGGGGCCGATGCCCGGCCGCGAACGCGCCAAGTACCTGTACCGGATCGCCCGGATCATCCAGGAGCGCTCGCGGGAACTGGCGGTGCTGGAGTCCATCGACAACGGCAAGCCGATCCGCGAGTCGCGGGACGTGGACGTGCCGCTGGTGGCGGCGTGGTTCTTCTACTACGCCGGGTGGGCCGACAAGCTGAGCCACGCCGGGTTCGGCGCCGACCCCAGGCCGCTGGGCGTCGCGGGGCAGGTCATCCCCTGGAACTTCCCGCTGCTCATGCTGGCCTGGAAGATCGCCCCGGCGCTGGCGTGCGGCAACACCGTCGTGCTCAAGCCCGCCGAGACCACGCCGCTGACCGCGCTGCTGTTCGCCGACATCTGCCGCCAGGCCGAGCTGCCGCCGGGCGTCGTCAACATCATCACCGGAGCGGGGGAGACCGGCCGCGCCCTCGTCCGGCACCGGGGGATCGACAAGATCGCCTTCACCGGGTCCACCGAGGTCGGACGGCAGATCGCCCGCACCGTGGCCGGCACGGACACGAAGCTGACGCTCGAACTCGGCGGCAAGGCCGCCAACATCGTGTTCGACGACGCCGCACTCGACCAGGCCGTCGAGGGCATCGTGAACGGGATCTTCTTCAACCAGGGGCACGTGTGCTGCGCGGGATCGCGGCTGCTCGTCCAGGAGTCGGTCGCCGAGGACGTCCTGGAGCGCCTGAAGACCCGGATGGCGACGCTGCGGGTCGGGGATCCGCTGGACAAGAACACCGATGTCGGCGCGATCAACTCCGCCGCCCAGCTGGCGAAGATCAAGGAGATCTCCGCAGCGGGCGAGCAGGAGGGCGCGACGCGCTGGTCGCCGCCGTGCGACCTGCCCGCGCAGGGCTTCTGGTTCGCGCCGACGATCTTCACGGGCGTCGCCCAGTCGCACCGGATCGCGCGGGAGGAGATCTTCGGGCCGGTCCTGTCGGTGCTGACGTTCCGGACGCCGGAGGAGGCCGTCACCAAGGCCAACAACACCCCCTACGGGCTGTCGGCCGGGATCTGGACGGAGAAGGGCTCGCAGATCCTGTGGACGGCGCAGCGGCTGCGCGCCGGGGTCGTGTGGGCCAACACCTTCAACAAGTTCGACCCGGCGTCGCCGTTCGGCGGCTACAAGGTATCGGGGTTCGGCCGCGAGGGCGGACGCCACGGTCTGGAGGCGTACCTCAATGGCTGAAAAAGCAGGGACCGGCCGTCTCGCGGTCCGCAAGACCTACAAGCTGTTCATCGGCGGCGCGTTCCCCCGATCCGAATCCGGCAGGTCGTACGTGGTCACCGACGCCAAGGGCCGCTTCGCCGCCAACGCCTCCCAGGCGTCCCGCAAGGACGCCCGCGACGCCGTCGTAGCCGCGCGCAAGGCGTTCCCCGGCTGGTCGTCCCGCACCGCCTACAACCGCGCCCAGATCCTCTACCGCGTCGCCGAGATGCTGGAGGGGCGCCGCGACCAGTTCGTGGACGAGCTCCGCCGGACGGGCCTGACGAAACCGCAGGCCGCCGCCGAGGTGGACGCGGCCGTCGACCGGTGGGTGTGGTACGCGGGGTGGGCCGACAAGCTCGCCGCCGTCGCCGGTTCCGCCAATCCCGTGTCCGGGCCGTTCTTCAACTTCTCCACGCCCGAACCGACCGGTGTCGTCGCCGTCGTCGCGCCCGACTCGCCGCTGCTCGGCCTGGTCTCGGTGGCGGCGCCCGCGATCGTGTCCGGCAACACCGCCGTGGTCGTCGCGTCGGAACCGGCGCCGCTGCCGGCGATCACGCTGGCCGAGGTGCTCGCCACGTCCGACCTGCCCGGCGGGGTGGTCAACATCCTCACCGGGCACCGCACGGAGATCGCGCCGTGGCTGGCGAGCCACATGGACGTCAACGCCATCGACCTCGCCGGCGCCGCGCCCGAGGACGTCCCGGACCTCGAAGGCAAGGCCGCCGGGAACCTCAAGCGCGTCCTGCGCCCGGACGGCGCCGACTGGGCCGCCGAGCCCGGAACCGCCCGGATGACGGCGTTCCTGGAGACCAAGACCGTCTGGCATCCCGTGGGCGTCTGATCTGAAATGACGGTACGTGTGTAGAGGGTCACAAACTGTGGAATAGATCTCCCCGTAACTGATCATCACTGGGGGGAGATCAGTGCCTACCAAGACCGCGAAGAACGCGAAGAACGCGACAGCGAACAAGTCCAAGTCCACGACGGCCAGGAAGCCGGCGGCGAAGCGCACGCCGGCCGCGAAGTCGTCGTCCAAGACCACGGCAAGCCGTTCGACCGGAACCAGGACCGCGGCGGCGAAGAAGCCGGCGTCGTCCGCGCGGACGTCGTCGTCGACGGCCGCGACCCGCGTCACCAAGGCGGCGAGCCAGGCCAAGACGGCCGCCACGCAGATGAAGTCGGTGGCGACCAAGGCGTCCTCGTCGGCGAAGGCCATGACGGCGATGACCAAGGCGATGACCAGCGCGACCAAGGCGATGAGCGACGCCGCGAAGGCGATGGACGCCGCCGCGAAGGTCATCACCACGACGGCCAGGTCGACGGGAACCAAGAGCTCCGCGGCGAAGAGCACCGCGTCGAAGAGCACGGGGACGAAGAGCACGTCGAAGAGCACGGGGACGAAGAGCACGTCGAAGAGCACCGGGACGACGAGCACCGCGAGGACCGGGACGAAGAGCACCGCGAAGAAGAGCACGCCGTCCAAGTCCGGGACGACGCGGAAGACGTCGGCGGCGAGGAGCGGTTCCAAGTCGACGACGTCGGCCCGTGCGGGCTCCGCCAAGCCGACCACGGCGCGCAAGTCGTCCACGGCGTCGACATCGTCCGGGACCGCGAAGAAGCCGGCCGCGGCCCGCAAGCCGGCGGCGTCCCGGACGACCGCGGCCGCCAGGTCCGGCACGTCGCGCGGGTCCGGGATCTCGTCGACGCCCAAACCGAAGACGACCGGGTCCACGGCGGCCCGGAAGACGTCCGCCCGCCGCGCGATGGATGAGTCGAAGACGGCCGCCGCGCCCGCGTCGCCCATGGTCGAACCGAAGACCGGTTCGCTCCAGCACTCGACCCGGACCGACGGCGGGTTCCTCAGCGGACTCACCGAAACCGGCGACCGTGGCCGCTGACGGGCCGATGGACGACAAGGACATCCTCGCCCGCATCGACGAGTACGTCGGCGAAGAGCAGCGGCTCCGCGAGCGCTACCAGCGCGGCGACCTCGGGCGCGAGGAGGAGCACCGGCGGCTGGAAGGGCTGGAGGTCGCGCTCGACCAGTGCTGGGACCTGCTGCGCCGCCGCCGCGCCCGGCTGGAGGCCGGCGAGGACCCCGGCGGCGAGCGGGTCCGGCCACCGGACGAGGTCGAAGGCTACCTGCAGTGAACCCGGCCCGGACGCGGCGCGGGCCGCTGCGGTTCGGTGTGTCCCTCGCACCGGACGCGTCCGTCCCGCTGATCCGCACCGCACAGGACGCGGACCGGTTCGGCCTCGACCTCCTCGGCGTCCGCGACCAGCCGTACCGGCGTGACACGGCGGACGCGCCCGCGCTGATGGCGGCCGCGCTGGCCGTCACGTCCCGGATCCGGGTGCTGCCGGCGGTGGCGTGCCTGCCGCTGCGCCCGCCCGCCGCGCTCGCGAAGTCGATCGCGACGATGGACCTGCTCAGCGGCGGCCGCGTCGAACTCGGCCTCGGCGCGGGAACGTCCTGGGACGGCATCGAGGCGTACGGGGCGGGACGGCTCGGCGCCGCCGCGGCCCGCAAGGCCCTTGAGGAGGCCGTGCAGATCATCAGGCTGCACTGGAGCGACCAGAACGGGCTGCGTTTCGAGGGCGAGCACTACCGGTTCACGGCGGTGCAGAGCGGCCCCGCGCCCGCGCACCAGATCGGCATCTGGCTCGGCGTCACCGGCCCGCGCGGCCTCGACCTCGCCGGACGTGTCGCGGACGGCTGGATCGCGCCGTCGTCACTCGTCCCGCCGAGCCGTCTCGCGGACGGCCAGCGCCGCCTCGACGACGCCGCCGCACGGGCGGGCCGCGACCCCGCCGAGATCCGCCGCGTCTACGTCCTGGAGGGCTCGGTCGACGGGCGGGACTCGCGGGGCTTCCTGCACGGGCCGCCGCGCCAGTGGATCTACGAGCTGACGGAACTGGCCATCGGCCACGGCATCGACTCGTTCCTGTTCGGCGGCGACCCCGATCAACTCGCCGTGTTCGCCCTGGAGGTCGTCCCGGCCGTCCGCGAACAGGTCACCCGCGAAAGGGGCGGGGTCGCCGCCGCAGGCCGGGCCTGACTCCTACATCCGGTCGGGCGTGGGGACGCCGAGGAGGGCCAGGCCGGTGGTCAGGGTCCGCAGGGTCGCTGCGCACAGGGCCAGGCGGGACGCCTTCGCCGCCTCGTCCGGGGCCTTCAGCACCGGGCAGTTCTCGTAGAACGTCGTGTAGGCGTCCGCGACCGCGTAGACGTAGCTCGCGAGCCGGTGCGGCTCGGCGGTGTCGCCGGCCTGCTTCAGGACGGCGCCGAACCCGAGCAGCTCCAGCGCCAGCGCGCGTTCGGCGGGGTGGCCGAGGACGATCGGGCCGGTCGCGTCCTGCGGCTCCAGCCCGCCCTTCCGGAAGATCGACCGGATCCGCGCCGCCGCGTACTGCAGGTACGGGCCGGTCTTGCCGTGGAACGAGATCATCCGGTCGAAGTCGAAGATGTACTCGCTGTCGCGGGCGACCGACAGGTCGGCGTACTTCACCGCGCCGATGCCCACGTCCTGGACGATCGCGGCGCGGGTCGCGTCGTCGAACGGCTCGTCGTGCTGGATCTCGTCGAACACGGCGCCCGCGCGCTCGACGGCCTCGCCGAGGAGTTCGGAGAGCTTGACGGTGCCGCCGGCCCGGGTCCGCAGGATCTTGCCGTCGGTACCGAGGACGTTGCCGATCTGGGCGTGCTCGGCCTCGACGTCGCCGTTCAGCCAGCCCGCCATCCGCGACACGGCGAACACCATCTGGAAGTGCAGCGACTGCGGCGCGCCCACCACGTAGACCATCCGGTCGACGTGCTCGGTGTCGACGCGGTACCGGATCGTCGCGAGGTCGGTGGTGGAGTAGTTGTAGCCGCCGTCGCTCTTGCGGATGATCACGGGCAGCGGCTCGCCCTCGCGGCCGGTGAACCCGGGCGGGAACGCGCACAGCGCCCCCTCGCTGATCACCGCGATGCCCTTGTCCTCAAGCTCCTGGGCGGTCGGGGCGAGCAGGTCGTTGTAGTAGCTCTCGCCCTTGATGTCGTCGTCGGTGAGCGTCACGCCGAGCCGCCCGTAGACGGCGTTGAAGTACCGCTTGGACACGTCCACGAGGACCTGCCAGAGCCGCAGCGTCTCGGCGTCGCCCGCCTGGAGCGCCACGACCCGCCTGCGGGACCGGTCGGCGAACTCGGCGTCGCCGTCGAACTTCTCCCGCGCGGCCTGGTAGAACGCGGTCAGGTCGCTGACGGATGAGTCGTCCCGGGCGGCGGCGTCCTCGCCGAGGTCGATCAGGTGCTCGATCAGCATGCCGAACGGGGTGCCCCAGTCGCCGACGTGGTTGTCGCGCACGACGTCGTGGCCGAGGAACGCCAGGATCCGCGCGATCGCGTCCCCGACGATCGTGGTCCGCAGGTGCCCGACGTGCATCTCCTTCGCCACGTTCGGCGACGAGTACTCGACGACGATCTTCTGCGGCTTGTCCGCGGCGGGGACGGCGAGCCGTTCGTCCTCCAGGGCGTGCTGCGCCTCGGCGGCGATCCAGCCGTCGCTCAGCGTGAGGTTGATGAAGCCCGGCCCGCTGACCTGCACGTCCGACACGACGTCGCCGGTGTCGAGGTTCGCGACGATCTCCTGTGCCACGTCTCGCGGCTTGCGGCCCAGCTTCTTGGCCAGCGGCAGCGCCACGTTGGCCTGAAGGTCGGCGAACTGCGACGGCCGGATGACCGGGTCGGTGTCCGCGTGAGACGGCCCGAAGGCGGCGCTGAGCGCGGCCTGGACCCTGGCGGCGAGTACGAGTTGCGGATCGGGCATGCCACAAGGCTATCGGCGCGCCGCCCCCGCCCGGACACGGTTTTCCGGGGGCTACGGCGTGGTGGGCGGCTCTTTGCGATCGGGGACGGTGTCCCCGGCGGGCCCCTTGCCGGACGCGCGGGCCTCCAGGGCGCGCGAGGCGTTCTCGGCGGACTTGTCGGCGGGTTTGTCGGCCGGTTTGTCGGCGCCGTCGCGGTCGCCGTGCGTCCAGCGGCCGAACCGGGACGTGCGGGTCAGCGCGACCTGCTCGCGGATCCGCTCGACGATCCGCCCGGCGGCGAGCCGGTGCGCGAGTTCGCACGCCGACGTGATGGCGCGGGCGTTGGACGCGCCGTGCGCGGTGACGACCGTCCCGTTCAGCCCGAGCAGCACACCGCCGCCGTAGGTGTCGGGGTCGAGGCGGTCGCGCAGGTCCTGGAGGCGGCGGCGCTGCAGGAGCGCGCCCATCCGCCCGGCCGGGGTGGACGTCATCGCGTCGCGGACCTCCGCGAACGCCGTCCGGATCGTGCCCTCCATGGTCTTGAGGGCGATGTTGCCGGTGAACCCGTCCGCGACGACGACGTCCACCCGCCCGGTCAGAAGGTCGTGGCCCTCGACGTTCCCCGCGAACTCGATGCCGTGGCTGCCGCCGGCGAGCAGTTCGTGCGCCCGCTTGACCTGCTTGTTGCCCTTCCCGGGCTCGGCGCCGATGTTGAGGAGCCCGACGGACGGGCGGTCGAGACCCAGCAGGATCTGCGCGTACGCGGTGCCGAGCGCGGCGAACTGGACGAGCCCCTCCGGCTTGACGTCGGTGGTGGCGCCCGCGTCCAGCAGGATCGTCGGACGCGGCCGTGTCGGCAGCGCCACCGCGATCGCGGGGCGCATCACGCCCTGCTGGCCCTTCAGCCGCAGCCGCGACGTCGCGACGACCCCGGCGGTGCTGCCCGCCGACACCAGCGCCGACGCCCGGCCCTGCTTGATCAGATGGCAGGCGATCGCGATGGACGAGCGGGGCTTGCGCCAGCTCGCCAGCGCCCCCTCGCCCATGTCCAGGGCCTCGTCGGCGTGCACGATCGGGATCTTGCCGACGATGCCGTACCGGTCCAGCTCGCGGCGGATCCGCGAGGCCTGCCCCACCAGCACGAGCCGGATGTCGTGCTCGCGGACCGCGTCCACCGCCCCGGCGATGATCTCCCCCGGGGCATGGTCGCCGCCCATCGTGTCGACCGCGATCGGCAGCGGACGGACGGCCTGACGGTGACGCCTCGCCGGGCGCGACGGATCGCCAGTGCCGGACATGGCCGCTCCAGGAGGGTGAAAGGAAAAGCGGTGCGCCGCAAGAACGCAGCTCATCGCATCGTAGGACGTTCCTTCACCCGCCTTGGCGGCACCCGCCGGGAGTGGCGATCGTCACCCCGTACGGCGGCGGCGCCACCGGCCTCTCCGGGCGGTACGGCTAGCCTTCCTCGGCGTGGCAGTCGGCGCCCAGGCAGGACGCGTTCTCCACGACCGGGCGGCCGTCCACGAGGATCGTGTAGTGGCTCTCGGCCGTCTCCCGCTCACCGCTGCCGAGGACCTCGACCGGTTTCTTGTCCGACGTCGTGCCGGTACAGGACACGCGCAGGCTCTCCTTCGTCCAGCCGGGCAGGTCCTCGCACTTCAGCGGCGACGCCAGCGTCACGCCGCGCTCGTGCAGCTCGGCCGCCGCCGTCACCGGCAGCGCCTTGCGCAGCGCGGACTGGGTCTTGTACGTCAGCTCTTCGCGGCCGGACAGCAGCAGAAAGGCGCCGCCGCCCGCCACCGCGAGCACGAGCAGCGCGGCGGACCCCAGGATCAGGGCCTTCTTGCGGCCTATCTGCCGGATCTTGCTACGTATCTCCACGCTGACGGTGTCACCGACGGTAGGAGGGTGTATGCGCTTTGTGTTCGATCTTTTCGTTCCGTATGCGGATTCGTTGCCCTGCCGGGTTCTCAGCGGCAGCCGGCGCCGAGGCAGTCCTTGCGGACCACTTCACGTCCGCCGACGGTCACGACATAGGACTCGTGCGGACGGCCGGTGTCCGCGCGGTAGGCGACACCGGCCACGATGACCGGCTCGCCCGTCCAGGTGTGGGCGGTGCAGTTCACGCGCACGACGGAGTGCGCTCCGGTTTCGGGTGTCGTGCAGTCGGGACGTTCCCGCAGCTCGATGCCCTGGGCCTTCAACTCGTCCACGGTGCCGCCCGTGACGGCGTTGCGGTACGCCCCTTCGGAGATCCGCTGCGTCGTCTCGCAGCCCGACACCGCCAGGGCGAGCGGCACGGCCAGTACGGCTGCGAGGAGCCGATTCACGGCGCGTCTCCCACTGCGTCTCCCGCAGCGTCTTTCACCCTGGCCTCCGCCCGGCGCAGTTCGGCGACCGCGTCGGCGAGCACGTCCGGCCGGTCGAGCGGGACCATGTGCAGCGCGTCCGGCAGTTCGACACGGCTTCCGTGCGGGCTCATCGCGGCGAGCCGCGCGTGGCCCTCGGCCCACTCGTGCTTCTCGCCGGGGTCCGCCACGTCGCCGAGCGCGGTCACGACCACCAGCGGGACGGGCGGGAACGGACGGCGCTCGCGCAGCCGCGCCAGGTCGGCGGCCATCTCCCGGTAGGCCAGTTCCTCCGCGATGACCGTTCCGATCACGGTCCCGCGCCCGTACACGGACCGCACGACGTCGTCCGGGACGGCCTCGTCGCGGCGGCTGGTCTTCCTGAGGATCAGCCGGCGCCCGCACGGCCCGGCGACCTTGGCCAGGCGTGTCGCGCCGAGGACCACCCCGGTCGCCGCGGCCAGGGGGGTCAGCACGGCCGCCAGGCGGACGGCCGCGCGCGGGTCGCGCTCGTAGCTCGGATCGACCAGCACCATCCCCCTGACCAGGCCGGGACGGAGCCTGGCCAGCGCCTCGGCATGGAACGCGGCCATCGAGTGCGCGAGGACGATCACGGGCCGGCCGGCCCGCTCCGCCAGGGCCTCCAGGGTCGCGACGTCGCGCCGGAGCGTGGGCCGCGCGTTCCCGGCCGGGCTGAGGCCGAGCCCCGGACGGTCGAACACGGTCACCCGGTACTCGTCCCGCAGCAGCTCGGTGGTCGGGACCCAGTCGAACCAGGCGCCGCCCAGCCCGGCGGTCAGCAGCAGCGGAACGCCGTCCGCGGGCCCGGACTCGACCACGTGGACCTGTTCGCGGCCCACGTTCACGATCTCGCTCACAGGCGAGCCCCCTCTCCCGCCGCCGTGACGGCGCGTGCGGTGTGCGCCGCGTCCCGCCGGTCGGCGTGCAGGGCCCAGGCGATGACCAGCAGCCCCAGGCACAGGACGCAGATCTGGACGCGCTGGACGACCCCGAGCCACTGCCCCATGTACATGGCCGTCAGCGTGCACGCCGCCAGCACCGTCTGGACCAGTGCGAGCCGCCAGCCCCAGCGGGCCAGGGCCGGCCACCACCGGTACCGGCGTGCGGCCAGTGACAGCAGCAGGAGCGCCGCCAGCCAGCAGATGACCACGGCGCTGCTGGTGACCGCGTGGAGTTCGTGGGAGAGCGACACGTGCCCCGAACGCTCCCGCAGTGCGCACCAGGTGTCCATGCTGGGTGCGCAGTCCAGCGGGAAGGCCGCGTCTCCGATGGCGAACAAGCCGAACAGGCCGAGGAAGGTCCATCCGGCGGTGGCGAGGGGCCTGCGCGTGAGTTTGCGGAGCGTGCTGAGCGCCACCAGGATCGTCAGGACGCCGGTGACGAGGTCCCCGGCGCCGTAGATGTAGTGGAACGGCTGGTCGGCGGCCGACAGCTCGCTCACGTAGCCGTTGAAGAAGTCGAGGTCGGGGTTGAGCACGCTCCCCACCAGGAACGTCGCGTAGGCGATCGCCGCGACGACGGTCAGGACGATCACCGGGGCGGGCACGATGCCCGGCTCGTCACGCTCGCCGGAGTCCACCGGAGGCCTCCCGGAGTTCACCGTGCCCCCCTCCGCCGCCCGACCCTGCCGCCCGTCCAGTATTTCCGAACTCGGGGTGTGGTGTGACCCGGGGCGCGGTTCTGGCGCGAAACCGCTGGCAGCGCCGCGCCGGCGCCTGCCGCCGGTGCCGCTCGCCGGTCTTCACCGTTCGCTGACGGAAAAGTTGACTTGCCGTAGTCGTTGTACAAGGGACGGTAAGGTCAACGATGATGTCCAGGCGATTTGTCGGGATCGTCCTTGACCAGCTTTTTCCCCGCCACGTAGGGGGTATCAATTCGGCATTAACCCGTCCCAAACGGTTGAATGGGGGTGACCTGAGCAGTCTCGATCACGTTCCGTGACGACGCGCCGGGGGCGCACTTCCCCGCTGACAGCAAGGAGTACCAACACGTGACACTGGTGAACGACGCGGCGCCCGCAGTGCGGTCCACAGGTCGCAAGTTCCGCGCCTTCACGGCGAAGCACCTTGACGAGCTCACCGCTCGCGCGGGGCTGTCGCCCGCGCAGCGCCTCGCGACACGGGCGGTGGCCACGGTCCTGCCGTTCCGGACGAACGCGTACGTCATCGAGGAGCTCATCGACTGGTCGGCCGCGCCCGACGATCCGATCTACCGGCTGGTCTTCCCGCAGGAGGACATGCTCCCTCCCGAGGACGTCGCGCACCTGGCCGGCCTCCTGAGCCGCGAGGCCCCCAAGGCCGAGATCGAGGCCGCCGCCCACAAGGTGCGGATGAAGCTGAACCCGCACCCGGCCGGCCAGATGGAACTCAACATCCCGAGCTTCGGCGACGGGAAGATCCCGGGAATGCAGCACAAGTACGACGAGACCGTCCTGTACTTCCCCAAGCAGGGCCAGACCTGCCACGCGTACTGCACGTACTGCTTCCGCTGGGCCCAGTTCGTCGGCGAGGCCGACCTCAAGATGGCCGGCGACGACGTCACCGCCCTGCGCGACTACCTCGTCGCGCACCCCGAGGTGACCAGCGTCCTGTTCACCGGCGGCGACGCCATGATCATGGGCGAGACGGTCCTGCGCCGCTACGTCGAGCCGCTGCTGGAGCTCGACCAGCTGGAATCCATCCGGATCGGCACCAAGTCCCTGGCCTACTGGCCGCAGAAGTTCGTCACCGACCCCGATGCGGACGACATGCTCCGCCTGTTCGAGCAGGTCGTGGAGTCGGGCAAGAACCTGGCGTTCATGGCGCACTTCACCCACCCGCGCGAGCTGGAGCCGCTCATGGTCACCGAGGCGTGCCGCCGCATCCGCGACACCGGCGCGATCATCCGCACCCAGGCCCCGCTGATCCGGACGATCAACGACCGCGCCGCCGACTGGGAGAGCATGTGGCGCACCCAGACCCGGATGGGCCTCATCCCGTACTACATGTTCGTCGAGCGCGACACGGGCCCGCAGGACTACTTCGCCGTCCCGCTCGCCGAGGCGTACGGGATCTTCCGGGACGCCTACAAGAACGTCTCCGGCCTCGCCCGCACCGTCCGCGGCCCGTCCATGTCCGCGACACCGGGCAAGGTCTGCGTGGACGGCGTCGTCGACCTGGCCGGCGAGAAGGCGTTCGCGCTCCACCTCATCCAGTGCCGCGACGCCGAACTGGTCGGCAAGCCGTTCTACGCCAAGTACGACCCCAACGCGGTCTGGCTGGACGACCTGAAGCCGGCCTTCGCCGACCGCTTCCCCTGGCAGCGGTAACACCCGCCGTGGCGTGTCCGCCCACCCGGCGGACACGCCACACCTGCTCACCACCGGCCCGTCAGCGCAAGTGGCGCGTCAGGGCGAGGCAGGCGATCAGCGTCGCCGTACCGCACAGCACGATGACATGGGACGGGGCCAGGAACTCGCCGAGGGCGCCTGCCCCGCCGATCCCGGCGGCCTGGCCCGTCATGAGGCCGCTGTTCGACAGGCCCAGGGCCTGCCCGCGGATTCGCTCGGGCACCGCGTCCACCAGGCGCCGCTGGACGGTCAACTCGTAGCCGAGCCCGAACGTCCCCGCGGCCATCAGCGCGCAGGCCGCCGGCAGGCCGGGCTCGAACACGAACACCACCAGCGGCGCACCGGTCAGCGCGGCCAACGGCAGAGTGAGACGTTCGCGCGGGCCGGGGCGGATCAAGCGGCCCACAATGAGGTTCCCCGCGAACATCCCGGCCGCGGCGGCCGACAGCAGCAGCCCGGCCGCGTCCGGGTTCCCCAGACCGCCCGCGTACGGGACGGCCATCCCCTCCGCGCCGACCGAAAGGGAGATCGGCAGCCAGGCGGAGAGCAGCAGCCCGCGCGTGGTGCGCCCGCCCAGCAGCAGCCGGTTGACCCGCCACGTCTCGCGCGCCGCACCCGAGGACGTCTTCGCCGCGGCCGCCGGCGTGTCCGGGAGCCGGAAACGGGCGAGCACGGTGGCCAGGGCCGCGCCGCCCGCCGCCAGCCAGAGCGTCCCGGCCGGGCTGAGCGCCGCCAGCAGCAGGCCGCCCGCGGCCTGTCCCGCGATCTGGGCGCCCGCGCTCGTCATCGTGAACATCGACCGGCCGAGCACGTAGCCGTCGCCGGGCAGCAGGACCGGAAGCCGTGCCTGGACGGCCGCGCCCCCGACCGGCGCGAACAGCCCCACCGCGAACAGCAACGCCAGGATCGCCGGCACCGGGAACCCGCCCAGCGCGAGCACGGCCGTGACCGCGAAGCGCAGCAGATGGTAGCCGGTGAGGAGCCGCCGGGCGGGGACACGGTCGGCGAGCGAGAGCAGCAGCGCGCCGCCCACCACGTACGGCAGCATGCTCGCGGCGAAGACGAGCGCCGCCGCGGCCGGAGAGCCCGTCCGTTGGAAGGTCTGCACGGACAAGGCGATCGTGCGGATCGAGTCGCCGGCCACCTGCAGCGTCTGCAGGGAGAACAGCGTCCGGAACTCCGGGATCCCGAAAACGTCGCGGTACCGCGCGGAGTCGGAGGGGGAAGCGGTCACAAGGGAGACTCTGCGGCGATGGCTCCGGCCCGCGACAATGTTTCGGGGAGGAACGAAACATGTACCGGATCGAGGTCGGCCCAGAAGACATCGCCGCCTGCCGGTTCGGGATCGCGCCGCTGCTGGAGACCATGAACGCGCTCGGCCTGGCGGCGGGCCGGGTGCCGCCGGAGCCGTTGCGCCCATGGGTGGAGCGGGCGCGGCCCCGGTACCTGACGATCGCGGGCGACCCTGCCGTTCGGGCGCTGGTGTTCCTGCGCCGCCGCTTCGGGTACATGGCCGACTTCGTCGGCCCGCCGCCCGCCCGGCCGAACCTCACGGTCGCCGAGCAGCTCGCCACGATGCGGGCGACGCCACTCGACCAGGCACGACGGGAGGTCGCCCGCAATCTGAGGGGCCTGCCCGAGCCTGCCGCCGTCGTCCGGAACGTCCTGGACGCGACGGACATGGTCGAGCGCCTCGCCACCGGCCTGGAGACCGCCTGGCGCGCCCTGCTGGAGCCCGACTGGCCGGTGGTCCGGTCGATTCCGGAACGCGACATAGTCCACCGCGCCGGCCGGCTGGCCGCCTACGGCTGGGCAGAGGCGCTGGACGGTCTGTCACGTCAGGTGCGCTGGCGTGACGGCGTGATCGAGGTGGACATCGCCGGCGGCGGCGATGCCACCCGCCGGCTCGGCGGCGCCGGGCTGATGTTCGTGCCCGTCGTCTTCTCGGAACTCGGCCTCGCGGTCGAGCAGGGCTGGCCGTACACGCTGATGTACCGGGCCAGGGGAGTGGCGGCCCTGTGGGAGGGCCGGACGCCGCGCGACGAGGACGCCCTCGCCAAGCTGGTCGGCCGTACCCGGGCGGATCTGCTGCGCCTGCTCGCCGAACCCGCCACCACCACCTGGCTGAGCGCCCGGCTCCGGATGAGCGTCGGCGGGGTCGGGGACCACCTCGCGGTGCTGCGCGCGTCGGGCCTGGTCACCAGGGAGCGCACCGGCCGCTCCGTCCTCTACCGCCGCACGGCCGCCGGCGACGTCCTGACCGACACGCCCTGACGCCGGGGTCGCGCCCGTTCCGAACTCTGCCGAAGAAGGAAGCAGTAGAAGGCAGCGGGGGCCCGGTTTCGACCGGCGTCCCGCGTGGCAGGGCGGCGACGGACTAGACGCGCTCCGGCGTTTCCCGCGGGGCATCGGTGACATAGGTGCCGGGGGTTTGGCCGTACTCCTTGGCGAAGGCCGTGATGAAGGCGGACGGGCTTGCGTAGCCGACCTGGTGGGCGACCTTCGTGACCGGGTGGGAGTCGAGGAGGACGCGGGCGGCGCGCAGGCGCAGGCGGGTCCGCCACCGGGTGTAGGGCATGCCGAACTCGCGGAGGAAGTCGCGCTGGAGGGTCTTGACGCTCACGCGCAGCCGGTCGGCCCATTCGTCGAGGCGGGTCGGGTCGGCGGGGTCGCGGGAGAGGGCGCGGGCGACCGTCAGCGCGAACCCCGCCCCGTGGACGCCCGTGCCGTAGACGCCCGTGCTGTGGGAACCCGTGCTGTGGGAACCTGTGCTTTGGACGCCCGCGGGCGGGCCGGCGGGCGGTGCGCCGAGGCCGGTCAGGATGCGGCGGCGGGCGGTGAGCGCGGCCGCCTCGTCGCAGCCCCGGCGGGCGATCGCCTCGATGAGGTGTGCGGCCTCGGCGTCGACCGTCACCGGTCCGGCGCGGAGGCCGTCCAGGGCGGGCGGCACCTCGCGCAGGCAGACGCGGTAGACCGTCTGCCGGTCGCCCGCGTGCACGCCGTGGCTCACCGCGCGCTTCACCCAGAACGCCTCACCGGGCCCCGCGAACAGGGTGGACGAGCCATACAGCAACGCGAGCACGCCGTCTGGGGACCAGTAGAGCTGGTGCAGGAAGTCCTGGCGGCCCTCGCCCATCGCCAGCCCGCCCGCCGAGCGGTACTTGAGCACGAGGATCCCGCCGGGCGCGCCGAGGCCGTAGCCGTACTCCTCGCAGGTCTCCGGGTCGTTCCCGTAGTGACTCGTGACCGGCACAGCTTGTCCTCTCAGCGATATGAGCTCGGATTAAGTAAGGCTAACCTAACCAGGCATTCGACCATGTCAGCGGGGTGCCGACCCCGCGTACCCCTGGAAACCCCGTGAAGGATCGCGACCATGCACGCTCGTAAACCCTGGAGACTCGCCGCCGCGGCGGCCGCCTCGCTCGTCCTTGCGACGGCCTGCGGATCCGGCTCGGACTCCGGCTCCGGCGCGTCCGCCGAGACCCGTGTCTTCGAGGCGGACAACGGCAAGGTCACGATCCCCGTCGAGCCGCAGCGCGTCATCGCGACCGGGTACGCGGTGCCCGTCCTCATCGAGGCCGGGGCGAAGCTGGCCGGGATCTCGTCGTGGAAGCGCGGCCTGCCGCTGATGACGGCGGAGGACCGCAAGACCTACGACGACCTGACCAAGATCGCGGGGGAGACCGCCGCCGAGACCAACTACGAGGCCATCGCCAAGGCGAACCCGGACCTCATCGTGATCGGCGTCCCCGCGCCCGTCCTCGGCGACCTGGACATGAAGCGCCTCGAATCGATCGCCCCCACCGTGGCCATCGGCCCGACGGTCCCGTCCGCGTGGCGCGAGCTGTCGTTCCGGCAGTCCGACGCCGCCGGCCGGTCCGGCGAGCACGCGGCGGCCAAGACCGCGTACGAGAAGAAGGCGGGCGAGCTCAAGGCCAAGTACGAGGACGCACTCGCAGGACTCAAATTCGGGCATGTCGGCGAATACGGCGACGTCTCCGCCGGGACGTTCATGCGCGAGTTCGGCAAATCATGGGGGACCAACATCGCTCAGGACATCGGCGTGACCTACTACGGCGAGGTCGAGAAGAAGGGCGGGGGCTCGAAGGACGTCAGCGAGACCCCGTCCCTGGAGGAACTGCCGGAGAGCCTGGGCGAGGCCGACGCCGTCACCTACTCGCTGGAGCCCGGCGGCAAGCCCGGCGAGTCGGCGAAGTACGTCCTCGACTCCGAGCTGTGGAAGAACCTGCCCGCCGTCAAGAACGACATGGCGTTCGGAATCCGCTACACCGAGGCGGCGACCTACGAGTCCGCGACGCGGACGCTGGACGAGATCGACAAGGCGCTCGCGCCGCTGCTGGAGAAGTGAGCGGGGGCCACATGCTGACGGAGCGTCACGATCCGCGCGGCCGCGTGCTTGAGCACCACCGGACGGGCACGGAGGTCCGCCGCATCGGGTACCCGATCTGCATCCGGACCGGGCGGCTGCTGCGCCGCGAGCAGATCACGAAGAACATCGTGCGGCTGACCGTGGGCGGCCCGGAGCTGGCCGGCTTCCACACCTACCAGGCCGATGACCACGTCAAGATCGTCTTTCCGGACGCGGACGGTACGCGGCGCCTGCCCGTCCCCACCGCCGACCTGTCGCTGGACTGGCCGAAGCCTCCGCCGCCCAGCCGCAGGTACACCATCCGGCGCTACGACGCGGACACGTGCGAGATCGACTTCGACTTCGTCCTGCACTCGGACGGGCTCGCCTCGGCGTGGGCAGCGGAGGCGCAGCCCGGCGAGGAGGTATCGATCGCAGGGCCGCCCGGCGCCAAGGCGTTCCCGCACAACTACGACCACTACGTGTTCGCGGTCGACGCCACCGCGCTGCCCGCCGCCGCGCGGTGGCTGGAGGAGTCCCCGCCGGACGTGTCCGCCCGGCTGGTGGTCGAGACCGCCGACGCCGCCGACCACGCCTACCCGCTCGCCGCCCGCGACGGGGTGGAGGTCACCTGGCTCGTCCGGGACGGCGGGCGGTCCCCGCTGGCCGGCGCCGTGATGTCGCTCGACCTGCCCGCCCGCCGCACGTTCCTGTTCGCCGCCGGGGAGACGGGCGCGATCAAGCCACTGCGCGCCTGGGCGCGGGACCGCGGGGCCGCGGAAGGAATGGACGCGCTGTTCACCGGCTACTGGAAACTCGGAGTGGCCGATCTTGAGGATTGATCAGCGGCCCGGCCTCGCCGCGGCCGGCCCGGCACCCTCCGGCCCGGCACCCTCCGGCCCGGCACCCTCCGGCCCGGCACCGGCACCGGCCGGCCCGTCCCGGCGGGTCGTGATCCTGCTGGGGGCGGTTCTGCTCATGGTCGTCCTCACGGGCGCGAGCCTGGCCGTCGGGGCGGGGTCGGCCCCGCCGCAGGAGGTCTGGCGGGCCCTGACCGGCTACACCGGGACGAACGAGCAGTTGATCGTCCGCGACATCCGGGTGCCGCGGACGATCCTCGCCATCTGCGTGGGCGCGGCCCTCGGCGTCTCCGGCACCCTCGTCCAGACGCTGACCCGCAACCCGCTGGCCGAGCCCGGGATCCTCGGGGTGACCGCCGGCGCCGCGTTCGCGATCACGGTCGGCACCGTGCTCGGGATCAGCGAATCGCAGTCGGCGCGGCTGGCGCTCGCGCTGGCCGGGGCGGTGGTCGCGGCGCTGGTCGTCTACGGCGTCGGCAGGACCGTCCCGCTGAGGCTCGTCCTCGCCGGCGTCGCCTTCACCTTCGTGCTGTCGGGCATGACCCTGGCTCTGCGCCTCCAGTACCCGGATGTCCTCGACAAGTACCGGTTCTGGTCGGTCGGGTCGCTCGCCGGGCGCGAGCAGACGCCGTACCTGGTGCCGGCGCTGACGATCGCCCTCGCCCTCGCCGGTGCGCTGCTGGCCGCCCGCCCCCTTGCCGGGCTGGCGCTCGGAGAGGACGTCGCGCACGCGATCGGCGTCCGCGTCACGTGGATCAGGGTGGCGGTACTCGCCCTCGTGACCGTCCTCGCCGGCGCCGCCACCGCCATCGCGGGCCCGATCGCCTTCGTCGGGCTGATCGTGCCGCATCTGGCGCGGCGTGCCGCCCACGGGTCGGTCCCGTGGCTGATGGCGTACACGATGCTGCTCGGACCCATCCTGCTGCTCGTCTCCGACATCGGGTCGCGGGTGCTGCTGCCGACCGGTGAGGTGCCGGTGGCCGTCGTCACCGCGTTCCTCGGCGGACCGGCGCTGATCTGGGTCGTCCGCCGGTACGGGACGGTGGAGCCGTGAGCGGGCTGGTGGTCCGCGCGGGCCGGGTGTCCGCGCGGATCGAGCGGCGGACCGCCGTCACCTCGCTCGTGCTGGCGGGCGCCGCGCTGGCACTGGCCGTCGTCGCGCTGTGCCGCGGCGACGCCTGGGATCCGCCCGGCGAGGTCCTGGCGGGGCTCGCCGGGTACGGGGACGCGGCGCTGGTCGTGCAGGAATGGCGGCTGCCCCGGGTGAGCGCGGCGCTGGTGTTCGGCGCCGCCCTCGGCTGCGCCGGATCGGTCTTCCAGAACCTCACCCGCAACGCGCTCGGCAGCCCCGACGTGATCGGCCTCGACGCGGGCGCCTACACCGGTGTCCTGATCGCGATCACCGTGTTCGGCGGGACGGCTGGGGGCCTGGCGGCCGGGTCCCTCACCGGCGGGCTCGCCGCGGCCGCCGCCGTCTACGTGCTGTCGATGAAGTCCGGGCTCAGCGGGCTGCGGCTCGTCGTCATCGGGATCGCGGTGAACGCCATGCTGACCGCGGTCAACTCGTGGATCATCCTGCGCGCGCAACTGGACGTCGCGATCGCCGCGACCGGATGGAGCGCGGGCTCGCTGAACGGCCTGGACTGGGACGAGGTCCGCCTGCCGTTCCTCATCATCGCCGTGCTGGCGCTGCTGCTCGCCGCCCTGTCCCGGGCCATGGGGCAGGCCGCCCTCGGGGACGACGTCGCGGCGGCGTCCGGGGTGGAGCTGAACCGGTACCGGCTGCTGGTCATCCTGGCGGGCGTGGGATTCACCGCCACCGTCACCTCCGCGACCGGGCCGATCGTGTTCGTCGCGCTCGCCGCCCCGCAGATCGGCCGCCGCGTCGCCGGCGCGGCCGGGACACCGGCGCTGCCCGCCGCGCTGACCGGGGCGCTGCTGCTCCTGGCCGCCGACCTCGCCGCCCAGACGGTGCTGGCCCCCGTCCAGCTGCCCGTCGGGGTCGTCACCACGGCGATCGGCGGCACCTACCTTATCTGGCTGCTGATCATGGAAATGAGACGGTCGTGACGAAAGAGCAGGCCGCGACGGGACGCCTGACCGCCGCCGGCGTCACCCTCGGCTACGGCGACCGGGTCGTGTCGGCGAACCTGACCGTCGACGTCCCCGACCGGGCGTTCACCGCCGTCGTCGGCGCCAACGCCTGCGGCAAGTCGACGCTGCTGCGCTCGTTCGCCCGGCTGCTGGCGCCGTCGGCCGGCCGCGTGAGCTTCGACGGCCGCGACGTCCGCGACTACCGGCCGAAGGCCATCGCCCGCGAGGTCGGTTTCCTGCCGCAGGGCCTCGTCGCGCCCGAGAACATCGCGGTGCGGCAGCTCGTCGGCCGCGGCCGGTTCCCGCACCAGACGCTGCTGTCGACCTGGTCGCGCGAGGACGAGCGGGCCGTGACCGCCGCGATGAAGGCGGCCGGCGTCACCGACCTCGCCGAACGGCCCGTCGAGAGCCTGTCCGGCGGGCAGCGGCAGCGCGTGTGGGTCGCGATGGTCCTCGCGCAGGAGACGTCCTACCTGCTCCTGGACGAGCCCACCACCTTCCTCGACATCACGCACCAGTACCAGCTGCTCGCCCTGCTGGCGAGGTTGCGCGACGAAGGCCGGACGATCATCACCGTGCTGCACGACATCAACCAGGCGTGCCGCTTCGCCGACCACCTCATCGCGATGCGCGACGGCCGGGTCGTCGCCGAGGGCGCGCCCGCCGACATCGTCGACACGGGCCTGATCAAGGAGGTGTTCGACCTGTCCTGCGTCATCGTCCCCGACCCGGTCACCGGCACCCCGATGATCGTCCCGGACGCCGGTTAGCGGTGAACCGGCCGCGCGCCCGGGACGGCCGGGACGGCCGGGATCAGGCGGCGAACTCCGCGATGATCGTGGCGCGGGCCAGTGTGTGCGCCGTGACGTTGAAGCCGACGACGGCCGGGGACGTGTCGGAGTCGAGGCCGAGCGACTCCACGTCCAGGGCGTGGACGGTGAACACGTAGCGGTGCGGGTCGCCGGGCGGCGGTGCCGCGCCGCCGTACGCCTTCACCCCGAAGTCGCTACGGGCGTGGACACCGACCTTGGAGTCCTCAGTGCCGGCGCCGGTGGCCAGCTCGATCACGTCCGCGGGCACGTCGAACAAGACCCAGTGCCAGAAGCCGCTGCCGGTCGGCGCGTCCGGGTCGAAGCACGTCACCGCGAAGCTCTTCGTCTCCGCGGGGAACCCCGACCAGCGCAGGTGCGGTGACCGGTTGCCGCCGCTGAAGCCCCAGTCGTCGAACACCTGCCCGTCGGGGAGGCGCCCGCCGTCGGTGACGTCGTCGCTGGTGACGGTGAACGAGGGGACCTCGGGCAGGTGCTCGTGCGGAAGCGGTGGCTTGCCGGCCATGGCGACCTCCTAGTCGGGGGACTGCGCGTCAGGGATCTGCTCGCCCTCCATCTCTATCAGGGGACGGTCAGGTCTTGACGGCTCCCATCGTGAACCCGGTGACGAAACGGTCCAGGAACAGGTTGAACAGGAACGCGATCGGCACCGCCGTGATCACCGTGGCGGCCTGCAGCGACTGCCAGAAGAACACGTCCCCCCGGACCAGCTGCGTGGGCACCCCGGTGCTGATCACCATCTCCGGGCTCGCCGACACGAATGCCAGCGCGTACACGAACTCGCTGGACGTGAGCGTGAAGCTGAACACCACGACCGCGACGATCCCCGGGAACACCAGCGGCATCACCACCCGCCGGAACGCGCCGAGCCGGCTGTAGCCGTCCACCATGGCCTGCTCCTCCACGTCCTTCGGGACGGCCTTGAGGAACCCGATCAGCAGCCACACCGACACCGGAACCGTGATCGTCGGATACACCACGATCATCGACCAGAGCGTGTTCTCCAGATGCAGCGCCACCACGACCCGCGTCAGCGACAGGAACAGCAGCGACGGCGGCACCAGATACACCATGAAGATCGCGATGCCCATCGGCGTCCCCCACGGGCGGTCCAGGCGCGCGAGGGAGTACGCGGCGGGCAGCGCCAGCGCCAGCGTCACCGCCACCACCGCCGCGCCCACGATCAGCGTGTTGACCACGAACGTCATGAACGGCGTGTCGGTGAACAGGAACGTCACATGGTCGGGCGTCGCCGGCATGTTGAAGAAGAACGGGTTGCTCTCCGGGTCGTACAGGTCCTGGTTCTGCTTGAACGCGCTGATCACGCTCCACAGGAACGGCAGCGCGCACAGCAGCGCGGCCGTGATCGCCGCCGCGTACACGCCGAACCGGGACGCCGCATGCCGCCGCCCGTACCGCCGGCGGAGCCGCTCCATCTCACCGCCGGACACCTCCTTGACGGGCGCCCTGCCACCGGACGCCGGGGCGGTGCTCACCTTCCTCGCCTCCGCTCGGGGCTCATCGTGCCTCCAGGCGCCGGACGGCGCGCAGGATCGCCACCGCGGCCGCGAGCAGCAGCGGGAACAGGAACAACGCGATCGCGGCGCCCTGCCCGACGTCGCCGCCCTCGATGCCGCGGAAGTACGCCCACGACGCCAGCACGTCCGTCGAGTGCGTCGGGCCGCCCCGCGTCAGCACGTACGGGACGGTCATGTCGGTGAACGTCAGGATCGCGCCGAACAGCGCGGCGACGGCGATCACCGGCATCGTCAGCGGGATCGTCACCTCGAACATCCGCCGCCAGAACCCGGCGCCGTCGATCCGCGCGGCCTCGTCGAGGTCGCGGGGGATCGCGATCAGCCCCGCCATCACGATCACCGCGGCGAGCGGCGTCAGCCGCCACACGTGCACGGCGATCACCGACGCCATCGCGGTGCCCGGACGGCCGAGCC
Source organism: Spirillospora sp. NPDC048823 (assembly GCF_043198445.1). Taxonomy (NCBI): domain Bacteria; kingdom Bacillati; phylum Actinomycetota; class Actinomycetes; order Streptosporangiales; family Thermomonosporaceae; genus Spirillospora; species Spirillospora sp. NPDC048823. The sequence continues at coordinate 139,167 of NZ_JBICUT010000015.1, read as the reverse complement.
ACACGACGTTCGCGTCGATCAGCCCGACCTGGCGCAGCACCCAGTCGAGCGGCGAGAAGATCGAGTCCAGGAACCACAGCCACGAGATCGTCGACAGCGCCACCGGCGTCGTCCACGGCAGCAGGATCAGGAACCGGACGAACCACTTGCCGCGGAAGTCGGCGACCAGGATGTTGGCGAGGATCTTCCCGAACACGACGATCAGCACCATGCTCACGCCGGTGAAGACCAGCGTGTTCCGCAGGGCGCGCCAGAAGATCCGGTCGTCGAACACCTCGGCGAAGTTGGCGAACCCCACGAAGTCGAACGACGGGTCGCCGGTCGTCACGTCCGAGAACGCGAACGCGACCGCCAGCAGGAACGGGATGCCGACCAGCGCGAGGATGTAGACGACCGACGGCAGCAGCATCACCCACGCGAGGAACCCGTCGCGGTCGGCGAGCCCGGCCTTCGTGCGCCTGTCCCGCCTGCGCGCGGTGTCCGGCTCCGGCTCGGTCTTCACGTCCGTCATGGGGCGCCCCCGACCGGCACCGCGGCCGCCCGGGTGCCCGCCTCGGCGTCGAAGAACCGGAGCCGGTCCGAGGGCACCGCGAACTCGTGCGTCTCCCCGGCCTCCAGCGGCGTCCCCACGGTCGCGGGCAGCCGGGCGATGACGCGGGTCTCCTCGCCGATGCCCGTCACCGTCCCGTACACGTGCCGGTCGCCGGACAGGTACTCCATCCGGTCGACCCGCAGCGGCATCGTCACCCGCGCGTCCGCCGCGACGTTCTCGGCGGGCAGCAGATGCTCGGGACGGAACCCGACCAGCCGGTCGCCGCGCTCGACGAGGTTCATCGGCGGCGACCCGATGAACGTCGCGACGAACGTGTCGGCCGGGTCGTCGTACACCTCCTGCGGCGTCCCGACCTGCCGGACGCGGCCCTGCTCCAGCACCGCGATCCGGTCACCGAGGCCCATCGCCTCCGCCTGGTCGTGGGTCACGTAGATCGTGGTGGTGCCGACCCGCTCCTGGAAGCGCTTCAGCTCGTCCCGTGCCGTCGCGCGCATCTTCGCGTCCAGGTTGGACAGCGGCTCGTCCAGCAGGAACACCGCCGGGTCGCGGACCAGGGCACGCGCCAGCGCCACCCGCTGCCGCTCGCCGCCCGACAGCTGGCGCGGCTTGCGCCGCAGCAGCGGCTGGATCTCCAGCAGTTCCGCCGCCCAGTTCGCCTTGTGTTCGCGTTCCTCCTTGTCCATCCCCTCCGCGCGCAGCGGGAAGACGATGTTGTCCTTCACCGTCTTGTGCGGGTAGAGCGCATACGACTGGAACACCATCGCGATCTGCCGGACCCGCGGCGGGAGCCCGTTCACCACGTTCCCGCCGATCAGCACCTCGCCTTCCGTCGGCTGCTCCAGGCCGGCGATCGTCCGCAGCAGCGTCGTCTTCCCGCACCCGGACGGCCCGAGCAGCACCAGATACTCCCCGGGCTCCGCCGCCAGATCCACGCCGTCCAGGGCCAGTACCTGCTCCGACCGGCCCCGCCGCGCCCGGAGATGCCCGTCGAACGCCTTGACCAGCCCCTTCACCTCGACCGTGTGCATGGCCTCGCCTCCGCCCAGAGGTTGTGCACGGGCTCAGCCGCCTACGAGGCCGCGGGAGCGCCAGTTGTCGAAGACCGAATTGATGCTCTTCTCCGCCTCCGCGACGGCGTCCGCGGGGGACGCCTGGCCACGTGCGGCACGGCCGAACATCGTCGGCAGGATGTGCGTGTTGAAGGTCTCGCCGATCGCCGGGTTGGACGGGCCCGGGTAGCCGATGTTGGCGCTCCACGACACCGAGTCCTTCAGCAGGCTGAGCTTGTTCGCCGGCTTGGCGCCCCACGGGTCGTCGTCGAACCAGCCGTTCAGCTGCGGCACGAGCGACGGCCACGCCGGCAGGTCGTACAGCTCGGAGTGGTACGTCACGGCCGGGAAGTTGGCCGTGTAGTGCAGCAGGAACTCCTTCGCCGCGTCCGCGTTCTCCGCGTGCTTGGGGACGATCCACTGCTGGATCACGTGCTGCGCGGCGAACGCCGCCTTCGGGCCGCGCAGGGCGGGGACGAAGAAGATGTCGTCGCCGATCGTGCGGTTGGTGCCCATCGCGGTCCGCCACGCCGAGATCGAGTTCAGGATGAACGACGACTTGCCGGCGATGAGCGCCTGGTTGTTGGACGCCGGGTTCCAGGAGAAGACCTCGCTGGTCTCGGCCTCCTTGAACAGCTTGGTCATGAACTCCACGGCGGCGATCGTCGCGTCGGAGTTGATCACGACCCGCTCGTTCTCGTCCTGGACGGAGCCGCCGAACGACCACAGCAGCGCCCGCGCCGCCATGTTCGAGTCGGTCTCGGGCGACAGTCCGATCCCGCACGGCACCCCCGTCTGCTTCTTGATCTCCGAGGCGCCGCGCAGCAGGTCGTCCCAGCTGGCCGGGCCGTTCGGCATGCCGACCTTCTGCCACATCGACTTGCGGTAGTCGCCGGGGTCGGGCGTCCAGCCGGGGCAGTAGGCGTAGAACCGCTTGGTGTTCGGGTTGTAGCTCGACTTGCGGCACAGCTCCTGCTGCTGCCCCCACCGCCGGTTCGCCTCCTGGACGACGTCGGACATGTCCAGGACGGACGGCTCGTACTGCGAGAACGGCGCGATGTGCTGGATGAGGTCGTGTCCGCGTTTCGCCTGGATCTCCGACGCGGCGCGGCGGGGGACGTCCACGGTGTTGACATGGTCGACGCGGACGTCGACCCCGACCTTCTCACCCCAGTCGGCGACGAACTTGTCGAACCATTTGTCGTGCCGGGGCACGAAGTGGCTCCACATCAGGATGCTGAGGGAGCCGCTCAGCTTCGATGCCGGGGCGGTGAACACCTCCTTGGGGGCGTTGCCGGTGTTCTTCGCCTGCGGTCCGCTGGACTCGCTGGCGCATCCGGCCAGGAGCCCGTAGGCGCCCGCGGCGAGCGCCGTGGAGGACAGGAATCCGCGTCTGCTGATTCCGGCGGAGTCGGTGCGGGGGGTGTGGAGGGTCGTCCCCTCTTGGGGGGTACTGAGCCGGTCGGCCATCGGGAGTCTCCCTCGCCGCTGAAGGTCTCCCCTCGAAGGTAGATCGACGAGGCCGTTTCATCCAGAGACGATCCGGTAACTCGGCGTCACTGTGGTCTCACCCGCAACACCGGTCCCGATGGTCACCCGCGTTGCTCTTCACCGGTCCTGACAAACCACTGACCCGGTGTTTCAGCGGGCCTTACTCTCCGGTGGCACGCCAAGCCGGCACATTGCCCGCCGGTGGCCCGGTGCCTTCACGTTCCCGGTGGCCCCGCTATTTGCCGGTGGCCTCGGTATAGGCGGCGATGACCTCGTCCGGCTCGCCGTCCATGTGCATCCGGCCCTCGTCGATCCAGATGACGCGGTCGCAGGTCTCCTTCACCACGTCCAGCTGGTGGGCGACGAGGAACACCGCGCCCGCCTCCTTGCGCAGCTCCTCGATCCGGCGCTTGCTCTTGACCTTGAACTTGGCGTCGCCGGTGGCGAGGGCCTCGTCGATCAGCAGCACGTCGTGGGTCTTGGCGGCGGCGATCGCGAACCGGAGCCGGGCGCCCATGCCGGACGAGTAGGTCCGCATGGGGTACTGGATGAACCCCTCCTTGAGGCCGGCGAAGTCCACGATCTCCTTGTACCGGGCCTTGGTCTCCGCCGGGGTCATGCCCATGGCCAGGCAGCCGAGGACGATGTTGCGCTCGCCGGTGAGGTCCTTCATCAGGGCCGCGTTCACGCCCAGCAGGGACGGCTGGCCATCGGTGTACACGCCGCCCCTGTGCGGCGGCAGCAGCCCCGCGATCGCCTTGAGCAGCGTCGACTTGCCGGAACCGTTGGTGCCGATGATGCCGACGGCCTCGCCCCGGTAGGCGATGAACGACAGGCCCTTGATCGCGTGGACCTCGGTCATCGTGGGGCGGTGCTGCCGGCGCAGGACGCGGGAGAAGGCCGACGCGGCGTTGCCCTTGCCGCCCGCTCCGTAGACGCGGTAGACGATGTGCAGGTCGTCGACGACGACGATCGGCTCCCGGTTCGGGTCGATCTCGACGGCCCCCCGGACCTTGGTGTCAGCCACGGCCGTAACGCTCCTCGGCTCTGTAGAAGTACATGAACCCGCCGACCAGCATCACCACGGACCATATGAGGCCGTACAGCCACAGGTGCATCGACGAGGTGACGCCCAGATCCGTATGGACGTAGTTCCGGTACTCGCCCAGCAGCACGTACCGGCTGAGCTCGAGGTACACGTAGGCCGGGTTGAGCTCCAGGAGTTCACCCAGGATCGGGTACTCGGCCAGCTTGGAGCCCGGCCTCATCAGCGAGGGCAGGCTGAAGATGACACCGGACATGTACAGCCAGGTGCGCATGACGAACGGCAGGAGCTGGGTGATGTCGCGGTTGAACGCGCCCAGCCGGGCCATCACCATGCTGATGCCCACGTTGAACATGAGCTGCAGCAGCACCACCGGCACGAACAGCAGCATGTTGAACGTGATCGGCTCACCGAAGGCGATGATGATCGTGAACAGCACGGTCAGGGCCATCAGCAGCTGCTGGAACTCCACGACCGCGATCGCGAGCGGCAGCGTGGCGCGCGGGAAGTGCAGCGCCCGGATCAGCGAGAGGTTGTCCCCGACGGACTTGGCCCCGGCGGTGACGGACCGCTGCGTGAATCCGAACAGGAAGACGCCGGTCACCAGGAACGGGATGAAGTCCGGTACGCCGCGGCTGATGCCCAGCAGCAACCCGAAGACCAGGTAGTACACCGCCGCGTTCAGCAGCGGTGTCAGCACCTGCCACACCTGGCCCAGGCGCGAGTCGCTGTACATCGAGATGTTCTTGGCGGACGCGAACGCCCATATGAAGTTCCGCCGGGCCCACACACTCTGGAGGTACTTGCGCAGCGGGGGGCGCGCCGCACTCTGCCTCAGCCCATACCGAGCGGCGTAGTCGGACAGCGTCTCGTTCACGTGATGGGGCTCCGCGATCGTTCCGACCGACTCGCCACCCGATGAACCGAGCCGTTCCGGGTGACTCATGCCGCGAAGCTTATTGCAGTCGGTGAGTCCAGAGTGACGTGTGCCCGCATGTGACCCCCGATTTGAGATCTTTGCTGAATCATGTCGGCGTCCCTGGGGATACCCCGGTCATGCGCGTCAACCACACCCGGCGCATCTCCGCGCCGTCACGGCCGGTCCGCAGGCCCCGCCGCCGCCCGGAACCGGAACCCCGGCCCGGTCTGCTGCCCGCGGGCGTGCGGCGGTCCCGGTTGCTGCGCAGGCTCGGACGGGTCGACCGGTGGGCGTTCGACCGGGTCGCGGCGGCGCGGCTGCGGGGGCTGGAGTACGTCCTGCCGAGGCTGTCTCGGTTCGCCGACCACGGTGTGCTGTGGTTCACGACCGCGGGCGTGATGGGCCTCGCGGGACGGGCCCGGCTGCGACGCGCGGCGCTGCGCGGCTCGATCGCGATCGCGGTGGCGAGCCCGGCGGTGAACGTCCTCGGCAAGCACGCGTTCGGCCGCAGGCGTCCCGTCGTGGATCTGGTGCCGCCGATCCGGATCCGCTGGAAGCTGCCGACGTCGCACGCCTTCCCGTCCGGCCACTCGGCGTCCGCCGCCGCGTTCGCGACGGGCGTCGCGATGGAGGCGCCGCGCCGGGTGGCCGTACCGGTCACGGCGACGGCCGCCGCGGTGGCGTTCTCCCGCGTCTACACCGGCGCCCACTATCCGGGCGACGTCCTCGCCGGGATGGGGATCGGCGCGCTCGCCGCGCTCGGGACGCGGGTGGTGTGGCCCGCCCGCCATCCGGTGGCCCGTGTGACCCGGGTCGAGGACGCGGCCACCGGTGACGGGCCGGTCACCGAGGACGGGCGGGGCCTGGTCGCGGTCGTCAATGCCGGGTCGGGTGTGGCCGGTGAGGCGGCCGCCGGGATCCTGCCGGGGCGTGCGGAGATGGCGATCGGGCTGCTGGAGCGGGAGCTGCCGGCGGCGGAGATCGTCCGGACCGGGCCCGACGAGGACATCGACAAGGTGTTCGGCGAGGCCGCCGGGCGGGCCGCGGTGCTCGCCGTCATCGGCGGGGACGGCACCGTGAACGCGGCCGCGCGGGCCGCGCTGAGCCACGACGTCCCGCTGCTGGTCGTCCCCGGCGGGACGTTCGACCATTTCGCCCGCGCGCTCGGCCTGGGGTCCGCGGCGGAGGCGATCGCGGCCTACCGGGGCAGGCGGCTCGGCCGCGTGGACGTCTCCTACGTCGCACCGGCGACCGGCGGGCACGGGCGCGACGAGGAGCACCTGTTCCTCAACACCGCCGCTTTCGGCGCCTACACGGAGATGATCGACCGGCGGGAGCGGCTGGAGGACCGGATCGGGAAGTGGCCGGCGCTCGCCGTCGCCGCCGCGCGCACGCTGTGGCACTCCGAGCCGGTCGACCTGGTCGTGGACGGCCGGAGGCGCCGCGTCTGGCTGGCGTTCGTCGGAAACTGCGTCTACGGCTCGCGGGGCGCCGCCCCCACCTGGCGGGAACGTCTCGACGACGGGCGGCTCGACGTCCGGATGGTCGCCACGGGACGCCGCGTCCCCCGCGTCCGCGCTCTCGCCGCGATCCTGGTCGGGCACCTGCACATCACCCCCGGTTACCGTGCGTGGCGGGCGAGCGGCCTGGAGGTGGTGTCGCCGTCCGGGGGCGTGCGGCTGGCCCGGGACGGCGAGGTCTCCTCGCTGCCCGCCGCACTGCGGTTCGGCAAGCACGCCGGTGCGCTCGCCGTGTTCTGCACCGGCGAGGTTCGGCGGGCGGCGGCCGGGTAGGGGACGGGACGCCCGCGGAGGAGGGGGATCGGAATGACGAGTCACGACACCGAGACGGGAGTCGACCCCGGCGCGCTCGACGACGCCGACCTGCTCCGTGAGCTGGGCCACCTCTACCAGACGAGGCTCGATGCCCTCCGGCACGCCGCCGACCAGGCCTACGGGGAGCACACGCGCCGCATGAACCAGCTCGAAGCCGAATACCTGCGCAGGCGTCCGGGACGCGAGATCGACCCCGAGCGGCTGCGTGAAGGGGCACGCGCCCGCTGACGGCTTCGCGATGAGCCCCGACCGCCCGGCCGGTTCCGCGCCACCGGCCGGGACGGTCGGCCTCCTGTGCGCGGGCTGGTCTTGTTCGGGGGTTCGTCTTGGTCGGGTAAAAGGCCGGGCGTTGGCCGCGGGGGAGCGGGAGGGTCCGTTGCAGGATCCGGAAGGGATCTTCGGGGGGTGTGATCTGTGAGGCGGACCCGGCCTGGCCGGAATCGACTGCGCCATCGGACACGATTGCGTCACCGGGAACGGCTGGGCCATCGGAGACGGCAGCGTCGTGGGCACCAGCCGAAGCTCGGTGAGTGCGTCCGGCAGTGGTGGCCGTTCGTGGCGGGAGCCCTGGCGACGAGCGGGCTGCTGCTCGGCGCCTATCTGTGGGCACCGCGGGAGCCGGGCACGGCGGCGCTGGCCGTCACGGGCGCCGGCCGGCCCGGCCGGCCGTTACAGACGAGGCCCGTGCCGAGGAAGACCGTGCCGGAGCGGCCGATCAGCAGCTACACCACGCATTTCACGCCGGGGGAGCCCCGGGTGCGCAACATCGAGCTGGCCGCCGGGATCCTGGACGGGCACATCGTCGCCCCCGGCCGGACGTTCTCGTTCAACGGCGTCGTCGGGCCGCGCACCAGGCGCCGCGGTTACGTGCCCGCCCCGGCCATCATGGGCTCGCGGCTGGTGAACGAGGTGGGCGGCGGCATCTGCCAGGTGTCCGCGACGTTGTTCAACGCGGTGTTCCGGGCGGGCCTGGACATCCGGAAGTCGCGCGCACACACCATGTACATGCCGGAGTACCCGGAGGGGCGCGAAGCCGCGGTGTCCTACCCGGCCCTGGATTTCACCTGGCGGAACGACACCGGGCGTCCCGTGCGCATCCAGGTCGCCTCCACGGCGTCGTCGCTGACGGTCAGCCTGTGGGGCGAACGCAGGTACCAGGTGCGGTCGAAGACGTCCGAGCGGTACGGGTTCAGGCCCTACGGGACGGGTGTCGGGCGGGGACGCACATGCGTTCCCACGGCCGGCCGCAAAGGCTTCGAGATCGATGTCTGGCGGACCCTGCTCGACGACGGCGGCCGGAAGGTCAGCCGTGAGAGGTTCCACACCGAGTACCGCCCCCAGCCCAAGGTGAAGTGCGTGTAGGGGTGCCTGCGAGGCCCGGCGGGGCGCGTGACATCGTGAGGGCATGGCGGTGTTGAAGTCATGACGGCACGCGAAGGAACGTATGAGCTGGGGCCGGACGACGGGCGGCTGCTGATCAGGACGGGCCGCAGCGGGCTCGGGCGGCGGGCCGGCCACGACCTGACCATCGAGGCCACCCGGTGGACGGCGGCCGTCGAGGTCCGGGAGCCGCTGGACGGGTCGTCCGTCGAGGTGACCGTCGACGTGGACGCGCTGGAGGTGCGGGAGGGCGCCGGGGGCGTGAAGCCCCTGACCGACGAGGACCGCGCGGAGATCAAGAAGAACCTGCGCAAGGTGCTCGACGTCCACCGCTATCCGCACATCACGTTCGTCTCCACCCGGATCGCGGGAAACGAGGAGATCGAGGGCGACCTCACGATCATGGGGCGGGTGAAGCCGGTGCGGATCCCGGCCGCCCTTGACGGTGACCGCGTACGGGGCGGCGTCACCGTGACGCAGAGCCGCTGGGGCATCAAACCGTACTCGGCGTTCTTCGGCGCCCTCAGGCTCGCCGACGACGTCGAGATCGAGTTCGACGTCAGGCTTCCCGCCTAGCGCGGGCGGCGCGGGTGTACTGGTCGTCGAGGCTGCGCGGGAACGGCAGCATCCGGTGCCGTTCCCGCCAGGGTGCGTACTGGCGGACGGCGTTGAACCCGGCCGCGGTGATGATGCGCCCGACGTTCGGGCCCGGCGGGCAGGCGGGATAGACGTCCAGGTGGGCGATGTCCGCGGGAAGACCGTCCGGCCTGCGCGGCGACACCAGCGTCATGGGCGGGCGGACCCGTTCGGCGGACGCCATGTCCCGCGCGTAGGCGACGAGTTCGCGTGTCTCCAGGTCGGGCCCGCTGTGCACGATGAGCCAGCCGTCCACGTCGATCGGTTCCGATGGGGGGTCGATGAGGGCCAGCGGTGAGATCTCGTCCGAGACCTCGCGCAGGTGGGCCTCATGGGCGGGGTTCAGCGACTCCAGGACGAACGTGCGGTCGAAGCGCGGCGGGTCGGCCGGCATCAGCGGCCGGTACGCGTCCCAGCGCAGCAGCCGGGCCAGATGCGTGACCCTCGTCCCGGGCGGGAAGCGGGTGAGTTCGCCCCTGAGACCGGCCGGGAACGCGTCCACGATCACCTCGTCCGGTACCGGGCCCGCCGCGCTCTCCACGACGTGCCAGCCGCCCGCGACGCGCGGATCGGCGGCGAACGGCGACCCGGTCACCACGGTCACCGGCCCGTCCGGGGACAGGGTGTGCAGGGCCGACCGGAGCCGTGTGAGATGCCCCAGCCCGTCCCCGGCCGCGTAGCAGACGATCACCGCACGGAGTCGAGAACCGCGAGGTATCCGGCGGTCTCGGCGGCCGGGGTGAAGTCGCGGCGGATCCGTTCCGCGCCCGCCGCGCCGAGCTTGGCCAGTTCCTCGGCGCTCGCCCGCGCGGCCCGGTCGATCGCCGCGCGGCAGGCGTGCGCGTCCCCGGCCGGGAACGTGAACCCGATCTCGTCGTCCGCGACGTCCGCGAGCCCGCCGCCGTCCGACGCGATCAGCGGCACGCCGAGCGCCGCCGCCTCCAGCGCCACGTTCGGCATCCCGTCGTAGAACGACGGCAGCGCGACGAGGTCGCAGCCCGCGTAGACGGCCGGCAGGTCGTAGCGCTCCATGAACGGCAACGACGAGTGCGGAATCTCACGCTCGGCCAGCCCCTCCCGCACGGACTCCTCGACCTCGCCGACCAGCAGCAGATGGAACGCCTCCGCGTGCCCCGACGCGGCCAGGGCGTCCAGGAAGAAGCCGACGCCCTTCTTGACCTTGAGCTGCCCGATGAGGCCGATCGTCCGGCGTCCCGCCCCGACGCCGCCGTCCCGCCACGCCCGGCCCCGCTCCCGCTCGGACGGCAGGATCCGCCACTGCGCGGTGTCGACGCTGTTCGCGACGAACGTGACGGCGGCGTCCGGGGCCAGCGCCGACACCAGCGGCGCGTGCGACCGGGCGACGACGCAGACGCGGGACGAGGCGCGCAGCGCGTCCGCCAGCACGCCGCGCCGCCGCATCGAGAACACGCCGACGTCGATGTCGTTGCCGCGCAGCAGCGTGACGAGCGGCGCGTCCAGCAGCGCGGACAGGACGGGCGCGGCGAGCATGGCGTACACGCCGCCGAACGCGACCACATGGCTGTAGCCGGTCAGGTTCTCCGCGGTGATCGTCGTCCACAGCCGGCGCAGCGCGTGCTCGGAGTCGTCGCCGAGGGGCGCGGTCAGCAGCCGCCCGCCGTGCTCGCGTTCAACGCCCCACCGGCGGCCCCGGCGCGTCAGGTGGGCGACGTCGACCTCGGTGCCCGCGCCGCGCAGACCCCGCACGATCCGGTCGCACGACTGCGACATGCCGCCCCGGCTCGGCGGATAGTGCTCGGTGATCCACAGGACGCGGGGCATCAGCTGTCCACGAACCCCGTGTCATCGTCCGCCCCCCAGTCGCCGCCTTGCGAGTAGTCGTCACCGGGGTTGAACGCCCCGCGGTCGAACGCGTCGAACGACGAATACCAGTGGACGTCGCTGTAGACCTGCGAGCTGCGCCGGTAGTAGTGGCGCCGGTATCCGCCCACCCAGGACGGGTGGTGGGGGTCCGGCGTCCCGTACCCCTGCGCCGCCGCGCATTCCGGGCACAGCCCGCCCTGCGCGGCGTGCGCGGCGCAGACGGCGCGCCGGCACTGCGCGCAGGACGCCGCCGCCACCTGGCCGCAGCGCCCCAGCACGAAGAAACCCGTGGTCACGGAGCAGCGGGTCATGTCGTCCTCCTCGTGGCCGTGCCCGGCGGCGTCCACCGGAACGGCTCCGTCGACACCTGCAGGATCAGGTCGACCAGGGCCAGGTTCTCCCGCGGGCCGGGGAACTTCCCGCTCGCGCGGACCACCGTCCGCGTGCCCGGCTTGACCCGGACCCTGACCCAGCTCGGCGGCGGCGACGGGGGCCGCTGGACGACGGCGCCCTTCGGCAGCCGCCGGGTGACCCGCACCAGCTGCACCGTCTTCGACTTGCTCTTGAGCTTGATCTTGCCGCGCGGGTTCCGCTTGCGGTACCTGCGGTTGCGCACCCGGTCGGTGACCACGAGTTCGACGACGCTGCCGTCGCGCAGTTCGGCGCGCGCACGCAGCCACGGATCGAACGAGTACCACTGCTTCAGCCTCGACACCGGGGGGCGGGAGGGCAGGTCCTGCTGCGGACCGTTCTTCTCCGGGACCGCCGGGCCGCGCATGTCCGCCGCCACCGACAGCACTCCGCCCGGCGCCATGTCGGCCGCGAGCACCCGCAGCATCGGCACGAGCACGCCCCGGACCCGGTCGTGCAGCAGCCATTTGCGGCGCTTCACCTGCGCGTCGTGCCCCGCGATGCTCTGGATCACCGGCTCCCAGTCGTCCCGCCGCAGCGTGACGGTGAAGCCCTTCTCCAGGGTGAGGGCCTTGTGAAGCGGATGGAAACGCTCGATGGCGGCCTTCTGCTTACGCCAGAACATGACGTACCCCTATCGAACCTGTGTGAGAGTGCGGTAGACCTCGGCCAGCCGAGCGCGCGACCGCGCCCAGGTCAGGCTCTCTTCGATGTGCTCACGGCCCCTGCGCCCCATCGCGGCGGCCTCCAGCGGGTACTCCAGCAGAACCCGGACGGCCCTGGCCAGCTCGGCTGGACGGTCGGCCGGGACGAGCCGCCCGTGCACCCCGTCCGCCATCAGCTCCCGCACCGCCGGCAGATCCGAGGCCACCACCGGCACACCGGCCGCCATGGACTCGATCACCTTCAGCGGCGCACACCCCTGGTCGAGGTTGCGGGCGCAGCCGGTCAGCGGCGCCAGCGACACCTCGGCGTGCGCAAGCCACGCGGCGACCTCGTGGTGCGGCAGGGTGAACCGCCAGTCGATCCTTTCGGCGATCCCGAGCCGCTCGGCCAGCCGCCGCACCGGCTTCGCCCGCCGCTCCGGAACGGACGCGCAGATCACGAGCCGGAGGGCGGGCAGGTCGGCGAGCCGGGCGAACGCGCGCATCAGCACGTCCAGGCCCTGCCACGGCTGCATCGCGCCGACGTAGATGACATAACGCTCAGGTGCGTCGGCCGGCCGTGCGGTTCCGCCGGTGACGTCGGCGCCGTTCGGCACGAGGTGGACCTTGTCCTCGGGGACGCCCCGTTCCCGGACGGCGCCGCCGATCACCCGCGACGGCACCACGACCGCGTCGCTGCGCTCCAGGCAGAACCGCTCCAGTTCGCGGATCTTGCCGAGCGTGGTCGGCGCCGCCCACGGCCACGTGTGGCTCATCTCGATGGACGGCAGGCCGTTGACCTCGTACACGACCTTGTGGCGCCGCCCGTCGGCGACGACGGGAAGCGCGCTCCACGGGTCCCGGACGTGGCAGATCTCCAGCGTGTCCCAGTGCGGCGCCAGATGGTCGGCGACCCATCCGGAGAACGCCTCGGCCCGGTCGATGAGATTCGGGATCTGCGCGTCGAACCGCACGATCTCCCGCGTCCCCTCCCGCTGGTACCGGGGCAGGTCACCGCCGCCGATCACGCCGAGGAGCCCGCCGCCGCAGTGCGCGAACAGCTCGTCGGCCATCTGGGCGATGTGAACCGCCGACCCTTTGCTGGACGGGAACCGGTCGAACGCGACATAGGCCGCCCTGTGCCTCACCCGACCCGCACCTCCTCCATCGTCCGCAGCGCCCGATGCCAGGCGATCTGGTCGTGGAGCCCGTCTCGGAGACCGATCGTGGGCGCCCAGCCCAGCAGTTTGCGGGCGCGCCCGATGTCGGCCCACGTCCGCGCGGCGTCCCCGGCCACGGGCGTCTCCCGCTGAATCTCGGCCTGCACGCCCAGGGCGTCCGTCAGCATCGTGATCGCATCCCGCACGGCCACATGCTCACGATGGCCGACATTGATGGCGATACCGGGTGGCAACTCCTCGGCCACCGCCGCGAGCGTCGCCGTGACGACATCCCTGACGTGCGTGAAGCTCCGCGACCTGAGCCCGTCCCCGAACACCGGCAGCGGACGCCCGTCCAGCGCCGCCTCCACGAACCGGTGAAACGCCATGTCGGGCCGTTGGCGAGGCCCGTACACGGAGAAGTACCTCAGCAGCACCGTGCGCAGCCCGGCGTCCGCCGCGAGGCCCGCGAGCCGCTCCACCTCGACCTTGCTGACCGCGTACGGGCTCGCCGGGTTCAGCGGGTCGTCCTCCCGGTTCGGCCGCCGCCCCGCCGACCCGTACACCGACGAACTGGACGCGACCACGACCTTCGGCCTGCGCCCCGGTGGCCTTTCCACGCATGCCGCGAGCAGCCGCCGCGTCGCCGTCACGTTGTCCCTCTCGGCGACGGCCCGCCCCGGCCCCCACGAGTCCCGCACGCCGGGCCGCCCCGCCAGATGGACGACGATGTCCGCCGCCGCGACGGCGTCCAGCCCGTCCACCGCCAGATCGACCTCGGCCGCGGCGACCCCCGGCCGGGCCGCGACCTCCGCCCACGTCCACCACGCCACCTCGGGCGCCAGCGACCGCGAGGGCGTGTCAACAGCGAGAACCTCGTGCCCCGCGCCCGAAAGCGCGTCGACCACATGGCTCCCGATGAACCCCGCCGCCCCAGTCACGACCACCCGCACGCGGGCACTTTATCCGCCGCCGCCCGAACAGGGACAGGGCTCCTGTCCCTGTTCCACCGGGACACGGCATACCCGGCACGGGGAGCTGCTCAGCGACGCCGGTGGGCAGCCAGGGTGAGCCGGCGGTGCACGCGGGTCCGGAACCGGGGCAGGATGACGAAACCGCCCCAGGGCATCTCGGAGCAGTAGGGGCCCATGGCCCGGAACTGGCGGGCCGCGACGGCCCCGGAACCGATCCGCGAGGCGCAGAAGGCCAGGTGCATCCGGTCGAACACGGGCCACCCATTCCGCGATCGTCCGGTGGCAGTCCTCGTCGTGCGCGAGCTTGACCCTCCTGGATCTTCTCGATCATCTTGAGAGACTCGTCGTTCGGGCGCGACTCTCCCATGACCAGCCAGGCGTCTGGAGTAGACCGGGCACGGCCGAGGACTCGAAGGAACGCATTGCGCTGCACTCGGTTTCGAGTTACGCGTACCTTGAGAAGCCGGGCGGGGCGGCCAGGTGCTTGCCTTCCCGTTTGATCTCTCGCCACATGCGCCAGAATGCGCGCGCCTGAGTCTTGAAGAACACGTCCAGGTCGTCACCAGTGCGTCGAATGCGTGCGCGAGGGCAACAGGACCGTTCGCCAGGGCCGGACGGTCTTCGGTGGCAAGGTCTCGGTGACGCCCTGGGCGACCTACGTCCTGATCGCCGTGAACGTGCTGGTCTACCTGGGTGAGCTGGCCAAGCCGGACCTGGCCGACAAGCTCGGGTCCCTGGGCATGGGCCTCATCGGCTCGGACGGTGCGATGTACGCGGCCGACGGCGGGACGTACCCGGGGTTCGAGTCGGTCGGCGTCGCGTACGGCGAGTGGTACCGGTTGATCACCTCCGCGTTCGTGCACCTGCTGCCCACGGAGGGCGGTTTCGGGATCCTCCACATCGTCTTGAACATGTGGTGGCTGTGGCGGCTCGGCCGGCCGACCGAGGAGATGCTCGGCCGGTGGCGCTTCCTCGCCCTGTACCTGCTGGCCGCGCTGGGCGGCTCGGTCCTCGGCTACCTGATCGACCCGGGCATGAACGCGATCGGCGCCTCGGGGGGCGTCTTCGGGCTCACCGCGGCCTACTGGATCTTCATGCGCCGGCTCGGCCACCCCATGCACGAGGCCAACCGGCTCGTCGTGTTCGCGATGATCTGGCTGGTCGTCTCGGCCGGGGTCACCGCGTGGCAGGGCCACCTGGGCGGTCTGCTCGCGGGCGGCGCCATCGCTCTGGCCTTCGCCTACGCACCGAGAGAACGACGCCTTCTCGTCCAGGTGGGCGCCGCCGCGGCCATGCTCGTCCTGCTGGCCGCCCTGGTGGTGATCAAGACCTCGGAACTCGGCGGCACCCTCCTGTGACCCCGCTGCGGGTTCAGCGGGGACGGGCCACCCGGGCCTCGTTCCAGACGGGCTCGGGGGACTCGTAGACGGAGCCGTCGGCGCCGAAGATCAGGTGGCGGTCGAAGGAGCGGGCGAACCAGCGGTCGTGCGTTACGGAGACGACCGTGCCCTCGTAGGACTCCAGGCCCTCTTGGAGGGCTTCGGCGCTGGCCAGGTCCAGGTTGTCGGTCGGCTCGTCCAGGAGGAGGAGTGTGGCGCCGCCTAGTTCTAGGAGCAGGATCTGCAGGCGGGCCTGTTGGCCGCCTGAAAGGGTTTCGAAGGGTTGTTCCGCGCAGACGTTCAACTCGTAGCGGGTCAGGGCGCTCATGGCGTCGTTGCGCAGGCGGGCGTGTTCGGTCATGACGATCTCGCACGGGGTGCGGCCCGCCAGGTCAGGGCGGGCGTGCGTTTGCGCGAAAAGGCCGGGGACGACGCGCGCGCCCAGGCGGGCCAGGCCGGTGTGGGCTACGGGTACTACCGGTGTGGCGCCTCGGGGGAGTGCTTCGGCTATTGCGGTCAGGAGGCGTAGGAAGTGGGATTTGCCGGAGCCGTTGGAGCCCAGGACCGCTACGCGTTCGCCGTACCAGATCTCGGTGTCGAAGGGCTTCATGAGGCCCGTCAGCTCGAGGCTCTCGCAGATCACCGCACGTTTGCCGGTGCGGCCTCCGTGCAGGCGCATCTTGAGGTTCTGGTCGCGGGGCGGGATCTCGGGCGGGCCCGCCTCCTCGAACTTGCGCAGGCGCGTCTGAGCCGCCCGGTAGCGCGACGCGAAACCGTCGTTGACGGTGGCCTTGGTGCGGAGAGTGTTGACGAGCTCCTTCAGTTTCGCGTGCTCCTCGTCCCAGCGGCGGCGCAGTTCTTCGAGGCGCTCGTTGCGGTCGCGGCGGGCCGCGGCGTAGGTGGCGAAACGCCCGCCGTGGATCCAGACGCGGGACGCCTCGACGGTGACGATCCGGTCGGCGGAACGGTCGAGGAGTTCGCGGTCGTGGGAGACCAGGAGGATTGTTTTGGGTGTTTCGCGCAGTCTCTCTTCCAGCCAGCGTTTGCCCGGGACGTCCAGGTAGTTGTCGGGCTCGTCCAGGAGGAGGACCTCGTCAGGGCCGCGGAGCAGGGCTTCGAGGGCCAGGCGCTTCTGTTCGCCTCCCGAGAGGGTGCGGACTTCGCGCCAGCGGCAGCCGTCGTACGAGATGCCCAGCGCGGCGACGCAGCAGGCGTCCCAGAGCACCTCGATCTCGTAGCCGCCCGCGTCGCCCCAGCCTGCCAGGGCCGTGGCGTAGCGAAGCTGGGTGGGCTCATCGTCGCGTTCCATCATCGCGAGTTCGGCTGATTCCACCGCCTCGGCGGCCGACCGGACGCGCGGCGGCGCGAGGGAGAGAAGCAGGTCGTGGACGGACGAGTCGCCGCGCATGCTGCCGATGAACTGGCGCATCACGCCGATGCCGCCGCTGTGCCCGACGGTTCCGGACTGGGGCGTCAGGTCGCCGGCGATCAGGCGGAGCAGCGTCGTCTTACCGGCGCCGTTCGGGCCGACCAGGGCGGCGGTGACGCCGTCGCCGACGCGGAAGGAGACGTCGTCCAGCAGCATCCGGCCGTCCGGCAGCACATGGCCGACGTGGCCCACCTCGACGTGTCCCATGGTGCCCGAGTCTCGGGAAGGCCGGCTGGACGCGTCAAACCAATTACGGGGCGAGCAGCGACTCGACGTGGGCGACGACCTCGGCCAGAGCGATCTTGGACGTCTCGCCGGTGGCGCGCGTGGTGACCTCCGCCAGGCCCTCGGCCAGGCTGCGCCGGCCGATCGTCACGCGGAACGGGATGCCGGTCAGTTCCACGTCGCGGAACTTCACGCCCGCCCGTTCGGAGCGGTCGTCGATGATCACCTCGATGCCCGCGGTGGCCAGACCCGCGTAGACGTCCTCGGCGGCCTTGGCCACCTCGGCGTCGTCCGACTGGGCCGGGACGACCGCGAGCTGGAACGGCGCCACGGAGAGCGGCCAGACGATGCCGCGCTCGTCGTTGTGGGTCTCGACGATCGCGGCCATCGCCCGCTCCACGCCGATGCCGTAGCTGCCCATGACCACCGGGACGAGGCGGCCGTCCGGGGCCAGGACCTCGACGCCGAGGGCGCGGGCGTAGCGGTCGCCGAGCTTGAAGATGTGGCCCACCTCGATGGCCCGGACGATCTCCAGCGGCGACCCGCACCGGACGCAGGGTTCGCCGGCGGCGACCTCGCGCAGGTCGGCCCAGGTGCCCACGCCGATGTCGCGTTCGACCGAGACGCCGCGCAGGTGGACGTCGTCGGTGTTCGCGCCGGTGAACATGTCGCGGCGGCCCCGCAGTGCCTCGTCCGCGATCACCGGGAGCGCCACGCCGACCGCGCCCAGGCTGCCCGGCAGAGCCCCTAGAGCGTCGAGGATCTCGGACGGCTCGGCGGCGCGGATCTCGGTCGCGCCGGTCGCGTCCACGAGCTTCTGCTCGTTGAGCGGGTGATCGCCGCGCAGCAGCACGAGCGTGAGCGTGCCGTCCAGGATGTAGACGAGTGTCTTGATCTGCCGGCCGCCCGGCGCGTCGTACGCCAAGAGATCTTCGATCGTGCGGACGCCGGGTGTGTCGAAGCGTTCCGGTGCGTCCAGCCCCGGGCCGTCCGAAGCAGCGGGCAGCGCCGAGGTCGCACGCTCGATGTTCGCCGCGTAGCCGCAGGCCGGGCAGTGGGCGACGAGGTCCTCGCCGACGTCGGACGGGCACATGAACTCGGTCGAGCCGGAGCCGCCCATCGTCCCGCTGGACGCCTCGCACGGCAGCGCCGGAATGTCCAGCCGTTCGAAGATCCGCGTGTAGGCGCCGTGGTAGGCGTCGAACGACGCGTCCAGGCCGGGACGGTCGATGTCGAAGCTGTAGGCGTCCTTCATGGTGAACTCGCGGGTGCGCATGAGGCCGCCCTTGGGGCGCGGCTCGTCCCTAAACTTCGTCTGGAACTGGTACCACTGCTGCGGCAGCTGCTTGTAGGAGCTCAGCTCCCGCGCCACGGTCGCGAAGATCTCCTCGTGCGTCATGCCGAGGGCGAGGTCGGCGCCGCGCCGGTCGCGGAGCCGGAACATCTCCTGGCCCATCAGCTCCCAGCGGCCCGACTTCTGCCACGGCTCGGCCGGGTGCAGCGCCGGGAGCAGCATCTCCTGCGCGCCGATCGCGTTCATCTCCTCCCGCACGATCTGGATGATCTTCGCGCGGACGCGGACGGCCAGCGGCAGCAGCGAGTAGTGGCCCGCGGTCAGCTGCCGGATGAGACCGGCGCGGAGCAGCAGCCGGTGGCTCGGCGCGTCCGCCTCGGCGGGGTCCTCGCGGAGAGTGGGCACGAACATCTGGGACCAGCGCATCCCGCGAGCCTAACCAATCGTTCCTGCCCGCCGCCGCCGGTCAGTACCCTGATTGCCGTGAGTCGAGAAGGTGTGACGCCGCAGAGCGAGGATTTCTCCGCCTGGTACAACGAGCTGGTCGTGCAGGCCCAGCTCGTCGACCGCGGACCGGTGCGCGGCACGATGGTCATCCGCCCGTACGGTTACCGGATGTGGGAGCTGCTCCAGGCCGACCTGGACCAGCGGATCAAGGACGCGGGGCACGACAACGCGTGCTTCCCGATGTTCATCCCGGAGTCGTATCTCAAGCGCGAGGCCGAGCACGTCGAGGGCTTCTCCCCCGAGCTGGCCGTCGTGACGCACGCGGGCGGCAAGGACCTGGAGGAGCCGCTGGTCGTGCGGCCGACGTCCGAGACGGTCATCGGCGAGTACATGGCCAAGTGGATCGACTCGCACCGCGACCTGCCGCTGCTGCTGAACCAGTGGGCGAACGTCGTCCGCTGGGAGATGCGGCCCCGGATGTTCCTGCGGACGACCGAGTTCCTCTGGCAGGAGGGCCACACCGCGCACGCCGACGAGGACGACGCGATGCGCGAGACGATGTGGGCCCTGGACGCCTACACCAGCCTCGCGCGCGACCTGGCGGCGATGCCCGTCGTCGCGGGGGAGAAGACGCCCGGTGAGCGGTTCGCCGGCGCCGTCCGCACGTACACCATCGAGGGCATGATGCGGGACGGCCGGGCCCTGCAGGCCGGGACGTCGCACTACCTCGGCACCAACTTCGCCAAGGCGTTCGAGATCCAGTACCAGGACGAGGCGGGCAGGCTGACCCTCGCGCACACCACGTCCTGGGGCATGAGCACCCGCATGATCGGCGGCGTGATCATGACGCACGGGGACGACAAGGGCCTCGTGCTGCCGCCGCGCATCGCGCCGTACCAGGTCGTGATCGTCCCGATCGGGCGCAAGGAGCAGGGCGAGCAGGCCGCGGCGGAGGCCCGCAGGCTGGGCGCGGCGATCAAGGCGAAGGGCATCCGCGTCCACGTCGACGACAACCGTCCGCAGCTGTCGCCGGGCTTCAAGTTCAACGAGTGGGAGATGCGCGGCGTCCCCGTCCGCATCGAGCTGGGCAAGCGCGACATCGACGCGGGCGTCGCCACCCTTGTGCGGCGACTGCCTACGGTCGAGGGGCAGGGCAAGGAGCAGATCCCGCTGGACAAGCTCGCCGAGGTTCTGCCGGGGGTCCTCGACGACTTCCAGTCGTTCCTGCTCGGCCGCGCCGAAGCGTTCCGCGAGGACCGCACCGCCGTCGTGGACGGCTGGGACGCGTTCGGCGCGCAGGTCGCGTCCGGATGGGCCCGCGCGTTCCACTGCGGCGAAGGCGCCTGCGAGGACGACATCAAGGCGGAGACCGCCGCGACACCGCGGGTCATCGCGTCCGACGCACCGGAGGAGGCCGGCGACTGCGTGAAGTGCGGCCGCCCGTCCGCCTACGGCAAGCGCGTCATCTTCAGCCGCGCCTACTGAGAGGCCGCGCTCGCGTCAGGTGCTCTCGGGATTCGACGGGGTGCGTTTCACCTTCAGCCGGGTCATGTACGGCTGGATGAACCACACGTAGGTGCACAACGCCGCCAGGGACGCCGCCGTGAGGATCGTCCAGGTCGGTGTCTCCGCGAGCGACTCGACGATCAGCGTGGTCGCCGCCGTCATCGACGCCATCAGGGCGAACGCGCCGATGATCCCGAAGAAGTTGGCGCGGCGGATCAGCAGCGGCTTCTGCCCCTGCCGGAACAGGATCCGGTGGTGGAAGGCCGGCGCGGTGAAACAGATCGAGGCGATCGCCGCCCCGAACAGCGCGATGTAGAACAGCGGTATCCCCGCACCGTCGACCTTGTCGAAGTTGGCGGAGTACGGGACGGTGAGCAGGAACGCGAAGAGCACCTGCACGCCGGTGACCGCGACACGGAACCCCTGGAGGAGCTCCACCAGCTGCCGGTCGAGACGTTCGTGTTCGGTCTCGTTGCGTGGCTTTTTCGAGGGATCGACGGTCATGGAACGCATTTACCCGGCTGAACGACCATCAGTCCACCGACCGGGCCGGCCGTTCCTACCCGAGGGACGGCGGTTCCACCCGCAGCGCGAGCATCGACACGTCGTCGCGCAGGTCGCTGTCGCAGAAATCCAGCAGCGCCCGTTCCACCGCGGCCAGCATCTCCTCCGGAGATTCACCCGCGTGACCGGCGAGGCACTCCAGCATGCGCTCCTGCCCGAACTCCTGCCGCAGCATGTCGCACGCCTCAAGGACGCCGTCGGAGTACAGGATCAGCGTGTCGCCGACGGTGAGTTCGACCGTGTCCAGCCCGGCCTCGAAGTCCTCGAACAGGCCGAGCGGGACGCCGCCGCGCGACGCCGACCTGATCACCCCGTCGGCGCGGACGACGACCGCGGGCGGGTGGCCCGCGGTGCCGAGGGTGACGATGACCCGCTCCGTCTCCACGGTCAGCCCGGCCATCACGGCGGTGACGAACCGGTCCTCGTCCAGCAGCGCCTCGTTCACGACGCCGAGGACGTCGCCCGGGTGCGCCTTCCACCGCGCCGCCAGCCGCGCGCAGTGCCGGGCCGTCGCGGTCACGGCCGCCGCGTCCTCGCCCTTGCCGCACACGTCGCCGAGGATCAGCCCCCAGCCGTTCTCGGTGCGGAACACGTCGTAGAAGTCGCCGCCCACCTCCGAGCCGTGCGTCGCCGTCAGATACTTCGCGGCGACGCTGATGCCCGGAATGGCCGGCAGTGATTTCGGCAGCAGCCCGGCCTGCAGCGTCTCGGCGACCTCGGCGCGGCGCCGGTACAGCCGCGCCGCCCGGATCACCAGGGCCAGGTAGCGGCCGAGCCGCTGGACGACCCCGAGATCCATGAGATCGAACGGGCCGTACTCGCCGCTCGCCGTCAGCGTGATCGTTCCAATGGCGTGGACGCCGTCCTCGATCGGGACGCTCAGCACCGACGTCGCGCCGATCTTGCCGCAGACGGGCTGGCCGTCCGGGCACACGCCGAGGATGTCGAGGTCCTCCACGTGGGGCCGCAGGGCGCTCTGCCGGGTGACGAACACGGTGTGGGGCAGGGTGCCCTGGACGGGCTCGACCTCCTCCAGCATCCGTGCGGCCTCGACGGAATGCTCGTCCTCCGGGCCCATCACGACCTGGCGGCGCAGCGGCGGCGCCGAGCCCGCCGCGTGCGCCCCGGCCGGTGAGGACGCCCCCGCGCCGCCGTTCGGGCCGGTCAGGTCGATGAACGCCCAGTCGGCGAGTTCGGCGGCCAGCAGCCGGGCGCACCGCCGGACCGCCACGGTCTCGTTGAAGACCGGTTCGTCGAGCAGCAGTTCAGTGGCGGTGGCGAGGACGTCCATCCGGTGGACGATCGTGGCGACGGCCTCATCGTCCGGCGGTGCGCCGGGAGCCGTCTTCGGGTGGGCGGGCCCGTCCTGGGCGGCCGCCTTCGCGGCGGGAGCGGGCACCGCCCGGGCGGGCACCGCCTGGGCCGATGCGATCTGGGCGGACGCCGCCCGTTTCGCCTTCCCCTGCCGGACGGGCGGGGCCTGGTGATGGGTGGGGGTGTTCGTCGGACCGGCGGCCACCACGACCATCGGGTCCGGTTCGCCGCGTATCCACACGCGGGCCAGCGTCACCACGGCGTCGACCGGCCGGTCGCGGCCGAGGAAACGGACCGGGACACGGCGGCGCCCACCCGTCCGGACGGCCGCGGCCAGCTGCGACCGCACGGCCGCACGGCCCGCCATGTCGCAGAACGCCGTGAACTGCTTGCCGGACACGTAACCGGCGGACGTGCCGAGCAGCGCCGCCGCCTGCCGGTTGACGCGCCGGACGCTCGTGTTGCGGTCCAACAGGAACAGCGGCACCGGGGCGTCCTGGAAGACCGTGCGAAGCACCCGCCGCTCGTTCTCGGCCGCGGCCGATCCGCCCTGCTCACCGGTGTGCTCGGTGCCCATCGTCCGCAGCACGGTCAGCGCCAGCTCCAGCTCGACCAGGGCCGCGTCCAGCGTGGCCCGCAGGTCGGGCCCGGGCACACCGGCTGCCTGGCGCAGCTCACCGATGCGCCCTTCGAGGTCCGAGATCTCCCGCATCACGGCCTCGGGTTCGAGCTGGTCGGGCTGATCGTGCATCTGGTCACCCTCTCGTCCGCATCACGCGGTGAAACCAGGTCGGCTTTTCGCACGGCCGACCGGACCACGGTCTTCGCACCGCGCAACGGCCGGCCCTGCCGGGCTCGACTGAGCGCAGCCTATGCGCCTCACCCCCGCGCGCCTAGATTCATGCCTCAGGGAGCCCCTGTTCACCGACGATACGTTGGGCGAGGGCGGTGAGCTTCACGTGACGTGTCTGTGAGATACGGCGCATCTCGGCGAACGCCTTGTCCGCGTCGCACCCCAGCGCGTGCATGAGGATGCCCTTCGCCTGGTCGACGACGGCGCGCGCCTCGACCGCCTCCTGCAACTGCACGGCGGTGCGGTGCACGTCGTCGTACTGCCGGGTGTTGGTCACCGCGGCGCTGCCCTGGGCCATGAGCAGGGACGCGAGCACGTGCCGGCCGGAACCGAGGGACTTCGGCGTCACCCCGTACAGGGAGAGCGTGACGAGGACGGGCTGGTTCAGGTGGGGGGTCGTGGTGAAGCAGCGCACCCCGCGGCGCAGCATGTCGGCCATCGCCTCGGGCCAGCGGGTCTCGGCGAGGATGTCGTCGGACGCCAGCGCCCGGCGGCCCAGCACCACGTCGAAGATCGGCCCGTGCCCGCGGGACAGCTGCCGCTCGATGACCTCGGCGAGATCGGGATGGCTGGCCGCGGCCGCCAGCGGCTCGGGCCTGATCTCCTCGGGCACCGGCGCACCGGGCCGGGTACCGCGCGCACGCACGTTCTGCCTGGCGCTGCGTGAGACGGCCGGGACGGTGCCCGGATCGTTCCCGGACGCATCGGGGAGCGCCCAGCGCACGCTCGCCGCGCCCGCGCATCCGGGGACGGCGCGCGAGGCCAGCTCCGTCACCCGGTGCAGGGTGCCGATGTCGGAGGACTCCCCGACCACGCCCAGCCGGGCGATCTCCATCGCGAGCTGGTCCGTCAGAACCGTTTCGGTGGGCCTCACCCCTCCGAGATTATCCTGCGCTGAGGGTTCCGGCGTCGGCGGCGCCTGTCCCGCTCCCCTTCCGTTGTATCCGCGGTTCATCGAAGTCCCCAGTGCTCGAAAGTGCCAGGACGCTGCTGCTTCGTGGTGGGAGGGATGGGCTGCTCGCAAGGGCGTTCGATGGGACGGGCGGTTCAGGTGGGAGGGCTCGTTCGACCGGGGAGGGGCGTTGCCTGGCGGGGTCAGTTGTTCGGCGGGGCCTTGCTGATCTCGGGGAGTGGACCGACCTCGCCGTTGGCGACGGCCAGGTCACCGATGCAGACGATGCCGACCGGACGGTGCTCGGCGTCCACGACGGGGAGGCGCCGGACGGCCTGTTCGCACATCAGCCGGACCGCGGTCCCGGTGTCGTCGTCCGGGTGCACGGTGGTCAGCTCCGCCGTGCACACGTCACCGAGAGGGGTGAGCGACGTGTCGCGGCTCTCGGCGACCGCCCTGACGACGATGTCCCGGTCGGTGACCACGCCGCACAGCCGTCCCGCGTAGGTGACCAGAACGTCGCCGATTCCCCTGTCCCGCATGATCCGGGCGGCTTCGTACAGCGTCGCGTCCAGCGGCAGCGTCTGCGGAGCCGCCGTCATCACGTCGCTGACCCTTGGTGGCATCGAGCACATCCTTCCGAATCGCCGGCGGCTCGCGTGGCCCGTGTGCGCGCCCTACCCACGGTCGGCGCGCCTATGCGGACGGTTCCGCTATCGGACCTTGCCCGGACTTGCCGTGAGCCGGTCTTTCCGTGAACCGGACTTGCCGTCAGAAGGCGAAGACCATTCCGGTGCGCGACCGCATGGCGCAGTCGTTGCCGAACCCGGCCCGGAAGCGTACGGGCTTTCCGTGCCACCGCCCCTTCGCCTCGGCGATCACCGGCGAGTGGACCGCGGTGCACATTCGCCCGTCCGGCGCGTGGGTGAACGCCCCGCCGGATTCGCCCAGTTCCGAGCAGGCCCGCGCCGCCTCGGGGTGCCCGCCTCCCGGCGGTCCGCAACGCAGCGTGGTGGCCCTGCCACCGGTCGTGGCGCGGTCCGGGTGGGTGAGGGTGAGCCTGAGGGAGGTCCCCGGCTCCGCCGGCACCGCCGGCATGAGGGCGATCACCGCACCCGCGATGACGCCGGTGGCGAGGTTCGGCATCGATACTCCGAGGGTCGAGGGCGTAAGGGCATCGACGATCGCTCAGAGTATCCGCAAAGTAACTGATCGTGCGGAAAAATGGCCGATCCCGCAGTCACGGGGCAACTGCGGGACCGAGTGCGAACGGTTATGCGGCGAGTACGTGGTCGGAGAGGGCCTCACGGAGTTGCTTGCGGCCCCGGTGCAGCCGGGACATGACCGTGCCGATGGGCGTGCCCATCATCTCCGCGATCTCCTTGTAGGCGTAGCCCTCGACGTCGGCGAGGTAGACGGCGTCCCGGAAGTCCTTCGGGAGGGCGCGCAGGGCGGTGACGACCTCGGAGTCGGGGATGCGGTCCAGCGCCTCGGACTCGGCGGACCGGAAACCGGACGAGTGCGCCTCGGCGCGCGCGATCTGCCACTCCTCCAGCTCCTCGGAGCCGGCGCGCTGGGGCTCGCGCTGCTTCTTGCGGTAGGTGTTGATGAAGTTGTTGGTGAGGATGCGGTGCAGCCACGCCTTCAGGTTCGTGCCTTCCTGGAACTGGTGGAAGTTCACGTAGGCCTTGGCCAGGGTCTCCTGGACGAGGTCTTCGGCGTCGGCGGAGTTGCGGGTCATGCGGACGGCGCTGGCGTACAGCGGGTCGGCGAGCGGCAGGACGTCGCGCTCGTAGCGCCGCATGCTGTCGGCGGTCGCGGCGCGGCTCGCGTTGCGGCGGACAGGCGTGGTCACAGCGGTCATCGTCGCTCCCCGTAGGTAGTGGCCCGGCGGGAAAGGGCCGGTTGCTGGCGCGTGTTCGGGGGCACGCGCGGACCGGGCGGACGAACCGCCCCCCGTTCAAGTGGTACGTGCCACCGTTCCCGACGGGTTCGGAGGGGTCTCGGCCGCGCATGGAGGGTGGGCCGAGGGGTTTGCGCGGGTCGGCGATGCCAGGGCGACCCCGTCTTCCGAGACGTCGCGGGCCATGCTCGATCAGGCGCTTCCCACCCATCGGTGGTCTTCCTGTCATGTAAGACGCCTGGAAGGGTCCAAATGGTTGCGCGCGGCGGCGTGTCGTCCGTCACACCCTCCCGGACGACGTTCACCTGCGGCGCGGCGCCCTCATCGGAGGTTCCATGAGGGCGGCACGCCGCAGGTGAACGGTATGGGACGGACGGTCAGCGGGTGAGGTGTCTCAGGGCCCTGGCCATCAGGGCCTGCCGGTCCGCGGGGTCCGCCTGCTCGAACCCGAAGCCGAACAGGATGGTGTCCCTGGTCGCGACCGACGAGACGGAGTCGATCAGGGCCTGCGTGCGGAGGAACTCCTCGCTGTTGCCGGGGCTTCCCTCCGGTGCGCCCTGGATCGCCCAGGGGCCGAGGCCTGTCTCGAAGCCTTCTGCGTCGATCTCACCGGAGGACGTGGTGAGCCTGGTGTCGTCGATGAACAGTCCGGTTCCGCCGGTGAAGGGGTCGCTCACGTAGGAGAAGGACACCTCGACCTGCTTGCCCGCGTAGGCGGACAGGTCGAACGCGGCGGGAACCCAGCCGTTGGAGTTGCCCGTGAGGGCGTTCCATGCACCGGACGTTCCGGTGTCGCCGCAGGGGTTGCCTCCTGTGAGGTAGTGGTTGAGGAACGGGTGCATGTCGAGGTAGTAGCCCTGCTCGCACTGGGCCGGGACGGTCGTGGTCGTCCGCCCGTTCTTCTCGGGCAGCGTGGTCCAGTCGTCGCCGCCGGCGGTGTGCGCCTCGATGATGACGTTGTCGAAGCCCGCTTCGGTGCTGTAGGCGAGCTGGGCCTGGAGGGTCGGGGCCTGCGCGGCGGTGACGCCGGACAGGTCGATCGTCCGGGTCAGGCGCCGCCAGGTGGAGTCCTGGTGGGGTCCGGCGACGTACCACTCGCCCTCGACGGGTTCGGTGGGCGCGGCGGCGCCCGCGTAGTCGCCGATCTTCCAGCTGTCGAACTGCGGGAAGTCGTCCTTCGGCAGGACGGTCGAGGTGACCTGGAACCCGCCCGTCTCGTTCAGCGGGTTCGTCGCGGTCCCGGGGAGTCCGGCCGTGACGCCGTCGAACGGCCCCTTCGTGCCGGTGAACTCCGTCGGGGCCCCGATGCGCTGCCTGTCGTACGCGCCCAGGTAGTACTGGAAGAAGTCGTCCGACAGAAGTTCGCAGTCGTCACGGAAGCTCGTGGTGATCACGCACGGCTTCTCCGGATGCCCCTTCAGGCCGTAGTAGATGCCGCCGCCGTTCGCCTGGCCGAGCGGTCCGTTGTATCCGGTCGTCTCACCGGTGTGGAGGAGCTTGCCGCCCTCGTTCAGGTACGAGCGGACGTTCAGGAGCAGGTCCTTCGCCCGGTCGGCCACCTGTGAGTCCGGGTAGTCGCCGATGACGGTCCGCAGGGGCTCGTCGGCCTCGTCCTGGGTGAGGCGGTTGTCGCCCAGGTACCAGACGACGGCCTTGAAGTGCTTCAGGACGCCGAGGTCGTGCGGGACGCCGTCCTTGTCGATGTCCCAGATGAGCGGCTTGTGCTTGGCGGCCCTGACCAGATCGGCGTACTGCTCGGCGTACCGGGGCTTGTCCGTCCCGGGTGGGTAGGACGGGTTGACGCCGGTGTAGTCCTCGTCCGCGATGACCAGGACGTCGGCCCTGTTCTGGTCGCGCACGGTGTAGGTGAAGTGTTCGCTCTCGACACGGTCGCGGCCCTTCACGCCGGTGAACCACACCTCGACCTTGTCGCCGGGCCGCTGCCGTTCGACCGTGCCGCGGAACTCGCCGTAGTAGGTGTCGTTCTCGTCGCCGTACCGCTCGCCGCCGCGCCACTCGCGCACCCGGTCGTGGTGCACGCGGCCGCCGTTGATCCGGTAGCTGAGCGTCTTGTGGCGCAGTGACCTGCGGATCACCGAGGCCACTTCCTGCGAGTGGCCGTAGGACGTGCCGAACGCGTCGGTCTCGAAGTCGGCGGCGGTGCGTCCGACGGGGGACACGGGCTCGTCCGGGTCGTCCGCCGACTTGGCGACCGACAGGGCGAGCGGGATGTTCTTCTCGAACTCCTTCTGGATGAGTGTCTCGTCGTCCGGGAACTCGAAGCCGCTGCCGCAGTCGCCGGGCTCCCACTCGTCGTCCGGGTCGGACTCGGCGGCCGACTCGCAGGTCGCCATCTCCGGCGTGATCGACAGGGCGTGGTCGACGTTGTCGGCGTAGCCGTCGGTGTCGCCGTTGGTGGTGTAGAGCTGGGCGCCCAGCTGCGGCGTGTAGCCGGGGACGGCCGGGTTGTCGATGTCGCCCAGCAGCGCCTTATTGATCACGTCGTCCGGGCTGTCGGTCAGGGCCTGCCACCCGACGCCGTACAGCAGCAGCTCCGCCGCCGAGTGGTAGTTGATCAGGAAGGTGGGGCGGACCTTCTTGTAGAGGTCCATCTGGGCACGGGTCTCGGGCTCGGACCCGGCCGACGGGCCGCGGTAGGTCTGGTTGGAGGGCTGGTCCGAGGACCCCTCGTTGTCGTAGCCCCACTTGTAGGGGAAGTTCCGGTTCAGGTCGACGCCGTCCATGCCGGTGATCTGGCCGTCGCCGTTGTTGTCGCGGGTGTTCTTGCGCCAGAGGCGGAACCCGTCCTGGAACGTCAGGTCATAGCCGTCGACGTTGATGACGGGGATGAACCACAGCTCGGTCGTGTCGACGATCCCGGTGATGCCGGCGTCCGTGCCGTACCCGTCGACGTAGTGGTGCAGCAGCCGGCGAACCATCTCGGGGGTGATCCACTCGCGGGCGTGCTGGGCCGCCTGGTAGACGACGACGGGCTTCTCGTGGCGCTTGTGCCGTCCCCTCTCGTTGCCGTCGTCCTTGGTGACCTTGACGGCGGTGATCGGCCGGCCTTCGCCGCTCTTGCCGATCTCCACCGCAGTCGCGATGGAGGGATTGTCGGAGGCGACCTTGAGGAGTTCCTCGCGGATGTTCCCGGGGCCGCTGTAGGGGCGGAAGACGCCGTCGGGGGCGGCCTTCGTGCGCGCGCGGGCGTCCTGGCCGCCGGCCTTCGCCGTGAGGCCGAGGCCCTGCCTGTTGAGCGAGGCGGCCTGGGGCGCGCTCATCACGGCCTCGACGCGGACGGTGCCCTTCTTCGCGCCCTTGGTGATACGGACGTCCTCGTGGTCGAGGCCGGAGCCGTTCAGCAGTTCGACCTGGGCCGGGTTCAGCTCGGCGGTGTAGACGTTCACGGCCGCGCCGGGGGATGCGGGGCCGGGGGCGGCGTGGGCGGGGGCCGCCACCAGGGTTCCGATCAGGAGCGCGGCGGCGGCGAGGATGGGGGTGAGTCTTCGATGCCGGAAATGTGTGCGCGGCATTGCGCCTCCCTGGCAGGGAACACGAACGGGGGTTGCGTGATCGTCTGCCGGGGGATGGTGGGTGTCAATGGGGCATTAGTGTCCTATGCCGCATTCGGTCACCGTCTTGGCGGCCGTCTCCATCTGTGCTTCGGGCCCTCCGGCCGAACCGAATTCCGCAGAGTACCGACACGATCTTCTTACGCCAGGTAACGTCCCCTTTACCGGGAGTGGCCGAAAGTGTCGAGCGTCCTTCGCTCCGGGGGAGGGGACCAGATGGTCGTCGATGAGCTACTGGGTGTGGCGCGGATGACCGCCATCACCCTGAACGGTCGCGGACGCATCAGCCACTGGGACGACGCCGCCGCCCGCCTGTTCGGTGCCGGACGGCACCAGGCCGTGGGCCGCCCGCCCGCCGCGCTGCTGCGGCTCCCGCGCGAACACCGCGGCGCCTTCGAGCCGGAGATCTTCGGCCACGTCTGGTGCGGCGCCTGCACCCTGCCGCGCGTCGACGACGGCGAGCCCGCCGAGGTCGGCTGGTGGGTCTACCCGATCGAACCCGACCCCGGCGGCCTGGACGTCCGCGTCCTCGCGCTCGCCGCCGACCTGCGCCGGCTCCGCGAGGACGGCCCCGGCGTCACCATGGGCGACCTGCCCGTGGCGCCGCCCGACGGCGCCGCCCGGCGCGCCGCCGGGGCGCGGCTGCTGCGGGTCGAGCCCGCGCTGGCCTCCCCGGCCGGGCCCGCCTCCGCCCGGCTCGCCGCCCGGCTGGCGGACCTGCTTCCCGGCCTGCTGCCCGCGATGGAACCGGCCGCGGCCGAACGGATCACCTTGCGGGTGCTCGGCCTCGGCTGCCCGGCGGTCTCGCTCGGGCTGACCGTCCGGCTGCCGATCGTCCCGCACGCGGATGCGCCGCCCGTCCCGCCGCCCCGTCCCGTGCCCGCTCCGCCGCCGGGGCCCGGTCCCCTCCCGCCTGAGGAGATCCGCCCGCACGGGGAGGCCGACCGGATGCGCCCGCCCCACGCATCGCCCCCGGCTGCGCCCCACCCGCCCCCCGATACCGGACCGGGCGCCGAAGAAGAGTGGGAGACCATGGCCGTCCGGGAGCCGCTGACCTACCTCGGCGAGGCCGGCCAGCAGATCGGCAGCTCTCTCGACCATCTGCAGGCCGCGCGGAAACTCGCCGAGGTGCTGGTCCCTCGGCTCGCCGACTTCGCCGCGGTCGAACTGCTCGAACGCGTCGTCGCCGACTCCGCGCCGCCCCTCGACGAGATCGACGAGACCACGCAGGTGCGCCGCGTCGCGGTCGTCCACAACGACGAGTGCGGACGCTGGGACGACCTCGTCCCCGAGGGGGAGGCGCTGCTGCTGTCGTCCGCTTCGCCGTTCGTCCAGGCCATGCGGACCGGACGTCCCGTCCACATCCCCCGCGTCGACACCCGGCGGGCCGCCGAGATCGCCGCCTCGTTCGGCGACCGCGACCTGCGGCCGCTGTTCACCGGCCGGGCGCTGCTGATCGTCCCGCTGATCGCGCGGGGCCGGGTGCTCGGGACGTTCAAGCTGCTTCGCAAACCGGACCGGCCCGGATTCGGCGAACTCGACCTCGCCATGGTCGGCGAACTGGCCCGCCGCGCCGCGCTGTGCATCGACAACGGCCGGCTGTACCGCCGCGAGGTGCAGGTCGCCGAGGAACTGCAGCACAGCATGCTGCCCGACGATCCGCCGGACGTCGCCGGCGCGCGCGTCCGCTACCGCTACCGGCCCGCCGAGCAGGCCGTCAACGTCGGCGGCGACTGGTTCGACGCCATCCCGCTGCCCGGCTGCCGGCTCGGCATCGTCGTCGGCGACGTCATGGGCCACGGCCTCACCTCAGCGGCGATCATGGGGCAGATGCGCACCGCCGTCCGCACCCTCGCCGCCGAGGACATGCGGCCCGCTCGGCTCCTGCGCCAGCTCGACGGCCTCGCCCGCCGGCTCGGCGAGGACTACCTCGCCACCTGCCTGTACGCGGTGTACGACCCCGTCGAGCGCAGATGCACCCTCGCCAACGCCGGGCACGTCCCGCCCGTCCTGGTGTCGGCCTACGGCGAAAGCCGCGTCCTGACCGTCCCGTCCGGTGTGCCGATCGGCGTCGGCGGCGTGCCGTTCGAGGCCGTCGAGGTGCAGGTCGAGGACGGGGCGCAGCTCATCCTGTGCACCGACGGCCTCCTGGAGCGCCGCGACCGCGACCTCGAACAGGGGCTGGAGGAACTGCGCGGCCGCCTCACCGGGGCGACGGCCGACCTCGACGGCACCTGCGACACCCTGCTCGACACCCTCGCCGCACCCACCCCCGCCGACGACATCGCCATCGTGGCGGTCGGGTTCGACGGGATCCCCAAGGACGACGTCTCCATCTGGGAACGACTGGAACCGCGGCCCAGCACCATCCCGTGGATCCGGACGCAGGTCGCCGGCCGGCTCGCCGACTGGCGCCTCGAACCGCTCACCGACACCGTCGAACTGCTCGTCAGCGAACTCGTCACCAACGCACTCGTGCACGGCGCCGGAACCATCGGCCTCCGCGTGATCAAGGGCGGAAGCCTGCTCTGCGAGGTCCACGACGACGGCGCCGACCTTCCCCGCCTCCGCAACACCGACGCCACCGACGAGTCGGGCCGCGGACTCCAGCTCGTCAGCCACCTCGCCGCGCGCTGGGGCACGCACCGCACCGAACGGGGGAAGGTCGTCTGGTTCGAACATCCGCTGCCGCGCTGATGTCCGAGGTCGTGGGCCCGCATCGCGGCCCTGTGAGGTAAATGTCCCGTTTCAATGGATGGTTTACGCCGTTCCCGTCCGCTCTGATCGATGGTGATTCGTGCATCGAGGCCACCGGGGGAACAGTTGGGGCGGAATCTGACGCTGGCGGTCCCGGAGACGCTCTACGGCACCTACGCCGTGGCGCTCCCCACACCCATCGCCGACCCGGCCGCACTGGCCCATGACGAGGTGACGCGACGGACCCGGCCGCCCCTCCGCGACCTGGTCCTCGGCATGCTCGACAGCCCCATGCTCACCCTCGACCAGCGCCCCGCCGGCGACTTCCCGCCGCTTCCCGGCGACCTCCTCGCCGCCTACAGGGCCGCCCCGTCCGACCTCACGGCCATCGACTCCGCCGCGCACCTGCTCGCGGTCAGCTCCGCGTACCGTCCCGGCCGCCCGCCCGCGCACGAATGGGCCGCCCGCGCCGTCGCCGGCGCCGTCGGGGCCGCGCTGACCGCCCCCGTGATCGACGTCTTCACCCCGCAGGTCCTGCCTCTCGCCCACCTGGAACGCTCCCTGCCCGGCCCGGACGGCACCTTCCGGCTCACCGACTGGATGCTGCTCCCGCACACCTCGGGCCCGGACGGCTTCTTCTTCACCACCAAGGGCCTGGCCAGATTCGGGCTCCCCGAACTGCAGACCGAAAATGTCCCACCCGCCCTCCTGGAACCGTGGGGGCGCCTCCTCAACGGCCTCGCCCGCCGCGTCCTCGACCTCTGGCTGGACGAACTCCCCGCCGGGGAACAGCCCCTCGTCGTCGACGTCCCCGAACTCGTCTCCGTGGGCCTGCGCGACATCGCCGCCGCTCAGGGCACCGACGACCCGATGCGCCGCGAGGTGTCGGTCCGCCTGCGCCTCGACACCGGCGAGCCTCCCGTCCTCACGGTGCTGCCCGCCGAGGACGGCCCGGACCGTCTCGAATCACTGTGCGCCGCCCTCTTCGGCGCACCCGAAAGCCGCCGATGAACTTGCCGATGATCTTGATCTGAGCGCAGGATCGACACGTGAGATTCGGCCCGCGCGACCGTCCAAGCCCCGAACCCGAGGACCCCGGCCCCCCGGAGCCGGAAGACGCCGCCCCCCGGCCGCGTCCCGGCCCCTACCCGGAAGACGTCCACGTGGCGGGCAGAAGCTCCGCCCCGCAAGAAGACCAACCCCCCTCGGACTGGGTCCCCGTCGAGGAGGCCCCCGCGAACGACCCGCCCTGGACCCCCCACCAGCCGACCCCACCGCCCGGCGCCACACCCCCCTCTGGCGTGGAGCCCCTCCGCCACGCTCCTGGCGACACTCCGTCCCGCCGCCCTCCGGACACGCCGGCATCCCCGCCACCACCACCCAGGCGCCCGCGCCCCGAGTCGTCCGCCCCATGGACACCGCACGCGCCGGCGAACCCACCCCCCACCCGCCCCGCCTCGCCGACGAGCGGCACGGAGCCGCCTGCCCGGCGCCCATACGACCCCGGCGCCGCACCGCAACCCGCCTCTCCGCCGAGCCCCCCGCAACCCGAGCCGTCCCCGTCGTGGGAGCCGCACGTCCCGTCGGCTTCGGAGGCGGGTTCCTCGCCGGTGGCCGGGGCCGGTTCCCCGGCTGGTTCTGCGTCGGGCGCCCCGCAAGCCGAGTCGCCTTCGTCCTGGGAACCGCACGTTCCGCCGGGTGCTGGGGCCGGTTCCTCTCCCAGCGTTCCGCCGGATTCACCCGCGACCTGGCAGTCGCGTGGGCCGGGCACCGTGCCGCAGCCTGCTCCGTCCTTCGGGACGGCGGCGGGGCGCGCTCCTGGTGAGCCGCCGGGCAGGGACGAGCCTTCGGGACGGTCTCCGTCGCACGACCCGTCGGGCGTTGGAGCCGGTTCCCCGGCGGGGGACGCGGCTGCGCGGCGGGGCGTCGAGGGCAGATCCTCCGGACGGCATGAGCGGGCCGGTGACGAGCCTTTCCTGCCGGGGAAGGGGCTGTCGGCCGAGCCGCCGCGGACGAGACCCGAGATGACGCCGCCGCCGGTGCGGCCGGGGCCGATGGCGGACCCGGAGCGGCGCAAGGCGCTGGCGGACGCGTTCGTGGCCGAGTTCGTCGGTAGCACGACGTGGCGGGCGATGCTCGCGGTGCTGGAGGGGGCGTTCCCCGGGCTGGGGATGGCGGCGACGCTTTCGCGCCGCACCGATGAGCTGTGGCGGACCATGGACGCCCTCGACCGGAAGTCCGCGGCCAGGCTCCGGGTTCCGGCATGGCTGGACGACGCCGGGATGGTGTTCGACCTCAGCGCCCAGCTCGGTATGCGGACCGCGCGGACGTCGCTGCGGGAACGGCCGGGGCGCCCCCGCGCGTCGCGGCCCTACGCCGGGGCGTTCGTCATCGACACGCTCGATCCGCTGCGGTACCACCGTGCCGTGGGCGGGCCGCGGGCGCCGCGTGATCTGCCGGGTGAGGGGGCGCTGCCGGTACCGCCGGTGGCGGAGGACGACGACAGCGGTGTCGTGATCGTCGCGAACCTGACGGCCGCGGGCGTACGGGTGCTGGACTCGGCCGCCCTGTGGCGATACGCGGGCCAGGTCGTCACGGGGACCCTGCACGAGTCGGCGCGTCCGGAGACACGAGCGCGGGTCAGGCAGGCGCTGTGGGCGCTGCGGCGCGTGGTCCTCGTCGATCCGGACCTCGGGCTCGGGCTGTGCCTGCAGCTCGACGCGGCCCGGGTGCCCCGGTGCCTGCTGGCGTTCCACGTGGACCGGACGGAGGTCGCGCCCCGCTTCGTCCGGCCCTGATCAGTCGTCCGAGCGCAGCCAGGACAGGTCGCTCTGCCGGTCGGGTGGCAGCTCGCGGAGATGGTCCACGAGCTGCCACGGCTCGGTCGGCGGTGTGCCCTCCTCCGGGAGGACGCCGCAGACCAGTGCGCTCTGCGTGCTGACGGCGGTGAACGGGCCGAACTGCGCGACGCCTCCGCCGCGCAGCGCCGCCAGTTCCGTGAGCAGCGCGTTCAGGGCGGAGGAGTCGTGCGGGTCGTACAGGCCGCGGACGTGGGTGAACATGTCCTCCGCGAGCACCTCCGGGCGTCGGCCCGAAAGGTAGTACACCGTTCCCCGGTAGGTGCCCGTGGCCTGCGCGGAACGCCCGTCGCGGACCCGGGCCCGCAGCCCGTACTCGGCGGCGCACCGTTCGTACGCGTCGGCGAGGAGCGCCTCCGCCTCGCCCTCCTCGCTGAGCAGGACGCCGGTGACGACGCCTTCCTCGCGGTCGAGACGGTCGAGCATCTCCCGGTGCAGCTCCACGACGTCCTGCTCCACCGCGTCCAGCGAGCGGGCGAGGGCACGCTGGGCATCGCGGTCGAGGTCGACGCCCGCCAGTTCGTCGGAGATGTCACCGAACTGCTTCTCCAGCCGGTCCAGCCGGCCGGTGACGGAATCCAGCCTGTCCATCACCTCGCCAGGCGGGCTTTCGGGCTGCGGCGGCGGGATCGTGATGCCGGCGGGTTCGGTCGCCTCGTCGACCACGGTCCTGAGCGCCTCGTGCCGCCGGGCGAGTTCGGACAGCTGGTTGCGCAGGTCGCGCAGTTCCGCCTGCGCGCGGGGGAGCCGCTTGTCGGACGCCAGGTAGAGCTCGCGTCCGGCGATCGCGAGGCAGAGCAGGACAAGGACCACGGTGGTCATGTGACTCCTCGAAAGGGGCTGCGCTTTCGACGATAACCATCCGCGGCCGTGTTGGCGGAGGACGCGGCGGATCTCGTCCAAAAGGCCCGGCATTTCCCGCGCCCGCCCCGCGGACAGAGCCGTCTTCGGACCGTGGTGGGTGGTTTGTTCGTGCGGGTCAGCCGAACAGGCCGCCCAGGAGGCCGCCGAGGACTTCGGCGGCGCCGCCCGCGATCTCTCCGGCCACGTTCCCCGCCATATCGCCGGCGACGCCGCCTGCGGCGTCCGCGACCATGTTGCCGGCGATGTCGCCTGCGGCCTGGCCCGCGTAGCCGGCGATGGCGTTGCCGAACGCGTCCACGGGGGCGCCCGCGACGTAGCCGGCGACATTCTGCGCGTATCCGGCCGCGTCCCCCATCGCGCCGACGGCCATGCCGCCCGCGACTCCGGCTGCGCCGAGCGCGGCGGCTCCGCCGACCACACCGGCCGCGGCGGCGCCGTAGCCGCCGTAGCCGCCGTAGCCGCGGTGCCCGTGGTAGCCCGGCGAACCGTGATGGACGTGCAGGGGCGGCGGGCCTGGCTGGCCGTGGGGTGCGGGCGGGTACGGCGCGGGACCCTGCGGGGCGGGCGGCGGCGGCCCGGTGTGGGCGGGCGGCGGGTACGGTGCGGCGCCCCCGGGTGCGGGGGGCGGTACCGGCCCGGGCGGCGCGTGGCCGGGAGGCGCGGGCGGGCCGCCGTGGCCCGGCATGGGTGAATGCGCGGGCGGCGCGCCCGGAGGGGGCGGCGGGAAGGCTCCTGGTGCGTGGCCGGGGACGCCGCCGGGTGGCGGGGGGAGCGGCTGCGACGGGCCCGGTGGGTAGGCGGGCCCGGGTGGGGGCGGCACCTGGCCGTGGCCGGGGCTCTGCATGGGGCCGGGCGCGTGGCCGTGGCCGGGGCCCTGCACGGGGGCGGGCGCCTGGCCCGGGGCGGGTGCGGGCGGCGGGAACTGCGCGTTGCCCGGACCGCCGTACTCGCCGGGGCCTCCGTAGGACGCGGCGGCGGGCTGTGCCGGTGGCGGCGGGGGCGGGAAGGCGGAGGGGCCGCCGGGAGGGGGCAGCGGTGCCTGGCCGGGAGGCGGCGGCGTCATCTGGCCCGGAGGATGGGCCATCTGGCCGGGAGGCGGTGTTATCTGGCCCGGAGGGGGCGGTGCCTGGCCCGGAGGGGGTGGGGGAGCGCTGTGGGCGGAGCCGGGGCGGGACGAGCGTGGCAGCGCGACAGCGGCCTCCAGCCACTGGCCGATCTTGGTGTTCCAGTCGGTCTCGGCGGCCTCGCCGTGCGGGACCTGGAAGACGCCGAACGACTCGTCCGGCGGGGCCTCGCGGTCCTCGGCGCGGAGCACGAACGCCATGGTGCGGGGGCTGGCCACGAAGCTCAGCCCGACCTTGTCGATCCGGCCCTGGTACGACGTCGGCGGGTTGAGGTGCATCTCCTGGTGGAACGGCAGCTGCTGGGAGACGCCCCGCAGCTTGGACGCCTCGAACGTCACGTTCGAGATCTGGAAGCCGAGCCGGGCGATCGCGGCGAGCACCCACTGCTGGGATTCCAGCGGCTCGACGGAGATCGGGTCGACGTCGCCGGGGTCGGGCTGGCCGGCCGCGTCGACCTCGGTGCACATCCCGATGGTGAAGCCGGGCAGTTCGTGGCCGAGCACGGTGGTGAACGGCAGTTCGTACGGCAGCGGGATGGAGAACGCGAGGTCGCGCTGCTGCGCGGTGTCCAGCCGGAAACCGCGCGTCAGGGCGCCCCGGTACACCTCCGGCCCGGCCGTCTCACCGCCGTAGCCGTTCTGCATGCGCGGCATGAGCGCCAGCGTCACGTGCCGGATCTCCACGGGCTGGGCGCCGCCGCGCAGATGCACCTTGCCCGCCACGACCCCGCCGGGTTTGCAGTTCGGCTCCGACAGGATCGTGTCGACGGACGGGCCGCCGCCCGCCATCTGCCCGTAGGACAACGGCCGTTCCCCTCTTCCGGCGGCGAGGACGTTTCCCCGCACGAGTCAGCCCGCTTGAGTCGGCCCGCGCGAAGCGGGCCGATGCGAGTTAGACCTACTCCACCATGCCATCGGTTCACACCGCGAAGCGGAATACCGTGGCTTTTTCCTCCGGCACGGTACGAAGTTCGCACCTTGCCGGTTCCTGCCGGGGAGGGGTTCCGCGGCCGGAGGCCTCACTCCTCCTTGGCGGTGACGGTGACGGTGGCGTAGCCGAGCTTCTCCAGCGGTTCGCGGATCTGCGCCGCGTCTCCGACGGCGATGACGGTCAGCGCCTCCGGGTCGACGTGCTTGCGGTAGGCGCGGGCGACGCCGTCCGGGGTGGAGGCGCGTACGGCGGCCAGGTAGGCGTTCGGGTAGTCGGCGCCCAGGCCGTTGGCGGACACGTCGGCGAGCTCGGCGGCGACGGCGCGGGCCGTCTCGTACTCGGCGGGAGCCCGGTCGGCCAGCGCGCGGACGGACGAGCCGTGCTCGTCGGCGTCGATCCCCCGGGAGAGGATGCCGCGCAGCTCGGTCAGTGCGTCGGCGACGGCGTCGGCGGTGACCTCGGTGTGGACGGCGCCCTGCGCGATGAACAGCCCGCAGTGCCGCATCCGGAGCAGACCCGCGCGCATGCCGTAGGTGTAGCCCTTCTCCTCGCGCAGCACCGCGTTGAGCCGGGACGTGAGCCCGCCGCCGAGCACGTGCGACGCGACCGTCAGGGACGGCCAGTCGTGGTGGGAGCGGTCGGGGACGCCGTGCCCGAAGCTGAGGTACGTCTGCACCGACCCCGGACGGTCGACGACGACGATCCTGGCGGCCGACTCCGGCAGGATCCGGTCGGCGGTCGGCAGCGGCCCCCCGGTGCCGGACCAGCCCTCCAGGGCGGCGGTGAGAGCGGCGCCGGCGTCGACCCCGGACAGATCACCGGCGACGACCGCGGTCGCCTCAGCGGGCACCACGGAGCCGTAGAAGCCGCGGATGTCCGACCCCTGGAGCGCGCCGACCGAGGTGCGGGTGCCGCCGGTCGGGCGGGCCGCGCGGGCGTCGGAGGGAAACATCACGGCGCGCAGCTCGCGCATGGCGCGCGACCCCGGGTCGGCATCCTCCTGCGCGATCTCCTCCAGGCGTTCGCGGACGAGCCGCCGCACGTCGGCGTCGTCGAGTGCCGGGCGCCGCACGACCTCGGAGAACAGTTCCATGGCCGCGCCGAGCCGCGTGGTCGGGACGTCCAGCGCGATCCGCAGCGCGGTCAGGTCGGCGTGCGCGAAGAAACTGGCGCCGAGCCGCTCGAACGCGGCGGTCAGCGCGGTGCCGCCGCCCGGCTCGGTGCCCTCCGTCAGCGCGTGCGCAGCGAGTGTCGCGACACCGTCGAGATCGGACGGCTCGCGTCCCGCCCCGGCGTGCAGGACGAGCCGGACCGCGGCGAGGCGGCGCCCGGGCAGGTCGCAGCGGAGCGTCGCCGGGCCGGCCGGGACGCGGCCCGCGGTGCCGGCCGGGAACGACCAGGCCGGGACGGGCCCGGGGACGGGACGAGGCTGCAGGTCCAGGCCGCTGCTCACGAGGTGCCTCCGTAGGTCAGGGCGGTGCGGGCGCCCGGCGCCAGCCAGCGGCCCGCCATCTCCTTGATCGCGTCTCCGGTGACCGAGGCCGCGCGGCCGGGGGCGGTGAAGACCCGGGCCGGGTCGTCGAACTGCGTGGCGTTCTGCGACAGGGCGTTGGCCAGGCCCGTGACGGTCTCGGTCTGCTCCAGGAAGCCGCGTTCTGCCTGGGCGGTGGCGCGGGCGGTCTCGTCGGCGTCCGGGCCCTCGTCGGCGAAGCGCCGGAGCTCCTCGTCCAGCACCGCGGCGATCTTGTCCGGTTCCGGCCCGATCGCGTCCACGATCGCCAGGGACGGGCCGGACGCCAGCCGCGTCACCCCGGCCCACACCTCGGTGGCGATCTCGTCGCGCCGCACCATCCGGTCGTACAGGCGGGAGCCGGAGCCGCCGCCGAGGATCTCGACCGCCAGCTCGGCGGCCTCGACGTCGTCTCCGCCGTCGGTGGGGAGCGTGAACATCGCGAAGTAGGCGGGGGACGGGACGTCCTCGTCGAGCGTCTCCCCGCGGACACCGCTCAGCGGCCCGAGTTCGCCGGGCCGCGCGGGCGGCTTCTCCGGGCCGGCGGGCAGCCCGCCGAAGTAGCGCTCCACCGCGTTCAGCGTCTTCTCGGGGTCGACGTCGCCGACGACGGACAGGACCGCGTTGCCCGGCGCGTACCAGGTGGCGAAGAAGTCCGCGCAGTCTTCGAGGGTGGTGGCGTCCAGGTCTTCCATGGAGCCGATGGGGGTGTGCGCGTACGGGTGGCGCTCGGGGAACGTCAGCGCGCACAGCCGCTCGAACGCCGTCCCGTAGGGCTGGTTGTCGTAGCGCTGGCGGCGCTCGTTCTTCACCACGTCGCGCTGGTTGTCGAGGTTGGCCTGGGTGAGCGCGGCGGGCAGCGTGCCCATCCGGTCGGCCTCCAGCCAGAGCGCGAGCTCCAGATGGCTGACCGGCACCGTCTCGTAGTAGTTCGTGCGCTCGAACGACGTGCTGGCGTTGAACGCGGCACCGGCGCTCTCCAGGAGCGCGGCGTGCTCGCCCTCGGCGACGTTCGCCGAGCCCTGGAACATGAGGTGCTCGAAGAGGTGGGCGAGCCCGGTGCGGCCGGCCCGCTCGTGTCGTGAGCCCACCCCGTACCAGATGTTCACGGCGGCCAGTGGTACGACATGGTCTTCGCAGACCACCACGCGCAGGCCATTGCCGAGCGTGTGCTCATGCAGCGGCTGTTCTGCCACGGAGCGCTCCGTCCGTTCGATGGGTCGGCTGGCGGACAGCACCGCGCGCGTCGGCGGGACGTACCCAGGCGGCGGGCTTGATCTCGGTCTCACCGTACCGGGTACCCGCGGCCGGAGGCGCGCCCACGCAAACTGTGGATAACCCGTACAGGCAAACCCGTATGAACCCCACCGAATCGGGATGAGGTGGCGAGTCAGGAGGCCGGGGACTCGTGGGCGGCGACGGCTTCCTCCAGGGAAGCGTGCAAGACGAAGATCTTGGTGAGCTGGGTGACGTGGAAGACGCGCCGTACCCGGTCGTTGACGCCCATGAAGGACATCGAGCCGTCCCGTGCGCGGAGCCGGTGGTAGATGCCGACCAGCACGCCGAGGCCCGTGGAGTCCAGGAACGTGACCTCGCCGAGGTCGATGACCAGCTGGGCGCCGCCGTTGTCGATGATGTCGAGGAGGGCTTCCCGCAGCCGGGGGCTGGTGAAGACGTCGATCTCACCGCTGATCTTCACGACCGTGAGGCCCTTTTCGACGCGATGCTCGACCGCGAAGTCCACCGGTTCTCCTCTCTGCCGCTCGTCTCGCCTGCCGCCCGTCCCGCCGAGCCTAGTGGGAACTCGTTTGTTACCCCTATGGCACGTCGTTACGCGGGACGGAACCCGTCCTGGTCCTCATGGGGAACGGAAGAGGGCCCATACGATCTTGCCTTGGGGGATGGTGCGCCACCCCCACCGGACGCTGAACGACTCAACGAGGTGGAGGCCGCGGCCCGTCTCGGCGATGTAGTCCGGTTCCTTGCGGCGCGGCGCGGCCGGGCTCGCGTCCATGATCCCGCAGAGCACCCAGGGAGCCTGGTGGCCGAGGCGCAGC
This sequence comes from Spirillospora sp. NPDC048823, assembly GCF_043198445.1. Classification (NCBI taxonomy): domain Bacteria; kingdom Bacillati; phylum Actinomycetota; class Actinomycetes; order Streptosporangiales; family Thermomonosporaceae; genus Spirillospora; species Spirillospora sp. NPDC048823. The sequence continues at coordinate 97,807 of NZ_JBICUT010000015.1, read as the reverse complement.
CTGATGGCGGACGGTGCGGAGCCGAGCGGATCGGCCGGGTCGTCGTACACGCCCTCGTGGTGTACGTCGTCCATCACCGGGCCGCCCGGCCGGCCGCGGGTCGTCCCCCCGCTGTGCCGTAGTGCGTTCGTCACGAGTTCGGAGACGACGAGGCCGACGTCGTCGGTGAGTTCGGGCACGCCCCATTCGGTGAGCCGCGACACGGCGAAATGTCGTGCCTCGGTGACCGACTCCGGATCGGGCTTGACCGTGAACGAGACCGTGGGGCCCCGCAGCTCGGTCAGGGCCGTCACGGCCGTGTCCAGGCGAGGGGGCAGGTCGGACGACTCCGGGACGGGCGTGGAGCACCCGGCATGGCCGTGCGGATCGGCCGGCCCCACGAAGGGGCCGAGCTCCCACCGCGTGTCGTCGTGCGCGTGGCGTGACGTCATTCCAACCGGACCCCGCAGAGTGATCTCGTTGTGCAGCCGTGCTCGGAAGTCTCGTGCGTTATCCTGCGCATCGTAGCGTGCGAATGCAAGGCCCAATGCACGTGCATCCGCGATGTGAGGGTGTGGGGCGGCGCGAATGTACGCGAGCTGATCGGAGGTAACCGCAGGACACTGAGGCCAGTGGCACACTAGGTTCGCTGTCCGCCGAATAGCCGGGAGGTTGGGCGTGACTTCAGAGACGCCGGGAAGCGGGTCGACGGTTCGTCGGATCCTGCTCGGGTCGCAGCTTCGCCGTCTGCGCGAGCAGAAGGGCGTGACCCGTCAGGACGCCGGCTACGTCATCCGCGCGTCGGAGTCGAAGATCAGCCGCCTGGAGCTCGGACGGGTCAGCTTCAAAGAGCGAGACGTGGACGACCTGCTCTCGCTGTACGGCGTCAGCGACAAGACAGAACGCGAGGCGCTGCTGCAGCTTGCGCGGGAGGCCAACACCCCAGGCTGGTGGCACCGGTACAACGATGTGCTGCCCGGCTGGTTCCAGACCTATGTCGGCCTGGAGGAGTCGGCGGCGTTGATCCGCACATATGAACTGCAGTTCGTTCCGGGACTGCTGCAGTCGGAGGGGTATGCGCGGGCAGTGATCCGCTTGGGCAACGCCGGAGCCGCCGAACACGAAATCGACCAACGCGTGGAACTCCGCATGCAACGGCAGGAACGCCTCACAGGCCCGGACGCTCCGCGCCTGTGGGCGGTGGTGGACGAGGGGGCGCTGAAGCGTCCCATCGGCGGCCCGGAGGTGATGAGGGGCCAGTTCGAGCACCTCATCGAAATGTCCAAGCTGCCGAACGTCACCATCCAGATCATGCCGTTCAGGTTCGGAGGCCACGCCGCCGAGGGGGGCGCGTTCACCATCCTGCGCTTTCCCGAGCAGGACCTGCCGGACGTGGTTTACGTCGAGAACCTCACCGGCGCGATGTACCTGGACAAGCGCGACGACGTCGACACCTATCTGCAGGCGATGGAACGCCTGTGCGTCGACAGTGCGACACCGGAACGCACCGTCGAGCTTCTCGGTGATCTTCTCAGAGAGACATGATGCTCCAGAACTACTACGACAACGGGATGCCGGCCACCAACCTCCAGGGGGCGCGGTGGCTGAAGTCCCGGCGAAGCAACTCCCAGGGGAACTGCGTCGAAATCGCCGAACTGCCGGGCGGGCGGGTCGCGATGCGCAACTCCCGTCATCCCGACGGCCCCGCACTCATCTACACCCGTCCGGAGATCGAGGCGCTCATCCTTGGAGCCAAGGATGGCGACTTCGACCATCTCATCGCCTCCCGTAACTGAAACACCCCAGGAAAACCGCCAGCAGCCGCCGCTTGACCCGCCGCAATGGGGACGACGAAGTTCCTAGGGGCGGGAACCCCGGTGGCCAGTCCGAAACGCGGCGGGTCGGCTCCGGTGCGCCGAACGTCGACCCGACCGCCATCAGAGCAGAGGCCACCCCAGGCGCGAGGGTGGCCTTTTCTATGAGGGTCGGCCTCTATGAGGGTCGGCCTCTGAGAGGGTCGGCCGTCGGCCCTCAGCCGCAGTTGCCGTAGGGGGCGGACTGGCCGTTGCCGCCGAACCGGACGCAGGTGCCGGGTGCCTTCACGTACACCGGTCCCGCGTACCAGTCGAACTGTCCACTGTCGGCGATCGTGCTGCCGCCCTGCTTCTGGATCCAGACCGACACCGGGGACTTGGTGCCCACGTTCACCGTCTTTATCGTGACGGCGCAGTTGTAAGTGGAGTTGTTGTACAGCAGGTAGGCGATGCCTCCGGAGACGCGCAGCGATCGCTGCACGTAGTAGCCGCCTCCATGGCCGCCGTTGTTGCACACCTGCTGCGGGCTGTACTTGTTGGCCGGTTCCTTGTCGGGCGTGGAGCCCCCGCCGCCACTGCCCGTCGTCGGTTCAGGATCTCCCGGCTGCCGCGGCGTGCCGGGCTTCTGGGACGAGTTCGGGTCCGCGGGGTTCCGGCTCTGCTCACCCTTGGGTTGCCGGGGCTTCTTCGTCGGACTCTGGGCTTCACCGCCGGCGCCGTTCGCGGACTCGGAACCGCCCTGCGTGCCCTGGGTCTGGTCGGACGCCACCGTCTGCTTCTGGTTGCCGTTGTCGTCGCCCGGCCTTGTCGCGGCCCAGACGGCGCCACTCGCGAGGACGGCCGCCACTGCGGCGGCCGCCGCGATCGGGACGAGACGCCCGCTCCTCTTACCGTCCAGCCCATGAGCTTGGGGTGGCCCTAGGGAAACCGGCGGGGGCGTGCCAGGCGGGCCCTGCATGTGCCCACCGGGCGGCTGCTGTGCCCCATAGGGCGGCTGCTCGCCTTGGGGATGGAGTTGCTCTCCGTAGGGCGGAGGCTGCGGGGCCGTCTGGTGCCTGACGCCGGACGGGTCCGTGACGTGGTCGGGCGGCAGTACCGCACCGGCCGCGACTCCGGGGAACGCGGGCAGCGGCTGGATGGGCGCCGGGGCCGAGGACGAGCCGCCGGCCGCGCCGACCAGGCGTTCCTGGGCCTCGCGGGCGGTCGGGCGCTGCGCGGGCTCCTTGGCCAGGCATGCCAGGACGAGTTCGCGCATCGGGCTGGGCAGGTCGCCCAGGTCCGGCTCGGCGGTAAGGATCCGGTGCATGACCGTGGCCATCTCGTCGTTGCCGAACGCGGGACGTCCGGTCGCGGCGAACGCCATGGTCGTGCCCCAGGCGAACATGTCCGAGGCCGTGCTGACCTCACCGCTGGTGAAGTGCTCGGGCGCCATGTACGCGGGCGTGCCGACGTTCTGCGTCTCACCGGCCGCGCCCAGCGCGCGCGCCACGCCGAAGTCGATGACGCGGGGGCCGTCCGGCCCCATCATCACGTTGTGCGGCTTGAAGTCGCGGTGGACGATCCCGGCCTGATGGATCGCGGTGAGCGCGGTAAGGGTGCTGATGGCGAGCCGTTCCAGCGCGCCACCCGTGCGCGGGCCCTCCGTGCGCACGACATGATGCAGTGACACGCCGGGGACGTATTCGCTGACGATGTAGGGCTGGTCGCCCGCGACGTCGGCGTCCAGTACCTGAGCGGTGCAGAACCGCGCCACGCGCTTGGCGACCTCGAGTTCGCGGACGAAGCGCGCGCGGGCGGACTCGTCCCCGGAGAGCCCTCCGTGCAGCAGCTTGATGGCGACGTGGTCGACGGTGGGGAGGGTCTGGGCCGCGCCGCTGGGTCGACCCAGGAAGACAGCCCCTTGACCGCCCTCGCCCAAGCGGCCCAAGATCACGTACCCGCCCAGCTCGGTCGGGTCGCCCGACCGCAGCGGAAGGGCGTCCGGCATCGTCCTGTCCGTCACGCCACTCGCTCCCCCGTCACTTTCGGCTCATCGGCAAGACATTGCAGCAAGCCTATGGCCAGATGATGGTAGGCGCTCCGCAAAGCAAATGATCAAGGAGCCGGCGATACCGGCCTAAATGGACTATAGTCCGATTGATGGGAGGGGATGCGGTGATGGACCGTGGTCCGGCCGGCGGGAGGAGTGTCGACCTGGAGCTGATGCGCACGCCGCCCCCCAAGGAGCGCGCGGATGCCGCGCGCAACCGGGTGAAGGTGCTCGAAGCCGCCGCCGCGCTCTTCGCCCGGCACGGCGTCGCGTCGGTCTCGATGGACGCGGTGGCCGCCGCTGCGGGCGTCGGCAAGGGAACCCTGTTCCGCCGCTTCGGCGACAAGGCGGGCTTGGCCGTGGCGCTCCTGGACGAACGTGAACGCGACCTGCAGGACGCGATCCTGTCCGGCCCGCCCCCTCTGGGGCCGGGCGATGCGGGTTCGGCGGTCCCACCGTCCGAACGTCTGCACGCCTTCGCCGACGCCTACCTGGACTACGTGCTGGCCCACTTGTCCCTGGTCCGCATGTCGGAAACGGCTTCACCGGGTGCGCGGTACCGCATCGGCGCCTATGGCTTCTGGCATCGGCACGTGACGATCCTGCTCGACGAGATCGTCGCCGATGGGGACGCGCTGGCGCACGCGCTGCTGGCCGTCCTCAGCGCGGAACACCTCACCGCGATGGCCGACAGCGTGGGTGCGGAACGCGCGCGCGCCTCCGTCCACAAGCTCTTCGACGTGGCGAGACCCTGAGAAAAGCCGAAGCCCCCGTGGTGTCACGGGGGCCTCGGATGTCCGGCCGGGGGTCCGGCTGGACGAAACGGTGTCAGGCCGGGTCGGGCGTCCGACGCTCTGCGTCGCGCTCCACCCGGCCGTTCGCGTTGCCCGGCGGACCCTCCTGGGCGTGATTGCGTTCCAGCTGCGCCGCGACCGCGAGGGCCCGCAGCGACGTGGTCTTCACATGTTCACGTGCACGGCCGGTACGGGTTGTGGGGATGCTGCTCGGCACGGTGCTCCTCCGTGTGTCGGTGGACAGGGGGTGCTACCCGGATCACGGGCGTTCGCACGGTAGTTGCAACCGCAAGATCTTTTGACTTATTCCGAGTGATCGTTCCGTTTATGGCCGGATCCGGAACTCAGAGGTACAGGCCCGGTCCGTCGCCGGACGAGTCCGGCTTGACCGGCTGGAGGTCGGCGGCGGACAGGGTGGACAGTTCGGACGCGTCCGACGAGGCCGTGAGGCGTTCGGCCTGGACGGCGACGGCGCCGTCGAGGAGGTTGCGCATGAGCCGCCCGTTGCCGAACGAGTGCCCGCGGGGAACGTCGCCGAGCAGGCGGCGCACGCGCGCCGGGACGTCCGGGGACAGCTGGAGCCCCTCGGCGGCGGCGAGATGCGCGAAGATCTCGACGAGTTCGTCGTCGGAGTAGTCGGGGAAGGCGAGGCGCTTCGGGAAGCGCGATTGGAGCCCGGAGTTGCCGGCGAGGAAGGCCTCCATCTCCCGCTCGTAGCCCGCGGCGATGACGACCAGGTCGCCGCGGTACTCCTCCATGAGCTGGACGAGCGTGGAGACGGCCTCCTGGGTGTAGGAGTCGCCGGCCAGCGAGTACGCCTCGTCGATGAACAGGACGCCGCCGAGGGCCTGCTCGACGGCGGCCCGCACGCGCGGGGCGGTCTGGCCGATGTAGGAGCCGATGAGGTCGGCGCGGGAGACCTCGACGAGGTGCCCGGACGACAGCAGCCCGAGGTCGGCGTAGACGGAGGCGACGAGGCGGGCGACCGTCGTCTTGGCGGTGCCCGGGTTGCCGGTGAACACCATGTGCCGGGTCGGCACGCCGGCCGTGTGGCCGGCGGCGCGGCGGAGGTCGGCGGCGCGGGCCTCGGCGGCGAGGCGGTGCACCTCCTTCTTGACGTCCGCGAGCCCGATGAGGGCGTCGAGTTCGGCGAGCGGGTCGGTGACGGGCCGGGCGCGGGTGGCGCCGGAGAGGGTGTCCGGGATGTCCTCGGCGAGCAGGGCGGTCAGGTCGTCCGGGGTGGGCTTGCGCAGGGCGGTCACGCGGCGGGCCTGCAGGGCGGTGGCGCGTTCGCACAGGTTGCGCATGGCGCGGGCGTTGCCGAAAGAGCGGCCGCGCGGGGCGCGGCGCAGGAGGTCGGCCACCCTGTCGCGGGCCCCGGATTCCAGTTCCAGGCCGGCGGACGCCACCTGCGCGTCGAAGATCTCGATGAGCTCGGCGTCGGTGAAGTCGGGGAAGCGGACCGTGCTGGGGAAGCGGGACGCGAGACCGGGGTCGGACGCGATGAACCGCCGCATCTCGCGCTCGTAGCCGGCGACGATGACGACGAGGTCGTCGCGGTGGTTCTCCATGAACTTCAGGAGCTCGGCGATGGCCTCGGGCCCGTAGTCCTCCTCCACGCCCTCCTGGATCAGCGAGTACGCCTCGTCGATGAACAGGACGCCGCCGACGGCGCGCCGCGCGACGTTGCGCGTCTTCACGGCGGTCTCGCCGATGTAGGTGCCGATGAGGGTCGAACGGGTCGCTTCGACGAGGTGCCCGGACGTCAGCACGCCGAGGTCCTTGAGGACACGGGCGAACAGCCGTGCGACGACCGTCTTGCCGGTACCGGGGTTTCCGGTGAACACCGTGTGCCTGGCGGGTGCGGCGGGGACGGGCACCCCGGCGTCGCGGCGCATCTTCGTGGCCTTCGCGCCGGCGATGAGCAGCTCGATCTCCTGTTTGACGCTGCCGAGGCCGGTCAGGGCGGCGAGTTCCGCCATGGGGTCGGCGCCGGGGGAGTCGAACGAGTCGGGCACGTCGGGACGCTTGACGACGAGTTCCTCACCGGGCTCCGTCCGTTCGCGGACGGATTCCACGACGATGTCGGCGAGGCGCTGTGCGAGGCGGGCGTTCCGCAGGTTCCGGACGGGCCGAGTGCCGGCGAGCAGTTGCCCTGCGGCCGTCAGGGCGCGCTTGTGCGCGCGCGCCCCGCGCTGCTGGACGGCCCGGTTGAACAGCTCCGCGTGGCCTTCGGCGGTGAACGGATGCGTGCGGACGACCTGGAACCGCAATGCGAGCGCGGGGTTGACCTCGCGGATCCGGTCGTCGCCACCGGGCTCGCACAAGGCGACGATGTGCAGGTCGTCGTGGACGTCCAGGGCCCGGTGCAACTGCTCGATGATGGCCTCGCCGCTCCGTTCGTCCTTGGACATGTCGTCGAGGCCGTCGATGACCATGAGCCGCACGCCCGCGCTGTCGCGTGCGTCGTTGTAGATGTGCATGGTGGCGCCCGAGACGTCCTTGCCGGCGAAGAAGTCGCCCGCCAGCCACAGCGGCGGGTCGGCGAGGCCGTGCCGCTGGACGAGCCGGACGATCTCCTGGGCCGCGTCGCGCTTGCCGGTGCCGTCCGGGCCGACGATCATCAGCCGGACCGGGCCCGGCCCGGTGGCGATCTCCTCCAGCGCGGCGGCGACGTCCGGCTGGCCGACCAGGTCGGTCTCCACCTTCGCGGCGGCGCGGGCGCCGCGCGGGCGGGACTCGGCCTTGCCGAGGCTCGCGGCGAGCGGGTTGGCGATCCGGCGGCGCGGCGCGAACAGCCGCTGGACGTCCTCCTGGAACCTGGCGATCGGGATCCACACGCGCTCGGGGCTGGACGGCACGTCCGGGAGCCCCTTGACGCTGGCGGTGAAGCGCATCGCCATGTCGAGCCAGCCGCGGCAGGCGTCGATGGCTCCGGCGCCGAGGCCGCGTGCGAGCCAGGCCCACTCGGTCAGCGACCACGCGTCCACGTCGAACGAGCCGCTCTTGTCGCCGAACCGTGCGAGCAGTTCCCCGTACCGGTCCTCGGTGAGGACGACGGACAGTTCGGCGGGCACCTGCTCCAGGCCGGCCTGGAGCAGCAGGTGGATGAGCAGTTCGTCGGCGGTCTCGTCGTGCGGCGCGATCTCGCGCAGGTGCTCGTGGACGGGAAGCAGGCCCGAGCACACCCATTCCAGGTGGCTGATGGGCCCGGCGAGTTCGGGCAGGGCGGCGATGATGTCGTCGTCGGCCTGCGCCGCCCACAGGTCCCGCCGCCGCTTCAACGAGAGGCCGAGCCAGTTTCCGGCCGGGGGGTTCTCGTACAGCTTCAGCAGGGCCCGGCGACGGCGTTCGAACGGCTCCAGGCCCTCGAAGACGCCGAGCGACTCGCGGCCCAGGGTGAGCGCCAGCTCCTGGTCACCGCAGTCCTCCAGCCATTCGAATGCCCGGAACTCGCCCGACAGGGCGCTCCAGGTGCCCGGCTTGCGCTTCGCGGTCTTCTTCGGCTTGCTCAGGTAGCGCCCGAAGAACTCCTGGTACAGGTCGTTGAATGGACCGGAGTAGAGGGCCGCGGCGCCCGGCAGGTAGGCGAGGAGACTGATCATCTCGGCGGCGACCAGCGGGGCGGGGCTTGTCATCATGCCGTGCTGGCCGGTGGTCAGCGGGACGCAGCGCGGATCCTTGACGAGGGTGTCGATACGGTTCCGGATCTCGTCGTACAGTCCGTCCGGGACGCGCCATGGCCCGGACGCGTACAGATCGATGACCGTGTCGTCGGACACGAGAAGTTCCAGATGTTCCGGCAGCCGCACAGTTTCCCCCTGGGAGCACACCAAACCCGGTAAGGCACACCAACGCCGGTAAAGCACACCAACGCGGTCGAACAGCCTAACGACGGGGACCGACCAACGCGGGGCCATGGAGAATAACGGCCCATTTTTCCCACAAGGCGCGTCCTGTAACTTTGTTCACACCTTTGAGGTGGCGCGGGAGGCTGCCCCAGCCGCTCAACTGGGTAGGTATCCGGGCGGCCGTGCCCGAGCCGTCCTCCCGGGAGAGAACGTTGATCACAAAGCTGCTCGTCGCCAACCGCGGCGAGATCGCCGTGCGGGCGCTGCGCGCCGCCTACGAGCTCGGCATCGCCAGCGTGGCCGTCTACGCGCACGAGGACCGGTTCTCCCTGCACCGCCAGAAGGCGGACGAGGCGTACGAGATCGGCGAGCGCGGCCACCCCGTCCGGGCCTACCTGGACGTGGACGGGATCGTGGAGACCGCGCTGCGGGTCGGGGCCGACGCCGTCTACCCCGGCTACGGGTTCCTGTCGGAGAGCCCGGAACTGGCGGAGGCGTGCGAGCGCAACGGGATCAAGTTCGTCGGCCCGCCGTCGGCCGTGCTGAACCTGGCGGGCAACAAGATCGAGGCGGTCGCGGCGGCGCGGCGCGCGGGCCTGCCGGTGCTCGGCTCGGCGACGCCCGAGGTGGGCGCGGAGCTGGTGGCGGCCGATGAGATCGGGTTCCCCCTGTTCGTGAAGGCCGCGGCCGGAGGCGGCGGGCGCGGGCTGCGCCGCGTCGACGACCGCGAGGACCTGGAGGCCGCCGTGGACGCGGCGCGCCGCGAGGCGCAGAGCGCGTTCGGCGACCCGGCGGTGTTCCTGGAGCGGGCGGTGGACCGGCCCCGCCACATCGAGGTGCAGGTCCTCGCCGACGGCGCCGGGCACGTCGTCCACCTGCGCGAACGTGACTGCTCGGTGCAGCGCCGCCACCAGAAGGTCGTGGAGATCGCGCCCGCCCCGGAGCTGGACCCGGACGTCGCGCGGCGGCTCTGCGAGGACGCGGTGAAGTTCGCCCGCGAGGTCGGATACGAGAACGCGGGCACCGTGGAGTTCCTCGTCAACGACCGGGGCGAGCACGTCTTCATCGAGATGAACCCGCGCATCCAGGTCGAGCACACCGTGACCGAGGAGGTCACCGGCATCGACCTGGTGCAGAGCCAGCTGCGCATCGCGGGCGGCGAGACGCTCCCCGGACTCGGCATCGCGCAGGACGAGGTGACGGTCAGCGGCTTCGCCGTCCAGTGCCGCATCACGACCGAGGACCCCGCGAACGACTTCCGGCCCGACACCGGCAAGATCTCGGCCTACCGGTCTCCGGGCGGCGCCGGCGTGCGCCTCGACACCGGGACGGCCTACGGGGGCGCGATCGTCAGCCCCCACTTCGACTCGCTGCTGGTCAAGCTGACCTGCCGCGGCCGGACGTTCGAGGAGGCGACGCGGCGGGCGCGCCGGGCCGTCGCCGAGTTCCGCATCCGGGGCGTCGCGTCCAACATCCCGTTCCTCCAGGCGCTGCTGGACGAGCCGGACTTCCGCGCGGGCGGCGTCACGACGGCCTACATCGGCGAGCACCCCGAGCTGCTCACGGCCCGGTCGAGCGGTGACCGCGCGACACGGCTCGTCCGGTACCTGGCGGACGTGACCGTCAACAAGCCGCACGGCGAGGCGCCCACCGACCTCGACCCGGCGACGAAGCTGCCGCCGCTGGCCATGGACGGCCCGTTCCCGCAGGGATCCCGTGACCGGCTACTGACTCTCGGCGCGCGCGCGTTCGCCGAGCAGCTCCGGAACCAGAGCGCTCTGGCCGTCACCGACACCACGTTCCGGGACGCGCATCAGTCCCTCCTCGCCACGCGAGTACGTACCTACGACCTGCTCGCCGCCGCGCCGTATCTCGCGCGCATGACCCCCCAGCTCCTCTCCGTGGAGGCGTGGGGCGGGGCGACGTACGACGTCGCGCTCCGCTTCCTGGGCGAATCCCCCTGGGACAGGCTGGCCGCGATACGCGAGGCCGCCCCGAACCTGTGCATCCAGATGCTTCTGCGCGGGCGCAACACCGTCGGATACACGCCGTACCCCGATTCGGTCGCCCGCGCGTTCGTGCGCGAGGCCGCCAGTACGGGTGTGGACGTCTTCCGGGTGTTCGACGCGCTCAACGACGTGGAGCGCATGCGTCCCGCCATCGACGCGGCGCTCCAGACGCACGCGCTCGTCGAGGGAACCCTCTGCTACACCGGCGACCTCTCGTCCCCGGACGAGCGGCTCTACACCCTCGACTACTACCTGCGCCTCGCAGAGGAGCTGGTCGACGCGGGTGTCCACATCCTGTGCATCAAGGACATGGCCGGTCTGCTCCGAGCCCCTGCCGCCCGCACCCTGGTCACCGCTCTCCGCGAGCGTTTCGACCTCCCCGTCCACCTGCACACCCACGACACGGCCGGCGGCCAGATCGGCACCTACGTCGCCGCCATCGAAGCCGGTGTCGACGCCGTCGACGGAGCCGCCGCGCCGCTCTCGGGGACCACCAGCCAGCCGCCCCTTCAGGCGATCGTCGCCGCGACCGATTTCACCGATCACGCCACCGGCATCGACCTGGACTCGCTGACCGTCATGGAGCCGTACTGGGAGGCCGTCCGGAAGCTCTATGCCCCGTTCGAGATGGGCCTCCCATCGCCGACCGGGCGCGTCTACCGGCACGAGATCCCGGGCGGGCAGCTGTCCAACCTGCGGCAGCAGGCCGTGGCGCTCGGGCTCGGCGACCGGTTCGAGGAGATCGAGCGCCTGTACGCGGCGGCCGACGTGATCCTCGGGCGCCTGGTGAAGGTCACCCCGTCCAGCAAGGTCGTCGGCGACCTGGCCCTGCACCTGGTCGCCGCCGGCGCCGACCCCGGCGACTTCGCCGAGAACCCGGAGCGCTACGACATCCCCGACAGCGTCATCGGGTTCCTGAACGGCGAACTGGGCGACCCGCCCGGCGGCTGGCCCGAGCCGTTCCGCACCAAGGCCCTCGCCGGACGCCATCACACGACGCTTCATTCTGGGGGGACGCCCCCCCAAACCCCCCGGCAAGGGCACGGTGTACGAGCCGAACTCAACGGCGCGGAGGAGAAGGCCCTGGCCGGACCCGAGGTGCGCGACACACTAGACCGGCTCCTCTTCCCCGGCCCCGCCAAGGACTACCGCGAGACCCGTGCGGCTTACGGCGACCTCTCCGTCCTGCCCACGAGCCCGTTCCTCTACGGGCTCCGCACAGGACACGAGGTCGCGTTCGACCTCGAACCGGGGGTGCGCGTCCTGGCCGGCCTGGAAGCGGTCGGCGCCGTCGACGAGGCGGGTGTCCGGCAGGTCATCTGCACCGTGAACGGCCAGCTCCGCACGCTCTCCGTCCGCGACAAGTCCGTCGTGTCGGACGCGCCGCCCGTCGAGCGCGCCGACCCGGGGGAGCCCGGCCATGTCGCCGCCCCGTTCGACGGCTCGGTGACGCTGCGCGTGTCCAAGGGCGACGAGGTCGCCGCCGGGGACGTCGTCGCCACCATCGAGGCGATGAAGATGGAGGCCGCCATCACCGCCCCCGTCGCCGGGACGGTCACCCGCCTGGCCGTCCCGCAGACGACCCCGGTCCAGGCCGGCGACCTCCTCCTGGTGGTCACCTGACCGACCGGCTCAACGGGAGGCGGCCGCGCGGCCGGATCGGGTCACCGGGCGTATCGCGTAGGTGGCCAGGGACGGTTCCAGGAGGTCGAACGCCTGGCGGGCGGACTCTGCCACGGCCGCCGCGATGGTGTCGTTGTCCTCGCCTTCCAGCGTCCGGTGGAGGATCTCCTGGAAGAGGACGCGGAGAACGCCGCCCAGTTGCGCGGCCACCACGCGGGGGAGGACGTCGCCCGGCCGGGCGCCGGTCTCCTCGGCGAGGACGGCGGCCAGGGCGGCCTCACGCTCCTCGTGGAACTCCCGCAGCCGCGCCACGAGCGCGGGGCTGTCGGTGATCATGCGGGCGAACTCGGCGCCGGAGAAGCCGGCCACGGGGTCGTGCCGGTCGACCGCGTCGAGGAGACCCCGGCGCAGCGCGGCGAGCGCCGAGTCGCCGGGGGCGCGTTCGGCGACGGTCCGGGCCGGCCCTGAGACGAAGATCTCATGGAGGTCGAGCGCCAGGTCCTCCTTGCGCGGGAAGTAGTTGGTGACCGTCATCTTGGCCACCTGCGCCGCCGCGGCGACGTCGGCGATCGTGACCCGGTCGAAGCCGTTGCGCAGGAAGAGGCGTGTCGCCTGGTGCGAGATGTTCTCCCGCGTCTGCTGCTTCTTCATCTCCCGCAGTCCCATGCGGCCATCCTCTCATGGCTCGACCTAAATTTATAGTTGACACAAAAGTAGGTCGGATCTAAGTTTATGTCGCAAGGCTGCCGGGTACCGAGATCGCGTGACCCGTTCCCTCCCGGCCGGACGAGCAACCGGACGAGCAAAGGACACCGCCCTGAACGCCAGCCACGCGAAGAGCGCATCCCCCCGCGCCACCGTGAACCTCGTCGACCCGATGAAGGACTACCTCTCCCGCATCGGGCGCACCGCGCTGCTCACCGCCGAGCAGGAGGTCGAACTGGCCAAGCGCATCGAGGCCGGCCTGTTCGCCCGCGAGCGCCTCGAAACACTCGGTGACGAGCTCAGCCTCCAGGACCGCAGGGACCTGGAGTGGATCGCCGCCGACGGAATCCGAGCCAAGACGCACATGGTGGAGGCGAACCTCCGCCTCGTCGTCTCGCTCGCCAAGCGCTACATGGGCCACGGCCTGGCGCTCAACGACCTCGTCCAGGAGGGCAACCTCGGGCTCATCCGCGCCGTCGAGAAGTTCGAGTACCGCCGCGGCCTGAAGTTCTCCACCTACGCCGTCTGGTGGATCAAGCAGGCGATCAGCCGCGCGCTGGCCGATCAGAGCCGCACCATCCGCATCCCCGTGCACGTCGTCGAGGTGCTCAACCGGATGACGCGGGTCAGGCGGCGGATGCTGCAGGAGTTCGGCCGCGAGCCGACGTCGCGGGAACTGGCCGTCGAACTGGACGTCACCGCGGAGAAGGTCGAATGGCTGCGGCGGCAGGCCCGCGAGCCGCTGTCCCTGCACACCCCCCTCGGCGAGGAGGGCGACGGCGAACTCGGCGACGTCATCGAGGACCCGGACGGCGGCGACCCCGCCGACGTCGTCGCGTCCTCGATGCTGCGCGGACGCCTCGACGCGGTGCTGGAGACGCTCACCGAACGGGAGGCGGGCGTGATCTCGCTGCGGTTCGGCCTGTCCGGCGGCGAGCCCAAGACCCTCGAAGAGGTCGGCAAGGTCTACGGGGTGACGCGCGAGCGCATCCGGCAGATCGAGTCGAAGGGGATGCACAAGCTGCGTCACCCGTCCCGCCGGGAGACCCTCGCCGACCTGCTCGGCTGACCCGCGGGCCGCTCGTCCCGCCGCGAGAACGAGACGGAGCTCATCTCGCGGTGGGATGACATCGCGGACGATCTGCGAGCAGACTCTCTCCTGACGAGTCGGACGGCGGGAGAGCAGAGGGCGATGACGAGGCGTTTCGGACGGCGGTGCGGCTCACGGGCACCGGTCCGGCGCGGGGCGCCGCCGCGGGCGCGTCAGATCAGGTCGGACGGGTCGGTGTTGGCGCCGCACAGGACGACCACGACGCGTTCGCCGGGGGACGGGCGGTAGGCGCCGGAGCGGAGGGCGGCGACGGCGGCGGCGGTCCCGTGCTCGACGGCCAGGCGGTACTCGTCCCAGACGAACCGGCGGGCCTCGACGATCGCCTCCTCGGTGACCAGGACGGGGAGCACACCGGTGCGGGACGCGACCGTGTACGCGATCTCGCCGAGCCGGCTGGCGCCGAGGGAGTCGGCGGCGACGCCGGAGACGTCCACGTCGACCGGGCGTCCCGCGTGGAGGGCGCGTTCGAGGGTCGGGATCCGCTCGGGTTCGACGCCGACGACGCGGGCGCGGCCGTCGAGGGCGGCGGCGACGCCCGCCATCAGCCCCCCGCCGCCGACCGCGAGCAGGACGGTGTCGGCCTCGCCGCCGGTCTGGTCCAGGATCTCCAGGCCGAGCGTGCCCTGGCCCGCGCACACGTCTGGCAGGTCGTAGGCGTGGCAGAACAGCGCCCCGGTGTCGGCGGCGTGCTTGGTGGCGGCGTCCTGCGCCTCCGCGTACCGGGTGCCGACCTGGGTGACGGCGGCGCCGAGCGCGCGGAGCCGGGCGACCTTCACCGCGGGCGCGGTCTCGGGGACGAACACCTCGGCGGGGACGCCCGCCCGCGACGCCGCGTACGCGAACGCGAGACCCGCGTTGCCTCCGGAGGCGGCGACGATCCCGATGTCCGGCAGCCGTCCCGAGTCCCGCGCGGCCAGGACGTGGTTGAACGCGCCGCGCGCCTTGAACGACCCGGTGTGCTGGGTCAGTTCGAGCTTCAGCCACATCCGTGCCGCGGGCGCGAGCGGGGCGGGGTCGACCGCGAGCAGCGGCGTCCGCCGGACATGGTCCTCGACGCGCACCGCGGCGGCGGCGACGTCCGAATGAACGATCACTGGGATTCCTCTCCGTCTCCGGCCCCCATCAGTACCAAACCACGAGTGGTGCCTGTCACGGGAGGGGGCGGGTCTAACGGGGGACGCCGCCCAGGGATGCGGCGCGATCCAGCAGGATCTTGCGTTCGGGCTCGTTGCGGGTGAGTTCCGCGGCGCGCTCGAACTGCGCGCGGGCCTCGTCCGGCCGCCCGAGCCGGGCGAGCAGGTCGCCGCGGACGCTCGGCAGCAGGTGGTAGCCGCGCAGCGACGGCTCGTCCACCAGCGCGTCGGCGAGTTCGAGGCCCCGCTCCGGCCCGTGCGCCATGCCGACGGCCACCGCGCGGTTGAGTTCCACGATGGGGGACGGGGCGACGCCCGCGAGGATCTCGTACAGGGACGCGATCCGCACCCAGTCGGTGTCCTCGGCGGCGGGCGCCTGCGCGTGGCACGCGGCGATCGCGGCCTGCAGGACGTAGGGGCCGGGCGGCTCGCCGATCTCCTTGGCGCGGAGCAGGGCGGCGAAGCCGCGGTGGATGAGGAGGCGGTCCCAGCGGCCGCGGTCCTGGTCGAGGAGCGGGACGGGTTCGCCGGACGGGCCCGTGCGGGCCCGGATGCGGGACGCCTGGATCTCCATCAGCGCGACCAGGCCGTGCACCTCGGGTTCGCCGGGCGCGAGGCCGGCGAGGACCCGGCCGAGGCGCAGCGCCTCCTGGCACAGGTCCGTCCGCACCCAGTCGTCGCCGGCGGTCGCCGTGTACCCCTCGTTGAAGATCAGGTAGACGACCTCCAGGACGGACGACAGCCGGGCGGCGCGGTCGGGGCCCTCGGGCACCTCGAACGGCACGCCCGCGTCCGACAGCGTCCGCTTCGCCCGGACGATCCGCTGCGCGACCGTCGGCTCGGATGTGAGGAACGCCCGCGCGATCTCGTCGGTGGTCAGGCCGCCGAGCATGCGCAGCGTCAGCGCGACCCTGGCCTGCGTGGACAGGACGGGATGGCAGGCGGTGAACACGAGGCGCAGGACGTCGTCCTCGATGTGCTCGTCGTCGGGGACGTCGATCTCCGGCGGCGCCTGCGTCTCCTGGTCGCGGCCGATCTCCTCCAGTTTGTGTTCGAGCCGCTGCCGGCGGCGGATCCGGTCGATGGCGCGGCGCTTGCCGACGGCCATGAGCCAGGCGCCCGGGTTGTCCGGGACGCCCGACTCGGGCCACTGTTCGAGCGCGGCGACCAGTGCGTCCTGCGCGAGTTCCTCGGCGAGCCCGATGTCGTGCACCATCCGGGCGAGACCGGCGATGATGCGGGCGGCCTCCAGCCGCCACACCGCGTCGATGCTCGCGTGCACGCCGGATCGGCGCACGTCGGAACCGTTCGAGGCAGTCACGCTGCCGATGAGAGCACCCGCACCGGCCGCCGCGCAAGCTCAGCCCGCCGGGCGGCTCACGCGCCGGGCATCGGGTCCTCGGGGCCGAAGACCTGCTTGATGACGCCCGCGCCGTCCCCGACGATCTGCCAGAAGCGCCTGGACATCTCGATCGCCTCCTCCCGGGTGCGCACCTCGATCAGCGCGAAGCCGACGACGGCCTCCTTCGCCTCGGCGAACGGGCCGTCGGTGACGGTGACCTTGCCGCCGGACGAGGTGATGCGGGTGCCGCCCGGCTCCAGGCCGCCGGTGGCCAGCAGCACACCGGACTTGGACATCTCCTCGATGAACTTGCCCATCTCGATCTGCAGCGCCTCGTCCGGCGGGCCCTGGTCCGCGCCGGTGTCCGTCGTCATCATCAGGAACCGCATCGCTGTCTCCTCTGTCTCACCCGGGCCGGTCTCTCCGGCCCTTCACTGACGCGTCGAAGAAGGGGTGACCGGATCGACATTCCCTCCCGACTTCTTCGGAAGATTTTCCAGAACCCGTATCGTGCCAGGTCACCGTCGTGCCAAGGGAGCATGCTCGACACATCCCCGCAGATCACCGCGAAACCACACATTCCGCTTCGGTGGGCAAGTTGACCACTTACGAGTAACTTTGTCCCGTGGAAAGGTTCTTGCGCGTCCGAGGAGGCGACCGTGGGTGATTCGGCGGGCGGCGCTGTGCCGTCCGAGCCCCAGATCCCCGACCACGACGAGGCGCGCTCGATCGTCGCGCGCCTGCTCGACGCGCTGCCTCCCGGCAGCCACCTCGCGGTCGCCGACGGCACGGACGTCGTCACCGGCGAGGCGTTCCGTACCGCGATCGGGATGTGGAACGAGGCGAGCGAGACCCCCTACCACCTGCGCACGCCCGAACTGATCGCCGGGTACTTCGAGGGCCTGGAGATCCTGAAGCCGGGCGTCGTGCCGGTGTCGCGGTGGCGGGTCGAGCCGGGCCCGTTCGGCGAGCCGGACGACGTGGACGAGTTCTGCGCCGTCGGGCGCAAGGCATGAGCGCGGGCGAACCCCCGGACGAACCGGCCCCGGTCGTCCCCGCGCAGCGGGACCGGGCGGCGGGCCCCACGGTGCTGCGGATGCTGGTCGGGGCGCAGCTGCGCCGGTTCCGTGAGGCGGCCGGGATCTCCACCGAGGACGCCGGGTACGAGATCCGCGCGTCCCACTCCAAGATCAGCCGGATGGAGCTGGGCCGCGTCGGCTTCAAGGAACGCGACGTCACCGACCTGCTGACCCACTACGGCGTGACCGACCCGGGGCTTCGCGAGCCGCTGCTGGAACTGGCCGATGACGCGAACGTCCCCGGCTGGTGGCAGGAGTACGGCGACGTGGTGCCGTCCTGGTTCGAGCCCTATCTGGGGCTGGAGCAGGGCGCCGTGGTCATCCGCGTGTACGAGGTCCAGGACGTCCCGGAGCTGCTGCAGACCGCCGACTACGCCCGTTCGCTGCTCACCGCCCGGTACCCGGAAGCGCCGGGGGACGAGATCGAGCGGCGGGTCGAGCTGCGGATGCAGCGCCGCCGCGTGTTCGAGCGTCCCGATCCGCTGAAGCTGTGGGCGGTCCTCGACGAGGCGGCGCTGCGCCGCGCGGTCGGCGGCGCCGAGACGATGCGCGAGCAGATCCGCCATCTGATCGAGATGGCGGCGCGCCCGAACGTCACCGTCCAGGTCCTGCCGTTCGCCGCCGGCGGCCACGCGGCCGAGGGCGGCCCGATGACGCTGCTGCGGTTCGCCGAACCCGAACTGCCCGACGTGGTCTACCTGGAGCAGCTCACCGGCGCGCTGTACCCGGACCGGCCGTCCGACCTCATCCGCTACCGGGACGTGCTGAACCGGCTCGGCGTCCAGGCGGAGCCGCCGACCCGCACGCTCGCCCTCCTGCGGAGCATCCTCGACCGGCTCGGCCCGCTCGGCTGAAGCACGGGCGGCTCGGTCGAAGCACGGGCGGCCGTCGAAGCGCGGGCGAGGCCCCGGCACCATGGCCGGGGCCCTGCCCGCTTCGGCATGCTCGCGTCCTGCCGTCCGCCGGCCTATTTCGCGGTGGGACGGTAGGTCGCGATGATGACGCCGGTGCTGAACGTCTCGGTGCCCGCCAGCTCGAACGACGCCGAGAAGTCCTTGGGCGCGAGCAGCTCGCTCAGGTCGGCGGGGCCGACGATCACCGGGTGGATCCACAGCCGCAGCTCGTCCAGCAGCCCGTTCTCCACGAGCGTCCGCGACACGGCGCCGAAGCCGTACTGCAGGATGTCCTGGCCGTCCTGCTCCTTCAGCTTCCTGATCTCGGCGACGGCGTCCGACCGCCGGATCGCCGTGGTGTCGCCCCAACCCGGCTTCTGCAGGGAGTCGGAGACGACGTAGTGGGGCAGGCTGTTCATCCGGACGCCGAAGTCGCCGGTCGCCTCCTCCATGGCGGGCCACGCCTGCGAGAAGCCGTCGAACGTCGTGCGGCCCATCAGCAGGGCGTCGCAGGAGAACAGCAGCTCGCGGGCGTAGGCGGCGGCCTCGTCCTGGAAGTAGGCCGAGGTCCAGTTCTGCGGGTTCTCGATGACGCCGTCGAGCGAGACGTACGTCGAGTTGATGATCTTGCGCATGGTTTCCTCCGTCGGTCCGATCCTGTGCTTTCCGGCTTGCTGGAACCACTGTGCGGCAGATCGTTTACGGGATTCTTACGGTCGATTTCCGGGTGGCGCCGTCACCCGCCCGCATTAGGGTCGGTGTGTGCGTTTCGGGGTGCTGGGGGCGCTCGCCGTGTGGACCGACGACGGCGGGCTCGTCGCGGTGCCCGGGCTGAAGGTCCGGGCGCTGCTGGCGGACCTGCTGGTGCACGAGGGCCGCCCGGTGCCCGCCGACCGGCTGATCGACGACCTGTGGGGCGAGGATCTGCCGGGGAACCCGATGGGCGCGCTGTCGGCGAAGGTGTCGCAGCTGCGGCGCGTGCTGGAGGACGCGGAGCCGGGCGCGCGGGCGCTGGTGGAGTCGCGTCCGGCCGGCTACCTGCTGGGGGCCGGCGACGAGCGGGTCGACGCCCGGCGCTTCCGGCGGCTGGTGGACGACGCCCGCCAGGCCGCGGAGCCGAAGGAGCGGTCGGTGCTGCTCGCCGGGGCGCTGGACCTGTGGCGCGGACCGGCGTTCGCCGACTTCGCGGACGAGCCGTTCGCGCGGCCGGCGATCGCGCGGCTGGAGGAGCTGCGGCTGACCGCGCTGGAGGAGCACGCCGAGGTGCGGCTCGACCTGGGGGAGCACGGGGTCCTGGCGGGGGAGCTCGGTGACGCGGTCGCCGCGCATCCGCTGCGTGAGCGGCTGCGGGCCGCGCACATGCGGGCGCTGTACCGGGCGGGCCGGCAGAACGAGGCGCTGGAGAGCTACGAGGGCCACCGGACGCTGCTGGCCGGCGAGCTGGGCCTCGATCCCGGGTCCGGGCTCGCCGATCTCCAGCGGGCGATCCTGCGGCAGGACCCCGACCTTGACGTGCCCGCCGCGCCGCCGTCCCCGGCGCCGTCCGCGCGGCGGTCGAACCTGCCCGTCCCCCCGACGGAGCTGATCGGGCGGGACGACGCCGTCCGGGAGATCCGCGCGAGGATCGGCACCGACCGGCTCGTCACCCTCACCGGGCACGGCGGGGTCGGCAAGACGCGGCTGGCGGTGGAGACGGCGGCCGGTCTCGTGGACCGGTTCGGCGACGGCGTGTGGATGGCGGAGCTGGCGGGGTTCGAGCGGGCCGGCGTCCCCGACCTGGCGGTGGTCGTGACGGGGATCCTCGACATCCGAGACGCGCCCGGCGCCCCGGAGACGGCGCTCGACCGGCTCGCGGCGGCGCTCGGCGCACGCCGGCTGCTGCTCGTGCTGGACAACTGCGAGCACGTGATCGAGCAGGCGGCGGAGCTGGTGGAGCGGCTGCTGCGCGGGGTGCCGGGGATCCGGGTGCTGGCCACGAGCCGCGAGCCGCTCGGGCTGCCCGGCGAGGTGGTGTGGGCCGTCCCCCCGCTGGACGTGCCCGGCCGCGACGACGATCCCGCGGGGTCGAGCGCGGTCCGGCTGTTCGCGGCGCGGGCGCAGGCGGCGTCCCGGGGTTTCCGCCTGGACGCGCAGACGGCCGGGCCGGCCGGGGAGGTCTGCCGCCGCCTGGACGGGATTCCCCTCGCCCTGGAACTGGCCGCGACCAAGGTCCGGACGCTCGGCGTGGAGGGCCTGGTCGACCGGCTCGACGACCGGTTCCGGCTGCTGTCGTCCGGCCACCGGGGCGCCCCGGCCCGGCAGCGGACCCTCACCGCGATGATCGACTGGAGCTGGGATCTGCTGACCGGGCCGGAGCGGGCCGTCCTGCGGCGCCTGTCGGTGCACGCCGACGGCTGCGCGGTGGAGTCGGCCGAGGCCGTGTGCGCGGGGGCGGACGTCCCCGAGCCGGAGGTCCTGGACCTGCTGGTCCGGCTGGTCGACCGTTCGCTGGTCGTCATGACGGAACGTCCGGGGGAGGGGCCCCGGTACCGGCTGCTGGAATCGGTCGCCGCCTACGCCGCCGAACGGCTGGCCGAGGCGGGAGAGGACCGGGAGACGCGCACCCGGCACAGCCGCCACTACGTCGAGCTGGCCGAACGCGCGGAACGCCACCTGTACGGGCCCGAGCAGGCGCGCTGGCTGCGCAGGCTCGACACCGAGTCGGCGAATCTCCGTGTCGCGCTCGACGCCGCCACCGGCGAGGACGCGTTGCGGCTGGCCAACGCGCTCGCCTGGTACTGGTTCCTGCGCGGCAGGCTGACCGAGGCGCTGCGCTCCCTGGACGCCGCGCTCGCCCATGACGGTCCACCCGCCGTCCGCGCGCGGACGCTGACGTGGCGGGCCGGCATGTCCGTCCTCAAGGGCACCCGCGGAGACTGGCCCGTGCTGCGGGACGAGGCGCTCCGCCTCGTGGCGGAGGCGGGGGACGAGCACCTGGGCGCCTGGGCGCGGTGGTTCCTGATGTTCGCCCAGTTCGAGGTCGAGGACGTCGGGGCGGGCGCGGCGCCCCTGGAGGAGGCGCTGACCTCGTTCCAGGCGTCCGGCGACCGCTGGGGCGAGGCGGCCGCGCTGATCCTGCGGGCCAAGCACGCCCACGCCCACGGCGACCCGGCCGCACTGGAACGCGACGCCGAGCGGGCCGCCGCCCTGTTCGCCGAGGTCGGCGACCGCTGGGGCCGGCTCCAGGCGGTGGAGTGGCTCGGCGGTCTGGCCGAGCTGACCGCCGACTACGACCGCGCCGAGCGGCTCCAGCACGACGGGCAGCGGATGGCCGAGGAACTGCGCCTGTGGCCGGACGTGGCGGTGCGGATGGCGTGGCGGGGCTGGGTCGCCCACCTGCGGCGCGACTACGCGTCCGCCCGGCGGCTGTTCGGCCGCGCGCACCGGGTGGCCGTGGAGCAGGGGTTCGCGCAGGCCGTGGCGTTCGCCGACCTCGGCCTCGGTCTGGTGGCGCGTCGCGAAGGACGCCTCGACGACGCGGAGGACCGGCTGCGGCGCATGCTGGCGGCCTCCTCCCCGGAGGAGTTCCCGCCGCTCTACCTGCCGCTCGTCCTGACCGGGCTCGGGTATGCGGCGGAGGCGCGCGGCGACGCGGTGAAGGCCCTCGCCTACCAGCGGGACGCGCTGGCCGTCGCGATCCGGCTGGAGGCGCCGCGCGACCTGGCGTTCTCGCTGGAGGGGCTGGCGGGCGCGTTCGGCCTGGCCGGACGCCGCCGGGACGCGGCGGAGACGCTCGGGAAGGCGGCCGCCATCCGCGAGGAGGCGGGGCTGCCGCCCGGCCCGGCCGAGCAGGACGACATCGACCGCGCCACCGGGCGGATCGGTGACGCGGGGGACGCCTTCGACGCCGGGGCCGCCCTCGACCCGGAGGAGATTCTGCGGCGCGCGGAGGGCGCCCCGCCGGAAGGCGTCTCGATCTGGCGCGCCGCCGCCAAGTGATTTGTCGCGGATTGCGAGATTGTCGCGATTTGTCAAAGAATCATTGCGACCCCTTGTGACACGCACCGCACACAGATGATCATCAGCGCCATGGGGCGGCGGGGGTTCATCATCGGGCGGATGGCCGGCGACCGGACGCTGGTGCTGGCCGCCGGCGCGACCGCGCTGTTCGCCACCACCGTCCTCGCGGCCCTGGCCGGCTACACCGGGCCGGTGACCCGCGAAGGGGTGCGGCGCACCCTCGCCGAGGCGACGTTCGAGACGGCCGGGACGACGATCGGCACGCACGTCCGCCCCGGTGGGCTCGGTGACGTGCGGGACCAGGTCGGCCGCGCGCTCGGCAGGATCTACGGAGACGTGCCGCTGTCGGTCTCCATGAGCGCGCGCAGCGACTCGTACACGATGCCGGGGCAGGAGGACGGCGACCATCCCGAGCTGACCGCGTTCGCGACCCACACCGGGATCGAGAAGCACGCGCGCCTCACCGAAGGACGCTGGCCCGGCGCCGCCCCGGGTCCCGCCCCGGGTTCCGGTGAGGTGGAGGCGGTCCTGCCGCGTGCCGCGGCCGGCGCCATGCACGTCGGCGTGGACGACGCCTTCACCCTGACGGGACGCGTCGACAAGGAGTCGGTCGTGAAAGTCCGGGTCGTCGGGCTGTTCGACGTTCCGGACCCCGCGCACTACTTCTGGCAGGGCGACCGGCTCATCACGACCGGCGTCCAACGCCTCGACTACACGACGTACGGGCCGCTCGTGGTGCGTCCCGAGGTGTTCGCGGAACGCTTCACCGGCACCGGCTCCGACGTCCGCTTCACCGTCATGCCCGACCTGCGCGACGTGGGCACCGGCGACCTCGGGCCGCTCGCCGACCGGGTGGCCGCCGGCGAGGAGACATTCCGGAAGGCCGGAGACGGGACGCAGTTCGCCGTCGTGACGAAGCTGCCGGACCTGGCCGGGCAGCTGCGCGACGCCGTCCAGGTCGCCCGCTCCACCATGCTCATCCCGGTGATCCAGCTCGTCCTGCTGGCCGGGTGCGCGTGGCTGCTGGTCGCCCGGCTGCTGGCCGACCACCGGCGCGGCGAGGTCGCGCTGCTGCGGACCCGCGGCATGGGAATGCGGCAGCTCGCCGCCGCCGGCCTCGCCGAGGGGCTGCTGATCGTCCTGCCCGCCGCGCTGCTCGGCCCGCTGCTGGCCGGGCCCCTGCTGCGGCTCGCCGGGTTCGCCCCGGCGGTGCGCGCGTCGGGGCTGCGGCTGGACTCGGGGCCGTCCGCGTCGCTGTGGACCGTCTCGGTGCTGACGGCACTGGCCTGCGCGGTCGTGCTGACCGTCCCGACCCTGCGCGGCGCGAACCGCACGTTCGTGGAGGCGCAGGCCGGCATCGGCCGCCCGGCGCGGGGCGGCGCGCTCGGATCGGGCGTCGACCTGGCGCTGCTCCTCGTCGCCGGCCTTGCGATCTGGCAGCTCACCCGGTACGGGGTGGACGGCGCGGGCGGCGGTCCGGGCGGCGGTCCCGGCGGTGTGGACCCGTTCATCGTGTCCGGCCCGGCGCTGGCGCTGCTCGCCGGCGGGGTACTGCTGCTCCGGGCGGTGCCGCTGCTGTCGCGCGCCGCCGAACGGGTCGCGACACGGGGGCGGGGGCTGGCGCCCGTCCTCGGCACCCGGCAGGTCGGGCGCCGGCGCCTGCGCTACACCGGGCCGGTGCTGCTGCTGGTCATGGCGATGGCGGTCGGGATCCTCTCGGTGACGACGATGGCGACCTGGCGCCGATCCCACATCGACCAGGCCGACTTCCAGAGCGGCGCCGACCTGCGGCTCGTCCCCTCCGCGCGCGACGGAGGCCCGGCGCCGCTCGGGCAGGGCGGGCGGTTCGCCGCACTGCCCGGCGTCACGGCCGCGACACCGGTGCTGCGCGCGGACGCCGACCTCGGCACGCGGCCGTCGGTCGTGCTCGGCGCGGACGCGGAGGCGCTCGGCCCGCTGCTGCGCGTCCAGCCGGACCTGCGGCGGGAATTGCGGCTGGACGAGCTGGCCCGGCTGCGTCCTCCCGCGCCGGTCCTGACCGTCCCGGGACGGCCGGAGCGGCTGCTGTTCGACCTGCGGCTCAGCCGCGCCGGACCGGCGCCGGGTGACCTGCGGCCACCGGACGGCCCGGCCTACAAGATCGCCGTGACGGTCGTGGACGGGCAGGGGCTGGCCCGCAGGGTGACCCTTCCCGGCCTCGCCCCCGACGGCGCCGAGCACACCCTCGCACTGGACGACCTTGCCGGGCCGGGCGGCGCGCTGTCCTACCCGCTGGCGGTACGGAGCGTCCACTACTCCTACGACGACAACCCCATCGCGGGGCCGCTCGAACTGGAGATCCTGCGGGTGCGGGGCGATGGCACCGGGGAGGCGGCCCGCCCGGCCGGTTCCCGATGGGACGCGTTCGCCTTCCCGCCGGACCCGACGGCGCGGACCGCACCGACCATGAAGGACGCCGAGGGCACGCTCGGGAGGCTTTCCATCCCCGCGCCCAAGCTGGAGGACATCGGGTGGGGCACGAGCAGTGCCCCGCTCGGGGAGGTCGACGCGGTGCTCGGGACGTCCACGCCGCCGTCCCACGGCGTCCGGAACACCGAGCTCCTGCCGGCCGTGCCGGGCGTCATCACCGGCGAGACGGCACGCCTGGCCAAGACCGGCGTGGGCGGCACCGTCACGCTGAGCACCGTCGACGGCGACCAGCCCGTCAAGGTCGTGGGAGTGGCGCCCGCACTGCCGAGCGTGCCTCCCGGCACGCCGGGCGTCCTGGTGGACCTGCCGACGCTCACCCAGACCCGGCTCGCCGTCGGCGGGTCGAACACCGGAAGCATCGCGCCCGGGGAGTGGTGGGCCTCGGTGCGGGCCGGCCGCACCGCCCCCGCCGTCCGCGCCCTCAACGGCCACCCCGCCTGGGGCGAGGTCGCCGGGGACCGCGTCGCGCTGCGCTCGCGGATGCGGGACGCGCCGCTCGGCGCCGCGCTCCAGGGGGCGCTGGTCCTGGGATTCGGCGCGGCGCTCGCGTTCGCCGTCATCGCGTTCGTGGTGAACGCGGCGGTGACGGCCGGCGAGCGGTCCCGCGAGTTCGCGGTGCTGCGGGCGCTCGGCGTCCATCCCCGGCAGGTCGCCGGGATGCTCGCGATCGAGCAGGCGTACCTGGTCGTGCTCGGCCTGCTGGGCGGGACGGTCCTCGGGCTGGTCGTGGCGCGGCTGGTGGTCCCGCACGTGGTGCTGAACGTGCAGGCCGCACAGCCGTACCCGCCCGCCGGACTCGTCGTCCGGTGGCCCGTGGTGCTCGGCATGCTCGCCGGGGTGGCGGTGGTGCTCGGCCTTGTGCTGGCGCCGGTGATCCGGGTGCTGCGCCGCCGGGACCTCGGCGCCGGCCTGCGTGCGGGGGAGGAGCGATGAGGGGTCCGGTCGTGCGGCTGGCCCGCGCGCAGTGGGCGCCGCTCGTGGCGCTGGCCGTGCTGACGGCGGTGTCCGCGCTGCTCGCCGTCGTCCTGCCGGCCAGGGTCGCCGCCGGGTACGACCGCGCCGCCGCCGCCGCGGTGGGCACCGGCGCGGACGTGCGCGTGGAGGGCACTTCCGGAGGCGACACGGCGGCGCGGCTGATCCCCAACATGGCGGCGATGACGGCCGGCTCCCTCGCCTGGCAGGATCTGCTTCCGGCGTCCCTGCGCGGCGTCGCCGGCGAACCGGAGCCGTCCGTCACCTCCGGCCGCATGTCGATCGCGGGGGACGCGCCGGCTCCGCGGCTGCTCTACCTCAGCTGGGCCGAGGGCACCGTCGAGCGCATCCGCCTCGTCGCCGGCGGCCCGCCGGTCAACCGGCCGTCCGGCACGGGCGGCGAGGACACCGAGATCCAGGTCATCGTCGCCAGGAAGTACGCCGACGCGATGGGCTACAAGCCCGGCGACCGGCTCTCCCTCGGCGAGAGGGACGTGCCCCGGCCTGTGCGGGTCCGGATCTCCGGCCTGTACGAACCGGTCAACGCCGCCGATCCGTACTGGCGGGCGCGCCCCAGCATGCTGCGGGCGACGAAGGCGTCGGTCGGCGACGGCGTCCAGGCCGATCTGGGCACCGCCCTGATGGACGTCGGCGGCTACACGATGCTCACCCGCGACCCGGACCGGCGGCTCACCTACAGCTGGCGCTTCCCGATCCGCCGCGACGCCGTCGACTCCGCCGCCGTCACCGCCATGGCGGCCGACCTGGACGCCTACCGGTCCGCGGTGCAGGGCCGCCCCGGCCTGTTCTCCTGCCAGGTGGTGACCGTCCTGGACGGGCGGCTGCGGGGATACTCGGACCGGCTCCACACCGCCCGGTCCGTTCTCGGGCTGGCGCTCGGCGGGCTCGCCGCCGTCGCCGCCGGGGTGCTGCTGCTGGCCGCCGGGCTGCTCGGCGACCGGCTCAGGCCCGTCCTCGGGACGATGCGGGCACGCGGCGCCGCGCTGCGGCAGCTCGCCGCCCCCGCCTGCGGGCTGACCGCGCTCGCCGTCGTCCCGTCCGCCGGGCTCGGCCATGCGGCGGGACGGCTGCTGGACGCGGGGCCGCCGCAGACGGCATCGGTGTACGCGACCGCCGTGCCGGTCGCCGCGGTCCTGGCCTTGTCCGCCGCGATGCTCGCGCGGGAACGCGGCGGCGGCCTCGAATCGACGGCGGACCGGCGGGACGACGTCGCCGCGGCACGGCCGTCCCGGCGGCGGCTCGTCCTCGACCTCCTCCTGGTGGCCCTCGCCGTGATCGGCGCCGTGCTGCTGCGCCGCCGCGGCGGGTCCGCCGGGACCGACCCGCTGATCGCCGCCGTGCCGGTGCTGCTCGGCGCGGCGCTCGGCGTGCTCGTCCTGCGCGGCTACCCGTACCTGCTGCGCGCCGCCGGGCCGTCCCTGCGCCGGCGTCGCGGGGCCGTCGCGTTCCTCGGCCTCGCCCGCGCCGCCCGGCAGAACCTCATCGGGACGCTGCCGCTGGTCGTCCTGCTGATCGCCACAGCCGTCGCGGGTTTCGCCGCGACCGTCGACACCGGGCTGCGGGACGGGCAGGAACGCGCGTCCTGGTCCGAGGTGGGCGCCGACGCCTTCATCGAAGCCGGGCCGCTGGACGCCCCCGCGCTCGACCGCATCCGCGCGGTGCGCGGTGTGACCGGGGCGGTCCCGGTGCGGGTCGTCACGACCGTGACGTCCCAGGCGAACCCGGCGCCGATGACCGTGGTCGGCGTGGACCTGGACGCCTACCGCGAGCTCGCCCCCGATGTGCCCGGCATTCCGGACTCGTCCGGGGTGTGGGTCTCCGCGTCCGCCTCCCGCCTTCTCGGTTCGGGGGCCGTGACACTGAGCCGCCCCGGCCTCGCACCGCTGCGCGTCACGCCGTCCGGCCGGATCGAACGCTTCCCCGGGCTGGACGCCGGCTCCGCGTTCGTCGTCGTCCCGTACAAGCTGCTCGCCGACGCGGAGGGCTTCCCGTCCGAGGTCTTCGTCGCCGGGCACGACCCGGACGCCGAAGCCCTGCGCGCCGCCGCCCCCGGCCGCGACATCCGGATGCGGGAGGACGTGCTGGACGGCATGACCGGCAAGCCGCTGGTGTCCGTCGTCCACGGCACGTTCCGGGACGGCGCGCTCATCGGCGGCGCCTACGGACTCCTCGCCGTGCTGCTCGTCCTCGTCGTCGGCGCCCGCGCCCGGGGCCGCACCGTCGCCCGCCTCCGCGCCCTTGGACTGAGCCGGCGGCAGAGCCGCGGCCTCGCGCTCGTCGAGATCGCGCCCGTGCTCCTCTGCGCGGTCGGGGCCGGATGGGCGCTCGGCCTCCTGCTGCCCGAGATCACCGGCCCCGTCGTCGACCTGCGCCCCTACACCGGGGGCTTCGCCGCCACGGCCCACGTCCCCGGCGTCCCGGCGCTGCTCGGCCTCGCCGCGGCCCTGCTGCTCGCCGCCGCCGCTGCCGTCGCCGTCGACCGCGCCTTCGACACCCGCCCCGGAACCGCCCTGAGAACGGGGGAATAATGACCGACGCACCCGACCTCGCCGAACTGGAACGCCGCGCCGCCGAACGCGGCCCCGTCTACGGCGAGGGCGCCCACATCGTCTGCGACAACCTCGTGCGCATCTACAAGACCGACGGTGTCGAGGTCGTCGCCCTCCAGGGCCTCGACCTGCTCGTCGACCCCGGCGAGCTGGTCGCCATCGTCGGCGCGTCCGGTTCGGGCAAGTCGACGCTGCTGAACATCCTGTCCGGCCTGGACGTGCCCACCGCCGGCGTCGCCCGCGTCGCCGGCTCCGACCTGCTCACGATGGCGTCCAAGGAACGGCTGACGTTCCGGCGCGAGCAGGTCGGGTTCATCTGGCAGCAGACGTCCCGCAACCTCCTCCCGTACCTGACCGCCGCGCAGAACGTCGAACTGCCGATGCGGTTCGCCGGACGCTCCCGCCGCGCACGCGCCACCCGCGCCGCCGAACTGCTCGGCATGCTCGGCGTCGGCGACTGCGCGGGCCGCCGTCCCGACGAGCTGTCCGGCGGTCAGCAGCAGCGCATCGCGATCGCCGTCGCCGTCGCCAACGAACCCCGCGTCGTCCTCGCCGACGAACCCACCGGCGAACTCGACACCACCACGGCCTCCGAGGTCTTCGCCGCGCTCCGCCAGGTCAACGAGGAACTCGGCACCACCACCGTCGTCGTCACCCACGACGCGCAGATCTCCGAGCACGTCGACCGGACGGTCGGCATCCGCGACGGCCGCACCAGCAGCGAGGTCCGCCGCCGCTCCGGCGGCGACGGGGCCCGGACCGCCGAGGAGTACGCCGTCCTCGACCGCGCCGGCCGCGTCCAGCTCCCCGCGGCGTTCACCGAGGCCCTCGACATGCGCGACCGCGTGCGGCTCAACCTGGAGAACGACCACGTCGGCGTCTGGCCGGACCGGGAGGAGACCGCGTGACCGAGCCGATGGTCGCCGTCGAGGCGCTCACCCGCACCTACCGCACCGGCAGGGTCGAGGTCCCGGCCCTGCGCGGCGCGAGCTTCGAGGTCGCCCCCGGCGAACTCGTCGCCATCAAGGGCCGCTCCGGCTCGGGCAAGACGACCCTCCTCAACCTGATCGGCGGCCTGGACACCCCCGACGGCGGCGCCGTCCGCGTCAACGGCCGCGACGTCGGGACACTCCCCGAGAACGACCTCCTCGCCCTCCGCCGCGACGATATCGGCTTCGTCTTCCAGTCCCACGGCCTGATCCCCGTCCTGTCCGCCGCCGAGAACGTCGAGGTGCCGCTCCGCCTCGTCCGCACGGCCCCTGCCGAACGCGACGAGCGCGTCCGCGTCCTGCTCTCCCTGGTCGGCCTCGCCGACCACGCGGCCCAGCGCCCCTACGAACTCTCCGGCGGCCAGCGCCAGCGCGTGGCGATCGCCCGCGCCCTCGCCAACCGCCCCCGTCTGCTCCTCGCCGACGAGCCCACCGGCCAACTCGACTCCGAAACCGCCGCCACGATCATGCCCCTCCTCCGCGCGGTCGTCTCCGGCGAAGGCGTCACCGTCCTGGTCGCCACCCACGACCAGGCCCTCCTCACCGAAGCCGACCGAGTCCTCACCCTGGAGGACGGCGTCATCACCGAAACCCCCGTCCCAACCCCCGGCCGACGCCGGCCACCGGTCACTCGACAGGAATGACGTACGCCAACTCATAACGGTCGACCGGTACCACGATGTCCGCGGTCTCGACCGGCCGGTCCGCCGTGGCGTAGGTCCGTGTGATCACCATGACCACCGACCCGAGCGCCTCGCCGAGCCGGTCCGCCTCGGCCGCCAGGACCGGGCGGGCGGTGACGACTTCCTGTGCGGTCTCGATGTGCCGGCCGATCTCCCGCATCCGCGCGACGACCCCGGCGCCCGCGTGCGGGCCCTCCTCCGGGAACATCACCGGCGTGCCCTGTGTGATCTCCAGCGGCTCCCACGACGTGGACAGCATCACCGGCTCGTCGTCGGCGAGGAAGATGTACCGGCTCTCCATCACGGGGTCGCCCGCCGCGATGCCGAGCCGCTCCGCGACCGGTGGGCTCGCCGCGGCGGTCTGTGACGAGACCCGCCAGTCGCCGGCCCGGCCCTGACTGGCCATCTCCGTGCGGAACGGGGAACTGGTGCGGCCGCTCTCGCCGTACCAGGAACGGGCAAGACGCTTCAGCGTGGGCTTGCGCCTGACGTAGGTGCCCGATCCCGAGCGGGCCTCCAGGAAGCCTTCGGAGATCAGGAGCCGCACGGCCTGGATCGCGACCTGGTCGGAGACGTCGTACTGCTCGCGGAGCCGAGCGCGCGAGGGGACCTTGTCGCCTGCTGAGAGCCGCCCGCCGATGATCTGGCTCCGTAGATCATCGGCGATGCGCTGATAGGCGGGCTGGGGCACGGTGTCTCCGATTGCCGGGTGCCAATGTTCGGACACAGCTTGACAAGCTGTGCGCACCGCTTGCAAGCTGTGCGCACAGCTTTTCTGTGACAGTGCGATCACCGTCCGTAGGAGGTGCCATGAAGTGGAGCCAGACTTATCCCGGCCGCCCCTGCATGGTGCCAGCGGCCAGGGCCTTCGTCCGCGGAATGCTCGCCGACAGCCCTCGCGGGCGCGACGCCGAGCTCATCGCCTCCGAACTGGTCGGCAACTCCCTGCGGCACACAGCGTCCGGTGACGGCGGTGAGGTCACCGTCACCGTCGAGGTCGAGCCCGGTCACGCGCGCATCACCGTCCGCGACGCCGGGGCCGGCGATTGGCAGCCGCTCCCCGGCGTCCCGCCGGACGAGGACGACCACGGACGCGGCCTGCTGATCGTCTACCACACCGCCGACAAGATCGGCCACGACGTCACCGAGGACGGCCAGACCACGTGGGCGGAACTCACCTGGAGCGCCGAGTCGTGAGCCTGGGACCGCTGGAGGACACCGCGGTGATTGACGTGCGGCCGATCCGGGAGGACACAGCCCGAGCGCTCGCGCAGCGGCACGGCGTCATCGCGTGGTTCGGCCATCACACGCGGGAATGGTGGGCGCTTGTCGACGGCCGCCTGCTCGTCGGGGCCCGATGCCCGGAACAACTCGGCCGGGCCATCCTGGCGGCCAGGACGCGGAACTCAGCTGGGTCTCCCTAGAGCCGGGGTGGCGCCGCCGGTTGAGATGCCCCCCAATCCCGGCTGCGCCACCCCTTCCGCTTCGTCCCGTCCGGTGCCGGTTGCGGGGTGGGGTGGTGGGGAATGCGTCTTCCATGGCGACTGTGGTGTTGGTGGGGACGCTCGATACCAAGGGGGCCGAGTATGTGTGGCTTCGTGATCGGGTGCGGGAGCTGGGCTGCGATGTGGTGCTGGTCGACGTGGGGGTCGGGGCGTCCGATGTGGAGGCCGATGTAGGTGCCGAGCGGGTCGCGGAGGCCGGGGGCGCGTCGCTTGCGGCGTTGCGGGACGCGGGGGACCGGGGTGCGGCCGTCACGGCGATGGGTGAGGGCGCGGCGGCCGTGGTCGCCGGGCTGGAACGGGTGGACGCCGTGCTCGCCGTCGGCGGGAGCGGCGGGTCGTCGATCGCGGCGCGGGCCGTCCGGGATCTGCCGATCGGGCTGCCGAAGCTGATCGTGTCCACGATGGCGTCCGGGGACGTGACGCCGTACGTGGGCGCGAAGGACGTCACGATGATGTACAGCGTCGTCGACATCGCGGGCGTGAACCGGGTGTCGCGGCTGATCCTCGGGAACGCGGCGGCAGCGGCGGCCGGGATGGCGAAGGCCCACGAGGCCGCGCGGTCCGCGCCGGAGGTGGACGAGCGTCCTCTCGTCGCGGCCTCGATGTTCGGGGTGACGACGCCGGCGGTGGACGCGGCGCGGGAGCGGCTGGACGAGCTCGGCTACGAGGTCCTCGTGTTCCACGCGACCGGGGCCGGGGGCCAGGCCCTTGAGGGGCTTGTGGAGAGCGGGCTGCTGGCGGGGGTGCTCGATCTGACCACGACCGAGCTGGCGGACGACCTCGTCGGCGGTGTCCTGTCGGCCGGGCCCGAGCGGCTCACGGCGGCCGGACGGCATGGGGTTCCGCAGGTCGTGGCGCCGGGGGCGCTGGACATGGTCAACTTCGGGCCGCGTGAGACCGTCCCCGAGCGGTTCGAGGGCCGCAACCTCTACGTCCACAACCCGACCGTGACGCTGATGCGGACGACACGTGAGGAGATGGCGGAGCTGGGACGGCTGGTGGCGGCCAAACTGGCCGAGGCGACCGGGCCGACCGTCCTGTTCCTCCCGCTCGGGGGTGTGTCGGCGCTGGACGCGCCGGGGATGCCCTTCCACGACCCGGCCGCGGACGAGGCGTGCTTCGCGGCCATGGAGGGCGCGGTGGAGACCGAAAGGCTCGACGTGAACATCAACGACCCGTCGTTCGGCCGCGCGATGGCCGGCCGGCTGCACCAGATGATCTCGGGGGGAGCGGAATGAAGCGGGGGACCGTCCTGGAGCGGCTGCGGCGTGCCGTCGCGGAGGGCAAGCCCGTCATCGGCGCGGGTGCGGGCACCGGGCTGTCCGCCAAATGCGCGGAGGCCGGCGGTGTCGATCTGATCATCATCTACAACTCGGGGCGCTACCGGATGGCGGGACGCGGGTCGCTCGCCGGGCTGCTCCCGTACGGGGACGCGAACCAGATCGTGGTGGAGATGGCCTCCGAGGTGCTGCCCGTCGTGAAGGACACGGCCGTGCTGGCCGGGGTGTGCGGCACCGACCCGTTCCGGGTGATGCCGGTCTTCCTCGACCGGCTCAAGGCCATGGGGTTCGCGGGCGTCCAGAACTTCCCGACGGTCGGGTTGTACGACGGGGTGTTCCGGCAGAACATCGAAGAGACCGGCATGGGCTACGACCTGGAAGTCGAGATGGTGCGGCTCGCGCACGAGCGCGACATGGTCACCGCCCCGTACGTGTTCGACGAGGACCAGGCGCGGGCGATGGCGGAGGCGGGCGCCGACGTCCTCGTCCCGCACGTCGGGCTCACCACCAAGGGCAGCATCGGCGCGGGCACCGCCCTGACGCTGGACGAGGCGGTCGAGCGGGTGCAGGCCATGCGGGACGCCGCCTTCGCCGTCCGCCCGGACGTCCTCGTCCTCTGCCACGGCGGCCCGATCGCCGAACCGGACGACGCCGCCTACGTGCTCTCGCGGACCGAGGGCGTCGTGGGCTTCTTCGGGGCCTCCTCGGTCGAGCGGCTGCCGACCGAGCGGGCCATCACTCAGCAGGTGGCCGCCTTCAAGAACCTGGAGATCTGATGCTGGTGAACCCCGGAGACGTCACGACGATGACCTTCGACTGGGGGTCGATCAAATGGTTCGTCACGCCGTCGTCGGTGCCCGGTGCGAGCAGCACGCTGGGCGAGGTGATCGTCAACCCCGGTCAGGGGCACGCGCGGCACAACCATCCGAACGCCGAGGAGGTCATCTACGTGATCTCCGGTGAGGCGACGCAGATGGTGGACGACGGCAGGCCCTTCGCGATCCGCGAGGGCGACGCCGTCCATATTCCCAAGGGCGTCTGGCATTCCACGCACAACACGACGTGGCGACCGCTGCGGCTGATCGTCACGTACACGCCGGGCGGGGAGGAGAAGGCGCTGGAGGGCGCACCCGACTTCTGCCTGCACGAGGCCGGCGCGGTACCGGAGTGGCGCCAGGCTTAGGCGCGTGACCAGGCGTCCAGGCCCTCTTCGGTGAGCAGGACGTTGAACGCGGCGTCGGCGGCCCGGGCCCCCGGGTCGGACGCCGCCGACGCGATGATCTCCCCGGCCGCCGTGCGCGGGTCGGCGGGCGCGGGGCGGCCGAGCGCGCGGGACATTCGCCGTGTTCGTCGCTCCCGTCCTGCTGCTGACCCTCCTCGCCCGCTGCGGATGGCGGCTGAGGACGGCACCGGCGTCGTGACCGCCGGCCATTCCCGAACGTGCCGCGGCCATGCGACCGGCCGGAATGTCAGCTCACCTTGCCCCGGACGTAAACCCAGTCGCCGTCATGCCTGACGAACCGGCTGACCTCGTGCAATTCCCCAGGCGCCGAACCCTCCAGGTAATGGGCGCGGAACTCGACCGTCCCCTTGCCGTCCCCGGGCCCGCCGCCTTCCTCCCGGACGATTTCCAGCCGCGTCCACCGCGTCATGGCGTCGAAACCGACCCGTTCAGGCCGCGTCGCGGGATGCCAGCTCTTCAGCAGATACGCCTCGTCCCGCTCCGCGAAAGCGCTGAACCGCGACCGCATCAACTCCGCGGCCGTCTCCGCCCGCGCCTCACCCCGATGCAGCCGTCCGCAACAATCCCGATACCGGGAGCCGGCACCGCAAGGACACTTCTTCGCCACAGCCCCATTCTGCCGTGCCGGAAGCGAAACCCGATACGGCCGGTGTCTCAGGAGTCGCCGACGACGCCGACGCCGCTGAAGTGCGGGACCTCCGGCTCGGTCCAGGGCGAAGGGTCGGGACGCCATCGCGAGCACGACACCACCCCGGGCTCCACAAGGCGCGTCCCCGCGAAGAGCCTCTCGATCCGTTCCGGGGACCGGGCGCAGATCGGCGTCCCGCCTCGGTCCATGACCTCCCGCACCGCCTGCCGCATCGCCTCGCCGTCCAGCTCGTCGGTCGTGGCGTCGCAGGTGTGGGAGATGACCAGGTGGCTGCCCGGGGCGAGCCCGCGCACCAGGTCCGCGACGAGTCGCTGCGCCTCGTCGTCGTCGAGGATGTGGTTCAGGACCCCGAGCAGCATCAGCCCGATCGGACGGTCGAAGTCCAGCGTGCCGGCCGCACCGGCCAGGACCGTCTCCGTGTCGCGGATGTCGGCCTCGATGTAGTCGCAGGCACCATCGGGAGCGCTTTGCAGCAGGGCCCGGGCGTGTGCGAGGACCAGCGGGTCATTGTCGACGTAGACGATCCGGGACGACGGGGCGACGCGCTGCGCGACCTCGTGGGTGTTGTCGACCGTGGGCAGACCCGTCCCGAGATCGAGGAACTGCCGCACTCCCTGCGAGACAAGGAATCGCACCGCGCGGCCGAGGAAGGCCCGGTCCTGTTTGGCGGAAACGGCGATCCCCGGCAGCACCCGCAGGACGGCGTCACCGGCTTCGCGGTCAACGGGGTAGTTGTCCTTGCCGCCGAGCCAGTAATCCCAGATCCGCGCCGAGTGCGGCACGCTCGTGTCGATCTCCGGTCGCGGTTCGTTCGACATCACACTCGTTCCCTCCGGACGGCGGCGATCGTCCATCATTCCGCAATTACACCGGCTCCGGGGAACCGACTCCGATTGGCATGAATTGCCAGTCGCCACGTCTGTTCACCCGAAACAGTGACGAACTTGTCCGGCTCGGCGGGTGGTTCGGTTTCCGGCCTGCGCTGGTCATATCACGGTGAAATCAGTGATCAACTCGGGGGTCTTGTCCGCTTCCGGACGCGGGGTTAGCGTGGCCATCGTCGCACCCCTCGTCGCCGTGATCCTGCCGGCGTCCACCGCCTACGCCCACGGCTACGTCTCCGCGCCGATGAGCCGGCAGGCCCAGTGTGCGGCGGGCGTCGTCCAGTGCGGCGCCATCCGGTGGGAGCCGCAGAGCGTCGAAGGTCCGAAGGGCCTGCGCAGCTGCAGCGGCGGGAACGCGCGCTTCCGCGAACTCGACGATGACGGCAAGGGCTGGCGGGCCGCCTCCGTCGGCAACACGGTGACCTTCACCTGGACGTTCACCGCCCGGCACCGCACGCTCAACTACGAGTACTACGTCGGCGGCCGGCGCGTCGCGGTGGTCGACGGCCACGACCAGCAGCCCCCTCCAGCGTGTCCCACACCGTCGACCTCGGCGGAGTCAGCGGCCGCCAGAAGGTACTGGCGATCTGGAACATCGCCGACACCGCCAACGCGTTCTACGCCTGCATCGACCTGGAGGTCAGGTGATGCGGCGGCGCGTCCTGACGCTCCTCGGCGCCGCACTTCTCGCGATGACGACGCTGTTCGTCATCCCGGCGGCACCGGCGACCGCCGCGGCGGCCTGCAACGCCCCCGACTGGGTGGCCGGGCAGTGGTACCCGGTGGGCAGCATCGTCCGGTACACCGACGGCAACCACTACATCGCGGTACATGAGAACCCCGGCTACGACCCCGTCATCAGCCACTGGTTCTGGGACCCGCACACCTGCGACGGGCCCGGCGACCCGGGAGACCCCGGCGATCCCGGCGGCTTCGTGGTGAGCCAGGCGCAGTTCCAGCAGATGTTCCCGAGCCGCAACTCCTTCTACACCTACAGCGGCCTGACCGCGGCCATGGGCTCCTTCCCCGCGTTCGCCGACACGGGCGGCGACTGACGGACGGAACCCGGCCCAGGTGCAGAGCCGCGTGAACGCCTACCAGAGGTTCACCCAGATCCTCGGCGTGCCCACCGGCGGCAACCTGACCTGCTGAGGAACCCGGCACCCGACGGACCGCGAACCTCGACCCGCGCCCGGCCGCCCCCCGGGCGCGGGTCGACTCGTCGCGCTCCGGCTCACACGGGTTCCCGGTCCGGGCACCCGGGTCGTTGCAGCGGCTAGGAGCGTTCGAGGGATGCGCGGGCCCATCGTGCCGCCTGGCGGGCGAGTTCGTCCTGCCCGTCGCGGCCGGTGCCGTACTGGATCTCGGCGACCAGGTTGCCGACACGGAAGAGGACCACGGAATCGCCGACCGGGCCGGGCGCGGCGTAGGCGGCCTCGCCGAGGTCGGGGAGCGGCGTGACCCGTCCGGTGGCCTTGGCCCGCTCCTCGGCGAGCAGGCCGCGGGCCGCGGCCGTGCTCGTCGCGGTGCGGAGCGTGAGCCTGAGCCGCTCGTCTCCCTCCGCGAGCGCGGAGGTCTGCCAGACGCAGTCCCGGCTCGGCCGTCCCGTGGACGAGTCGGGACTCTGGTCGCCGTGATTGTGGAAGGTGCGTACCAGCCTGCCCGCCTGCTCCGCGCTGATGAGACCGCACGGGGAGGGCGCGGTCGCGAAAGGGGCCGGTTCGGCCGCGCGGGAGGACGGCTCCGCCCGGGACACCGGAGGTGGCGGGTCGGCCGGATCGCGGGTGGCGATGACCACGACGGTCCCGATGACGACGACCGTCGCCACGGCGACGGCGACGGCGGCGAGGATCCAGGCACGGCCGGTCCTCGGAGACCGCGCGGGAATGGTGGGACGTCCGGTATGGGCGAGACGCGGCGACGGCGGCAGCGCCGCCGGAGGAGGAACGGTCCGCTCGCCCGTCACCAGGGCGCGCAGGTACGCCTCGGCCGCTTCCGCGCTGAGACGCGCCGCCGGATCCTTGGCCAGCAGCCGCTCCAGCAGCGGGCCCAGCGGCCCGGCGGCGCGGGGCGGATCCGGCTCGTCGGCGAGGACGGCCCCGAGCGTGCCCATCAATGAGCCCCGGGCGAAAGGCGGACGGCCCTCGGTCAGGGCGTAGAGCGTCGCGCCCAGGGACCAGAGATCGGACGCGGCACCGCCGAAGTCGTACCGCACCCGTTCGGGCGCCATATAGGCCGGGGACCCGATCAGCGAGCCCGGCCGCGTCAGCGTCGCCTCGCCCTCCAGCGCGGCGATGCCGAAGTCGGTGAGGACGGCGGCCCCATCCTCGCGCAGGAAGATGTTGGCGGGCTTGACGTCCCTGTGCAGGACCCCTTCGGCGTGGGCGGCACGGAGCGCCCCGAGGATCTCCAAGCCGATGCGCGCCACCAGATCGGGCGGCAGGGGGCCGTCGTCGGCGAGCACCGCGTCCAGGGAACGGCCGGGAAGCAGGTCCATGACGATGCACGGCCCGCCGTCCTCGACGACGACATCGTGCACGGTGACGATCGACCTGTGCCGGAGCAGGGCGGCCGCCCTCGCCTCGCGCAGGGCGCGCTGGGCCGCCAGGTCGCGCTGCTCGGGGCTCAGACGTTCGGGGAGCAGAAGCTCCTTGACCGCCACGTCCCGGCCGAGCAGGTCGTCGCGGGCACGCCACACCACGCCCATGCCGCCCTCACCGAGGCGCCGGACGAGCGTGTACCGTCCGGCGAGCGTCCGGGGCGGCGCGGTCATGACCTCGCCGCCGCCCGCGCGACCCAGCGTGCCGCTTCGCGGGCCTCACCCGGGGACGCGGTGCCGCGCTCGTAGAAATGCTCGATCCTCAGCACCGTGCTCTTCACCCGGAGCACGACGGCGGATATGTCCATGGGCTTCGACAGACCCGTGGACGTGTAGGTGAAGGCTTCGTCGCCTATCCCGGCGATTTTGCGCGCCCGGGTCTCCCGCGCCTTCACATGGTCAACGTTGATCTCGGGCCATCCCCAGTAATGGATCCCGGGTGTGGCCGCGTTCTTGGTGCTCACGTACGTGTTGTGCGCCTCGGCGGGCGACTGCGGAGGCGGTCGCCCGGTGGTGCGGCCGAGGTCGCTGATCAGGAATCCGCGTTTGGAGGCGGCCCATCCGCAGGACTCCTCGTCCTCCTCGACCCGGGGCTCGCCCTTGGCCAGCAGCCGGCTCACCTGCTGCCGGGTGAGCAGACCGCACAGGTCGAGCAGGGCGGACGTACTCGGGGACGGCGACGCGGAAGGCGCCGCCCGAGGGGTGGACGCCGACTCGGGCGTCACCCGGGCCTCGCCGTCGGAGGCGTTGAGGGCCACGGCTCCGACGGCCACGGCGCCGACCGTGACCACGGCGACGCCCGCCGCGATGGGAACCGCCACCCACCGGGGCCCTCTCCGCGGGGGAGCGGGCCACGGGACCGGAGCCGGGCCGGGCAGCCCCGACGGCCTCCCCGCGGACACATTCCGCAGAACCCGCCGCACGTCCTCGGTCTTCGGCCGCGCGGACGGGTCCTTTCGCAGCAGATACCACAGCAGCGGCGCAAGGGACCCGGCCTGCCGAGGCGGCGCCGGCTCCTCCGCCAGAACGGCCCCCAGGACCGCCATCGGACTGTCCCGCCTGAACGGCGGCCTTCCTTCAACCGCCGTATAGAGGGTGGCGGCCAGTGACCAGAGGTCGGACTCGGGACCGCCCGGCTGCTCCCGCAGCCGCTCCGGGGCGATGTACCCGGGGGAAC
Organism: Spirillospora sp. NPDC048823; assembly: GCF_043198445.1. Taxonomy (NCBI): domain Bacteria; kingdom Bacillati; phylum Actinomycetota; class Actinomycetes; order Streptosporangiales; family Thermomonosporaceae; genus Spirillospora; species Spirillospora sp. NPDC048823. Next base: position 58,426 of record NZ_JBICUT010000015.1, on the reverse strand, counting down.
CGACGAACGTCCCGGTGCGAGTGAGGGCCGGGTCGGCGTCGATTCTCGCGATGCCGAAGTCGGTCAGGACGACCCGGCCGTCCTCGGCGAGCAGCACGTTGCTGGGCTTGACGTCCCGGTGCACGATGCCCTTGGCGTGTGCGGCCTCAAGCGCGTCCAGCACCTCCAGGCCGATCTGCGCGGCCACCGGGGGCGGGCGCGGGCCGTCCCGCAGGAGCACCTCCTCAAGGGACGCGCCGCTCACCAACTCCATGACGATCCACGGCCGCTCGTCCTCGATCACCACGTCGTGCACGGTGATGACGCCGGGGTGGTCGATCAGCGCCGCAGCCCGCGCCTCTCGCTGTGCCCGGCCGGTCGCCACCCGGCGCTCCTCCGCCGTGAGAACGTCCGGGAAGACGATCTCCTTGATCGCCACGGTGCGGCGCAGCGTCACGTCCACGGCGGCCCACACCGTGCCCATTCCCCCGCTGCCGAGCCGTTCCCCCAGGCGGTAGCGGCCGGCGAGCACATGATCTGACACCTGACCCTCGGTCCTCCTGCCATCGGATCGCTGGAAACCGGGCCGGCGAAGACGCCTTGGATGCTGTGCGCCTCCGGCAGGATTCGAACCTGCGGCACCCGCTTTAGGAGAGCGGTGCTCTATCCCCTGAGCTACGGAGGCATGTCGTCGCTCGCGGCAAGAGCGTAGCGGACGGCACCTACAGGGTAGGGGAAGGGGCGCGTTGCCCGCTCCCTCTTATGTGGCGCCCTGGGGCCCTAGGCCTGCTGGGGCCGCTGTGGGTACGCTTCGGTGCCGTGACGGGTCGGCATCGCGGGCAGCCGGGTGGCAAGGCCGCCGAAGACGAGGTGGACGAGAGTTCGTCCCGGGGCAAATGGATCGGCGTCGCCGCCGGTGCCGTCGTGGTGCCCGTCGTGCTGGTCACCTTGATCGTGTTCGGGTCGCGTGAAGAGCCGCCGGGGGACCTTCCGGGGACGGTGGGGACCTCCGCGCAGAAGGTGGCGCCCGCCCCCGCGGGAGAGCCGACGTACGGGAAGTACATACCGCCCGAGCAGGAGCCGCAGGCGGCGACGAAGGCGCCGAGGCGGGCGCCCGCTCCCAGGGCCACACCGCGGCGGACGAGGCGCCCCACGTCGCCGTCGCCGTCGCCGTCGACCAGGAGGCCGTGCCCGCCGGGGTGGGAGGACGTCTGGTGGATGCGCCGGTGGTGCGAGCAGCGCGATGATCGTGACGGTCACCGTGGCCGCTGAACCGATTACGCACAGGTCATCGTAGAACGTGTAGTACCGTTCTGCCGCTGTTCCGTATTTGGGCATCAGGAGGAAAACCACCGTGCCTTACCCCCGGTCGGCGGCGCTGACCGCGGTCTTCCTGGTGATGACGACGCTCTCACCGCTTGGCGCCGCAGGCGCGGCCGAAGGGGACACCCTGGAGTCGTTGCGCCGTGAGGCGTCGAAGGCTCGCGACGAGCTGGAGAAGGCCACGAAGCAGATGAAGGGCCGGAAGAAGGATCTGGACGCCTCGCAGGTCAAGCTGCGGGGCACCCTGAAGGACCTCGCGGTGGCCGAGGCGGAGCTGAACAAGATCCGGGAGCCGCTGGCCAGGCTGGCGAACTCGTCGTACAAGCAGAGCGGATCCGTCGGGTCCATGGCGATCTTCGGTGGGGGCGATCCGAGCCAGGCGCTTCGTTCGACGGCGGACGTGACGTTGCTCGCCAGGTCGCAGCAGGCGCTTGTGGACCGTGCCGACGACCTGCAGTCGCGGCGGAAACGGCTCGCGTCGACCGCCCAGGAACTGCAGTCGCGCAACGCGGTCGAGCAGACCCGCCTCCAGCAGGAGGTGGACGGGTTGAAGAGCAAGTCGGCGCAGCTCACCGAGCAGCTCAACACGATGCTCGACAAGCTGGCGGTGAGCAGGCTGAAGCGTCTGCAGCTCAAATGCGACGAGAGCCTCGCCGCCGACGCCAAGCAGTTCCCCAACGGGCTGATCCCGGCGAAGTATCTCTGTGCCCTGCCGCAGAAGGGGCACAAGCTGCGGGCGGACGCGGCACTGGGCTTCTACAAGCTGAACGCGTCGTACAAGCGCCGGTTCGGCCGCGACATGTGCGTCACGGACGCGTACCGGAGCCTGTCGGAGCAGCACTCGGTCTACGCGCGGAGGCCCGGTTTCGCGGCCGTCCCCGGGACGAGCAACCACGGCAAGGGCCAGGCGCTCGACCTCTGCGGCGGCATTCAGCGCTCGGGCTCCGTCCAGTTCAACTGGATGGAGGCCAACGCAGGGAAGTTCGGATGGATCCACCCGGCGTGGGCCTACAGCAGCCCGTTCGAGCCGTGGCACTGGGAGTTCGGCACCGAGAACGAATGACCCGGACCGAATCGCCCCTTCCATGGCCGTCTGCGCGCGGGGTGTCGCCTTCGGACATCGCCCGAGGGCGACACACGGCACGGGCGTACCGAGGCTAGGCGGAGCCGCCCTGGTAGGGGACCTCGGTGGCGGGGACGACCTCGGCGGTGCAGTAGCGGCAGCGGCGGGCCTTCACGGGGATGTCGCTGAGGCACTGCGGGCACTCGTGCTCGGTGGCCTCCTTACCCCGGTCCATGCGCTCGATCAGCTTGGCCGTCGGCAGCACCACGAGGAAGTAGACGATCGCCGCCGTGATGACGAACGCGATCGCCGAGGTCACGAAGATTCCATAAGGGAACTTGGTGCCGTTGATCGTCACGGCCAGGGCCGTGTAGTCGGGCTCGCCGCCGATCAACGCGATCAGCGGTGTGATGAAGGAACTCGCGAAGTCCTTCACGAGGCTGGCGAACGCTGCTCCGACGACGAACGCGACCGCGAGTTCGACGAGGTTTCCGCGCAGGAGGAACTTTTTGAAACCACTCATGCCGGCTCCGGGGAATCGGGGGTGCGCCCGCCGGGGGAACGGGAGCGCAGGAACGGCCACGGATAGTAATGAAACCTGGCGAGACATGCCAAGCGGACTCGTTGCCGGCCGGGTCGTCAGGGGACGGGGTCGCCTTGACGGGGGGCGATCGTCAGGGTCAGGGGAGCGGGGGCGGCCGCGAGGGCGAGGGCCTGGGCTCTGTCGGTCGCGAGGACTATCAGGGCGCCCTGCCGGCCGCCGGCTTCGTTCGGTGCGGGGACGGTGATGACGGACACCGATGACACCACTACCCGGGCGTCGCCTCGTAGCCGGCCCGCGGTGGCGTCGGGCAAGGCGGGCGGTGCCGGGCCGGTCAGGACGTCGATGTGGTCGCCGGGGTGGAGGAGGCGGACGGCGTCGCCGTCGGCGATGCGGACCGGGGTGGCGACCGTGCCGGGGCCGTAGGCGCGGAGCAGGCCGTCGCCGACGACGCGGGCGTCGGTGAGGGGTTCGCCTTCGCGCATGGGGGCGGCGAGGACGCGGCCGGTGCCGGAGCGGAGGGTGCCGGACGGGACGGCGGCGGGCGGCAGGTCCACGTGGTGCACGTCGGATGGGGCGAGGGTGGCTCCAGCCGGGAGGTCGCGGGCGGCGGCGAGGACGCGGACGGACGGCGGCGGGGCCGGGCGCAGCGCCATGAAGGCGAGGCCGGCGGCGGCCGCGGCGAGCAGTGCCGCGAGCGGCCGTCGCAGGCCGGCTAAGCGGGCGTTCACGGCAGCTCCAGGGGGAGCTTCATGCCCTCCAGGACGTCCGGGCAGGGGCAGGCGCGCTCGGTGGGCAGCGTCTTGACGACGTCGGCCACGAGTGTGCGGAGACGGTCGATGTTCTCGCCGAAGACGCGGAGGACCTCCTCCATGGTGACGCCCTCACCCTCCTCGATGCCCGCGTCGAGGTCTGTGACGAGGCACAGGGACGTGTAGCAGAGGGCGAGTTCCCGGGCGAGGACGGCCTCGGGGTGGCCGGTCATCCCGATGAGCGTCCAGCCCTGGGAGGCGAACCACTGCGATTCCGCCCGGGTCGAGAAGCGCGGCCCCTCGATGACGACGAGGGTGCCGCGGTCGACGGGGGCCCAGCCGGCCGTCCGCGCGGACTCCGCGGCGGCGCGGCGGCCCGCCGGGCAGTACGGGTCGGAGAACGACACGTGCACGGCGGCGCCCGCCTCGTAGTAGGTCTGCTCGCGCCCGGACGTGCGATCGGCGAGCTGGTCGGGGATGGCGAGCGTGCCCGGGCCGTGGCCGGGGGTGAGGGAGCCGACCGCGCTCGGCGCCAGGACCTGCCGGACGCCGAGTGAGCGCAGCGCCCACATGTTGGCCCGGTACGGGATCTTGTGCGGCGGGAACCGGTGGTCGCGGCCGTGCCGGGGGACGAACGCGACGCGGCGGCCCGCCAGCTCGCCGACGGCGATGGGGTCGCTGGGAGGGCCGTACGGGGTCTCGACCCGCACCTCCTCGACGTCGTGGAGGAACGAGTAGAACCCGGAGCCGCCGATGACCCCGATCTCGGCGGCTGGCGGTGCGGCGGAAGGCTGAGTGGACATGCGCCGACATTAGCCACCTCGCGCAGGCGCCCGGGAGGCCGTCCGCCGATTGTGGATAACTCCGCGTCCAAAGCCGGAAGAGCCGACAGGACCGGAAGAGCCGAAGGGGGCCCGGCCGAAGCCGGGCCCCCTTCCCTTCCCGTCCCGGCCGGAGCCGGGGTCGGTGGCGGCGTCAGCCGACCGGGTCGAGCACCTTGGGCGGGTCGGCGACCGGCTCGCGCTTGGCGAGGCGGCCCGGCGCCCAGATCCGCCGCCCGATGTCGTACGACAGCGCGGGAAGCAGCAGGGACCGGACGATGAGGGTGTCGAGCAGAACCCCGAACGCGACCGCGAAGCCCATCTCGACCATGAACACCAGCGGCAGCGTGACCATGGAGGCGAACGTGGCCGCCAGGACCAGGCCCGCCGAGGTGATCACACCGCCGGTGACGGTGAGGCCGCGCTGGATGCCGCGGCGGGTGCCGAGGGCCTGCGATTCCTCCCGGACGCGGTGCATCAGGAAGATGTTGTAGTCGACGCCCAGTGCGACCAGGAAGATGAAGGCCAGCAGCGGGAAGCCGGAGTCGGTCCCCTCGAACCCGAACCCGTACTCGAAGATCACCGCACAGGCGCCGAGCGAGGCCAGGAACGACAGGACCACGGTGCCCATCATCAGCAGCGGCGCGATGAGGGCGCGCAGCAGTGCGACGAGGATCAGGAACACCACGGCCAGCACGATCGGGATGATCACCTTGTTGTCGCGGGACGAGGCCCGCTGGATGTCCAGGGACGTCGCGGTCATGCCGCCGACCTTGGCGTTCGCGGACGGGACGTCGTGCACGGCGGCGCGCAGCCGGTCGATGGTCGCGCGGGCGGCCTCGCCGTCCGCCGCGTCCTTCAGCGTCGCCTCGTATTTGACCAGCCCGTTCACCGTGGCCGGTGCGCCGATCTGGGCGACGCCGGACGTACCGCGGACGGTCTCGGCGATCTTGTCGGACGCCGATGCGGAGCCGATGACGACGGCCGGGGAACCCGAGCCGGCGGGGTAGTGCCGGGCGACGGCCTCCGTGCCCTGGACGGAGTCGGGGCGTCCGGTGAACATCCCCGCGTCCGAGAGGCCGTCGGCCTTGAGCGTGCCCAGGCCGAGGCTGAGGACGATCAGGCCGAGCATGGTGGCGGCCCAGAGCGCGCGCGGGCGCTTGCGGATGAGACCGGCCACCCGGCTCCAGATGCCGTGCTCCGACTCGTACGCCTCCGGCTCCAGGTACTTGACGTCGTAGCGGGGGATCAGCGGCCAGAACAGCCACCGTCCGCAGATGACGAGCAGCGCCGGCAGGAGGGTCGTCATCGCGGCGAGGGCGGTCAGGACGCCCGCGGCGGCCACGGGACCCATGCCCGCGGTGGAGTTCATCTCGGCGAGCAGCAGGCACAGCAGGCCGACCGCGACGGTGGCGGCGGACGCGATGATGGCGGGTCCGGCGCGGTGCAGCGCGTAGGCCATGGCCTCGTGCCGGTCCTCGTGGCGGTGCAGTTCCTCCCGATAACGGGCGACGAGCAGCAGTGCGTAGTCGGTGGCGACGCCGAAGACGAGGACGGTCAGGATTCCGGCGCTCTGGCCGTTGACGGTGAGGTCCCCGTACTTGGCCAGCAGATACACCAGTGATTGGGCCAGCCCGAGGGCGAAGAGGGCGCTCAGCACCGGCACGAACCAGAGCATCGGGCTGCGGTAGATGATGAGCAGAAGGACGATGACGACGGAGCCCGCGGCCATGAGCAGGAACCCGTCGATGGTCTCGAAGACCTCGAACTGGTCGGCGCCGCTTCCGGCGGGGCCGGTGACGTGCGAGGCCAGCCCGGGAGGTCCGCGCTCGGCGAGTTCACGCGCCCCGTCGACGGCGCCGGTCAGGTCCTCGTCCGTGAGGGGCACGAGGGTCTGCAGCGCTTTCCCGTCCTCGGACGGGATCGGGCCCTGTACCTTCTGTGCGCCGGGCAGGTTCTGCAATGCGGAGACGTCCGAGGCGGCCTTCGCGCGGTCCTCGGCGGTGATTCCCCCGGCGCGTTCGTAGACGACGACCGCGAGCATCGTCTCGTCCTTGCGGAACTGTTCTTCCAGTTCGACGACCTGGGTCGATTCGGCTCCGGCGGGGAGCCAGGACGCCGCGTCGTTCTCCTCGACGTCGCCGAGCTTGCCGGCCAGGGGGCCGAGGGCGACGAGCAGGACGACCCACAGGGCCAGGACTGCCCACTTGGTGCGCCTGCCGGCGATCAGTCCGGCCAGACGGTGCGCCCACGTTCTGGGGGGAGCCGGGCTCTGTGTGCTCATGGTTCCTCTCCTGTGCACTTTCCGAAAAGAGAGCCGGCCTGCCGGTCGACCCTCATCCCCTAGATCGTCGTCGGATGGCACCGCCGGCGCCTCCGGCGTGAGATTGGACCTGGGCTACGTCGTCTGGGGCACGTGCCGCCACCGCGGCTACCACCTGAGATGTAGTCCGCACCATGGCCAGGAGGAGATAACCGGAGGGTATCCCCGATTATCTCCGGTGCGGTACTTCCAGTGCGACCGCCACCGAGGATGTGCAGGACATGCGGCTGTCCGGGCATGGCGAAAGCCGGGAGATCCGCCGGCCGCACCAGAGGGGCGGCGGATCTCCCGGCTTGCAGTGCGCGGGGCCCGGAGGAGCTCCGAAAGGCGTCAGGCGACCTTTTCGGAGGACGAGGAGGAGGACGACGCCGTACCGGAGGACGAGGAGGAGTCGCTACCAGAGGACGAGGAGGAAGACGACGAAGACTTCTCCGACTTCTCCGACTTGGAGGAGTCGGACGACGACGAGTCGCCGTTCGAGGCGGAGCCGTTGGACGAGACGCCCGCGGTCGAGGTCTTGCCGGAACCGCGGCTGTCGGTGCGGTAGAAGCCCGACCCCTTGAAGATGATCCCCGCCGCCGAGAAGACCTTGCGCAGCCTGCCCTGGCAAGCCGGGCATTCGGTCAGCGCGTCGTCGCTGAACTTCTGCACGACCTCCAGAGGCTCGGCGCACTCGGTGCAAACGTACTGATACGTCGGCACGGTTCCTCCTCGCTGACTCAGCCCGGTTCGACCCGGGCTGGCACTCACTGTGAACGACTGCTAATGCTACCCGGTAGCGGAAACAGGATTCGCCCCTGGTCTGTTCCTGACCGGCCTGGTCTGTCCCTGACCGGTCAGATGCCCTTCTCACCGAACCAGCCGGCCAGCCTGCCCTTCCGGCTGACCGCGCGCAGACGGCGTTCCGTGGCCTCACGCACGGCGTCGGTGGTCACGACCAGGAGGGTGTCACCCGCTTGCAGAGGCGTGGTGGGTTCCGGGACGAAGCTGGACCCGTTCCGCACGATGAGCGTGACGGACGCGCCGGGCGGCAGCCGCAGCTCGAAGATCTCCACGCCGTTCAGCATCGAGTCCGCCGGGATCCGGACCTCCAGCAGGTCGGCGTGCAATTCCTCCAGCGGCGCCGCCTCCACGTCCAGTTCCCGGGTCTGCTCGTCGCTCTCCAGCCGGCACCAGCGCGCCGCCAGCGGCAGTGTGGGCCCCTGGAGCAGAGTGAAGACCACCACGATGGTGAAGACGATCGAGAAGATCCGGCCGGACGACTCGACCCCCTGCGCCATCGGGATGGTGGCGAGCACGATCGGGACGGCGCCGCGCAGCCCGGCCCAGGACGCGAACATCTTCTCGCCCCACGACATCTTGAACCCGATCGTGGACAGCACGATCGACACGGGACGCGCGATCAGCAGCAGCACGAACCCGATCAGCAGCGCGGGCACGATCTGGCCGGGCAGTTTGCCGGGGGAGGCCAGCAGGCCCAGCATCACGAACACCCCGATCTGGGCCAGCCAGGCGATGCCCTCGGCGAAGCCGCGGGTGGCGGGCCGGTGCGGGAGCCGGGCGTTGCCGAGGACGACACCGGCGACGTAAACGGCGAGGAACCCGCTGGCGTGCAGCAGCGACGCGACGGCGTAGGCGCCGATGGCCAGCGACAGCACCGCGATCGGGTAGAGGCCGGAGGCGGGCAGCGCGAGGCGGCGCAGCCCCTGCGCACCGAGCCAGGCGATGCCGATGCCGATGAGGGCGCCGGCGGCCAGCTCGTACACCATCAGGCCGAACAGCTCGCCGAGGTGGGGTGCGCTGGTGTGGGTGCTGAGCGCGATCACGATGATCACGACGGGCGCGTCGTTGAAGCCGGACTCGGCCTCCAGCAGCCCGGACAGCCGGGACGGCAGCGGTAGCCGCCGCAGCACGGAGAACACGGCGGCCGCGTCGGTCGGGGCGAGCACGGCACCGAGCAGGAACGCCGGCCGCCAGTCCATGTCGACCAGCCACATCGCGGACAGCGCCACCACGACGATGCTGATCAGCGTGCCGATCGTGGACACCGCGATGGCGGCGGGCACCGAGGGCCGCACGTGCCGCCAGCTGGTGGTGACACCGCCCTCGGCGAGGATCAGGACGAGCGCGGCGAAGCCGAGCGTATGAGCCAGCTCGACGTCGTCGAAGTTGATGTGGAGGGGGCCGGACTCGCCGATGAAAAGGCCGAGGCCCATGTACGCCAGGAGGGACGGCAGGCCGGCCCGATGGGACAGCCTGACCGCGACGATGGCGCTGAGTACGAGCGTGGCCCCGAGGAGTAGCCAGATGTCGAGATGCACATCCCACCCTTCGGGGTCGTCAAAGTTGATCGTTTAGGAATCCTACAGATTCACGGGCCGATCGCATATTTGCGGTTGAGGGATGGCATGCCGGGGATCCCCGTTATCGCCGTCTGACGTGCGGGTTCACACCGTTGACCACATTCTGCACCTCGCGTCCCTCGACGGCCGCGGTGACGTTGTCGCGCACGGCCGCCACGAGGTTCAACTGTGACTGCACGGACGTCCCGGCCGCGTGCGGAGACACCAGCACGTCCTCGTGGGTGCGGAGCGGATGGTCCGCTCCAAGGGGCTCCTCGTCGAACACGTCCAGGGCCGCGCCCGCCAGCCGTCCCGACTCCAAGGCCGCGACGATGGCGTCGTCCGGCACGATGCCCCCGCGCGCCACGTTCACCAGCAGCGCGTCGTCCGGCAGCAGGGCGAGACGTTCGGGACCGATCAGCCCGCGGGTCTCGTCCGTCAGCGGCAGGGCGAGGACGACGATGTCGGACGTGGCCAGCAGGTCGTCCAGCTCCCTGAACCTGGCCGCGGCCTCTGGACGAGGACGCCTCGTCCAGTAGGAGACGGCGCAGCCGAGCGCCGCGAACAGCCGCGCCGCCTCGGCGCCGATCGCGCCGAATCCGACGATGCCTACGCGCTGGGTGTGGATCTCGCGGGGCCGCCGGGCGACCACCTCCATCTGCGGCCACCCGCCCGCGCGGACGCCCCGGTCGGCCCAGGCGAGATGGCGGCACAGCGCGAACGACGCACCCACCGCCCACTCGGCGACCCCGCGCGCGTTGAAGCCCGCCGCGTTCGCCGCGGGCACGTCCGCGGCGGTGAGCGCGGCGATGTCGATGCTGTCCGTCCCGACGGCGGGCATCTGGACGAACGCCAGGCGCGGCGCGGCCCGTACGGCTTCGGCGTCCATGGCCAGCCGTCCGCTGAAGTCGGCGATCACGATGTCGGCGCCGGGAAGCGCGGACAGCATCGCGGCGCGCTCCCTGGCCTGCGGGAACATCACCTCCGCGGCGTCCCCGAGCGGTTCGAACAGCCGCCGGACGACGTGCTGGTCGATCGGGGGCAGGGACAGGATCCGCCACGGCGCCGTCATCTGGAACCTCCCGTTCCTCCCCCGCCCGACCGCTACCGCGATCTTGCCTTCCTCACTCTAATGAGCCCCGCGGACGACCCGCCCGGCCCGGGTCGCCGGCCCGCTCGTCAGCCGAGGCGGACGAGGCCCTGCGACGGCGTCACGGCCGCGCGGACGCGCTGGTCGTGCGGTTCGGCCGGCACGGTCTGCAGAAGCTCCTGGTCGTACAGCAGCGCCACGGTCAGGATCGCCGGGCCGACCCGGGCGAGCGCCCGGTCGTAAGACCCGCCGCCGCGGCCGAGGCGCATCCCGGTGCGGTCGGCGGCGAGCGCCGGGACGAGAACGACGTCAGCGCTGGCCACCGCGCCGGGCCCGCGGGGCGGCTCGGACGGCTCCGGGCATCCGCCCGGCCCTGGGACGAGCGAGTCGGGGCCCTCATAGGACGCCCAGTCGAGATCGCCGTCCGGGAGCAGCCGGGGGAGCAGCACGTAGGTGCCGCGCTTCCACAGCGCGAACAGCAGCCCGCGGGTGTCCGGTTCGGTGCCGATCGAGACGTACGCCGCGACGGTCCCCGCCATCTCGACCTCGGGGACCGGCAGCAGCGCGTCCCGGATCGATCTCCCGGCCGCCGCGCGGGCTTCGGGCGGCATCGCCGCACGTCTGCCGATCAGTTCGGCTCGTAGGTCGCTCTTCGAAACGATGTCCTGCACGCTGCCGTCCTCGTGGGTGGCTAGGGTCATTACATGGCCGACACTGCACCTGTGCTCAAGGCGGTCGTCCCGGCGGCCGGTCTCGGTACCCGATTCTTGCCCGCCACCAAGGCGACTCCCAAGGAAATGCTGCCCATCGTCGACAAACCTGCGATCCAGTACGTCGTCGAGGAGGCGGTGGACGCGGGTCTCAGCGACGTCCTGATGGTCACCGGCCGCAGCAAGCGGTCCATCGAGGACCACTTCGACCGGGCGTACGAGCTGGAGGAGGCACTGCGCGCCAAGGGCGACGACGAGCGCCTCAACGCCGTCCATGCGTCCAGTGACCTGGCCATCATGCATTATGTGCGGCAGGGCGAGCCACGCGGGCTCGGGCACGCGGTGCACTGCGCCCGCCAGCACGTCGGCCACGAGCCCTTCGCGGTGCTGCTCGGCGACGACATGATCGACGCGCGCGACAACCTGCTGCGGCGCATGATCGAAGTGCGGGGGCGGTACGGCGGCAGCGTGGTCGCGCTGATGGAGGTCGAGCCCGACCAGGTCTCCTCGTACGGGTGCGCGGCCATCGAGGCGACCGGCGAGGACGACGTCGTCCGGATCTCCGACCTCGTCGAGAAGCCCTCCGCCGAGGAGGCGCCGAGCAACTGGATCATCATCGGCCGGTACGTCTGCGACCCCGCGGTGTTCGACGTCCTGGAGAAGACCCCGCCGGGACGCGGCGGCGAGATCCAGCTGACCGACGCCCTGCGCACCCTCGCCGACACGCCCGCCGACCAGGGCGGCGGCGTCTACGGGGTCAAGTTCCGGGGACGCCGCTACGACACGGGCAACAAGCTCGAATACCTGCGGACGGTCGTCCAGTTCGCCTCGGAACGCCCCGACCTGGCGCCGGAGTTCATCCCGTGGCTGCGTGAGTTCGTGCGCGAGTACGACGCGTCCGGCGGCGTGGGCGGCTCCGGGGACTCGTGACGACACGTCACACTGGGGCCGTGGGCATGAGATCGGTCGATGAGCATCTGACGGACATCCTCGGCAGCGTCGCGGCGCTGCCGCCGCTCGACCTGGCGCTGCTGGAGGCGCAGGGGACGGTGCTCGCCGAGCCCGTGTCCGCGCCCGTCCCGCTGCCGCCGTTCGACAACTCCGCGATGGACGGCTACGCGGTCGTCGCCGCCGACATCGCGGCGGCCACCGAGTCCGCCCCGGTCACGCTGCCCGTCGTCGGGGACATCGTCGCGGGCGACACCGGCGTGTCGGCGATCAGACCCGGCCTGACCGCCCGGATCATGACGGGCGCGCCGCTGCCGGCCGGCGCCGACGCCGTGATCCCCGTCGAGTGGACGGACGGCGGCAACGCCACCGTCCGGGTCTCGCGCGCCGCGCCGGCGGGCAACTACATCCGCCGCGCGGGCGAGGACGTCGTCGCCGGGCAGGTCGTCGTGGACGCGGGCACGCGCCTCGGCGCCCCGCAGATCGGCATGATCGCCGCGGTGGGACGCTCCCGGGTGACGGTGCGGCCGAGGCCCCGTGTCGTGGTCGTGGCCACCGGGGACGAGCTCCGCGAGCCGGGCTCCCCGCTCGGGCACGGCCAGATCTGGGAGTCCAACAGCTACATGCTCACCGCCGCCGTCGTCGAGGCGGGCGGGGTGGGCTTCCGGCAGGCCACCGTGGTGGACGAGCCCGCCAAGGTGCTGGAGATGTTCGAAGACCAGCTCGTCCGCGCCGATGCCATCGTCACCACCGGCGGCGTCTCCATGGGCACCAAGGACGTGGTCAAGGAAGTACTTTCCGGCACGGGCACTGTGGGCTTCCACAAGGTGCGCATGCGTCCCGGGAAGCCTCAAGGGTTCGGCCTCCTTGAGGACACGCCGGTCTTCACCCTCCCCGGCAACCCGGTAAGCGCGTACGTGTCGTTCCAGGTGTTCGTACGTCCCGCCCTGCGCGCCATGCAAGGACTGGAACCCGACCCGCTGCCCACGGTGAGCGCCGTCCTGGCCGAAGACGTCAAGTCACCCGCCGGGCTCCGCCACTTCCTGCGCGGCGGGCTGTCGTTCCACCGCGGCTCCTACTCCGTCACGGCGGCCGAAGTGCAGGGCTCGCACCAGCTCGGCTCGCTCGCGTCCGCGAACGCGCTCATCGTTCTGCCGGAGGATGCCGAAGCGCTCCCCGCCGGATCCCACGTCGACGTCATGAGGTTGCCGTCTTGAGTGCCACAGGCCCCGAATTCACCCACCTGGACGACGCGGGCGCGGCACGCATGGTCGACGTGTCGGCCAAGGACGTCTCGGCCCGTACCGCGACCGCCACGGGCCTCGTCCACCTCTCGGCCGAGTGCGTCGCCCTGCTGCGCGCGGGCGACATCCCCAAGGGCGACGCCCTGTCCGTCGCCCGCATCGCGGGGATCATGGGGGCCAAGCGCGTCCCCGACCTCGTCCCGCTGTGCCACCCGATCGCGCTCCACGGAGTCACCGTCGACCTGGAGATCCGGGACGAGGGCGTCGCGATCACCGTCGTCACCCGCACCGCCGACCGCACCGGCGTGGAGATGGAGGCGCTGACGTCCGTCAGCGTCGCCGCGCTCGCACTGGTCGACATGGTCAAGGCCGTCGACCCCGCCGCCGTGATCACCGACGTGCGGGTCGAGGAGAAGACCGGCGGCAAGACGGGCGTGTGGCGCCGATGATCAGGGCGATGGCGGTCACCGTGTCGAACCGGGCCGCCGCGGGCGTCTACGCGGACAGATCCGGCCCCGTCCTCGCCGAGATGCTGGCGGAACTCGGCTGCCAGGTGGACGGCCCGGTCGTCATCCCGGACGGGGAACCGGTCGCCGATACCCTCCGGGACGCGGTTGCCACCGGCTACGACGTCGTCGTCACCTCCGGCGGGACCGGCCTCACCCCGACCGACCAGACCCCCGAGATGACCCGGCAGATCATCGAATGGGAGATACCGGGCATCGCGGAGGCCATCCGGCTGGAAGGCCGCGACAAGGTCCCCGCCGCGATCCTGTCCCGCGGGCTCGCCGGCGTCGCGGGCGGCACCCTCATCGTCAACCTGCCGGGCTCGACGGGCGGCGTCCGCGACGGCATGACCGTCCTCGGCCGGGTCCTCACCCACGCGCTCGACCAGATCAAGGGTGGCGACCACCCCCGCCCCGGCGCCGGTTAGGAGCGGCGACCTCCACGCCGCCCGGATGGCGAAGCACCGCCGCCCGCCTGTGGAAACGGCCCCGGAACGGCCCGGGTGACCGTTTCTCGGCGACAATTGATGGCGTCCGGACGTCCGACCAGGGAATCATGGAGCCGTGGAACGTTTGCGGGGATGGCCTGCCACCCTGACCGAGGGTCCTGTCGGGCTGCGCCCGCTCCGGCACCGCGACGCCGCCGTCTGGCGTGAACTGCGGGTCCGCAACGCCGACTGGCTCCGCCCCTGGGAGCCCACCAACCCCGAGACACCGCTGTTCCGCAGCGGCCTCGGCCCGTACCTCAGCATGGTCCACACCATGCGCCGCGAGGCCCGCCAAGGCCTCGCCCTGCCCTGGGTCGTCACCCACGAGGGCGAGTTCGCCGGGCAGCTCACCATCGGCGCGGTCGTCTGGGGCTCGGCCCGTTCCGCCCAGATCGGCTACTGGGTCGACAAGCAGGTCGCCGGCCGCGGCGTCATTCCCACCGCGGTCGCCCTGGCCGTCGACCACTGTTTCTTCACCGTCGGCCTCCACCGCCTGGAGGCGAATATCCGTCCGGAGAACGCGGCAAGCCGCCGTGTCGTCGAAAAGCTCGGATTCCGGGAAGAGGGAATTCGCCGCCGCCATCTGCACATCGACGGAGCCTGGCGCGACCACATCTGCTACGCCCTGACCGTCGAGGACGTGCCCGGTGGCCTGCGCGCACGCTGGCTGGCCGAGCGCAAACAGGCATTTCCCCGGCGCACTTGAGTCCGCTGTGACTTTCCCGCTGTAAGAATCCTGCGATCGAGAAGCCCAGGCAAACGGAGAGTAACGCCGAGATCGATCTCGCGACACACCGTCCCTTATGCTCGTCAACCTCTGACACCCCCTCGTACCGTGCGGGGCGTGACCCTGCTCCCAATGCACGTTCGCGCGCCGAATGTCGGCTCGCCTGTTGAGCGTGCCCTGGGGCGGTGGGGCCGGTGAGCAGCGCCGTTCTTTATCTCGCCATCGTCGCCGTCTGGGCGATCGTCCTCGTGCCCATGTGGCTGCGCCGCGACATCGAGACGACCGGAATCACCCGGCTCCTCCACAAACGTTCCGAGGAAATTCTCGTCGAAGACGACGAAGAGGTCCCCGAGGAGATCCCGGAGCCCCGGCCCCACCGCCGGACGAGCCGCGCCACCGTCATCGCCCGGCGCCGGCGCCGCACCACGGGCCTCACGGCCCTGCTCCTCACCACCTCGGCCGTCGTCGCGTCCGGCCTCGCGCCCTGGTGGATCACCGCGCCCCCGACCGCCCTCCTGGCGGGCCACCTGGCGCTCCTCCGCGTCGCCGTCGGCATGGACACCGCCCGCCGCCAGGCCGCCGCACACGCCCGCGCCCTCGCCCTCGCCAAGGCCCGCGAGGCCCGCCGCGCCGCCGAAACGGCCGAACCGGCCGAGGTCATCGAGCTCCTCACCCCCGAGGAGGTCTTCGACCAATACGCCGACGACCGCCGCGCCGTCGGCGAATAACCGGTGCGCGAACACCCCCGGATGTTTGCTAGCCTTACGGAGTCCTCGGGGCTGTGGCGCAGTCCGGTAGCGCACCTCGTTCGCATCGAGGGGGTCAGGGGTTCAAATCCCCTCAGCTCCACCAAGGATTCGCAGGTCAGGGGCCTGATCGGAGCAATGTCCGATCAGGCCCCTGATCGTTTGTCATCGAAATGTCATCAAGACCAACCGGCACCAGATGACACACCCCGGCAAAACAGGTCTCACCTCTCCGCGACTCCCGTAGCTCCGGCGCAGCTTGGACTGCCCGTGCCCTGCCGGCAGGTCGCGCGACGACGAGTCAGCGTGCGGTCTCAGCGGCGAACTGCGCCGGCGCCGCAACTTCGATATCCGGCACCGACGCCTGACCGCCGCATCGCGGGGGCGGTTCCGACAGGTTTTCCCGCCGCTACGACAAAGCAGGTCTTACGAGCCGGACGCCGATACCGCGTGGGTGGACCGGGCAAGGACGTCCGCGGGGCCACTGGACGGGACGTGGGTGGCGAACTGCCACAGGCGTTCACCCGAGAAACGCGTGTAGTAGCGCTTGGGCCCCAGCCCGAAGTAGACCTGGTCAGGCTGGTACCAGACATTCTCACGTAGCGCCGTATAGGTCTGCGACTGGTCGGAGACGCTCATGACCAGGGTTCCGCCATCGGCCGTTTTGAGCGCGTAGACCGGTTGGGGGCGAGCCTTCCAGGACGTGCCCCCCGCCCAGCGAAGCCCGTCGTTGATCCTCCTCACCGTCTTGGCCCAGCTCTTGCCGAGCTGCGAGGTGAGCGGGCCGGGTACGAGCCCGGTGGCGGACTGCTTGCCGCGCGCCGCGGTAGTCAGGTAGTCGGAGACCTTGGCGCCGACTCCGAGGGCGGCCCCGTCCGTCACGGCCGTCGCCGAGCCGTCGGCATTGCGGGCGATCGCCGGGAACTTCTTGCCCTTCGCCAGCCACACGCCGACGGCCGCCTTGTAGGATCCGCCTCCGGTATCCACGAATACGAGCAGCTCGGTGTTTCCGTTCTCGGTCTCCGCCGCCGTGACGGCGAACCACGCGGGGCCCGTGGTGCGCGGGATATAGAACTGGGGATCCCGGTAGAAGAACGCGGGAATCTTCTCCTCGTGCTTACCGCGGATGCGCTTGTTGCCCGCCAGATCGGCTTCGAGCATGGGACCGGTCTCGTTGGAGCGCAGCAGCTCGTCGGAGACCTGCGCGTTCGCCTTGTTGTTGACCTTCTGGTGCCGGGCGAAGATGGCCTTCGCCTGCGCCTCGGTCACCGCGGCGACCGTGGCCGGGCGACTCGGTGAGGCCGGAGCCTTCTGCCCGTCCCCGCCGGCGTCACTGGTGCCGCACCCCGCGACGAGTGTTCCGAGGACGGCGACCCCCGTCACGATGTGCCGTCGAACTCTCGGCGGCTGCCCCGCGTCTGGCATTTCTTGCTCCCGTCTTACCTGGCCGCACGTGATCCACGGCTCCAGAGATGACAGTGCGTGCATACAGGCTGGTCGCAACCACGAGTGCGGCCCCGGGCGGCGTGGAGAGGCGGCGGACGCTCACCGGTACAATCGAACATCTGATCGGCGACCGCCGGTCAGCGGGCGGGATCGGCCCACCGACGATGACGACGTGCTGCGGTGGCAGCGCACGACCCTGGTGGGCAGCGTGACCAAGGCGTGACCGGGCAGCGGCTGTGGCAGGCCCGCCGCGAGCGCACCCGCACGCCGACGCGGCCGTCGACGGGCTCCCGGCGGGCCGGCGCCTGTCCCAGCTCTGGCCGAGCACGACTACGGCCAGCGAAGGCTGGTCGGCTCCGGCTGCTCATGATGTGCGGACAGGCCGGCGGCGCTGGGAGTCCAAAGCGGGCGAGAAAGTTCCAGGCCATGGTTGCCGAGCGGACACACCGCAAACGCCTGCCGAGCCTCCATGAAGTGGTTGAGGTCGTCACGTTCGTCGCCTCGGACCGGGCCGCCGGTATCGCCGGAACCATGGCCAACATGAGCCTCGGAGCCATTCCCGACCAGGTCGGTCGAGGTGCCCTGGGGGCGAGGGCGATGTCGGTCTCGGTCGGGCCGGCCGATCGTGCGGCGTCGGCGGGCGCCAGGCATGTGCCGCAACCGATCCATTTCTGTGCCGCGAGGGAGAGTTTCTCGCTCAACGGGCGCCGCAGCCTGGTGCGGCGTCGGCGGGGGTGAGTGTGCGCAGATTTCGCATGGCGTTGCCTTGGATTCTGTTCGGATGCGGTCTGCAGGGTGTAGCGGCGGCGCCGCCGGGTGGGACGTTCGGCGGCGCCGCACGCAATTCCTTCGAAGGTCGGTGTCATTCGTTTGTGGTGGTGGTTCGTCTCAGAGTCCGAGGGTCGTCTCCCGCGCGTCGCTCCGTTCGGCCGGGGCCGCAGTTCTCGGCTCCGGGCGGGCGGACCGCAGAGTGGCGGCGGCCAGGACGGCTCCGGTGAGGGCGATCAGGCCGGCGCCCATGAAGGCGGCGGAGAAGCCGTCGGTGAGTGCGGGCAGGTCGCCGAGGCGGTCGGCGCCGTTGGCGGTGGCGATGGCGGTCATGGCGGCCAAGCCGAGCGCGGAGCCGACCTGGTAGCCGGTGTTGACGATGCCGGACGCCAGACCGCCCTCCTCGGGGCGGGCGGCGGAGATCGCCGTGCCCAGCGAGGGGATGAAGGCCAGCGACATGCCCAGCGCGGCGACCAGCGAGGCGGGCAGTACGTCGATCCAGAACGAGCCGTCGGGACGGATCAGTGACAGCCAGCCCATGCCGATGGCCAGCACGGCCAGCCCGGTGACGGTGACGGCCTTGGGGCCGAACCGGTTGATGACGCGCGGGGCCAGGACGACCATCCCGATCATGATCAGCACGGTCATCGGCAGCAGGGCGGCTCCGGACGGGAAGGCGCTGTAGTCCAGGACCTGCTGCAGGTAGAGGTTGAGGAAGAACCACATCGGGATCCACGCGGCGCCGAGCAGCAACTGGGCCAGGTTGGCCGCGCCCAGGTTCGGTGCACGGAAGATCGACAACGGCATCAGCGGTGCGCGGCGCGCGGACTGGATCCACAGGAACGCCGCGAGCAGGACGATCCCGGCCGCGATCACCGCCCAGGTCTCGACCGAGCCCCAGCCGACCTCGGGAGCGCGAACGATCGCGTACACGGTGGTGCCGAGCCCAAGGGTGACGGTGACGGCGCCGACGAGGTCGACCGAGCCACGCGCCCTGCCACCGCCGGGCATGAGGAACGGCGCGGCGGCCAGCGCGATGACGGCGATGGGGATGTTGACGTAGAAGACCCAGGGCCAGGAGGCGTACTCGGTGATGGCGCCGCCGAGGAAGACGCCGGCGGTTCCGCCGGCGGGGGCGGCGGCGCCGTACAGGGCCAGGGCTTTGGTGAGCTCGCGGGGCTCGGACCCGAACAGCATCATCAGCAGCGTCAGCGCCGCCGGTGCGATGAGCGCCGCGCCCGCGCCCTGGACGGCGCGTCCGGCGAGTTCGACGCCCACGTCGCCGGCGGCCCCGGCCATGGCGGAACCGGCGAGCAGGATGAGCCAGCCGGTCCCGAACATCTTCCGGGCGCCGAACAGGTCCGACAGGCGGCCGCCGAGCAGCAGCAGGCCGCCCAGAGCGATGACGTAGGCGTTGAACACCCACGACAGGTTCTCTTGGGAGAACCCGAGGTCCTCCTGGATGCGGGGGAGGGCCACCCCGATGATCGACGTGTCCATGATCACCATGAACTGGGCGAGGGCGATGAGGGCGAGCGCCCACCAGCGACGCGACGCCGGGGGAGCTGTTGCACGAGACATGATCGTCACTTCCTATACACCAGGGGGGTATCAGCGGAGGCTGCATACCCTACGGGGGTAGGGCTGAAACGGCAACCCCCATGCCGTCCGAATCCACCAGCATGTGCGAGGTCAGAGTCAGGACGACAGAGCTGGCCTTAGAAGCAGGGAGGCCGATACGAGGTAGGGGTAGTTGACCGTCGCGGCACAGGGCTGGAGTGCGGCACGAGCCGTGACTGAGTGCAGAAGCCGATCGTCGTGCGGCGGGAGCTGACCGGAACCCGAGCGCTCATTCGCCATCGACGGTCACGAGGTCGACCCGACCGGGCTCACGGGTGTTGCATCGGCGGGGCGGGCCGCGGACCTGGGGGCACACGTGAACGCCCCACTCGAAGTCGGTGAATTCTCCGCGAAATATGCTGAGGCCCCCTGGATAATCGGCCGGCTGGTCAAAGGTTTCGCGGTCCCGAAGTCCGCGCTCGCCCCGCCTCGTCCGCCGATATCGGGTACGGCTTGAGTGGAGACCATGGGCGCTGTTAGTTTCAGCCGGTGGACGAGATGCGTGCACAAGCGGAGGCGATCGCGGACTTCGTGATGGTTCTGCGAGACCTGCGCAGATCGGCCGGTAACCCGCCCTTTCGGGAGATGTCCGGCCGGTCCGGGGCGATCTCGCACACGACGTTGTACGAGGCCACGAAGGGCAACCGACTCCCGAGCTGGGGTACCACCGCCGAGTTCGTCAAGGCGTGCGGCGCGGACCCGGCCGCCTACCGCGAACGCTGGGAGACGGCGAACCGGGCGGTCAGATCGGCGAACGCCGCCGAGCCCGCGAGCTCCGGCGCCCGCCCGCCCGGTGAACTCACAGCCTCCGCCACGAGCGCCGCAGAACGCGACACCAGGGACATCGCCGCTGGTCCGCCGGCGCCACTGTCACCCGGCGAGACCTCGGCATCCGTGCCCACGTCGACGCCTCCGTCCGACGAGATCGCGGACGATGTCCAGCCGGCCATCCCCGCGCCGAGGAGCCGAAGGCGAATCCGGCCGGCCCGCCCGGCCGCGGTCGCGCTGGTGGCAGGGGCCGTCGGTATCGGGACGGTGGTCCTCATCGTGGGCGCCGGCAATCGCGACTCCGGTTCCGGCGAGGACGGACTGAAGCCTTCCGGCAGCCGGTCGAAGGCCGCGCTGACCCCGGCCGACTGCCCGGTGCACGCGTCCAACCCGCCGCCCGCCCCGCCGGCGCACAAGGGCGACGCCGCCGTGTTCATCGCGGACATCACGCTCCCCGACTGCACGCGCGTCGGCGCCGGCAAGACCACGACCAAGATATGGCGGCTCAAGAACGCCGGGAAAGTGTCGTGGGAGGGATATTCGCTGCGTCGCCTCGACGTTCCGCAGCGCGCCGACCAATGCCAGACCATCTCGGACGTGCCGATCGACGAGACGCGACCCGGCGAGATGGTCGACATCCGTACCGACATCACCACGCCCAGAAGGCCGGGCCTGTGCTACGTGCGGTTCAAGATGGTGGACGCTTCGGGAAAGGTCGCCTTCCCCGGAAGCCGGCCGGTCAATTTCCAGGTCATCGTCGAGGGGTAGTTCCCCGCCGTGCGCGGGACACGGCGGGGAACCAGATCCGGACGGTTCGCCGGGTCAGGAGAGAACGATCCCGCTGTAGTAGGCCTTCAGGATCCTGGGGTGGCTCCACCCCGCGTTGGCCTTGTCGCGAGAGCCGTACTGCGACATCCAGTCCCCGGTGACCCACGCGCCGCACGCCGTGGTCGTGGCGCAGTAGTGGGCCTGCAGGATCTTCCCGCTGCGGGTCATCCGGGTGCCCCACGTCGCGTTCACCGCGTCGTTGGTGGACGCCGTCGCGGAGCCGGGCTTGTACACCTGGCTGGACGTGTTGTCATAGACGTCGAAGCACTGGCCGCTCGACGTCTTGCGCGTCGAGTGCAGCGCCCAGTACCAGCCGTAGCTCTTGACGGCCACGGCCCCGGCCCTGAGCGACTCTCTCGGCCAGCTCGGCACCCACTCGTTGGGCAGGACGTTCTTCACGTAGGTCTTGAACGACACCCGGTCCACCCGATTGAGGGACACCCGGTACACCAGGATCGTCGTGGGCAGTTTGCTGTGCGTGCCGTCGGTCTTGCACCCGGTTGGCGGCGTGGAGCTCCGGAACCTGTGGGAGGCGTTCTGGTTCTTCAGGCTGGAGTTGAGGTTGCCTTTGGCGCCGGCTTTGAAGTCCTGGTACTTGCCGCCGTAGTTGCTGTTGTAGTGGACGCGGACGGTTTTGCCGCTGCGGTTCCAGACGGCGGCGGCGTTGTTCTTGATGCACTGGCCTTTGCCGTTGCCCGCGCCCTTGAAGTCGTAGCAGGAGGGCTGCTTGGTGCCGTAGTCGGCGATGGAGCCGGTGAAGTCGGAGATCGATCCCTTGTTGTCGCTGTTGAAGTAGTAGCAGAACTCGCCGCTTTCGCACACGCCGTTGCGGCTCGCCGCCGAGGCGGGCGACGCCGGGATGAGGACCGCCCCGCCGAGCGCCATCGCGGCGGTCGCCGCGGTGACCCGCGAGATCACACGCGCGGTTGGTTTCGACACAGTTGTCTTCCTCTTCTGGTAGAGGCCGCAGCGGCTATCGGACGTTGTAGCCCCGGGCGCGCCAGAACGAGGTCGGGTTCGGGTTGTCCAGGTGCGGGTCGTTGACGCTCTTGGCCGCGAGCGTCCGCCGTCCGGGGCGCATCTCGACGTGGGTGTGCGCGGACGAACTGGACGACACTCCCCGCCACGACTCGTCGGCGATGATCTGGCCGCGGCTGATCTTCTGGCCGACGCTCAGCGAGGACCGCGGTGCGGTGTGCAGGTAGATCACCGTCTTGTTCAGCGAGGCGTTGTAGATGGAGATCGTGGAGAGCCCGGCCCTGCCTTTGGCCCCGCGCGCGATGTAGATGATCTTGCCGCCCACCAGGGCGCGGACGTTGGAACCGATGCCGCGGGCGATGTCGATGCCTTCGTGACGGCCGGGGGTGCTGGTGTAGCCGTCGAAGCCGCACGTGATACGGCCGCCGCTCGCCTTGTACAGCCCGTACGACATGTTCGTGCGCGATGAGGGTGAGAACTGGTGCGAGGCGTTCTGGTTCTTCAGGCTGGAGTTGAGGTTGCCTTTGGCGCCGGCTTTGAAGTCCTGGTACTTGCCGCCGTAGTTGCTGTTGTAGTGGACGCGGACGGTTTTGCCGCTGCGGTTCCAGACGGCGGCGGCGTTGTTCTTGATGCACTGGCCTTTGCCGTTGCCCGCGCCCTTGAAGTCGTAGCAGGAGGGCTGCTTGGTGCCGTAGTCGGCGATGGAGCCGGTGAAGTCGGAGATCGATCCCTTGTTGTCGCTGTTGAAGTAGTAGCAGAACTCGCCGCTTTCGCACACGCCGTTGCGGCTCGCCGCCGAGGCGGGCGATATGAGGGCGGACGCCGCCCCGCCGAGCGCGATGGCGGCGGTCGTCGCGGCGAGGATCTTGTTGTGCGTTCTCATGCCGTTCTCCTTCTGTTGGCGGAGCCTGGGGTTCTCATGTCGGAGCCGGGAGTGCGGACGGGGTCAGCGGCGCTGGTACTCCTCCCAGGTACGGATGGTCACCTTCGGGCCGTCGTCCGGGCGACGGTCGGCGAGCCCGTTCAGGCCGAGGTAGTAGTCGCCGGTCTGGTGCTGGGCCTGGCTGGAAAGGTCGGTGTCGCTGATGGCGGCGGCGTGGATGTGCCACGGCCAGTCGCCCTGCGAGGGGCTGCGCACCCATGCCGCGAAGCCCACACGGCGCAGCGCGCGGGCGGCCCGGGTGCGGGTGGCGGAGTTCATCCCCTTGACCGAGATGTCGACGACGCCGCCGCCATCGTGGGTGCCCGCGGACGTGGGGTCGCCGCCAGGGTTGTACGACCCCTGCTCCAGCACGAGGGTGCGGCCGAGCAGCCGCTCCGCCTCGGCCAGCATTTTCCGCGTGCGGGTGTTGACGACGACACCGCCGGTGGACACGCGGGCGCCCGGCCCGATGACGTGAGTGACGGTGAAGCGGCCGGTTCCGAGCTTGGTGAGCGACGTCCTGCCCGGCAGGCCGTTTGCGTCGAGACCGGTGTAGCCGAGCGACTTCTGGTACTTCGCGTAGGCGGCGACCGTTGTGGTGCCGAAGTAGCCGTCCACCCACGTCGCGTCGAGCAGGTTCCGGTCGCGCAGCGCCCGCTCAACGAGGAGCACGCCGGCCTTGGCGCCCGGAGTCAGCGTGTCGTCGGGCCGCCGCGGGTCGATCTGGGCCGCCTTGACGGTGGCTTCCATGTTCACTCTCGGAAGAGCGCCGCTGCCGGCCGCCTGTGCCACCGGCGTATCGGACGCCGCGGTCAGGGAAGTGAGCAGGGCGGCCGTCGCGAGGCCGGCGGTATATGTGAGCAGCTTCATCGGCTTCTCCGTTTGCGGGAGCTGGAGGGGCGAAGCCCGTGGCGGAAGTCCACCGTCACGGATCGCTCACATGTCCACAAGAAGATCGGTGTTGTCAGCCTGTTCGCCAGGACGGTTCCGAACAGGCGCACGCGCGATCTGACAAGCGACGTGACGGATCGGTGACTGCTGCGAATGCGATCAACACGGCGAGACGCGGGCCGGAACGCTGATCGCCGCCGGTCGATGACGTCCGTCCCCTGTTGGAGGGACCTTCGGCTCCTGCCCGTGGAAGCTCACGGGCCGACACTGAAGGAAGGGACGGAGCCTGGAGAAGAGGGGTGCGCCGATGAGCGAGATCATGGTCGTCCATCAGGAGAACGACGCTTTCGCCGTGCTTGTCCGGGATCATGTGGTCCACGTGGACCAGCCGTACTTCGCGGGCGGGATGAACAACGGACCCACACCGGTCGAGTTGTTCGTGGCGTCGCTCGCCGCCTGCGCGGCGCACTACGGGCGGCGGTACCTGACGCGGCACAGTTTCCCCGCGGAAGGGTTGGAGGTCACCGCCGACTTCGCGATGAGCGCGGGCGGGGGACCCGCGCGGGTGTCCCGGATCGGGCTGCGGCTGCGTCCTCCCGTTTCGCTGCCGAGCGAGGCCGTCGACGGGCTGCGCAGAGCCGTGGAGGCTTGCACGGTGCACAACTCGATCCTCGATCCGCCGCGAATCGGCGTGGACGTCGAAGCCGAGTCCAAGGCCGCCTGACTTGGGCCGCGGTGCTCTTGACGCCTTCGAATGCGCCTCAGCCCACGTCCGGCCGCCGCAGACCGGCGGTGGAACCCCGGGCGGTGAGCAGTGCGGCGCCGAGCCCGGTGAACAAAGCGCCCAAGGCGCCGGCCAGCAGGGTGACCTGCCACGCCTGGTACGCCGACATCAGGGACGCGCGCAGCATTTCGCCGGTGAACGCGGTTCGCTGCAGTTCGGTCAGCTTCTCGTCCTCGCCGCCGTCCGCCCGCACGGCCGCCAGTTCGGCGCCGAGCTGTGCATAGGTGCGGCCCGCGGTCGTGCCGGCGAGATTGGATTTGATCAGGTCGGCGTAGGCGCGTGCCTGTGGGCCGGTCTCCACCCGCTGCCCGGCGAACGACGTCAGCCCGGTGGGCAGGCGGCTCTCGTCCGGGAACGTGATCTCCTGCGTGGCCAGCTCACCGCGTATCTCCTTCCTGCCCCAGGCGGCGCGGGCGACCATGGCGGGACCGGCGACGAGCATCACGACCCCCACGGCGTCGAACAGGAAACCCCCGGGAATGGTCCTTGCGCGCATGTTCGGTGCTCCTTCGTGTGCGACTCGGGATTGCCGCTCAAGCCTGCCGCGGCGATGAATGTGCCGGATAAGGGCTTAGGTCCCGCAAAAGCGGGCCATCGGTCATGCGGTGTCGTCCGTGGTCGAGCCTTTCGGCCGGGTCGGCGGGACCTTTGGCCCTGACCCGCCCCTCTCGATGCCCGGAACCTTGAAGTCACCAGCGGGCTGCCCGTGACTTGGAGGAGAATCCGTGACCGACCGCCGTGACCTTCCGCTCGTCTACTCGTGTTCCGGCTGCTCCAGTGCCGCCCAGATGACGAACTGGCTGGCGATCCAGCTGGACCGCCGCGGCGTCGCCGAGATGTCCTGCATCGCCGGTGTCGGCGGTGACGTGCGGAGCCTGGTCCGCAAGGCCACCAGCGGGCGGACCATCATCGCGATCGACGGGTGCGCCCTCGAATGTGCGCGCAGCTGTCTGGCCCGGCACAGCGTGACCCCCGACGTCCACCACCGGCTCAGCGACCAGGGCGTCCGCAAACGCCTCGGCGAGGACTTCGACGCGGCCCAGGGCGAAGAGGTGCTCGGCGCGCTCCTCGAACGCATCGACGCGGAGACCCGTCCGCCCGGCGGCTCGGACTGACCGGGGGCGGGTGCGCGCCGCTACGCCGACAGCCGGAGACCGCGCAGGACGGCCGAGGACGCCAGGACGTCCGGCTGCTCGGCGGTCACGTCGGTCATCACCATGTGGGGGAGCACGAGCGGCGGCGGATGCTCAGGGGTGAACGTCAGCGGTCCGAGGCCGAGGAGCGTCGATGACATCCTGGTCGTGTACATGACGACGTCCCCCTCAAGCGTCAGTGACTCCGCGCGCAGCCGTGCCCGGCGCGGGCCCTTGCCGATCCGCTGGTCGACGTCCCTCAGCACCGCGCGTTCCATCGAGAACCGCAGGGCCCTCACCGGCGCGGCCCGCCGGGTCCGCAGGGCCACCACGCCGTCGTAGGTCAGCCCCGACATCGTCAGCGATGACGCCTTCAGCGTGACCTCGGCCGTCGAGAAGGCCGGTCCGGTGTCGGGTGCGACGGGGCTGAGCAGGACCGGGATCAGCACCAGGCCCATGTGCCGCGGGGCGCGTGACCGGCCGGGGCCCGTTCCGGCCGCGTGCGGCGTCCAGGCGAAGCCCAGCGCTCCGCCGACCATGCCGAGGAGCATTCCCAGCAGGAAACCGCCGAGATTGGACGTCACGAACGAGACCAGCGACAGCAGCACGCAGAGTACGCCGAGGAAGGCGCGCTGCTCCGGCTGGCACCACATCAGGGCACCGGAGGCGATGAGCAGGGCACCGGCGAGCCAGCTCGCCACACCGGCCATGCCCTGATGGACCACGATGCCGACCGGGGCCAACGGGATCAGGATGATCTCGGCCCCGGCGAGGACGGCGAGCAGGCCGCCCCAGAACGGCCGGGTGCGCCGCCAGCGCCGGAAGCCGCCGGGAAGGGGCGCGGCCTCGGCGGCGGCCGAGCGTTCAGAAACACTCATGGGTACCGGGCCTGACGCTCATTCGCAGGCCGTTCAGTTTGAACGTGCCGGCCGTGGTGGCCCACGCGGTCTGCTTGACGTTGGTGAGGCGGATCCTGCCGGCCTGCTGGGCGAACCCGCCGGCGGCTCCCTTGGCGCCGGGGACCTGGTCGAGCGTGCTCGCGTCCCGGCCGATCTGGATGTCGGTGAACTCCGCGTCGGCGGCGAGGGACTCCACGTCCATGACCAGGTTGCTCGCCTCGACCGGCTTGTCGCCCTGCCCGGCGCGCAGCACCACCGTGACCTTGCCGGCGGGGGTGGAGACGAGGACCGACTGGCACAGGTCCCGGATCGTGGCCGACCGGATCCGTGACACCTGAACCGGGTGGCCCTCGCCGTCCTTGGTCGTGTCGAAGCCGCCGAACTGCTCGAACCCCGTCCCGTCGAGCGAGCCGACGGAGACCTTGAAACTGCTGCCGGACACGGCGAACGACGAGGCGATCGCACCCTGGCCGGCCATCGCGACCAGACCGCCCGCCGCCATGAGGCCGGGTATCAGGATCGCCGCGAAGCGCCTCCACCGCACGCCGCCGAAACCGGCGCCGTCGTTGAGAGTGGACATGGACACGCCCTGCTTTCCGTCTCGCTATGACGCCTGCTCGGTGAGTACCTCGGTGACCGGACGGCGGGGAGTCGCGCGCGGCCGGTCGGAGTAGCCGAGTCGCAGCAGCATCTGCGGGTGGCCGCTGGCGATGACCTCCTTCCGGATGCGGGCGCGCGGTCCCGGCAGTTCCAGCGGCTGGGTGTGGAAGGCCGCGCTGACCTGGTGTGCCGCGGCGTGCAGCAGTACGGCCTGAAGGGCCAGGCCCGCCTGCAGCCAGTCTGCGGGCCGGTCCCTGCGGGTGCTGAGCACCGCGACGACGCCGAGGGTCGTGGGGGACGCGAGGCGCGGACTGGGCGGGTATCCCAGCGGCGCGCCACGTGCGAAGTCCCGGGTGGCGAACACCGCGCCGTCCGGCTGCCTCGGATACGCGGTGGCCGGGACGCCGTCCAAGCGCTCATCGCCGGGCACGGGAACCCAGCGCTCCAGTTCCGACGCCACCCCTGAGTCGGCCCGCTGCGCGGTCTCGGCGGCGTGCACCAGGCGGGCGACGTGACGGAGCCGCGTCCGGTCGCTGATGACACTCAGGAATGCCTGCTGCCGCCGGGTCACCCCGCGCAGTTCGGAGATCAGATGGTTCGGAACCGGGGCGCAGGTGAACAGGCCGCGATGGCTGTGGCGCCGGCTCAGGGCGCGGAAGAGCACTTCCTCGTACGAGGACGGCCGCGCATTCCAACCCCAGTGGATCTCGGCCAGCAGATCGGGCTGCCCAGCCACCGGGAACGGTGTGATCCTGGCGGTGAAGCCGAGGTGCCGCATGGCCAGCCGGAGATTGAACAGTGCGGCGCCGCAGCTGATGACCAGTTCCCGGCCTGCCGGATCCGACCAGGGCAGCCGGCGGTGGTCGTCGGCGTACAGCCGGATGGCCTCGCCGGACGTGCCGAATCGCCACGGCTGAGTGTTGTGCACCGACGGCGCCATGGTCGCCGCGCGGATGACGAAACGAGCCGCAAGATCGGTGTGGATCTCCCGCCGGGGCAACACGTCGAGCTTTGACATCTGCTTCCTCCATCGTTTCGGCCGCAGCGGCCGCGGCCGTCCTGCACCCCACCGAGGCCCGGCTCAGGCGGGCGCCTGGCCGGCCGGTTCGAAGCGGGCCGTGAAGAACCGCAGTGTCGGTGGCTCGTAGGTCATGCGCAGCCCGCCGATGGAGTGCCGTCGCTCATGCAGGCGCTGCACGGAGTCGGCCACGACGTTCAGGTGGCTGTCGGTGTAGACGCGCCGCGGCACGGTGAGCCGGACCAGTTCCAGGCGCGGTCTGCGGTTCTTGGACGTCTTGGGGTCGCGCCCGGCCGAGACGATGCCTCGTTCCATCGAACGCACGCCGCTGTCGAGGTAGAGCGCCGCCGCGAGCGCCTGGGCGGGGAACTGCTCCTGGTCGAGGTGGGGCAGGAAGCGGGCGGCGTCGATGAACACCGCGTGCCCGCCGATCGGCTCGACGATGGGGACACCGGCCCGGCGGAGCCGCTCACCGAGGTGGTGGACCTGGTGGACGCGGTGCGCGATGTAGGCGTCGTCGACCATCTCGCGGACGCCCTGGGCCATCGCCTCCATGTCCCGTCCGGCCATGCCGCCGTAGGAGGGCATGCCCTCGAACAGGACGACGAGTTCGCTGGCGCGCTGGAGCAGGGTTTCGTCGTTCATGGCCAGGAACCCGCCGATGTTCACCAGGGCGTCCTTCTTGCCCGACATCGTGCATCCGTCGAAGCACGCCATCATCTCCCGCAGGATCGAGGCCACCGTACGGTCGGCGTAACCCTCTTCGCGCTGCTGGATGAAGTAGGCGTTCTCGACACACCGGGTCGCGTCGCACCACAGCAGAATGCCGTGGCGGGTGCACAGTTCCCGTACCTCGCGCAGGTTCGCCATGGAGACCGGCTGCCCGCCGGCCATGTTCACGGTGACGGCGACATTGACGTAGGCGATGTTCTGCGCGCCCTCCCGCTCGATGAGGGCGGCCAGCTTCGCCACGTCCACGTTGCCCTTGAACGGGTGGCGGGCCCGCGCGTCGTGGGCTTCGTCGATCACCACGTCGGCGAAGATGCCGCCGGCCAGTTCCTGGTGGGCGCGCGTGGTGGTGAAGTACATGTTCCCCGGGACGTACTGGCCCGGCTTGATCGCGATCTGGGAGAGGATGTGCTCGGCGCCGCGTCCCTGGTGCGCCGGGACCACGTGCCGGAAGCCGTAGACCTCGCCGACCGCCTCCTGCAGCCGGTAGAAGGAACGCGACCCCGAGTACGCCTCGTCACCGCACATCATCGCCGCCCACTGACGGTCGCTCATCGCGCTGGTTCCGCTGTCGGTGAGCAGGTCGATGTAGATCTCGTCGGAGCGCAGCAGGAACGTGTTGTGGCCGGCACGTCCGATCGCCGCCTCCCGCTCGGCCCGGGTCGGCACCGGCAGCGGCTCCACACTCTTGATCCTGTACGGCTCCGCCACGGTCATTTCGGCTCCTCCTGGGGTCGGGTAACCAGAGCCTGACTCACCCCCGTCCCGCCTGTACGAGGACTTTGGTCCCGAACCCCGGGACCATTCGGCACCCACCGCCCGACGGGCACCCGGCCCCGGCGACGGCGCGTTCCGGCGCGCACCGTGGCGGTCGTAGGGTCGACGCATGTCGCGGCAACGTTTCGAACAGGCCATGCAGCACATGCGGAAGAGCGACACGCAGGTCCGGGAGGACGCGTTCGACTTCCTGCGCGAGCACGCCGACGCGTATGTCGATGAGCTGATCGCGGAGTTCACGGCGGAGGAGGACCACGGCCTGCGCTGCTGGCTGCTGGAACTCATCGCCGAGGCCCGCTCCCCGAAGGCGCTCGGCCTGTTCCGCGATCAGCTGGAGGACATGGACGAGTCGTTGCGGTTCTGGGCGGTGCGAGGTCTGGAGATGCTCGACACCCGGGAGGCGGAGCAGACCCTCGACCAGGCGCGCGCGAACGGCTGGATCTCCTGACGGCACCCGCCCGCGTCGGAGGGCGCGGCGGCCAGGGGGACGTCGCCGGGCGCGGGGTCCTGCCGTTCAACCTTCCCGGACGAAGCCGTGGCGGGCCAGTTCGATCCCCGCGGGGACGCTGCCCGCGGCGGGGACGGCGGCGATGGTGACGAGTGGCGTCTCATACCAACATTTCATGATGTGTCAATTTATTGATATGTGGGCTACGATGACGACCGCGGAAGGGGGACGACCATGACCGGGCCGACGACCGGCTCCCCGGACGGGCCGCCGCAGCCGGACGAGGCGGCCGGGCCGTCCTGCGCCGCGGCCGTGGTCCAGCCCGGCGACAAGCTGCGCGACTTCCTCAAGGCCCTGGCCAGCGAGCAGCGCCAGCAGCTCATGGAACTGTTCGCCGGCGGTGCCGAACTCACCGTCGGCACGGTCGCCCGGCGCATGGGCATCGGCCAGTCCAACGCCTCGCAGCAGCTCGCGCTGCTCCGCCGCGGCGGCCTGCTGACCTCCCGCCGCGTCGGCAAGGAGGTCCGCTACCGCGTCGACGTCCCCACCGTCGAGAAGTCCCTGACCGAACTCCGGGACTACCTCCGCAGCTGCTGCCCGCCCCCTGCGGACTGACGCCGGCGCCCGGTCGGCCACGAACGGCCTCCTCGGCCCGACCCGGGACATGCGGCGGATCGGCCGATCCGCCGCGGTCAGGTACGGGCCGGGGTGGGCAGGGCGAACAGGCCGGACAGGCGGGTCAGCGCTTCGGGGATCACGCGGTAGTACACCCAGGTCCCGCGCCGCTCACCTTCGATCAGCCCGGCCTGGCGCAGCACCTTCAGGTGGTGGGAGATGGTCGGCGCGGTCAACTCGAACGGGCCCGTGAGGTCGCACACGCATGCCTCACCGCCCTCGACCGAGGCGATCAGGTTCAGCAGCCGCAGCCGGACGGGATCGGCCAGGGCCTTGAACACCCTGGCCAGGTCGGCCGCCTCGTCCGCGGGCATCACGGGGCCGCTCAGCGGCGCGCAGCAGACCGGAGCGGTGACGTCCTCGATCTCCATCAACTTAGACATGCCTCTAATTTGACATCCTTCTATCCAGTGATGCAAGCTGACCCTTGATTAGATGAACTTCGAATCAATCGAGGAGTCGCCATGACCGAGAAGCCCGAAAGTCCCGAGCCCGCCCCGTCCACCGCCGAGGGGAGCTGCTGCGGGGTCAATGCCTGCTGTACCGGCGCCGAGCAGGCCGTGAACCCCGGGGTCACCGTCCACCAGGCCAAGACCGAGGCCGGCTGCGGCTGCCTGCGGAGCAGCGACGACGACGCGGCCGGCGCGGGCGTCCCGGCCGGTGCCGGCTTCGCCTCCGGCCACGCGCACGGTCACGCCGGCGACTCCTGACCCGCCCGCTCATCCGCCCCCGGCAGACCGCGGCCGGGGGCGGGTGGGCGTCGCCCGGTCGGGTGGGAGATTTTCGCGCAATGTGTGACGCCCGATGACTTTCTGCCGTGCGGATGGTCCACAGGAGAGTGAGGCACACCGCCACGATTGGAACGCCGATGCACGAGCGGACGGGCACGCCGCGCCGGGCCCCGCGGGGCCGCGGGCTGATGGAGCGGGCGATCGGCTTCGCGCTGACGTCCGTCCAGGCGGTCACGCCGCAGATGCTGCCGCGCCGGACGCCGTGCGCGTCGTGGGACCTCGAGATGCTCCTGCTGCACCTGCGGGACTCGCTGACGGCGCTGAGCGAGGGCGCCTCCCTGGGGCGGGTCGGCATCGAACCGGCGTCGCTCGCCCGGGAGGACGATCCGGTGTCGGCCGTGCGGGTGAGCGCGGTCAGGTTGCTGAGGGCGTCCGGGGCGCTGGGGCGGGTCGAGATCGGTGACCGTTCGCTGGCCGGGGACCTGATGGCCGCCGCAGGGGCGATCGAGGTGGCCGTCCACGGCTGGGACATCGCACAGGCGTCGGGGGAGCGGCGCCCCGTCCCGCCGGGACTGGCGGACGACCTGCTGAAACTCTGCCCGCTGGTCGTGCCCGAGCCGCGCCGCCCGCTGTTCGACGAGCCGGTCGAGCCGGGTCCGGACGCCGACGCGGGCGAGCGGCTGATCGCCTATCTGGGGCGCAGGCCGTTGGGGTGAGGGTGCGGCGGCCCGTGAATGCGGGAAGAATCGGGCGCCTGCCGCTCTGAGGAGAGATCTGGTGAAATCTTCTGTTCCCCATGTGCATCCGGAGGCCCGCGAGAGGGTCATCGAGCTGGTCAGGCGGGGGAAGTACATTCCGGCCATCAAGTTCGTCCGGGAGGCCACGGGGGCCGGGCTGAAAGAGGCGAAGGAGTATGTGGACGGCCTGCGTGCCGAGGCGTTCGACAGGATGGTGCCGCCCGAGATCCAGGCCCGGGCGCGTGCGCTGATCATCGGAGGCAGGAAGAAGGACGCGGCGAAACTGGTCCGCAAGTACATCGGCCTTGATGCGCGGGCCGCGAAGGACTACGTCCGCGCCCTTCAGATGGGGCACCCGTCCACGCCGCCGGCCGCGCCGCACGGCGTGCTCTCGGACCGGGTGCGGGCGTTCAAGCACGCCGGAGACTACGAGTCGGCGGTCGCCCTGGTCTGCGCCGAGACGGGCATGGGACGCGACGAGGCGCAGCGCTTCGTCGACGCGCTGCGATAGCGGACGGTCACCGAGGATACCCATCGGCCCCGCGTGCGACTAGAATTCCGTTCGGTTCAGAGTGACCAGGTAAGACATTCGACTGTCCTGCCGCAGTGCCGGGCCGGGCGGGTGCCGAAGCGAAGGACCTTGGAGGGGCCATGGCGATCGCCATCAGCGAGGAACATCGTGAGCTGGCGCGGACGACCCGGACGTTCCTGCGCGACCACGGTGCGCGCGCCGCGAACCGGGCGCTGCTGGAGGCGGACAAGGAGACGCTGCCGGGCTTCTGGACGGAGTTCGCCG
Organism: Spirillospora sp. NPDC048823; assembly: GCF_043198445.1. Taxonomy (NCBI): domain Bacteria; kingdom Bacillati; phylum Actinomycetota; class Actinomycetes; order Streptosporangiales; family Thermomonosporaceae; genus Spirillospora; species Spirillospora sp. NPDC048823. The sequence continues at coordinate 25,275 of NZ_JBICUT010000015.1, read as the reverse complement.
GCCTCGGGCTGCTCGGCCTGCACCTCCCCGAGGAGCACGGCGGCGGCGGTGCCGGGCTCCAGGAGCTGGTCGTGGTCGCCGAGGAACTCGGCCGCGCGGCCGCGCCCGGACCCTTCCTGCCGACGATGACGGCGTCCGCCGCGATCGCCGCGTCCGGCGGCGGCGAGCTGCGCGTCCGGCTGCTGCCCGGCCTGGCCTCCGGCGCGACACCCGCGGCTCTCGGCGTGGACGGCTCCGTGACGGTGCGGGACGGCGCCGCCTCCGGTGACGCCGGGGTGGTGCTCGGCGGCGGCCTCGCGGAACTGCTCGTCCTCGCCGCCGGCGACGACCTGGTCGTCGTGCGGGCGGACGCGGCGGGCGTCACCGTCGAGTTGCCCGGCAACCTCGACCCGTCCCGCCGCTCGGCCCGCGTCCGGCTCGACGGCGTGCCCGCCGAAGCCGTCCTCGCCGGCGCCAGGGCGCACGCCACCGCGATCGCCCGCACCCTCGCGTCCGCCGAGGCGGTCGGCGGTGCGCTCGAATGCGTGGAGACCTCGACCGAGTACGCCAAGGTGCGGCAGCAGTTCGGACGTCCGATCGCGACGTTCCAGGCCGTCAAGCACCACTGCGCGAACATGCTCGTCGCCGCCGAGATGGGCACGGCCGCGGTGTGGGACGCGGCGCGGGCGGCGTCCGGTCCGTCCGACCAGTTCGAGCTGGCCGCGGCCGTCGCGGCGGCGCTCGCGATCCCCGCGTTCACCGGCAACGCCGGCCTGAACATCCAGGTGCACGGCGGGATCGGCTTCACCTGGGAGCACGACGCGCACCTGCTGCTGCGCCGCGCCGCCACGCTGGAGGCGCTGTTCGACCCGCACGCCGCGGAGCGGGACGTGACGCGGCTGCGGACCGCGGGCGTCGTCCGGGAGGCGACCCTGGACCTGCCGCCCGAGGCCGAGGCGCAGCGCGGCCGGATCCGCGAACTGGCCCGCGAGATCGCCGCGCTGCCGGCCGGCGAGCAGCGGCACAAGCTCATCGAGACCGGGTACGTCCAGCCGCACTGGCCGCGCCCGTGGGGCGTGGAGGCGAGCGCCGGGCTGCAGCTCGTCATCGAGGACGAGTTCCGCGCCGCCGGCGTCAAACGCCCCCAGTACGGGATCACCGGCTGGGTGATCCTCACCCTGATCCAGCACGGCACGCAGGACCAGATCGACCGCTGGGTGCGTCCCGCGCTCACCGGCGACGAGATCTGGTGCCAGCTGTTCAGCGAGCCGGAGGCCGGGTCGGACGCGGCCGCCGTGAAGACCCGGGCCGTGAAGGTGGACGGCGGCTGGCTCGTCAACGGGCAGAAGGTCTGGACGAGCGGCGCGCACTACTGCCGCTGGGGTTTCGCGACCGTCCGCACCGACCCGGACGCCGCCAAGCACGCCGGCGTCACCATGGTCGTCGTCGACATGAGGCACCCCGGCGTCGAGGTCAGGCCGCTGCGCCAGACCACCGGCGACTCCGACTTCAACGAGGTCTTCTTCTCCGACGTCTTCGTCCCCGACGCCGACGTCGTCGGCACCCCGAACCAGGGCTGGTCGGTGGCCCGCGCGACGCTCGGCAACGAGCGGGTCAGCATCGGCGGAGGCGTCGGCGGCCCGCCCCGGCCCGACGTCTTCAAGCTCTACACCGAGCGCGGCGACCGCGTCCCCGCCGCCGCCGAACGCGTCGGCGCCTACGCGGCGGAGGAGCAGGCCCTCCGCCTGCTGAACCTCCGGTCCGCCGAACGGGCCGTCGTCGGCGGCGAGCCCGGCCCCGAGGGCAACATCACCAAGCTCGTCCTCGCCGAGCACGGCCACGCCACGGCCGACCTCCTCGCCGAGTTCGCGGGCCCGGACACGGCGTTCACCGACGGCCTCGGCCAGTTCGCCGGGCTGATGCGGCTCGGCTCCCGCGGCATGTCCATCGCCGGAGGGACGTCCGAGATCACCCGCAACCAGATCGGTGAGCGCATCCTCGGCCTGCCCCGCGACCCGCTCATCCGGTGATCCACCGGGTCGGCGCGCTCCGCTGAACTGCGGCGTGCCGCCCTTGTCGCAGCGTGTACAAGGGCGGCCCGCCGCAGATCAACGAATCGGTCAGGCGACAACACGCCGCCGGCCGGCGTGAGGGCGGTCAGCGGCGGCGGTTCCGCGGCTTCAGTGACGGGTTGCCGGACATGTGGTCGATGCCCGGTATGTCCGTACCCGGCGGGACGACCTCGTCGATGGCGTCGAGGACGCCGCCGTCAAGGCGGACGTCGGCGCCGGCGAGCAGGTCGTCAAGCTGCTCCATCGTCTTCGGCCCGATGATGGTCGAGGTGATGGCCGGGTGCTCGGTGACGAACCCGAGCGCCAGATGGGTCATCGAGAGGCCCGCGTCGCCGGCGATCCTCTCCAGGCGCTCGGCGGCGTCGAAGCGGGCGGGCGCGTCCGGGTTCTGGTCGAGCCCGCCGCGGCGGCTGAAACGGGAGCCGTCGGGGGCCTGCTCGCCGCGCCGGTACTTGCCGGTCAGCCAGCCCCCGGCCAGCGGGCTCCACGGAATGACGCCCATGCCGTGCCGCCGGGCGGCGGGCAGCATGTCCGTCTCGATCGAACGCGCGAAGATCGAGTACTGGGGCTGCTCGCACACGAACCGCGCGGTGTTGCGCCGGTCGGCGGCCCACTGCGCCTCGACGATCCAGTCCGCCGGGAACGACGACGACCCGAGGTAGAGGACCTTGCCCTGGCGGACGAGGTCGTCCAGCGCCCCGAGCGTCTCGTCCAGATCGGTTGCCCAGTCGTGCCGGTGCATCTGGTACAGGTCGATGTGGTCGGTCCCCAGCCGGCGGAGGCTGTCCTCCACCGCCCGGACGATCCAGCGCCGCGACCCGCCGCGCCGGTTGCGGTCCTCGCCCATCGGGTTGAAGAACTTGGTGGCGAGGACGATGTCGTCCCGCCGCCCCTTGATGGCGCGGCCCACGATCTCTTCGCTCTTGCCGTTCGAGTAGATGTCGGCGGTGTCGATGAAGTTGACGCCCGCGTCCAGGGCCCGGTGGACGATGCGCTCGCACTCGTCGTAGTCGGCGTTGCCGATCGTCCCGAACATCATGGCGCCGAGACACTGCGTGCTGACTCGAACGCCCGTCCGGCCGAGTCTCCGGTACTCCATGAAGATGTGCTCCCTTGGTAGTTCCTCTCGACGTTAGAACCTGGAGCACGCTCAAGGTCAAGGGGCGCTCATCGCCTCGCCGTGCGAAGTCAGGTGTCGGCGAGCCAGTCGTACCAGGTGTCGAGGCCGTCGCCGCGGGTGGCGGAGACGGGGAGCAGGCGCAGGCCGGGGCGGACGCGGCGGGCCGCGTCCCGGCAGGCGTCGACGTCGAAGTCCACGTACGGCAGCAGGTCGATCTTGTTGAGGAGCAGGACGTCCGCGCCGCGGAACATGTGCGGGTACTTCAGCGGCTTGTCGGCGCCCTCGGTGACCGACATCAGCACGACCCGGGCGCGCTCGCCGAGGTCGAACAGCGCGGGGCAGACGAGGTTGCCGACGTTCTCGATGAACACCGTCGAGCCGTCCGGCGGCTCCAGCGCGGACAGGGCGCCGGCCACCATCGCGGCGTCGAGATGGCAGCCGGAACCGGTGTTGACCTGGACGGTGCGTGCTCCCGCGGCGGCGAGGCGGCGCGCGTCCAGCAGCGTCTCCTGATCGCCTTCGATCACCGAGACCGGGCGGGACGTGCCCAGGTCGGCGACCGTCCGCTCCAGCAGGGTCGTCTTGCCGGAGCCGGGTGAGCTCATCATGTTGAGCGCGAGGACGCCGCGTTCGGCGAGCCACGCCCGGTTCCGCCCGGCCAGGTCGTCGTTGTGCGCCAGGACCCTCTGGCCCAGCGGCACGACGTGGGCGTGAGCGGGGCCGTGGTCGTGGTCGTGTGCGGGGGCGCGGTCATGCGCGGGATCGTGGCCCAGGTCGTGGTCCGGTGCCGTCAGGGTCGTCAGGCGCGGGGCGCCGGCCGCGTCGCATCCGCAGGTCTCACACATCGTCGGTGACCTCCACCGCCTTGATCGTCAGTTCGGCGCCGCCGCTGATCGTCACGTCGGCGCTGCCGCACGGGCACACGGCGAGGGCGTGGTGTGCGGGGAAGGACGTCCCGCAGCTCGCGCAGCTCCCCGTCCCGTCGGGTTCGGTGATGTCGAGCCGCGCGCCCTCCACGCAGGTGCCCTCGCCCGCGAGTTCGAAGCAGAATCGCACGGCGTCCGGCATGACACCGGAAAGTCTCCCTATTTCGAGATGGACGACCGCCACCCGCGAATCGGGCAATTGCGTAGAAATCGCAGCTATGACGCTCTCCGTCACCGCCAATTCGTGCACGCTCATCCTCCGTCGGTCTCGTTGCGCACGCGCGTTTCTGGTGCCCCGATCTTCCCTGGTCGAACGCTGTGTTTACCGAGTCGATGCACTTGTTTGGGGGGCTTTTCGGCCGGTGTTTCGGGCCGTTCCCGCAGGGCAGGCCGAATTGGTAATGATCTCTACCGGTCGGGGAGGAAGCGATGGTGAGCGTCGCACCGGCGCAGCCGCAGACTGAGGAGATCCACATTCTGTGGACGTCCGAGGGGATGAGCTGCGACGGGGACACGATCTCGGTGACCGCGGCCTCGCTGCCGAGCATCGAGGACGTGGTCCTCGGAGCGATACCGGGCCTGCCGAAGGTCCACCTGCACAACAAGGTGCTCGCCTACGAGAACGGCGCCGAGTTCATGGAGGCCTTCCACCAGGCCGCGCGGGGCGAGCTGGAGCCGTTCATCTTCGTCGTCGAGGGGTCGATCCCGAACGAGAACATCAACGGGGACGGCTACTGGACGTCGATGGGCAACGACCCCGAGACCGGTGAGCCGATCACCCTGAACACCTGGATCGACCGGCTCGCGCCGAAGGCGTGGGCGGTGGTGGCCGCGGGGACGTGCGCGACCTACGGCGGCATCCACGCGATGGCCGGCAACCCGACCGGGTGCATGGGCCTCGCCGACTACCTCGGCTGGGACTTCCGCTCCGCGGGCGGCCTGCCGATCGTGAACGTGCCGGGCTGCCCCGTCCAGCCGGACAACTTCATGGAGACGCTGCTGTGGGTGCTGCACCAGGCGGCCGGGCTGGCGCCGGTGATCCCGCTGGACGAGCAGCTCCGTCCGACGTGGCTGTTCGGCAAGACCGTCCACGAGGGCTGCGACCGGGCCGCCTACTACGAGCAGGCCGACTTCGCGCGCGACTACAACTCGCCGAAGTGCCAGGTGAAGGTGGGCTGCTGGGGCCCGGTGGTGAACTGCAACGTCACCAAGCGCGGCTGGATGGACGGCGTCGGCGGCTGCCCGAACGTCGGCGGCATCTGCATCGGCTGCACCATGCCCGGCTTCCCGGACAAGTTCATGCCGTTCATGGACGAGCCGCCCGGCGCGAGCCTGTCCTCGACGCTGCTGCGGACGTACGGGCCGTTCATCCGGACGATGCGGTCGATCACCAACAGGGGAGCGAACAAGGAACCCAAGTGGCGCCACAACCGCGAACGGCTGACCAGCGGCTACCAGCCCCGCTGGCCGCACCACTGAGGCCGGACGAGCCCGCTACCGAAAGGCCGCGTGAATGAAGCAGGGCACTCAGGCAAGAAGCGACATGTCCCCCGGCCAGGGGGGTCTCGTCGAGGTCGCGTTCGACCCGATCACCCGGATCGTCGGCAACCTCGGCATCTACACCAAGATTGACTTCGCCAACCGGGAGGTGGCCGAGTGCAAGAGCACCTCGTCCATCTTCCGCGGCTACAGCGTGTTCATGAAGGGCAAGGACCCGCGCGACGCGCACTTCATCACCAGCCGCATCTGCGGCATCTGCGGTGACAACCATGCGACCTGCTCCGTCTACGCACAGAACATGGCGTACGGGGTCAAGCCGCCGCCGCTCGCCGACTGGATCATCAACCTCGGCGAGGCCGCCGAGTTCATGTTCGACCACACGATCTTCCAGGACAACCTGGTCTTCGTCGACTTCTGCGAGCGGATGGTCGCCGAGACGAACCCGGGCCTTCTGGCGACGGCCAAGAACACCGAGGCGCCGCGCGGTTCCGTCCACGGCTTCCGCACGATCGCCGATCTGATGGCCGCGTTCAACCCGTTCGAGGGGTCGGTCTACAAGGAGGCCCTGCAGCTCAGCCGCATCACCCGCGAGATGATCTGCCTGATGGAGGGCCGGCACGTCCACCCGTCCACGCTGTATCCGGGCGGTGTCGGCACGGTCGCGACACCGCAGGTGTTCACCGACTATCTCGTCCGGCTGACCCGCTGCCTCGACTTCATCAAGCGGGCCGTCGCGATGAACGACGACATCTTCGACTTCTTCCTCGACGCGATGCCCGGCTACGACCAGGTGGGACGGCGGCGGACGCTGCTCGGCTGCTGGGGCGCGTTCCAGAACCCGGACGTCGTCGACTACGACTACCGGCACATGTCCGAGTGGGGACGGGCCGCGTTCGTCACGCCGGGAATCGTCGTGGACGGGCGGCTCGTCACGACCGACCTGGTCGACATCAACCTCGGCATGCGGATCATGCTGGGCAGCTCGTACTACGACGACTGGACGAACGAGGAGACGTTCGTCAAGGAGGACCCGCTCGGCAACCCCATCGACAAGCGGCACCCGTGGAACCAGACGACGCTGCCGCACCCGCAGAAACGCGACCTCGACGGCGGGAAGTACAGCTGGGTCGTCAGCCCGCGCTGGCTGGACCCGTCGTCCGGCGACCACCTCGCCCTCGACACCGGCGGCGGGCCGCTCGCCCGGCTGTGGGCGACTTCGCTGGCCGGCGAGGTGGACACGCCGTACGTGCGCTCGACCGGGCACAGCGTCCAGATCGACCTGCCGAAGACGCCCGGCATGCCGGAGGTCAACCTGGAGTGGACGCCGCCGCAGTACGCCAACACCATCGAACGCGACCGGGCCCGCGCGTACTTCATCGCCTACTCGGCGGCGATGGCGCTGTACTTCGCCGAGAAGGCGCTGGACGAGGTCCGGGCCGGGCGGACGAAGGTGTTCTCCGACTTCGAGGTCCCGGACGAGGCCATCGGCGTCGGGTTCCACGAGGCCGTCCGGGGTGTGCTGTCGCACCACCTCGTCATCCGCGACGGCAAGATCGCGAACTACCAGCCGTACCCGCCGACGCCGTGGAACGCCAGCCCGCGCGACTCCAACGGCGTGCCCGGCCCGTACGAGGACGCCGTCCAGGGCACGCCGATCTTCGAGGAGAACGGCCCGGACGACTTCAAGGGCATCGACATCATGCGGACGGTCCGCAGCTTCGACCCGTGCCTGCCGTGCGGCGTCCACATGTACGTGGGCAACGGCCGGACGATCGAGCAGCGCCACTCGCCGATGTTCGGTGAGCAGTCGGCGTTCGCCGAGCGGCCGATGGACGGGCAGGACTGATGGTCTGGGACGACGAGCGCGTCCGCGAGCACGTCCGGCACCTTGAGGGGCTGCTCGGACGGCTCGACCCCGCCGCGGCCCCGGCCGTCCAGGCCCTGGTGGACCTGTACGGGGAGGCCCTCGACCGGGTCGTGCGGCTCGCCGCGGACGCGGCGCCCGCGCTGATCGGGGACGAGCTGATATCCCACCTGCTGCTCATGCACGGCCTGCATCCGGAAACCCCGGAAACGCGGGTGCGGCGGGCACTCGGCGGGCTTGAGGGGTTCCTGGCCAAGCACCGCACGTCCGTGGAGCTGGCGGGGATCGAGGGCCCGGCCGTCCGGCTGAGCGTCGCGACGGAGGGCCGCGCCGCCGCGCCCCGCCCGGTGATGGACGCGGTCGAACGGGCGGTGCGGGCCGCGGCGCCGGAGCTGGAGCGCGTCGACGTCGAGGAGCCGGCGCCGGAACCGGTGCTCATCCCGCTGGACCAGCTGCGGAGCCGCGTATGACGTCCGGGCTGTGCACCCCGCGGCTGGCGGCGCTGGCCGGGTCGCCGTCCTCGCCTTCACCGGCGCACGCCGAGACCGCCGGGACCGCCGAAGCGACCGGGACCGCCGAAGCCACCGGGACCGCCGGGCCGGCCGCGCCCGCGGAGAAATGCGAGCTGTGCGCCGAGCCTCTGCACGACGCCCACCGGCACCTTCTCGACCTGGAGAAGGACGAGCTGCTGTGCGCGTGCGGAGCGTGCGCCATCCTGTTCGACGACCAGTCGGCGGGCGGGCGGCACTACCGGCTCGTCCCGGCCGGACGGCGCGAACTGACCGGCTTCCACCTGGACGGGCCCCTGTGGGCGGCCCTCGGCGTTCCGGTCGACCTGGCGTTCTTCTCCGTGACCGCGCTGGGAGAGGTGTCGGCCCGCTATCCGAGCCTGGCCGGCGCGCTGCACGCCACCGTCCATCCCGACAGCTGGCGGCGCCTGGTGGAGGCCAACCCCGTCCTGGAGGACCTGCGCGCGGACGTGGAGGCCCTCGTCGTCCACCGCGCCCATCAACACCGCGCCCATCCAAACCGCGCCAACCGTCACCGGGCTCAGCGGGCCGCCGAGCACTGGATCCTCCCGATCGACGACTGCTACCGGCTGACGGCCCTGCTGCGGGAGCACTGGACCGGTTTCGGCGGCGGCGACGCCGTCTGGGACCACATCAGCGGCTTCTTCGAAGAGATGAGGGGAGAACGATGATCAAGGTCGGCAGACCCGACGTCCGGCCCGACAAGCCGTCGCACGTCAAGGGCGTCGCGGAGGGCAACAGCATCGGCAACTACGAGAAACAGGACGGGCACCTGCCGGACGGCACCTCGACCGCGCGCCGTTCCACCGGGATCAACGCGTCCGCCCGGGGACCGATCCTCGACTCGATGCCCAACCTGTCGCCGGCATGAGCGGGGCACCGGAACTGGGCCTCGACCTGCTCGGCATCGAACCGGAGACGTTCGCGGCGACGCCGACGCTGAACCTGCGGATCGGGCTGCGGCGGCTGGACGGCGGACCCGTCCAGTGCGTCCTGCTCACCACGACCGTCACGATCGCGGCCGCGCGCCGCGCCTACGACGACGTCGAGCGGGAGCGGCTCGCCGGCGTGTTCGGCGAGCCGGACATGTGGGACAGGTCGCTGCACGGGCTGACGTGGGGACGCGTCGGCGCGACCGTCCCGACGTTCCGCGGCGAGGCGGAGGTGACGCTCGCGCTCGCGTGCGGGCACGACATGCAGGTCGCGGCCGACCGCTACCTGCACGCGCTGCGCGGCGGCGACGTCCCGCTCGACCTCACCTTCAACGGCACCGTCTTCTACCCGGGCGAGGACGGGAGGCTGCGCACCGGGCAGATCCCGTGGCACCACGAGGCCACCGGGCGGCTTCCCGTCCAGGCGTGGCGGGACCTGATGGACCGCTACTACGGGTCCGCCCGCTGGCTCCGCCTGGACGACGACTGCTTCGGCCGCCTGGCCGCATACCGGGCACGGCGGGCCCACTCCTCCTTCGACGACACGGTCGACGAACTTCTCCGCAGGGCCGAGGCGCTGCGTGCGGACGAGGAACTGCGAGAGGAGAGCGAGTGGACTGCGTGAGGGCGGTCGCGGACGTCGTCCTTTACGAGGGCTACCTGCTGTGGCCCTACCGGCGGTCCGCGCTGAAGAACCAGCAGAGGTGGACGATCGGCGGCGTCTATCCGCGCCCGTACGCCGAACGGACCGGCGACCATTCGACGGTCCGCGCCGAGTTCCTCCTGGAAACCGGGTTCCTCACGGACACGGGGTTTCCCACGGACACCGGGTTCCCCACGGACACGGCGGGCTCCGGCCCGGACGTCGAGTTCACGCTGCGGTTCCTGCACGCGGTGCACCGCCAGGTCATGGACGGCGACGCCCCGGTGGACGAGATCCGCGACGGGGACGAGACGTTCACGACATGGCAGGAGGCCCGTGAACGCGAGATCACCAGCGGCCGGGTCTCCGTGGCGCGCCTGCTCCGCTCTCCCGTCCGGGTCCCGGTCGCGGTCGCGGCGGGCGCCGAGGACGAGGAGATCGGCGGCGCCGCCCGTTTCACGCGCCTGTGGCAGCGGGTGGACGGGACGATCGAGATCTCGGCCGCCGAGGCCGGGGACGGCGCCGTGCGGCTCAGGGTCGAGGTCGTCAACACCGGTTCCGCCGAAGACCGTGACGGCGCCGTCCACGCGGGGATGCTGTGCGCCCACGTGGTGGCGCGGGCGGGCGGCGGCGCGGCGTTCGTCTCGCTGACCGACCCGCCCGCGCGGATGGCCGAGGCCGCCGCCGCATGCGCGAGCGACGGGCTGTGGCCGGTGCTCGCGGGCTCGCCGGGAAGCCACGACACCGTCCTCGCCGCGCCGATCGTCCTCTACGACTGGCCGCAGGTCGCACCGGAGAGCCCGGGGGACATGTTCGACGGAACCGAGATCGACCGGCTGCTCATCCTCAGCGTGCTCAGCCTCAGCGACGACGAGCGGCGGGAGATGGCGGCCACCGACCCGAGGGCGGCGCAGATCCTGGAACGCTGCGGCGCCCTCTCGTCCGACGAACTGCTCACGCTGCACGGCACCATGCGCGACCCGCGGAAGGACGTCTGGTGACGGGGGACGCCAGAGCCGTCGTGGACGGGACGGAGATGTCGCAGGGCAGCCGGGTCCGGCTCCGCCCGCGCGGCGGCGCGGACATCTTCGACCTCGCCCTCGTCGGCCGCACCGCCACCGTCGAGCGCGTCGAGGAGGACATGGAGGGCGGCCTGCACCTGGTCGTCGCGGTCGACGACGACCCCGGCCGGGACCTCGGCGCCAGGGGCCAGCTCGGGCACCGCTTCTTCGTCGGCCTGGACGAGGTCGAACCGCTGCCGGTGGACGGGCCGTCCCGCACGGTGCTCGTCGCGGGCATCGGCAACGTGTTCCACGGCGACGACGGCTTCGGCGTCGAGGCCGTCCGGCGGCTGAAGACCCGGCCCGTACCGCCCGGCGTGGACGTCACCGACTTCGGCATCCGCGGCATCGACCTCATGTACGCGCTCGGCGACGGCTACGAGACCGTCGTCCTGGTCGACGCGTCGGCGCGCGGCCACGCGCCCGGCACCGTCTCGCTCATCGAGCCGGACACCCGCGACCCGGACGGCTTCGACTTCGGCGCCACGGTCGACGCGCACGGGCTCGACCCCGCGAAGGTGCTGCGCCTCGCCGGCGACAACGGATGGGTGCCCGCCCGGATCCTGCTCGTCGCGTGCGAGCCGTCGTCGCAGACGACGGACGCCACATGGGAGATGGAGCTCAGCCCCCCGGTCGCCGCGGCCGTGGACGAGGCCGTCCGGCTGATCGAGGGACTGCTGGCGAAGGAACTCGCATAGAGACCCGCAAAGGAGGGAGAGAAATGCGGAAGGGAATCCATATCGGCCCGGGAGTGGTCCGCACGATGGTCGCGCTGCTCGCGGTGGGCCTGATCGTCATGCTCGTGAAGGAGACGCCGGGGATGCGCCGGTACATGAGGGCCAAAACGATGTGAACGGACGCCTATGACGACGATCGACAAGCAGTTGATCGGCTATCTGAAGGACGCGCACGCGCTCCAGGAACACGTGGAGGCGGCGTTGAGCGAACTGCTGACCACGGCGGCGGACGAACCCGACATGTGCCGGCCGCTCGGCCACTACGCCGAGCGGTCGCGCGCGCACACCAGGGAGATCGAGGCGCGGCTGAGGGCGCACCGCTCCGCGCCGTCCCTCGTCCGGGACGCCGGGATGCTGTTCGCGGCGGTGGTCGAGGCCGGGCTCGGCCGCAGCCGCCGCGACACCGCCGGCAAGCACATGCGGGACGCCTACGTCGCCGTCCACCTGCAGATCGCGGCGGGGGAGATGCTGCGGCGCGTCGCCGAACGCGCCGGCGACGAGGAGACCGCCGCGGTGGCGAGGGCCATGTGCGACGACGCCTACGAGATGTCGCGCGGACTGTCCGACCGCTGGGACCTCGCCGTCGACATGTCGCTCAGGCAGCACGGCGTCAAGTACGTCCCGCCGCCGCCCGGAGGTGACGACCGATGACCGTCACGGTCACGGAGGTCTTCCGCCGCCGCGCCGAACCCGGCGCGGCGCTCGCGGGCGACGCCGGCGCGATCGCCGCGGCGTGCCATGCGATGGCGGCGCGGTTCCACCGCGGCGGCCGGCTGTTCACGTTCGGCAACGGCGGCGCGGCCACAGACGCCCAGCACGTGGCGGTCGAGTTCGTCCACCCGGTGATCGTGGGGAAGCGGGCGCTGCCGGCGCTGTCGCTCACCGGCGACGTCGCGACTCTCACCGGCATCGGCCGGAGCAGCGGGTTCGACGACATCTTCGCGCACCAGCTCCGCTGCTTCGGCGGCGCCGACGACATGGCCTTCGGGATCTCGCCGGACGGCCGGTGCGGCAACGTCCTGCGCGGGCTGGAAAGCGCCCGGGACCTCGGGATGCTCACGGTCGCGCTCGCCGGAGGCGACGGGGGAGCGCTCGCCGGGACGGCCGACCACGTGGTGACGGTGCCGTCCGCCGATCCGCGCATCGTCAAGGAAGTGCACGTCACGGCGTACCACATGCTCTGGGAGCTGGTTCACGTGTTCCTGGAGCATCCGGACGTGCTCGCGCCGGAGGCGGTCTCTTGACCTCGCCGCCAGGAGGCCGGGACTGCGCCGGCGACCACTGCGTGACGTGCTCGGACGAGGCCGTCCCCGTCCGGGTCCTGCGAATCCGGGACGGCGGCCTCGCCGACGTCGACGCCGGGGACGGGCGCGTCGAAGAGGTCAGCGTGGCACTGGTGGACGCCGCGCCCGGTGACACCGTCCTCGTCCATGCCAAGGAAGCGATCGGGGTCGTGACATGACCGACATGCAGCAGCTCTACCCGTTCCTGTACGCGGGCGGTTCGGGGCTGGACACCCTCATGGACGACGTCCGCCGCTCGACCGCCGACAAGGCGAACGACATCGTCCGGCTGCGCGAGACCGTCCTGGAGGAGTACGGCGAGGACCTCGTGGCCTGCGCCGGCCGGATGGCGGACGCGTTCCGCGCCGGCGGGCGGCTGTTCACGTTCGGGAACGGCGGCAGCTCGACCGACGCGCAGGACGTCGCCGCCCTGTTCCTCAACCCGGGTGACTCCGGGACGCCGCTGCCCGCGCTCGCGCTCACGACCGATGTCGCCGTGGTCACCGCGCTGTCCAACGACATCGGGTTCGAGGTGGTGTTCGCCCGGCAGCTCGCCGCGTTCGGACGTCCGGGAGACATCGCGCTCGCGCTGTCCACCAGCGGGAACTCCGACAACCTGATCGCCGCGCTGCGGGAGGCGGGACGGCGCGGCATGGTCACGGTCGGCCTCGCCGGCTACACCGGCGGCCAGATGGCCGAGGAACCGGGGCTGCACCACCTGTTCGTCGTGCCGTCGTCCTCCGTCCACCGCATCCAGGAGGCGCAGACGACCATCTACCACGCCCTATGGGAACTGACGCAGCACGAGCTGACGCAGCACGAGCTGACGCAGCGCGAGCCGGCGCAGCACGAGCCGACACAACACGAGCCGACACAGCGCGAACCCACCGAGGAGGCCGTCTGATGTGCCTGGCGATACCGGGCGAAATCGTGGAGATCATGCCTGACCGTCCGCTGGCGAAGGTCGACGTCACCGGCGTCCGGCGGGCCGTCAACATCGGCCTGCTCGACGGGGAACGGCTCGCCGCCGGCGACTGGATCCTCATCCATGTCGGCTTCGCCATGTCCAAGATCGACGAGGCGGAGGCGAAGGCCACGCTGCGGATGCTCGAAGGCATCGGCGACGCCTACGACGACGAGATCGACGCACTGCGGGAATCGAGGATCGACTGATGCGCTTCGTCGACGAGTACCGGGACGCGGACAAGGCGCGGGCGCTCGCCGCCTCGATCACGTCCCTGTGCGAGCCCGGCCGGCACTACAAGTTCATGGAAGTGTGCGGCGGCCACACCCACACCATCTACAAGCACGGCCTTGAGGACTACCTGCCGGAGAACATCTCGCTCGTGCACGGCCCCGGCTGCCCGGTGTGCGTGATCCCGATGGGCCGGGTGGACGACGCCATCCACATCGCGTCCCAGCCGGACGTCATCATGACGTCGTTCGGCGACATGATGCGCATACCCGGCGGCGACGGCTCGTTCTTCGACGCGAAGGCCGCCGGCGCCGACATCCGGATGGTGTACTCGCCGCTGGACGCGCTGAAGATCGCCCTGGGGAACCCGTCGCGCCGCGTCGTCTTCATGGGGATCGGGTTCGAGACCACCGCCCCGTCCACCGCGATGACCGTGCTGCGCGCGGCGGCGCAGGGCGTCGAGAACTTCTCCGTCTTCAACAACCACGTGACGATCCTCCCGGCGATCAAGGCCATCCTCGACTCGCCGGACCTGCGGCTCGACGGATTCATCGGCCCCGGCCACGTCTCCACCGTCATCGGCTGCCGCCCGTACTCGTTCATCACCGGCGACCACGGCAAACCGCTGGTCGTCGCGGGATTCGAGCCGCTGGACATCCTCCAGTCGGTGCACATGCTGCTGACCCAGCTCGCCGAGGGCCGCTGCGAGGTCGAGAACCAGTACGGCCGCGTCGTCCCGTGGGACGGAAACGCCAAGGCGCTTCAGGTCATCGGCCAGACCATGGAGCTGCGCCCCTATTTCGAATGGCGCGGCCTCGGCTTCATCTCGCACTCCGCGCTCCGCATGAAGGACGAGTACGCGGCCTTCGACGCCGAACGCGTCTTCGACATCCCGGGCGGCCGTGTCGCCGACCCCAAGGCGTGCCAGTGCGGCGAGGTCCTGAAGGGCGTCCTGAAACCGTGGGAGTGCAAGGTCTTCGGGACTGCCTGCACACCGGAGACGCCCATCGGCACCTGCATGGTCTCGTCCGAAGGCGCATGCGCCGCCTACTACAACTTCGGCCGCTTCACCCGGGAGCGCGTCAAGGAGGCCACCCGCGTCGAGGAGGCGCCCCGCGTCAAGGACACGACCGGCGTCAAGGACACGACCGGCGTCAAGGACACGACCGGCGTCAAGGACACGACCGGCGTCAAGGACACGACCCGCGTCAAGGAGGCGACATCGTGACGATCCGCGAAGAGCAGGTCCTCGAACGCATCGACCGCGCCCGCAATGCCAGGCCGCGCCTCCGCGAGGACGCCATCACGCTCGCGCACGGCTCCGGCGGCAAGGCGACCCACACCCTGATCGAGACCGTCTTCCGCGAGGCGTTCGGCAACCCGCTCCTCGACCGGCTGGACGACTCGGCGCACTTCGCCGTGAACGGCACCCGCCTCGCCTTCACCACCGATTCCTACGTCGTCTCGCCGCTGTTCTTCCCCGGCGGCGACATCGGCGACCTGGCCGTCAACGGAACCGTCAACGACCTCGCGGTCTCCGGCGCCACCCCGTTGCACCTCTCGGCCGGGTTCATCCTCGAAGAGGGCTTCCCGATCTCCGACCTGCGCCGCATCACCGAGTCGATGCGCCTCGCCGCCGAGGCCGCCGGCGTGGACATCGTCACCGGCGACACCAAGGTCGTCCAGCGCGGAAAGGCCGACGGCTGCTACATCAACACCGCCGGCGTGGGCCTGGCCCGTTCGGCGCCGGCGGACATCCGCCCCGGCGACGCCGTCCTCGTCACCGGCCCGATCGGCGAACACGGCGTCACGGTCATGCTGGCGCGCGGCGAACTCGACATCGAGGCCGACCTGACGTCCGACACCGCGCCGCTGAACTGCCTGCTCGCCGACGTCCGCGACGCCTGCCCCGGCGCCGTCCGCCGCATGCGCGACGCCACCCGCGGCGGCGTCGCGACCGTCCTCAACGAACTGGCGTCGGACTCCGGCACGGCCGCGGTGGTGGACGAGTCCAGCGTCCCGGTGCGTCCCGCCGTGCGGGGCGCCTGCGAACTCCTCGGCATCGACCCGATGTACGTGGCCTGCGAGGGCCGCGCCGTGGTCGTCGTCGCGCCCGAGGCGGAGGAGACCGCTCTGGCCGCCCTGCGGGGCCACCCTCTGGGCCGGGACGCCGCCGTGATCGGCCGCGTGCGCGAGGACCCGCCCGGCCTCGTCCTCCTGAAGACCGCCTTCGGCGGCACCCGCATAGCCGACCTTCTGGTGGGCGACCCGCTGCCCCGCATCTGCTGACCCGCTGCGGCCCGCCCGGTCGCGTTCAGGCCAGCCTGATCGAGGAAAGGATCTGTTCGGCGGCGGGCGGCATGGCGCCCTTCCCGGCCGCCAGATGGACGAAGCAGTAACGCTCGCCGGAGACGGGGACGGTGACCTCGATCTGGTCGGTCGTGACCCCGTCGTAGTCGGTGCTGGTATTGGTCATCTTGAACCCGGGCCTCCCGCTGACGGTGAGATCGGTGATCTTGGCGCCCTTGTTGAGTCTGCGCGCCTTCTCCTTCAGGGTCTCCAGCTCGGTGCCGATGATGCCGCCCCTGTCGCATCCGGCCTCCACGTTCGGCGCGTAGGCGGACGTGACGGACGAGTCGATCCCCCACACCACGCCGAGTTTCTTCTGCTCCTCCTTCAGCTTCTTGATGAGCTCACCGCGGGGGCCGGACAACCCGAAGGACGTCTGCACCACCGGGGAGGCGTCCTGTGTGGGGTCGACCTGCTTCCATCCGGCCGGAAGGCTGACCGTGACACCGGTGCTCGCGCCGCCGATGGGCGTTCCGCCGCCGCCCGGCTGCCCCGCGGCCGCCGTGGAGCTCGCCGGCCCGCCCTTGGCGTCGGGCTCGTCCTTATCGGAACCCGAGCAGCCGGCCAGGGCCACCAGCGCCAGGCTCAGCACACCGGGGGTGATCAGTCGGGAAGGGATCATGGGGGTTCTCTCTCTCGACGGCCATTGCATATGCGAATCTCTAGAACGCTGCATGTCACAGGGTTGAGAGGTTGAGACCCTGGAACGTGTTCGCATATGCTAACAGGATTTGCATCAGCTAATCGACGGGTTCGACGGGTGCGACGGGTTGCGTCGACCCGATCGACTCTCCGGCGCCACCTGCCCCGCCTCTGCCGGCTCTCGCGTTCCGGGCATCCTCCGGCCAGATGGCACGGTCACCGGCAATGGATGGAACCCGAATGGATGGAACCCGAATCGGATGGAACCCGAATCGGATGGCCACCGTCACATGTGTCCGAATCAATCATCTACAAAGGGTTCCTATCGTGAGAAATCGCCAGCTCAGTGCCGGTCAGAGGCATGGGCGCGCCAGGATCACCGTGGTCGCGACCGCCATCGCCGCGGTGGGACTGCTCGGCTCGGGCTGTTCGATAGCGAACTTCAACCCGACCGCGGAGTCCACCGACGACATCCCGCCCCCGGAACTGTCGACGCGGGACCTGCCGACGCCGGAGGTCCGGCGGAGCTCGCTGACCGGCAGCTGGCAGGGCACCTACACCTGCAACCAGGGCGGTATGCGACTGAACCTCACGCTCGTCCAGAGTTCGAGCGGCAGGGTCACCGGCATCTTCCGCTTTTCCCCCGGTCCGGGCAACTCCGAAGCGCGCTCGGGCTCCTTCACCCTGCGCGGGACGGTCATCGGCCGGTCACTGACTCTGCGCGGCGACCGCTGGATCAGCCGGCCGGGCAACTACGAGATGGTCTCCATGAGCGCGCGGGTCTCGACCGCCAGCCCCGATCTGCTCCAGGGCGACATCCGCGACCCCGGCTGCTCCACCTTCACTGTTCGGCGAACATGAACACTCGACCGCCGGCTGTTCCGGAACCGTGCAGGCGTGCGGGCCACCCGATGACGGGCGGCCCGCACTCCGGTGGGGACGGGGTCAGAACCTGCCGGCTTTGATGTCGGCGAGCGTCACCCGGGACGCGTGGTAGTAGATCGTCCTGAGCGGCTGGTCCGGAGCCTTGCTGGAGACGGCGACAGGCTGGCCCGTGCCGGCGTCGATGATCAGCGTTTCCACGATCTCCCCGCCGGCGGGCCAGGCCCCCACCGCCGCCTCGTGGCGCCGGACCACCTCGACGAAGGCGTTCTCGTCACCGTCGAGCGACAGGGCGATCAACTCCGCATCGTCTGGATCGGGTGTCATGGCCCTCCTCGTTCTGGATTGCCTTACACCCGGGAATTGCCGTCCGATGGGGCGAAGCGTTCACCCGATGGGCCTCGTACCTCTGAGGTCTCGTACCTCTGAGGTCTCGTACCTCTGAAAGGGCCGCTACCAGTCGCGGACGGACTCCACTCCCGATTCGAGGCTCACGCGTGCCCAGGCCAGGTCAGCGCCGTGGGCGGCTTCGGCCTCGTCCACGATGCGGTCGAGGGCGGCGAACAGTTCCTCGCGCTCCTCGGTCTCGATGAAGGGTGCGCGGCCGTCCAGCCTGTTGAACGCCTCGCCGTACCGCCGCCCGATCTCGACCAGCCGCGCCGGCCCGTCGGGGTCGGGGTCGGGGCCGGGGTCGCTGGAGAGCACCTCCATGACCGCCCGCCGCGTCGACTTGTAGTGCGCGACGGCCTTCTTGAACCGGCCGCTGCTGATGTGCCCGCGGCCGTCCCAGTCGCGCAGCGGGTTGTTCCGGTTCTCCGCGACCCAGTCGGGCTTGCGGGCGCCGCTGATCTGGATGTAGGTGCCGTTCGGTATCTCCGGGCGCCAGGTGGAGCGCATCGCGGTGGCGTACTCGGCGGGAACGCCGTGGAGGATCAGCGCCTCCAGCGCGGGGACGCTCCGGGGGAGCAGGCGGTCGTCCCGGCCCATCCCGAACAGGTCGACGATCTCGATCCTCTGCAACGACTCCAGGCCGTTGAGGGCGGCCGCCGCCGACAGCAGCCCGAGGTCGCCCCCCAACGTCAGAATCCTCAGGTTCGGGAACCGCCGGACGAGCCGCTCACAGTCGAGCGACTCGATGCCCTCGACGTCCAGGATCTGGATATCGGGGTGCGGTTCGTCCGGCCCGTCGAGCAGATCGTTGATCTCGGCGCCGGTGTGGTCCGCGGCTCGCGGGTCGGCGGGATCCGCGCGGACGCCGCCGTCCCAGCGTCGCTGCCGGGCGAGCTGGTCGCCGAGCCGCCAGCCCGTGGAGTAGCTGCACGACGGTTCGTCGTGCAACGGCGGCAGGGCCCCGATGACCTTGTAGCTGCGCGGGAGGACCCATTCGTAATTGCAGTACGACAGGACCCCGTTCCAGGAGTGGTGAGTCAGCCTGAGCGGTGAGACGTCACCGAGATCGGCGACGGACGAGGGTTCGGGACCGGACCAGTCCAGTTCGAGGACGGCCGCCACCTCATCGGCGGCGTCGACACAGATGATCTGTGCGGCCGTCCACTCGGCGAGAGCGATCGAGAAGGCGGCCACGACGTCACCCGGCGCGATCGGCCTGGGGGGAGCGGAGGCCCGGTTTCTGCCGGTCATGAAGGCGATCATAGGAGGATCGCCTCCGCCGTCGGGTGTGACGGCGGAGGCGGCCCGCGTCCGTCAGCCCAGGTTCTTCTGTCTCACGGACCATTCGCTGTCGCAGAGCCCGCAGTCCGGGCCGACGAAGAGCCGCCCGGCGGCTGCGTCGCCCTTGAGCTGCCACTTCAGCCAGGCGGCGCCGACGCGTCCGAACTCGCCGCCGTTCGGCTCGCCGTAGGTGCCCATGTGGCCGACGTCGAGGTTGCCCATGAAGGCGGGCAGCCCGGCCGGGAGCCGGTCCCAGTCGTCCATCGCGTTCTCGTAGGCGATGTCGCTGGGGCCGCCGACGAAGTAGCCGATCGGGGCGTGCAGCCGGGCGAGCTGCCAGTTGTCGGAATCACTGAGCATGCCGCTGTTCCAGATGCCGGTGGCGGTGACCCGGGGGTCGGCGGAGACCTCGTAGGCCTCCAGGCCGCCGCAGGACTGCCCCATCACCGCCACCTTGCCGGTGTCGATCTTTCCCCGGTACTTGCCGCCGACGCGGCCGTTCTCTTCAATGGCCCAGTCGATGGCCTCGGTGAGCATGTCCGCGTCCGTGCGGCCGAACCCGCCGGGCCTGCCGTTGGCGATGACGAGGAAGCCGTGCGAGGCCAGCTCCTTGAGGAAGTTCTCGAACATCGTGCCGTCGGCGGAGCAGGCGCCGTTGCCCCAGGCGACGATCGGCAGCCTGATCCCGGACGGGAGGTTCTCGGGCCGGTAGACGGTGTGGTCCCAGAGCCGCCAGGTGGTCTCGTAGTCGGCCGGGTACGGACCGGTGCCGCCGGGGACGGCGTGCGCGGGAGCCGCCAGGACACCGGTCAGCAGAAGCGGGGCGCACAGAAGAAGGAGAACTCTCCGGACGAGCCTCTTCACGACATTCCTCCTTTGGCGAGGGGCATCGCCCGGAATCTCGCAAAAGGAGGTGGCCGCTTCAAGAGCCCCGGAGCACGACCGGCGATTCTGCCGATAACTCCGCCCAACCGGCGTTGGGCGCCGGCACAGGGAACCGGTCACGGGGCGCCGTCCCACCCCGTCCCACCCGGTGGACGGCGCCCCGAAAACCATTGGCGACAGGGCCGGCCCCCCTCTTACCACCCTCTTACCATTGGTCGTACCGATGCGGGGTGGTGCAACGGGAGCACGCAGGCCTCATAAGCCTGGTGATGCGGGTTCGAATCCCGCCCCCGCCACTAAAGGAATTCCTGAATCACCGAGGCCCGAACAGGTCGTCGGCGTCGCCGACCTGAACTGCGTGGACCAGCTTGTCTGGATTGGCGATGGAGTGGATCGTCTGGATACGGCCGTCGGCGATGCTGAGGCCCATGGCCCCGACCAGCCCTTCCTGCGCGTCGGTCACCATGATTCCGGGCTGGCCGTTGATGGCGGCGACCTGGACGCGCAATCCACGACGCGCCAGCGCGGACATCCCGACCGACAAGATCCGTGCCACGCGCTCCCGGCCATGGGCAGGCCGCGGTATCGCCTGCACCTTGCCGCCGCCGTCGACGTGGAGCGCCACGTCGTCCGCCAGCAGCGCCTCCAGCTTTTCCAGGTCGCCCTTTCCGGCGGCGTCGAGAAATGACCGGGCCAGCTCGTCCCGCTGCCGCCGGGAGGCGTGGTAGCGCGGGCGGCGCTCCCGGACGTGGCGGCGAGCCCGCGCGACCAGGTGCCGCGTGCTGTCCACGTCGGTGCCGATGAACTCGGCGACCTCGCCGTACGGATACTCGAACACCTCCCGCAGCAGGAACGCGGCCCGCTGCCGCGGTGACAGGCTCTCCAGCAGCACCAGGAACGCCAGCGACAGCGAGTCGGCGGTCTCGGCCTGCTCGGCCGGTGACGGGTCGGTGACCAGCGGTTCCGGCAGCCACTCGCCGACGTACCGTTCCCGCCGGGCCCGCGCCGAGCGGAGCTGGTCGATGGCCAGCCGGGTGACCAGCGTGGCGACGTAGGCCCGCGGCGAGGAGATCTCCTCGTCGCGTTCCAGCGTCTGGTGCATGCGCAGGAACGCCTCCTGCACCACGTCCTCGGCCTCGCCGACGCTGCCGAGCATCCGGTAGGCGATGGCGAAGGCCCGCGGGCGCAGTTCGCCGTACAGTTCGCCGTACAGGTCGGCGGAGGACATCCCGCTATCCCATCCCCTCGATGAAGCCCGTACGCCAGGTCGGGTACTGCAGCGTCCATTCCAGTTCGCGTTTGGCCTTCTCGCTGGAGATCCCGCGAGCCCGCGTCATCAGGTCCACCGGTCCCTTGCCGGCCAGCAGGCGGACGAGCCCGGCGGGCACGCGGCGCGGCGGTCCGGCGCCGAGGGCGCGGGCCAGCTCCGGCAACCACTCGTGCACCGGCGCGGGGTCGTCATCGGCGACATGGTAGATCCCGGACTTGCCGCGTTCGATGGCCGCGACCGTCGCCGATGCGGCATCGACGATGTGCACCAGCGACCACACCCCGCGCCCGCCGCCGACGATCGGGAACTTCCGCTTGCGGATCTGCACGCCCATGACGGCGTCCGGCGCGGCGCTCATCCCGGTCCCCGGGCCATAGAAGCCACCGTAGCGAAGCGCGATGCCCTCGGCCCAGCCGATGCCGGTCACCGCCTCCTCCAGGTGGCGCAGCGCGGCCACCCCCTCCTCGGCGTCCGCGGGCGGGTTCGGCTCGATCCGGCCGTCCTCGTCGGCGACCGGCCCGCCCGTCCGCTCCATCCACATGGCGTTGCTCTGCGCCACGAACTTCTGGACGCCCACGGCCCGCGCGGCGGCCAGCAGGTGGTCGGTGCCTTCGACGCGCAGCCGGTTGGTGGCGGCCGCCATCCGCTTCATGTGCCGGAAGTCCGCCGGTCCGCCCAGTGCGGTGAGCTGATGGACGACCACCTCGGGCTCGGCCCTGGCCACCACGTCCGCCACGGAGTCGGGGTCGAGGGCGTCGAGGACCACCGGTTCGGCACCGAGCGCCCGCAACGCGTCCGTCTTGGCGGCCGAGCGTGTCGTCCCGACCACCTCATGCCCTCGCGCCACGAGCTGAGTGACGAGGTGCCCGCCGATCGCGCCGGACGCCCCCGCGATGAAGATTCGCATGATGTCTCCGTTCATAGACTTCACCGACAAAGACGAGACACCCCCGTCCTCCATGAACGGCAGTTACCCAAATCACACCAAGACGTGCCCACGCGGCCCAGGCCGCCGAGATCGGCGGGCCGCCCGCCTTGGGACGATTTCCACCGGTTCGCCAATTTTGTCGAGAACATCAGATGCCGGAAGAGGTGCTCGATCCACCCTTACCCGCACAGGCACATTCGACCGGCCAAAGCCGGCCCGGTCTCCCGTCCATGGAGATGAAAGGCCATCGGCGGCTTCTGAGTGATTCGCTATCCAGGAAGTCTCAATATTGTCACCTTCAAACGGCCGAACCGTTGGTATCCGTTCGATAACATAGAGTCATGTGTTCGAGGTCGGTGATCGATGTGGCGTCGATGTCCACCAGTGAGCTGGTGGACGCGGCGGCTGCGATCGCGGCCGAACTCGCCCGGCGGGAGCCTCCCGAGTCGGCGGCTGTCTGCATGCACGACGCTGAAACCCTCGCCCGAACGGCAGACCTGCAAGAAAGTGCCCTGGCCGGGATGATCGGGCGGGTAGACGTCTCGGGTGAGATGCGCCGGTGGGGATACCCGTCGATGCGGAGCTGGCTGCGGACCCGGCTGGGGATGCGGGAGGCCCGCGCCAAGGAACGCATCGCGCTGGCCCGTGAACGTCACCGCCTCCCTCAGACCGCTGAACGCCTGGCGTCCGGGGAGTTGTCCTACGGGTACGCCGCCACCATCGCCACCGCCGTGGCCCGCCTGGACGACGCCGACTGCGCGGCGGCCGAGGAGATCCTGCTCGACCTGGCCGGGAAGGGGTTCTCCGCCGGGAAGGTCGCCGCGTTCGGCACCCGGATCACCGACCTGATCGCCGAACGCGACGACTCCGAGACCCCTGATGACGACTCCCGGCGCGGGTACGAGCGGTCCTGGATCGATTCCACCCGATCCCTGGACGGCGGTCGCTTCATCAAGGGCTGGCTCAACGCCGAAGACGCCGCCCTCTGGGACGGCACCCTCGGCCCCCTGGCCAAACCCGCCGGACCCGATGACACACGCGACCTGCCCGAACGCACCGCCGCCGCGCTGACCCACGTCCTGTCGGGCGGGCACCGCGCCACCAAGGTCACCGTCATCTGCGACCTGGACACTCTCGCAGGTGGCCGAGCACCGGCGCGCCTCGCCGACGGAACGCCGATCCCACCGGAACAGGCCCGCCGCATCGCCCTGGCGGCCGGAGTGTCAGCGCTCGTCCTCGGGAGCGGTCACATCCCGCTCTACCTCGGCCGCACCGTCCGGTTCGCCACCCCGGGGCAGCGCCGAGTACTCGAGGCGCTCTACCCGACGTGCGCGGTGCAGGCCTGCGAGGTACCCGGGACGCTGTGCGAGGTCGACCACATCAACGGCTGGGCCCTGGGCCACGCACCCACCGACATCGACAACCTCGCGCTGACCTGCGGATTCCACAACCGGTTCAAGGCGGCCAACCCCGACCAGATCCACATAGTCCGAGGCGGGGACGGCCGATTCACCTACCGGCTGATCCCGCCGGAAGACGGAAACCACCGACGCCGCCCCCTACCGGCACCCGACGTCCCCAATCCCTGGGAACAGCCCGCTGTCCCGTGCAGTCCCCGCTCACCCGCCCGCCGGTACCGACACAGAAACGGCTCCCCACGAGCCGGAACCACCACCCGAGGACGCCGCCAAACCGCCGGCCCCTAGCAGAGCCAGTTCCCGTGCTTGCGCATTACAGAACCGGCCCAGCGGAACTCCGCTGTCCATCCCGCATGGGCGAGCGATCCATGGACGACTCTGCGACTCGGCACTGACCGGCGCGACATGGCCGAAAGCCTGAGCGAGAATCGGTCGCGAACGTTGAAAAGGACTCTCGTTCACCCCGGCCACCCAGTTATCGCGGAACTCTTTCCGAGCCGGGGGCGGTGTTCACCAGGTGGTGGGGAACATGCGGTGTTTGAGGACTGCATCGATTTGATCGGCCGCGTATTTGGTGTCGCCGCAGGGGCAGAGGTAGCCGTGTCCGCCGCGTCCGGCCTCGTGGTAGGCCCAGGTGCCGCCGGCCACGGCGCGGACACTGACCGCGACGCGGACGTGGTGGTCGGGGCCGAAGGCGAAGACCCACAGCAGCGGCGGACGGGTGGGGAACTCGTCGGCCTGGTAGAGCTTCACGCACCGGTAGCCCCTGGACGCGATGGCCACGGCGAGCAGGTCCAGGTAGCGGATCGCGGTGGTGCGGCCTCGTTGGGTGCGCCAGCGGAGCAGGTGGCGTTGCGCCTGGACGTTCAGCGGGCGCAGCGAGCCCATACGATCTTTCCCTCCTCGTTGAGCGGGCGGACGCCCCAGTCGTGGACGAGCTGCGCCATCAGCAGCAGCCCGCGCCCACCGATGGCGTCATGATCTTCTCCTGAGTTGGCTCAATTGGTTAGTGCGTGGCGCGTGGGGTGTTCAGGGCGTCGAGGATCTTGCGTTGGCGGGTGGTGACGGCGGGCGGGAAGGTCTGCTGGGTGCCGTTGACCGCGATGGTCGCGCTGCGCAGTGGCCGTAGCTGGCGTACGAGGTTGCGGATCGCGAGCCCGGTGCGGTTCTGGGCCTCGCGGCTGACGGCCAGGGCGGTGAAGACGATAGTGAGGTGGGCTTCGATCGCGTCGCGGGTGTGGTGGAACATTGGCCGTGCCCTCAGGTCGGTCTTGCTCATCCGGAAGGACTGCTCGACGTGCCACAGGTCGTGGTAGGACGCGATCACCTCGGCCGCGTCCATGCAGGTGGCGGGGATGTTGGTGACATATCCCTTCAGCCCGACCAGT